>NVUJ01000014.1 GCA_002733135.1 Cycloclasticus sp. | reverse complement strand
TGTGATCATGATGCTCCTCATTATGGAAAGCATCAGTGTGAGTCATGTGGCTCACTTTTCAACCGTTGGGGTGGCTCAGTTTTGCATCGTTGGTAACATTATTCGAAGAAAGATATTTCTAGAAGCCCTCGTTGTTTTCTTCTGTTAAGAGCACCTCTTCACCTACAACGACATGTTTTTCTAACGCCCAATCCCCAAGATCAATTAATTTGCATCGTTCACTACAAAATGGTTTGAAGTTTGAGTGATGGTTCCAAACAACTATTTTATGACACGTTGGGCAAGTGACTGATGTGGGCATTTTGTTAAAGTTGGCAAATGCTTAATGCAAAGTTAATTTCTTTGTCAACTTGGCGGGGGCGTTCCGTTTCTTGTGGTTTCATGAAACGAACAGTGAAGCGGTGTTTACCACCGCTGATTTCGGCAAAGTAATCGGCCTCAGATTCAAGCGTAACGCGCAATATTTGAACTGATTGGTTGGCACCCAGATTTTGTTGATAGAAACCCGAGTATGCAATTTTGGTTGTTGGGATAGCACTAAAACGGATGAATTGTAGCAACAAAGTGATTGCGTGCTGAATGGGAATTAAATTTGCAGTCCAAGATTGGATCTTTTCACGCCTTTCATGTAAGGGTTTGTTAAGCCAAAAATGGTATGTTGGAAGATCAAAATCACATGAACCGCCAGGGATTCCATTGCGTTGGGCTAATGCTTTTAGTAGCTCAACTTCGCTTATTATGTGGTCTAAGCGCCCCGTTGACGCAACTAGTTTCAAATTTAGTTGATGCAGTTGAGCTATGGTTTGCTCCAGTTTCTCGCTATCAACATTAGGGTTTTGGGCAAAAGTAACCAAACTTTTAGTATGGCGTTCTATTTCTTTAGTAATTTCGTTTCTTAAATCAGTTCTACCTGAGAGGGCAAGAATATTAAGTAAGCAGCTTAATTCTGCCCTGTTGTGCCACTCACCATCGTGCTGGGCAAAATGGTTCATTTGTGCAAATAAATCTTCCAACCTTAGAAAAGTTCGGATTCTTTCGCTCAGTGGCAATTCATATGTAATTTGTTTGGGCACAGTCAATTTTAAAGGAATCCAAAATGCTATTTTGTCGGATAATACTATTTATTTCCAGTGCTCATTCCAAGGTAAAATTTGTGGAGTTGTTGTACGCGTGTTTTTAAATCTTTTAATGAGCCATTATTGATTAAAACATCATCAGCAAATTTTACTTTATATTCACGAGAGCATTGGGATTTGATGATGGAATTAATCATCTCGTCGTCTAATGAATCACGGCCTTTAATACGCTTTTTTTGCACGGATTCAGGACAATCAATGACGAGCACTCTGTCGACTTCTTGTTGATAATTTGTTTCGAATAACAAAGGAATACTGAGTATGCCGTATGGTGAATTAATTGAATTGAGTTGTTCGCGCATTGTCTTAAAAATAATGGGGTGTAAAATATTTTCGAGTTTAAGTTTCTCATTTTTATTTCTAAATACTATTTCTCGTAAAATATCTCGGTCAAGTGAACCATCTGGAGTAATCACTCGGTTGCCAAAAGTATTTCTTATTTCTGCTAAAGCAGGTTGCTTGGGCTGCACAATGTTGTGTGCAACTTCATCTGCATCAATAACAGGAATATTCTGTTCTTTAAAGAGGCTGGTAACGGTTGATTTTCCTGAACCGATACCACCTGTTAGACCAATGGTCAGCATATAAATTAAAGCCCAGCGAGTTGTAGATAAGAGGAATTAATTTCGTTGCCCCAGATTAAAGCGATAAAAGCAGCGATAGACAAGTAAGGGCCAAAAGGCATAGGAGTGTTTTTGTCACGACCGCTAAGTAATATACTTGCCACGCCAATCGTAGCACCTACAAATGCAGATAAAATAATCACCAAGGGTAGCATCTGCCAACCTAGGAAAGCACCAATGGCCGCAAGCAGCTTAAAGTCTCCATAACCCATGCCTTCCTTGCCAGTGATAATTTTGAAAGCCCAGAAGACACACCAAAGGACTAGGTAGCCAGCTAAAGCGCCAATAATAGCTGATTGCGTGTCGGTGAATGTATCAAAAAGGCTTATCAAAAGTGCAAACCATAGTAAAGGTAAGCAGATGGAGTCAGGTAGTAATTGTGTATCAAAATCGATTAAAGTTAAGCTAATTAGCGCCCATGTAAAGAGCAGAGCAGCGATTGTCTGAAAGGTTACGCCAAAATGGAGTGCAATAAGGACAGATAACCCAGCGGTAGCAAGCTCAACAATTGGGTAACGAGGTGAAATGGGGCTATGGCAGCTTTTACAACGACCCTTTAGAAAGAGGTAGCTGATAACTGGGATGTTCTCTACAGCACTAATCGCGTGTTGACAGGATGGACAGCGTGAGCGAGGTTGCGATAAGCTGAGTATATCCGAGCTATCTGTATCAGTGTTCTTTTGCTCAAGAAAGTTATAGCATTCTTTTCGCCAGTTTCTTCGCAGCATGATTGGCAGCCTGTACACAACGACGTTAAGAAAGCTACCAATCAATAACCCCAGTACTCCGACCGATATGTAGAATATGAACGAGCTTTGCCCGAGCGTTTCTAAAATGTTCATTTATTGCAGCGATTTGTTACTTTTAGAACACAGACCCTAGCATAAAGATGGGTAAATACATGGCAATGATTAAGCCACCAACTAGAACACCAAGAATTGCCATAATGAGAGGTTCGATAAGGCTCGCCAGTGAGTCGACGGCGTTGTCTACTTCTTCTTCATAGAAATCAGCTACCTTAGCTAGCATGCTTTCAACAGAACCTGCTTCCTCGCCAATGGCAACCATCTGAACCACCATGTGCGGAAATAAGCCAACGTTTTTCATTGATTGTTGTAGTTGAATACCAGTAGCTACCTGCTCTCTCATTTGTAGGACAGCATTGGAATACACGATATTGCCAGTGGCTCCAGCAACCGATTCTAGGGCTTCAACTAAGGGGACACCCGCAGCTGACATGGTTGAAAGAGTTCTAGCATATCGTGCAATAGCCGCTTTATTCATAATCTCGCCGATGACAGGCAGTTTCAAAATGATTCTGTCCATTAAATGGTTAAACTTACGCGAGCGTTTTTTAATTTGCATCATGGTATAAACAAAAGCTGCGATGACCGCAAATACAACATGCCACCACTCTTGCATGAAACGCGATATTCCTACCACCCATTGGGTAAATGCAGGAAGGTCAGCGCCAAAACCAGTGAATAAGCTCTCAAACTGTGGGACAACAAAGACAAGTAAAATAGCAGTGACAATAACAGCTACAACTAATACGGCTATTGGATATGTAAGCGCTTTTTTGATTTTGGCTTTTAGGATTTCAGTTTTTTCTTTGTACTCTGCGATTTTATTCAACAGTTCTTCAAGAATACCAGCGTGTTCGCCCGCTTCAACCAGATTGCAAAATAGTTCATCGAAGTGAAAAGGGAATTTACTTAATCCTTCTGTTAACGTAGAGCCTCCTTCAATGTCAGTTTTTATCGCGGCTAACATGTCTTGCATGGCTGGTTTTTCGTGACCTTTGCCAATGATGTCAAAAGATTCAACCAATGGAATACCTGCAGCCATCATAGTCGCTAATTGTCGACTAAATATCGCAATATCTTTAGGCACGATTGGTTTTTGTCCAAAGCTACCTAATAAAGGCCGTGGTTTTTTCTTAACCTTTATGGGTCGAATACCTTGGCGGCGCAATTCTGCCTTAACCATTGCTTCGGATCGAGCGTTAATTTCACCCTTATTTCGGTTGCCTTTGTTATCTGTTCCTTCCCAAAGGAACGTCACTCTTGATGGATTAGCTGCCATAATATTTAGTCTTTAGTGATTCGGTTAATTTCTTCAATGCTGGTAATGCCTGCTTTAATTTTTTCTAGGCCAGATTCTCTTAATGTCAGGACGCCTTCGTTAATCGATTGTTCTTCTATTTCCATAGTTGAGCAACCAGAAATAATAAGTTTTTCCATTGCTTCAGTTACTGGCATCACTTGGAAGATGCCTACACGACCTTTATAACCATTGACACAGTCATCACAACCAACGGCTTTGAAAGGCTTTAGTTTCTTAGCATCTTCTTCACTATAACCTTCTTTAACAAGGATATCAGCAGGCAATTCCTCTTCCTGCTTACATTTGTCACATAACTTTCTTGCTAATCGTTGTGCCATGATGAGCAATACCGATGATGCGATATTATACGGTGGTATACCCATTTGATTGAGTCGGTTGAGAGTTTGAGGTGCGTCATTTGTATGTAAGGTGGATAAAACCAAATGGCCAGTCTGTGCGGCTTTAACTGAAATTTCAGCAGTTTCGAGGTCGCGAATCTCACCGACCATGATAATATCTGGATCTTGCCGTAAGAAGGCACGGAGCGCTTCTGCAAACGTTAACCCAGTTTTAGGGTTAACGTTAACCTGATTAATACCGGCAACGGTAATTTCAACGGGGTCTTCGGCCGTTGAAATATTAATATCCGGTTCATTTAAAATATTAAGTGCAGTATATAACGTCACTGTTTTACCACTACCTGTGGGGCCTGTTACCAATATCATTCCATATGGCTTTGAAATAGCCTTAAGGAAGTGTTTTTGTTGCACAGGATCAAATCCTAGATGCTCAATGCCAACTTGGGCACTTGTCGGATCTAAAATACGTAGTACAATTTTTTCACCATACAAGGTGGGGCACGTATTTACACGAAAATCAATGGCTCTATTTTTGGATAGGGCCATTTTTATGCGCCCATCTTGAGGAATGCGCCTTTCAGAAATATTCATGCGAGACATTACCTTAATACGTGAGGTTAGTTTGTTCGCAATATTAGTGGGCGGTGAAGCGACTTCTTTTAGAATGCCATCTTGACGGGTACGAATTCTAAACTTTTTTTCGTAGGGTTCAAAATGAATATCGGAAGCCCCTTTTTTTATTGCATCTAATAAAATTTTATTAACAAAGCGAACGACAGGCGCGTCATCAATTTCGCTGTCAATATCTTCCGCGGGAGCCTTATCGGATAAGTCTTCAAAATCAATATTATCAAGATCGTCGTCTAATAAGTCGTCCATGGATGTATCTTCCTCATCCATAGCAACTTCAATAACTTTTGTTAGTTTATCTTCTGCAACAAGAATAGCTTCAGTGTTCATTCTCGTTTGGAACTTAATTTCGTCAAGTGCCTGCAAGTTTGTGGGGTCTGATACAGCCACAAATAATTTATTACCGCGTTTAAATATTGGTAATGCGTGGTTTTTACGTATCAACTTTTCGTCTACTAACCCTCTTGGTATTACTTCATGATTAAGTGAAGTGATGTCGAAGGTTGGCACACCGAATTCTTCAGAGGCGGCTATTGTTATAGCCTGGCTATCTAAGATTTTCTGTTCTACCAGATAAGTAACAAAAGGTTTTTTTTGTTGATTAGCGGCGTCAAAATGTTTGTGAGCAGCCTCTTCGGTCAGTAAGCCGTCCAAAACTAGACGTCTTGCGAGGCCGCCTAAATAAATTTTTTCACTAGTTGCCGCCATGTGTAGTCAAATAACTCCCTATATTGGACAGTATGATAAACCTTACTGCGTTATATAGTAGTAGAAAAAAGGGTTTTTGCAGTAAATATTGGGTTAATTTTTATAAATTAGCAATGAAATGTGAGGGATGTTGGTTGTTTAGGGTGTATGTCAGTCATAATGCGTTACACATCTTTAGTTGGGTTAATTGAAAATATAGGCTAATGTTGGAAGATATGTATAGTTACAATAAAAGCCGTTAACTTGTTGATATGTCCAATTGTAAAGTGTGGGCGTAATGTGACAGATAGGAATGCAGCAAAGAATCGGAAAATATTAATTGTAGTTTTAATGTAACTTGCACGTTATAAATTCAAGGGATTAATATACATGCAAAATTATGTACGAATCGAAGGAAGGAAAATACGCATAGCGATAGTTGGTTGCGGGAGAATTTCTAAAAATCATTTAAGCGCCATTGAAAAACATGCAGATGATATAGAGCTGGTTGCGGTGTGTGATGTTGATGAACATCAACTTAATCAGTACATGAATGAATATAGAATCAATGGTTATGTGAAATTAATTGAATTATTAAAATCTGAAGAACTAGACCTTCTAGTTCTTTGTACGCCAAGCGGGCTTCATGCTCAGCAAGCAGAGTTGGCTGCAAAATACGGTGTACACGTAATGACTGAAAAACCAATGGCTACCCGTTGGCAAGATGGCGTCAAAATGGTTAAAGCTTGTGACCTAGCGGGTGTGCATTTATTTGTTGTTAAACAGAACCGTCAAAATGCGACATTGCAACTGTTGAAACGTGCTGTTGAAGAAAAACGTTTTGGTAAAGTTCACATGGTTCACATAAATGTCTTTTGGACAAGGCCTCAGTCATATTACGACCAAGCAAAATGGCGAGGAACCTGGGAATTTGATGGGGGTGCATTTATGAATCAAGCCAGCCATTATGTGGATCTTTTTGATTGGTTGATTGGCCCCATAGATAAGGTTCAAGCTATGATGAGCACAACACGAGACATTGAAGTGGAAGACACAGGTGTGATGAACGTGCGTTGGCGAAGTGGTGCCATAGGCTCAATGAGCGTTACCATGCTGACATACCCCAAAAACATGGAAGGCTCCATAACTATTCTAGGGGATAAAGGAAGTGTTCGCATAGGAGGAATGGCCGTTAATGATATACAACACTGGGAGTTTGATGAACCTAAAGATTATGATGAACAGATAAAAACGGCTAACTATGAAACAACCTCTGTATATGGTTTTGGTCATCCCTTGTATTATAAAAATGTGATTGATGTAATGCGGGGCAAAGCAGAGCCAGAAACAGACGGGCGAGAAGGTCTTAAATCATTAGAAGTGTTGATAGCGGCCTATTTGTCGGCTCGAGACGGGAAAACAGTCTCACTACCGTTGGAATATTAAAAATCATATGGATATTACAGTTCACGAAACAGCCATTATTGATACGGGCGCACAAATAGGTAAAGGCTCACGTATTTGGCATTGGGCGCATGTGAGCAGTGGCGCAAAGATTGGGGAAAATGTTTCGTTAGGCCAAAATGTCTTTATAGGTAATAAAGCCATTATTGGCGATAAATGCAAAATCCAAAATAATGTATCCATTTACGATAATGTGACTTTAGAAGAAGGCGTTTTTTGTGGCCCCAGTATGGTGTTTACCAATGTATATAACCCCCGTTCCCTTATTAATCGAAAAGATGAATACCGTGACACCTTGATTAAAAAAGGGGCCACTCTAGGTGCAAACTGTACAATTGTTTGTGGTATAGAGGTTGGTGAGTACGCGTTTATAGGCGCAGGATCAGTTGTAAATAAAGACGTAAACCCATATGCATTAATGGTTGGTGTGCCAGCTAAGCAAATCGGTTGGATAAGTGAATATGGCGAGAAACTCGATTTGCCAATTCAGGGCGAAGCAAAAGCAATATGCCCGCATACGGGTAGAGCATACCAATTGCTAAACGATGTTGTAAAAACTGAAGGAAGCGCTGAATGAAAATTGATTTCGCGAACCTTCAGCATCAATATCAACTGTACAAAACAGAAATTGATGCAAATATCCAAAAAGTACTCGATAACTCTAATTACATCATGGGCATTGAAGTCAAAGAGTTAGAAAGCGAGCTAGAAAAGTTCACTAAGGCAAAACACGCAATTACTTGCTCAAGCGGCACAGATGCACTGTTGTTAGCGATGATGGCGCTTGATATACAACTAGGTGATGAAGTGATCACGACAGTGTTCAGCTTTATAGCAACAGCAGAAACAATAGCATTGCTGAAAGCTGTGCCAGTTTTTGTTGATATTGAAGAAAGCACATTTAATATTGATGCCAGTAAAATTGAGGCAGCCATTACACCAAAAACAAAAGCCATTATGCCTGTTAGCCTATATGGCCAACCAGCCGATATGGACGAAATTAATGCCATAGCAAAAAAGCACAACCTTAAAGTGATAATTGACGGAGCGCAATCCTTTGGCGCAACGTATAAAGAGCAAGCAGAAGTCCACCATTGCAACATCTATACCACCAGCTTTTTCCCCTCTAAGCCATTAGGCTGTTACGGTGATGGCGGCGCAGTGTTTACCAATAACGCTGAGTATGCAGAAAAAATAAAAAAGTTAAGGGTGCATGGGCAAAATAAACGCTATCAGCATAAATATATTGGGTTAGGGGCAAGGTTGGACACACTCCAGGCGGCTGTTTTATTGGCAAAATTGCCTCATTATGCGAAAGAAATAACAGCACGCAAAGCAGTTGCCGAGAATTATACACAGGGCCTATCTAAATGTGTTCAAACGCCTAAATTAAAATCTAATCGTAGTAGTGTTTGGGCGCAATATACGGTACGGGTTAAAAACCGAGATCAATTGCAAGAAGGCTTAAAGCGAGCTGGTATCCCAACGGGTGTGCACTACCCAATGCCAATGCATCTACAAGAATGTTTTCAATATCTTGGTTTAAAAGAGGATGATTGCCCTGTGTCTGAACGGTTAGCTCAAGAGGTGATAAGTCTACCTATGAGTCCTTATTTAAATGATAAAGAGCAAGAAACCATCATTATGAGATTAGTTGAACGAGTATGAAACCATGTTTATGGTTCACTGTAGCCAGTCATCTTCCTAGATTCAAAACACCTGATAGGTTACGGTATTTATTTGTTCGGTTATGTATGGAAACTCCTGTAAAGGTTTTAAAGAAGAAACCAGATAAGAGTGTTTGATTTGGATAACACTGAAAAAACCATCAAAAGCGTAATACTTAAAGAAGTTAGTAGAAAACCCTGGCTGCAGTATAGTGTATACATGCTTCTTGGTGTGATCAGACAGCTTCAGGGTTTAATGTCTACTAGAAAAATAGGTTCAGTTAGCCAGAGCCCTTTTGTATTTATAATTGGCTCTGGCCGATCAGGCAATACGTTACTTAGAAGGCTGTTAATGGAATATGGAGATATATATATTCCGCCTGAAAGTTATGTGCTTCCTTCGGAAGTAATTTCTCATTTGAACGCGTGTGCGTTGAGTTGGCCGGACAGGGTTGACTTAACGCTTGCTAAAATTGAATTCCATCCAGAGTTTCCGACATTTGAAATTGATACGCTTCGAGAGTTTTCTATTCAAGCTAAGGAATATAGTAAAGAGAATCAACAAGTGGGTACGTTAATCGTGGAGTTGTATAAGTGGTTGGCAGTTAAAAAAGGGTGTTCATCGGTGTGGGTTGGTGACAAAACGCCCCTTAACACAATGCATCTTGGTTTGCTAAAAGGTCTTATTCCAAATGCTGTTTACATATATATTGAGCGTGATGGCGTAGATGTATGTTTTTCGTATATAGAATCTGGAATATATAGAGAGATAACAGAAGCAGCAAACAGGTGGGTGAGCAGTCGAAAGGCCTGGCAGTCCTTTAAAAAATCTATTTCAGAGGATTCATTCATAGAAATACAATATGAAGCATTAGTTTCAAATCATGAGAAAGTCATATCAAACATTCTTGATAAACTCAATATTCCAAAAAGGGATGAAATACTAACCGTTAGTGGTGTTGAGATGGGGGATGTCTTAATGCGGAAACATCATGTGAATGTACAGAATTCACCGACCATGAAATCGGTTGGTAAAGGGAGGGCTTCATTAAGTCCGGAGGATAAACTAATCCTCCAACGCATTATTGGCAACGAGCTGATAAAGGCTGGCTATGATAGTCTAGTTTAAAAAATGCATATATTAATAATCCCCTCGTGGTACCCACGCAATCTTAATGATATTGGTGGAAGCTTCTTTCGAGAACAAGCATTGGAGTTAAAAAAACAAGGCCATGAAGTAGGCGTTCTTTCATTACAGCATAGGCCGTTGCGTGATTTACATTTTATTTTATTTGGTAAAAGGAATACCAGTTTTGAAGTAGACGAAGGTCTTTTGACGTATCGTAAAAACGGTGTGAAATGGCTCGGTTGGGCGCCTCGTCTACATGCTTGGTGGTGTGAAAAGGAACTATTAAAGGTTTTTGAAAGGTATGTAAAAAAACATGGTATGCCAGATATTATCCATGTGCATTCGATGTTGTATGCTGGTTGTGCGGCTATGGCTATATATAAAAAGCATGGAGTACCCTATGTGATTACTGAACACAGTTCTGCGTTTCAACGTGGATTAGTAATAAGTTCACAAAAAATAATTGCTGAGAAAGTGTCACAAAATGCCCTGAAAAGATTTGCTGTTAGTCGCCCTTTTGCCGATTTTTTATCGGAATACTTTTTAATGAGTGGGGGTAAATGGTTAGTGATGCCAAATATGGTGAATGATAGGTTTTTTGAATGCCAAATAAAGGATGAAGAGAATAAAAGTGAATTTGTTTTCATTAATATAGCTCTATTGACAGTTAATAAAGGGGTGGGTTTGTTTTTAAATGCTTTCGCAAAAGCATTCCCAAATAATACACATATAAAACTTAAAATAGGTGGTTATGGTAAGGAGTGGGAAGCCTTACAAAAGCTTTCTCGACGACTTGGTATATCGGATAGGGTTGTGTTTTTAGGCGAATTAAGTCGACAACAGGTAATGGAGCAGGTGTCAGCTTCGGATGTGTTTGTGCTCAGTAGTCACTATGAAACATTTGGGGTAGTGGTTATAGAATCGTTAGCACTAGGTGTTCCTGTTATAGCAACGCGTTGCGGTGGGCCTGAAGATATTATTCGCAAGGATGATGGCATGCTGGTGCCAGTTAATGATATAGATGCGTTGGCGGCTGCAATGGTCAAAATGTATGACGAACGGGCGCAGTTTGATGGCGCGAAAATTCGTGCAGCCTGTCATGCGCGTTATAGTGGAGAGGTGCTTGCCGAAAGGCTGGCTCAGGTATATGCAGATGTGCTTGATGGTAAGTCGTGAAAAAATAGGGAGAAAGAATGGATGGCTTAGGCCTAAATAAGTTAGCAAGAAATGTTGGTTCAACTTTAGGCCGGCAGTTTGTATCTGGCTTGTTGCAATTGGTCACAGTGGTGGTTATTGCTCGTGTTTATGGGGCTGCAATTAATGGTTCATATGCGATAGCGTTACTTTTGCCTAGTATGCTCGCTACCTTTCTTAATCTCGGTATAGGTCCTGCTAACGTGTATTACTTAGGTTCATCACAAGTAACGTCGAGAAAGGCTTTTTTGACGGCTTCTAAGTTCGTAGTTCTTTTATCTGTTATAGGGCTAATTCTTGGTGGGTTTTTAGTTGAATTAAAAGCCGAGGCATTTTTTCCAGGCATTCACCCTTTGGCGCTATGGTTAGGGCTGTTGGGTTTCCCCATTAGTTTAATGCAAGGCTTCATATCTAGTATTTTCCAAGGGCTGCAAAAATTTAAAGAGTTTAATCTCGTTCTATTAGTACAGCCAGCAATTATGCTTGTGCTTGTTGTGAGTTTAGTATTATTAGAAAACAATGAGTTGTATCTTCTAGTTGTTGCATATTTGGCGGCAGGAGCAATTACATTACTACTTTCTTATTGGGTATTGAAAACAAATATTGGTGATACAAGAGTAGAGCTAGAGGACGGTTATTCAAAAAAAGTAATTAGTTATGGGTACAAGGCTCATTTAAGTAATATTATGGCTTTTTTTAATTATAAAGCAGATATTTTTCTCGTGAACTTTTTCCTTAATCCCGCAAGTGCCGGTGTTTACGTGATTGCAGTGCAGCTTAGTGAGAGGCTTTGGGTTTTTTCACAGGCAATCAGTACTGTATTGCTACCAAAGCTGTCAGAATTATCAAGTGATGAAGAAAAAAGGAAGCAAATTACCCCGTTAATTACCCGATTCACATTGTTTTTCACGGTGCTAATAACGGTGGTTTTTGCATTGGTTGCTAGTCCTTTTATAAGTATTGTTTTTGGAAGTGAGTACCGAGGAGTGCTTACGCCATTGTTAATTCTGCTACCAGGAATAGTTTTAACTTCAGGTAGTCGTATTTTGTCGAATGACCTTGCTGCTAGAGGGAAGCCAGAATTAAATTTGTATGTGGCAATTGTTGTTGTGTTTTGTAATGTCGTTGGTAATCTAATCTTAATCCCTAAGTTTGGGCTGATTGGTGCAGCAATTGCTACAACAGTTGCATATTGTATAAACTTCATACTTAAAGTATTTATGTATAGGAATTTTAGTACTGTGCCAATACGGAATTTGATATGGGTTAAAGTAGATGACTTGGAGAGGTTGTGGGCATTTTTAAGAAAAACTAGAGTTGCAAGTTGAGCATAAGTTGGCTTTATCAATGCGGATCTATTGTTATTAAATATGGATGTAATACCGCTTATTCTTTAAGTAATCTATAGTGGTGAGCGTGAAATAGCCAGCCAAAGAAAAGGGGCTTTTTATCGTTATTGATAGTGTTTTAAGATCGCCCTAGGAGAAGAAAATTGAAGTCATGACAATTATAGAAGAAAGGCCAAAATTCATAAAAGCTCATTTCTCGCTACTTCTTTTTAGACAGTGCTGTAAAGCGAATGAAGAGGCGCGTGTTCATGCAAGCAAGTTTTTTTTTGCGAATATGTCGGGTATATTTTTTGACAGGGAAGGGCTTGAATGGCAAAAAATTTATTGATAGTTACTTATTATTTCCCCCCTATGGGAGGCGTTGGTGTGCAACGGGTACTGAAGCTAATAAAGTATCTCCCTAGGTATGGATACAACCCCGTCATTTTAACGGTGGCGGGCGCTACTCACAATGTAATGGATTCTTCTTTGAGTGAGTTGTCCTATTTAAAAGGAGTTCCAATTTACCGAATTGGTGGTGAGAGATTAATGTCATATCTTAATAGCAGGCAAAAAAAGGGAGGAGTCGGCTTGATGGGTAATCTTTTTGCAATAAAACAACTTCGGTTTATGGATATATATAGTGCGTGGTGGCGCGATCTGCTTCCCGAAGCACAAGATATTTGTGAGAAAGAAAATATAGATATTATATATTCGACTTCCCCTCCCCATAGCGTGCATATCTTTGCAAAAAAAATTAAAGAAATGACGGGTTTGAAATGGGTTATGGAACTGCGCGATTCAATGACTGAGTGGCCACTCAGGAAGCCAGGTTTAATAACTTCAATTCAGAGCTTTGTGGAGTCTTGTTATGAGCCGAGATTATACGAATCAGCAGACGGCATTATTTTTGTGACTAAATATCAAAGAAAACATGCTGTTCAACGCTGCCCTCAACTTGTCGAAAAGCAGACAGAAGTGGTCCTTAATGGCTACGATGAGGATGAAATGCGATGTTCTGAAAGCCAAAAAGTAACTGACGTTTTTCGGATCGTATACACAGGGTCACTGCAAGACTTTGATATTTCAGTGTTTTGTGATGCCTTGGTGTGTTTTTCTGAAAGTAAAGCTAATAAAAATGTGGATATAGAGCTTTGTATCGTTGGGGATATTAATAGCGAAGCCCAAGCTCACTTAGATAGAATAGGAATAACAATTAATGTTGTTTTAACTGGAGTAGTTTCGCATAGTGAGGCTCTAGACTATCAACAAAAAGCGCATTGTTTATTACTAATACAAACGACGAATTATAAACAAAGGGGTTCGGAGATATTAACGGGTAAAGTTTTTGAGTATATAGGTGCTAAAAGGCCAATTCTTGCGGTAATAAAAAAAGGGGAGTTAAGAAACCTTATTATTGATAATGATATCGGTATCGTGAGTGATCCATTTGATATTGAGGGGATTTGTAAGGCGATTGAATGGTGCTATAGAGTGTCTATTGGACGAGAGGTAGAACCTTCCTACAGAGTTTCTCATGATAAAAAGTTCACGCGTCTATATCAAGCTGAGAAGACCGCAAAGTTTATGGATATTGTGGGCGGGGGTGGATAATAGTGATTGATGATGTAGTAGTTATTACAGTTACTTATAACCCACTTTTATGTTTATTACGCAAACAAATTTCAAGGCTTTCAAAGCAGTGTAATGTTGTATTGGTTGATAATGGGAGTGAACCTGATACTTTAAAAGAGCTTCAGGTTTTATCAGAGAGTAATGCTTTTGTTTCTCTTGTCGAGATGACTGAGAATATGGGTATAGCTGCCGCACAAAACAAAGGTATTCAAGCGGTTAGAGAAGGATTTCCTGAATGTCTTTTTATAATGACACTGGATCATGATAGCGTCCCTTCTAATAGTATGGTTGCCGAATTGAGGGGTTATTTGTTGTCGCTCCAAGCAAATAACCATAATGTTGCGGCGGTAGGGCCAACTTTATACGACAGTCGTTCCCGTAGCTATTTGAATTTCCATAAAATTAAAAAATGCTTATGGAGCAAGGTAAAACCTGATTTAAAAAGCGGCCCGATTCTTGTTGATTCTTTGAATAGCTCAGGGTCATTGATAAGTCTGGATGCTATTGATTCAGTTGGCGTTTTTAATGCAGATATGTTTATTGATCATATTGAAACAGACTGGTGCTTTAGAGCGGTTAAGAAAGGCTATAACCTGTATGCCTGCCCGCAAGTAATTATGGAGCATGCAATGGGCGACGATGTCATGAAACTTAAGATGCTTGGGATACAAGCTATGCCTTTAAGATCGCCAAAGCGTCATTACTTTATTGTTAGAAATTCACTGTTTTTACACCGGCAGTTGTACGTTCCAAAAGTATGGAAATTTTGGAATATCATTAAGCTAATAGGAACTTATGTGTTTTTTGGTTTTTTTACGGGTGATTCAAAACAACAAAGGACATGGATTTATAAGGGGATTGTAGACGGATGGAACTGTAAATTAGGAGGGCTTCCCTGTAAAGAAAATGGGAGTTTAAAGTAAGGGCTTCTATCGGGAGATATTGGCTTTTTGGTTGGCGAACTATGCTCGATCGAACGCCTGAAAGACATTACTACTTGTTTAGAAATAGTATTTTTTACAGAAACAACAATATGTGCCTATACATTGGAAGGTGGGAAATATAATAAAATTATTACTAACAATGTGTTTTTTTGGCGTGTTTTCGCGCGAGCAAATAAAACACCTATTTAATATGTATCATGGTATCTCAGATGGACTTACTAATACATTAGGAGTAAATCGAAGGGCGTAGTTTTTGATGAATGTCAAAGAGCTTTATATGTGAAGGGGGATGCATTTCACTTTTAGTCGTTTTTCTTTTTGTAGATGAAAACAAATGTCGGGTGGATAAAAGTCGTGCTATTTAACAATTTAAGCGGCAGTGTGTTTAATAGTTTCTCAAGCCAAGCAGGCACATTCATAAGATAATACGTTGGATTTTTAATAATATTTCCGCTATAGCTTTTTAAGTTTTCTTTGTTGAGTAGGGAACGTATTTTTCTTAAGCCTAATAGGTCAACATCTTCTTCGTATTGGTTAAGGCGCTTAAGTGCCTTTATAAATAACTTTTGGGGTAGGTAGTGCAAAAAGTACAATCGGTAATGTACTTCAAAAGGCCAGAGCCTATTCGGTGTGGCTATATACAAGACCCCGTTCTTTTTAAGTACTCGTTTGATTTCAGCAATATGTAATTCTTGATTCCGAACATGTTCAATGACATGGTTGGAGATGACAATGTCAAAGGTGTTCGGTTTAAGGGGAAGTGCTTCAGAGCAAAGGAGGAAATGGAAATTGTCTTTGTCTTTTCTAAAATCCGAGATGTCGACGCTAACTACATTGTTCTTTTTTCCAAGATAGGATGCAATATCTCCGCTGCCAGTTCCTATATCAAGGATTGTTTTGTTCTCAATAGGTGTGTCTAGTTCTTTCGTCAAAATTGTTAGTATTTTCTGCGCTTTTTTAGTTCTATTGATCGTTGCAGAGAACCCGTCACGGTGTGAGTTTTGATTCTGCTCATTTCCTAAACTTGAATCAATAGCACTGAATGTTGCAATGAACTGTTGTGAAATAGCCTCCCATGAATAGGTGCTCTCAACTTTATATCGTGCGTTTGAGATTAATTTATCAGTAAGCTCTTTATTGTTAAAAATCTGATGAATCGCGTTTGATATCTCGCTTGAGTTGTTGGGCTGTACGAGTATGCCTGTTTTGTTATGTGTAATAACTTCAGGTATACCTCCTACTGTTGTAGCAATAATTGGAGTTCCACTAGCCATGGCTTCTAATAAAATAACACCTTGTCCTTCAGTGTCACCTTTTGAGTCAATCACAGATGGGGCAACAAACACGGTTGCCGCAGAATGAAAATTGGGGAGTTGTTTGTTTTGTATTTGTCCCCAAAACTTTATATTTTGAACGCCTAAGCGTTGCGCTTGTTTTTCAAGTTCAATGCGTTCATCGCCATCACCAATAATCCATAAAATGGATTCATTTTGAGTCTTTTTAGGTAGCATTGAGAATGCTTCAATGAGGTACTTGACACCTTTTTTTTCGACAAGACGGCCGACGAACAGAATGACTTTTTTGTTTTCTTTAACTAGTAAATCATCTGCATTGCCAGACTGAAAGTGTTCTACATCCACCCCCATTGGGATAATGATAGGTTTTGGTATGCCATCAGATGTGTTAAAAGTTTCTGCGGTAGCTTTTGTGTTTGATGTCCAAGCGTGGCACTGCTTTAAAGTGAATTTTTTTAACCGGCTGAGAATGTTAGTATTGAGTGAAAAAGCATCCCCTCCATGGGCTGTGGCGATGACAGGTATTTTTAATAGCTTGCTGACTAAGATAGCTATAAATCCTTGGGGAATAATCCAATGCGCATGGATAACATCAGGTTTTATTTTTCTGCATAAGAAGAATAAAAAGATAAACATGGCTAATAGAAAAAAAGGAACTTGCAGGTAGAGTAGTTTCTTTCTTTTTAAATTTGGAAGTATTCCTGAGCCATAGGCGAGCTGTTGCCATTGCTTTGGAAGGTATTGGAACCAATGATTTTTTACGCTTGTATCAAGGGCTATATTTTTAACAAGTGTGTGATCTGGTGCTAAAACATGCACATCCACATTATGTTGGGCTAAATTTGTAGCGAGGTAGCGTAAGAATACAGAGCTGTTGTCGGTATCATTTCTTGGGTAACTTGATGTTAGCATCAAGACTTTTAATGGGTTTGCAGGGTTCATTAAGACTTAATAACGAGCTAGGCAAGAAGTTATTCTTTGTCCGTGTTTCTATAATGCAAAGAGGAAATCTGTTCAGACAATATCCCCATTAAAAAGATAAAAACGGATGCGACGTACAGGAGTAAACTACCGTTGCTGAATTTTCCTGAGGATACATAACTATCAATATGATTGATGATGCCTAAAAGAAAGAATAATGCACTGGTCGGTAAAAATAACCGCATAGGTGAAAAGAGTGCACCAATTTTTAAGATGATAACGAAGAACCGTAGTCCATCTTTTAACAATTTTATTTTACTTTTTCCTTCGCGTTTTGCGGCTTGTATTGGGATGTAGGCAACAGGTAGGGCTGAGCGGAAAAAGGCCATGGTGGATGTGGTGGGGTACGAGAATCCATTTGGTAATAAGTATAAAAATTTTTTAAAATGCTTTGCTCGAACGGCGCGGAAGCCAGATGTCAGGTCCTCAATTTTTTGACCCGTCATAAACGAGGCGAGTTTGTTAAAAATGGTATTACCGATGAGTCGTTTTCTTGATGCATGAGAGCTGGCTTCTCTTGCGCCTACGACCATATCGTAGCCTTCGGCTAATTTATCGAGTAGCCGTTGAATGTCTTCAGGTGCGTGTTGGCCGTCTGAATCCATAAAAATGATGATGTCGCCCGATGCATTGCGCGCGCCGGTTTTGATTGAGGCGCCGTTACCTAACGACTCAGGGTGTGAAATAACGTTGATGCCGTGTTCGAGGCAGATATCAGCTGAGGCATCAGTTGAACCGTCATTAATGACTAATATTTCGGCGTTTGGTTGGGCTTCTTTTAGTTTAGGTAGTAATTTCTCAAGGTTCTCTGCTTCGTTCAAACACGGCATTACGATACTAACGGTGAGTTGTTGTTTGGTCATATTGAAACAATAGGGATGGCTAAGTATTCAACCGATTGTCTCATATTTTAGAGTCAAATTGTTTTATGCAATTAAGGTTTAATTTGCAACATTTAAGGCAAAGAAATTAGAGTGGGTGATAGAATGTTGCCAGTAGAGATTCAGGAAAAAACAATGGCTAGTGATAATATTAAAGACGAAGATAAAGCGCCATCATTTTTGCAAATGGTGGGTAGTACGATGCTGTCTTTTTTGGGTGTGTCGAAAGAGTCTCGTAGGCAGCGCGATTTTAAACACGGGAACCCTAAGGTATTCATCGCGTCGGGATTTATACTGGCCTTCCTGTTTATTATGGTGGTGGTTGGTATTGTGCAGTTGGTGTTGCCTGGCTGATTAAATAATACCGGTATCGAGACTAGCGGCTATGCACATGCCTAACTCTTCACATTGAGCTATAAACTCTTCTTTAAAATCACCACGACAGGTTAACGGGGGTTGAACAATCCGCCACTTCAAGCCCTTTAAAATACTTTCTAATGCGCGCTTCGTACCTGTTCCATCTTGCCCTGCTCGAATAATAATCGCGCACGGTAAGCCTTGCTTTTCTTCTAAGCAAGGGTAGTAAATGCGATCAAAGAAGTCCTTCATCGCGCCGCTCATGTAGGCTAGGTTTTCAGGTGTTAAAAGAATAATGGCGTCTGCCGCTAAAACATCTTCTGCCGTTGCTTGCAGGGGGGCAATAAGACGAGTTTGAACCGCATCAATGTCTGGGTGTTGTGCGCCACGTAACACGGCATCTGCTAAGGCTTGTAAGTTTGGTGAGGGTGTATGAGCAACGAGCAGTAAGTTTTTGTGTGTGGTCATTGGTTTTAAGCAGCGTTATAAGAAAGTATGTTGCCGTAAGAATAGCATTTAGACGTTGATGCCATTTGATTACTACAATGCTATTTTTTGTTCGTTCTAGTCATTAGATTTCAACCCCCATCCCAACCTTCCCCCTGCTAGGGGGAAGGGGTGAGAGTCATGATTTAAGGGGTAGTGGTATTTTTAAAGTTCCCTCCCAATTTAAGGGGGAGGGCTAGGGTGGGGGTAAAATGATAGAAATCATTGTAGATATAATCGAAACTAGGCGGACTTCATATCCAGAATAAATTTGATTCAGGGTGTTGTACGTTGAAATTAGAGCGTAGCCCCATTCCAATAGTCTCCCTGCGAGAGGGAAAGGGTAAAACCTGCGTGAAGTTTTATCCATTACAGTGGCTAGGTTGGCGCTGTTTTTGTGAAGCCCACCAAAAGGGACTGTGTAAGCGCTGGAGAAGTTACCGAATTTGCGAAGCCCAGAAAGATATTATAAAGAAGCTATTTTTGCTTTTTGCTCGTTCAGGTTATTTAGCTTTGATGAAATGTCAGTTTGTTTTGCCTTCTCTTTTTCAACAACGGCCGCGGGTGCTTTGTCTACAAACGAGGCATTGGATAATTTTCCGCTAATTCTAGCGTTCTCTTTCACAAGTTTTTCAATTTCCTTATTAAGGCGTTCAAGCTCTGCGTCTTTATCAATTAAGCCAGCCATTGGGATTAGCACTTGCATATCACCAACTAAAGCAGTTGCTGACTGGGGTGCTTCGTCAGACGCTGACAACGTTGTAATAGATTCTAAGCGGGCTAAATTTTCTAGCAGGAGCCTGTTATCGCTAAGGCGTTGTTGGTCGTCAGCACTGCTGTTGTTAAGTAATACAGGTAACGGTTTGCTGGGTGCAATGTCCATTTCGCCACGAATTGTACGAATACCCATGATAAATTCCATGACCCAATCCATGTCGCTTTCGGCTTGTGGTGAAACTTTGCTGTGATCTGGTTTAGGGAAGGGTTGAAGCATGATGGTGTCGCCATTTTTACCTGCCATGGGAGCGATTTTTTGCCAAATTTCTTCTGTGATAAAGGGCATCATGGGGTGAAGTAAACGCAGCACGGTTTCTAATACGCGAATAAGCGTTTGGCGCGTGCCTCGCTTTTGTTCGGCGCTACTGTTTTCGTCCATTAAAATGGGTTTTGATAACTCTAAATACCAATCGCAATATTCATTCCAAACAAATTCGTAGAGTGACTGGGCCGCTAAATCGAAACGGTATTTGTCAATCGAGGCGATAACGCTGGCTTCGGTTTTTTGTAAACGCGAGAGTATCCAGCGATCTGGCAAGCTGTAATCACAAGGCTCGTTGTTTAGTCCAACATCTTCGCCTTCGGTGTTTATTAGAACGTAACGAGTGGCGTTCCATAATTTATTACAGAAGTTACGGTTGCCTTCGATGCGGTTTAAGTCAAAACGGATATCCCGACCCGTTGAGGCGAGTGTTGCAAAGGTGAAACGCAGTGCATCAGTGCCGAATGAGGGGATGCCATCGGGGAAATGTTTACGTGTATCTTTCTCGATTTTAGCCGCCATTTTTGGCTGCATAAGGCCTTTTGTGCGCTTTTCAAGCAAAGCTTCGAGCGTAATGCCGTCGATTAGGTCAATCGGGTCAAGCACATTGCCTTTAGACTTGGACATTTTTTGCCCTTCCGCATCGCGCACAAGGCCGTGAATATAAATCTCTTTGAAAGGCACGTCGTCCATAAACTTCAAGCCCATCATTATCATACGGGCAACCCAAAAGAAGATGATGTCGAAACCTGTTACTAAGACGCTGGTTGGGTAAAACGTGTCGAGTTCAGGCGTTTTATCGGGCCAACCTAAGGTTGAAAATGGCCACAGGGCGGATGAAAACCAGGTGTCTAATACGTCTTCATCTTGTCTAAGCGCAAGGTCGTCGGATAATTGGTGTTTTTCGCGAACTTCTGCTTCGTTTCTGCCGACGTAAATATTGCCTTCTTCGTCATACCAAGCAGGGATTCTATGCCCCCACCAAATTTGACGAGAAATACACCAGTCTTGAATGTTATCCATCCAGTTGAAATAGGTTTTGTCCCAATTTTCAGGTACAAATTTAATTTTGCCGCTTTTGACCGCTTCAATGGCTGGCTCTGCTAATGGTTTTGCTTTTACAAACCATTGATCAGTTAACAACGGTTCAATGATGACACCAGAGCGGTCGCCACGTGGAATCATTAATGTATGGTCTTCAGCTTTTACCAGTAAACCGAGCGAGTCTAAGTCACTAACAATTTGTTTGCGAGCAACAACCCGATCCATGCCTCGATAGGCTTCTGGTGAGTCGTCGTTAATACAGGCATCTTTGGTGAAAATATTGATTAACGGCATGTCGTGGCGTTGGCCAACTTCATAATCGTTAAAATCGTGTGCTGGGGTTATTTTGACGCAGCCAGTGCCAAATTCAGGGTCTACGTAGTCATCGGCAATAATAGGGATTTCTCGGTTGCATAAAGGTAAGGCAACGGTCTTTCCAATTAAGTGCTGGTAACGTTCGTCATTTGGGTGAACGGCAACGCAAGCATCGCCTAGCAAGGTTTCCGGCCGTGTGGTCGCAACCACTAGCTCTCCACTACCATCGCTTAGTGGGTAGCGCATATGCCACATATGGCCTTGTTCTTCTTTTGAGATAACTTCTAAATCAGATACCGCTGTGTGTAGTTTAGGGTCCCAGTTAACGAGACGTTTTCCTCGATAGATTAGGCCTTCTTCGTGTAGCTTAACGAATACTTCGTTAACCGCTTTCGATAAGCCTTCGTCCATGGTGAAGCGTTCGCGTGACCAATCTAATGATGTGCCCATACGGCGTAGTTGTTGGGTGATGGTGTTACCGGATTCCTCTTTCCAGTCCCAGATACGTTCTACGAACTTTTCGCGGCCTAAATCGCGGCGTGTTTTACCTTCAGCATTAAGCTGGCGTTCTACGACCATTTGCGTGGCGATGCCTGCGTGATCGCTGCCTGCTTGCCATAACGTGTTATTGCCTTGCATACGATGATAACGGGTGAGCGAATCCATGATGGTGTCTTGGAAGGCGTGACCCATGTGTAAACTACCCGTGACATTTGGCGGTGGAATCATAATGCAGTAAGCATTGTCGCCGCCTTGCGGCTTAAAGTAACCTTGTTGTTCCCATTGGTCGTACCAGCGAGATTCAATGTCGTGGGGGGCGTATGTTTTTTCCATCTTGAAGGCTTAATGGTTGATTTTAAAGGCGGTATTATAGCTTTGTTGATGGGGTTGGGTTATGGCTATTGGGTTATTTTTATGGTTTCTGAAATGGCATGGTTCATTTGCTTGATTTAGACTTCAGATTTCGTCCTGTAGGACGAGTTACTCTTTTGCCAATAGCAACAAAAGAGTAACCAGAAAAATGCCACCCAACTGCTCTCACCCTGAAGGGTTCCTTCAAAACGAATCATTAAAATAGCTACTGTGGAACTCGCCTAAAAAGCAGGCTCAAACAGCCACAGTAGAAAGCCCTATTTTAATGATTCGTTTTTCAGTGAGGGCAAGAGGGTTAGAAATTCAAAATCAAGTGCCTTTATCTTTTGACTTTAAACCCCTTTTATCGCTCTAGGAATTAATTGTTTTCGGATCAGAGAGCGCTTTGCTTGAGCGTAGCGAGTTTAGCGCGAATCCGAAAACAATTAATTCCTGCGATTTGGGCGACCTTTTCTTTGGTTCGTTTCTTTTTGTCGTAAAAAGAAATGAACGCCCTCGCGGCAGCGAAGAAGTTAAATGATATAAAAAGAGCGGGATAAAGTGATAAAAGAAATTTGATTTAGTCACAGCTTATGAGTCTGCAACGGATACCCACGATTCTTATAAAATTTAAATCGCTCCCGTCCTGCTTGTTTAATTGTCTCATCTTGATTAACAAGTTCTGCGAATCGTTCAAATCGTCCGAAGCAATCGGGTGTTTGCTGGGTGAGGTTAATCAAGACATCATGAATATCTAAAGGGTCGCCACTATGACTGATATAGACGGGGATATTTTCGCAGTCATTGGCGTCTATGGTATGTGGTACAAAGCTGGTGGGTGAGAATGACCATAGCAAATCATCCAGCTTTTTCGACTGTTGTTCTGATTCGGTATGAATATAGACGCGGTGCCCTTGTTTGCTGGCTTTTTGCGCTAAACGACAAGCAAAGATGTGCTGTTTGTCGATGTTGTCATCAGGCAGAACGTAAAAGTCTATTCGTGTCATTGGTTTGTCTTAAAAGGTTAACAGCGATCCAAAATAAACTGACTGAGCATATGCACTGGGCGACCTGTTGCGCCTTTATCAGCGCCAGATTTCCATGCAGTGCCTGCGATGTCTAAATGCGCCCATTTGTAATCTTCGGTAAAGCGCGATAAGAAACACGCTGCGGTTATTGTGCCGCCAGTTGGGCCACCAATATTCGCGAGGTCTGCAAAGTTACTTTTTAATTGGGGGCGATACTCGTCCCATAGCGGTAATTGCCAAGCCTTGTCGCCTGCTTTTATGCCAGCGCCCAACAGTTCGTTGGCCAGTTCGTCGTTATTACCCAATAAGCCAGTTGCGTGCTTGCCTAATGCGACAACGCAAGCGCCGGTTAATGTAGCGATATCAATCACTACGTCGGGCTTAAATTTAGCTGAATAGGTTAGTGCATCGCATAAAATAAGTCGGCCTTCGGCGTCGGTATTAAGGATCTCAATGGTGAGGCCTTTCATGCTGGTAACGATGTCGCCCGGCTTATTGGCATCGCCATCGGGTAAGTTTTCTGAAGAAGGCACAACACCGACGACATTAATCGGTAAATTCAATTCAGCGCACATTTGCATCACGCCAAATACGCTGGCGCCGCCGCACATGTCGTATTTCATTTCATCCATGCCGGATGAGGGCTTGATGGAAATGCCACCCGCATCAAAGGTGAGCCCTTTGCCAACAATGACGATGGGTTTTTGAGATGCTGGGCCGCCTTTATGTTCCATGGTAATTAACTTAGCAGGTTCGCGAGAGCCACGTGATACAGACAGTAGCGAGCCCATGCCCAGCTTTTCCATTTTTGCTTCATCAAGTACCGTGACTTTAAGTGATTTGTGTTCTTTGCCTAATGTTTTTGCAGCATTAGCTAAGTAAGTGGGTGTGCAGATGTTGCCGGGTAAGTCAGCTAATTTTTTTGCGATATCAACGCCGTTAGCAATACTTGTGGCAATGGTGGCTGCTTTGTCTATTGCTACGGCAGAACTATCGCCGGTTACTAACAGTTGGCATTTTTCTAAAGCATGTGCATCGGGTGCGGATGTGGTTAATGTCTCTGTATATTGATACAGCGCTTCGCGAGATTTAAGGACTAATTGGCGTACCTTCCACTCATCATTCTTGTTGGTCACATCAACGGTAAGTAGGGCCGAACAAATGGATTTAATCGGCAAGCGTTTAAGTGCGTTGATGGATGCGCTTGAGGCCTTATTAAAGTCCACATCGGTTGTTTTTCCTTGCTCGCCAACACCAACAAGAAGAACGCGTTTCGTTTTGCTGCCTGCCGGCATTTGTAATAACAAGGTGTTACCGGCTTTGCCTGTTGCGTCGCCTTGTTTTAAAACAGCAGCAATTTGTTTATTGTGGGCTTTGTCGAATGCGTTAGTTACATCGGACTGCTTGCCTTTGCTGAAAACAGGCAAGATTAAACAGGGTGTTGAAAGTTTATCGATGTGCCCAGATTTTGATACAAATTCCATGATGTTACCTCAGTGATTAGTAATGTTTTTGTTTGGTTTTTCCGTTAGGATACGACAACATATACCCGATGATCTTATGAGCCTAACTATAAGCGAAATGCACCATTGATGTCTGCGTTTAAATTAAAAATTATTGATCGACTGTTTGTTGTTCAGTTGAGCAAAATGATGCTCGGGGTGATGACGGTATTGTCGGTTATCCTACTGAGTCAGCGTTTGGTGCGAGTGCTTTCGAAAGTAACAGCAGGTGAATTATCGACAGATGTAGTGATGTCACTTATTGGCTTTAATATGGTGTTGCTGATTATCAAAATTATCCCCGTTGCATTGTTGCTATCTACTCTATTAGTGTTGGGAAGAATGTACCGAGATCAAGAGATGACGGCGTTATTTTCCGCCGGCATTGGGTTTAAACGGATTTACCGTTCGGTATTTATATTTGCGTTCCCCTTGTTCTTGTTAACGTTATTTTTATCGCTTATAACAATGCCTGTGGTTATGCAAAAGATAGAACAAGTCAAAGCAGATGACCAGTCTAAACTGGACATTCGTGGTATTCGAGACGGACGATTTAACGAATACAGTCAAGGTGATTTGGTTTTTTACGTTGAAAAGATAACCGACGATGACAAGATGTTAAATGTGTTTATTCAAAACCGTCAACATGGCAAATTGGGTATTACGTCATCAAAAAGTGGTGAGATCAAAGTCGATGCTGAAACGGGTGATAGGTTTATTATTCTTAACGACGGTAATCGTTATGAAGGCGTACCAGGGCAAGCCGATTACAAGGTAACGAAGTTTATGGAATATGGCGTTGTAGTGGCTGAAAAGAAAGCGGTGCAAGCGTCATTAGGTTTAAAAGAGAGGCCCACCTCAACGTTAATGAAGATGCGTTCACCAAAAGCAATGAGTGAGCTTCAAAGAAGGTGGTCAATACCAATTGCCATTATTACCTTTGCACTGTTGGCAGTGCCTATTAGTAAAGTCTCACCACGAGCAGGCATGTATGGAAATTTGTTAACAGCACTATTAATTTATATTATTTTTGAGAATTTTATGAGTCTTTCTCACTCATGGTTAATTAAAGGTGCTATCCCTCCTTGGCTTGGGGTTTGGTGGGTCCATCTGTTAATGGTAGGGATTGGCATTTTTATGATGATGAGAACACTCGGATTTAACTACGTAAAAATTCAGTTACTGTCGAAAAAATGAAAGTAATTAATAGATACATCGCTGTGGAAATGTTGAAAAGCACATCTGTTGCGTTGCTTTTTTTATTGTCTTTAGTGTTGGTTATTACCTTTGCTGACGAATTAGACGATATGGGTAAAGGGCAATATGGGCTTGTTGAGATTTTTAAATACCTTGCGCTAATTGCTCCTCGAAATTTTTATGAATTATTGCCATCTGCGGCGTTGCTAGGAGCCCTTATTACGCTAGGCGGTATGGCAAACAACTTCGAGTTAACAGCAATGAGGGCCGCTGGCATCAGCCGTTGGCAGTTTATTTTATCGACTCTGCGAGTTGGCGTTGTACTGATGTTCGTGTCTTTGTTCGTCAGTGAATTTATTGCACCCATAACCGAGCAATCGGCACAAATGCTTAAGTTTACAGCTAAGAATGAACAAGTTGCTCTAAGAACCAAATATGGGTTTTGGGCGCGTGATGGTGATACGTACCTAAATATTCGCGAAATCATTAATTCGTCTGAATTGAAGAATGTCAGTATCTACGAAATGTCTGACGATAACGAGTTGAAATTTGCGACACATGCAGCCAGTGCTAGCTTTATTGATAACAAATGGCGGCTACAAGGCATACAACAAACAACCATGTTGGATAATAAAGTTGAAGTGTCAGCATCAGAATCAGCGTTAATGGATTCCTTGCTAGATCCAGGTTTGTTAGACGTAATTATTGTTAAGCCAGAACGTTTATCAATAGTGGGTTTGGCTTCTTATATAAAGTTTCTTGAAGCAAATGGGCAGGATGCAACGCGTTTTGTGGTTGCCATCACAAATAAGCTAATTCGTCCCTTTGTGATTTTGGTCATGCTGTTAATGGCAATACCTTTTGTATTAAGCGTCAAGCGAGCAGGCAGTACAGGCACGCGAATATTGATTGGCGCTTTGATTGGTATTGGGTTTAATTTAATCGACAGGCTGTTTGGTAATGTGGGTGTCTTGTATGGTTTGAACCCCATTATCTCAGCTTCACTCCCTTTCTTCTTAGCATTAGGCGCGTCTGTAATTACTATTCGCCGAATGGACTAATTTTTAATCTGTTTCTTTCCAAAGTACACGGCTGTTAGATGCCATATCGTGCCAAGCTAGTCTATCTTGATTCACCAGTATCCATAGAACTCCAAGTCCGCAAAGTCCCCAAGAAAAAACCGCTGTAATAAAACGTATGAGCGCTTGTTGCCAGCTAATATTGCTGCCATCCTCGTTGGCAACGCGAAGTTTCCACGCAAGAAGCCCTAGAGTTTGGCCGTTTTTTGTCCAAAACCAAGCATAAAAACAAAAGCTAACAGTAAGAAGATAAATTGAATATTGCCATGATTTTGGTTGAAATTCGTGCCCTTCTTGGAAAGGTAATAAGATTAATGTAGCGAGAAAAAGAATAGCAATGAGCAATAGCAAGTCGTAGCAAACAACTGCTAAGCGTCTTAAGAGACCAGGTGGTTTGTTAATGTTAGGCATAAATGAAGGGACCGTTACAGCAATTTTGGTGCATTAAGCTCATCTTGGAACTGATGCATACGATTCTCGATTTTACTACTCAAATAAAAATTATTATTAGCGGCTAGTAAGGCTTGTTCGAGTTGAATGATGGCGTCTTTAGTTAAACCAAGAGAATAAAAATATTCCGCCCTAAATTGGAAGCCTTTGACTGGATTGTTTGACTGGCCGTATGCGATTGAGAGTAAATCAAACACCTCCGGAATAGAGTTAAAAAGTTGTAAATCCTGATTTAAATGCGTTAGTGCTTGTTTAGGTTTGCCATTATGCAATAGCACCTTTGAATATAATAAGTTAACGGCGCGACTGTTGGGAAAACGTTGCTTAGCTTGCTCAAACAGGGCTAGTGAGCGAGCTGACTTTTTATCGCGGTATTCGTTTAGAGCTCTTGCCGTCAAGTATTGTGACTGTTGTGGGTTACGGGTTGACAAGGAGGTTAGTATTTGTCGAGCCTTTTCAAACTGCCTATCTTCCATTAAGGTTAATGCAAGACCATACAATGCAGCGTCTTTAATGTTTTGTGTGCCTTGTTGGGACTCAATTTCAAGTGTTTTTAAGAATTCTTTAGTAGGTACCTGTTTATACTTCACTCGAAGTTTCATACGAGTGAGTCGAAAGTTTTGAGAGTCTTCAACTTGTTTATAAGGATATTTTTCTGCTCGTGCAGCGGTGTCGGATGTGCGAGATACGGGCGCTGGGTGAGTTAATAGTATTTCGGGTACTTTTTGCCCATAGCGCGTGGTGGCGGTTTGTAAGCGTCCGAAGAAAACAGGCATACTTCTTGGGTCAAAGCCGGCATCTGCTAAGTTTTGTACACCAGCCCGATCCGCTTCCGCTTCGTGGCTGCGAGTAAAATTAATGCGTTTTTGTACTTGGCCAGCCTGCACGGCTAGGATAGCGGCTGGGCCAACCCCTGGCACGGCGACGCCTAAAACAATAGCGGCAAGCGTTGCGGCGGCGCTGGGTAGAGCCATTTGGCTGGCGGCTTCAATAGCACGTTGTAAATGCTGTTGAGTAACGTGGCCAACTTCATGAGCAAAAACTGAAGCCAGCTCACTCTCAGACTCTGTGGCGAGTATTAAGCCAGCATTAATACCAATATTAGCGTTGGGACCAGCAAACGCATTGATGCGCTTATCACGTACAACAAAGAAGTTGAATTGACGGTCGGGCTGTTCGCTGAATTGAGCGATTCTATTACCCAGTTGTTGAACATAGTCGTTAATTTCTTGGTCGTTACTCAACGGTACTCTGAGGCGAATACTACGGATGAACGCCTTGCCTAGTTTTTTTTCTAACTCGCCAGAAATAATTATATTTGAGGTGTTGCCAATGTCAGGTAGCTTTATTCGGTTGTTAGCCAAGCTACTATTGGGCCAAAGTAAAGCGCTGCCAGTAAGGATGCTGGTTAATGTAGAGGCAAGAAGTATAGTAAAAAAACAGCGCATGTTATTATAAAGGAATACCCATATGTCAGTTACTGCTTCAGTCTAATAGAGTTTAAAAGTAAGTTAAATGAAAATCTCCGTGCAAATTAATGCCAGCCCTTATCAACACCAAGCTGCCGACACGGCGTGGGGCTTTATTCAAGCAGCAATAGCTGCGGGGCATGAGGTGTATCGGGTGTTTTTTTACCACGATGGGGTGTACAACGCAGCACGAGACTCACGCCCGCCAAGTGATGAGCGAGATATTGTTAAAAGATGGTCGACGCTACGCGTTGAGCATAACGTGGACTTGGTGGTCTGTGTATCTTCTGCACAAAGACGAGGCCTATTGGAAACCTCGGTCGCCAAGAAAGTGGCTGGTTATGAACACGCCTTAGCGGATGGTTTTCGTATAGCGGGTTTAGGTTTATTAATGGAGGCGGTTATTGATTCTGATCGTCATATTACGTTTGGTGAATAAGTTGAAAACGATTTTTTTCGTCATCGATAAACCGATTCATGGCAATGTTTGTAGCCAAGAGTTTTTAGATATTGCCTTGATGGCAGCAGCTTTTGACCTACACGTGATAGTGCTATTTGAAGGTGATGGAGTGAATGCACTATTAAAAAACCAGCAGCCAGAAACGTTGGGTTTAAAGCAAGTATCTCCCGTGTTAAGTGCTTTGTCTATATATGACATTAATGAAGTGTTAGTTGAAAAAGAGTCCATGGAATTATGGAGGTTGTCGCCCGAGCAGTTTGTGATTCCAGTCACATCTGTGCCTAGAGTCGAGTTGAGCCAACAGTTAAATTCAGCAGACGTGGTGTTTAGTTTCTAATGCTTTTTATTATTAATAAAAGCGCCACTCAAAGCCACGCATTGAGTGATTGCGTTAAAAAAGCGTACGCAGGCGATGTTATTTTGTTAATTGAACATGCGGTTTACTCCGTTGTTGAAATTAAACCACCGGCCGTCTTTCAAGCGTTAAGAGAGAATGTGTCCGTGTGTGCGCTACAACCAGATCTGCTAGTGAGAGGGCTTGATAAAGAGCGTTGTTATGATTTCTTGGAATACGTGGATTACAGCGGTTTCGTGGCGTTAGTAGAGAATAACAAGCCGATTAGGTCGTGCTTTTAATGCAAGAACTGGACGCCCTTGAACGCGATGAGTATGGGTTTTTAACGAATAGGTCGCAATGGAGTGAGGTCGTTGCTGTTCAGTTGGCGCAGGCAGATGGTTTGGTTTTGGGCGAATTACACTGGGAAATAATTCTCTTTATGCAGCATTATTATGATGAATTTAATCATCAACCCAATGCGCGTTTATTCGGGCAAGCGATTAAAAAGTCATTAGGGGCGAATAAAGGCTCGTCATTGTACTTGTACAAATTATTTCCCGATGGGCCGCTAAAGTACGCAAATAAATACGCAGGACTACCTATTCCGCCTTCTTGTATTTAGCCATTAGTCAGGTTGTTTAAATTGATGGATTTGTCGGCGCTGTTTTTTATTTGGGCGTTTCGACCTAGGGGCTGAAGCGTATATATCTTTGTTGATAGCTTCAAGTGATTGTCTGCGTTTTACGCTATCTTCGTGTTCCATATACAGTTGAACGGCTTCTTTTGCTGGCCGGCGTTGTGCATTTAAATCAAGGATAGTGATTTCCCAGTGGTAATTATTTTTACTGATTAGCAAAACGTCATTAATTTGGACTTCTTTACTAGGCTTTGCACGTTGGCCATTGAGGTGTACTTTGCCGCCAGCAATAGCATCAGAGGCTAAATGACGCGTTTTAAAAAATCGAGCGGCCCATAACCATTTATCTAAACGTAACTTAGTTAGTGGTTGCGTATTAGCCAAGTGAATTAAGCGAGTAACGCGTCTAGTTTGCCTACGCTTTCAAAATCATAAAGCTCCATGCAGTCACCAACATGAGTATCGCCATTAAATATCTGTGGCACGGTTCGTCGATGACTTTTTTGCATCATTGCTGCGCGTTTGTCGGTGTCGTTATCAATAGAAATTTCGGTATATGAAATGCTTTTACTATCGAGTAATCGTTTAGCGTGTACGCAGTAGGGGCAGTAAGCGGTCGTGTAAATAGAGATGTCTGACATGGGGGGGGGTGGAGTGAACAAAAGTTTAATTCTAACAGAATAGTATAGGATATTAATGTCAATAACGGGTTTCTGCTGGCAAAAAGTTGATGTTTTCAGTAGAATTGCGCATCAAATATTTTTAGTAAATTCGAGAGATTAAAGCAATGAAACGATTATTAGCAATTTTACTGAGTTTTGGACTCGTGTTGTCAATGTCAGCAAATGCTGCCGGCAATGTTGAGGCAGGTATGATTAAAGGGCAAACATGCCTAGGTTGTCATGGTGTGCTGAACTACAATAATGTTTATCCAACATATCATGTGCCTAAGTTAGGTGGACAGCATGCGGGTTATTTAGTAGCTGCTATAAAAGCGTATAAAGATGGCTTACGTACACACGTTACTATGCACGCTAACGTGGCAGACTTAACTGATCAGGATATGCAAGATCTTGCTGCATACTTTGAACAAGACGGTAAATAATTGCTAATCACAGAATTCGAGGAAGAAAATGAAACAGTTAATTAAAATAGTTTTTGCAGTAAGTGCATTATTAGCCTCTGCTAGTGTTATTGCTGGTGGCAACATCGATGCAGGTAAAGAAAAATCAACTGCATGTGCAGCTTGTCACGGCGCTAATGGTGTTAGTGCTAGCCCAATGTTCCCAACTATTGCGGGACAACATGCAGATTATATGGTTGTGGCTCTACAGGCTTATAAAACGGGTGAACGTAAAAACCCAATTATGCAAGGTACAGCAGCAGCGTTGTCAGATGAAGATATTGAAAACTTAGCTGCTTACTATGCAAGCCAAGAAGGCTTGAGAACGCTGAAGAGATAATCAGCTAAATAAAATTTAGTGTAGTAAAAGCGCGCATATTTTGCGCGTTTTTTGTTTTAAAAAGAGGCGAGTATCATGAGCGAAGAAATTACCATTAAAGTTAAAAAAGACGACGATGGAAATTTAATTGAAGAGTGCGAATACCGAGGCGAGCAGATGCATGGTAAGCGCACGATTTGGCACCCATCTGGCGTGAAAATTTCAGAAACCAGTTTTATTGACGGAGCAATGCACGGCAAGCATACCTCTTGGTATTTATCAGGAAATACTGCCTTGGATGCAGAGGTTGTTGATGGTGATTATCATGGTTTGTTTACCGCTTTTTGGCCCAATGGTGAAAAGAGAGAGCAAGGCCGCTTTGCTAAAGGAGAGCGTGTGGGTGTGTTTAAGTCATGGTCGGATATTGGAGAGCTGATGGCTGAAAGAAACTATGATGATTAAGCTGAGATAGATGCAATTAAGTGGCTAATTGATAACAAAAAGCATACAATGACGCGTTGCAATAAAAATCACTTTTAAAGGCGAAATATAATGGACGAAAAAAACCCACAAGAATTATTTGAGCAAATGGCTAAAAAGAGCCAAGGTATGTTTAAAGATTTTTCAAAAAATGAATCGCACGAAATGATGTCTCAATTAGGTAACTCATGGAACACCATTATGTCTCGTGCGATGGAAAGCCCTGAAGAGTGGGTTCAGACTATGTCTGGTTTCTACCAAGACCAGTTTAACCTTTGGGTAAACATGTTTAACCCTGCCAACGAATCAGCAGTAAAGCCTGCACGCGGCGACCGTCGTTTTTCTGGAGAAGAATGGGACGAAAGCCCTGTTCATAATTATTTAAAACAGTCTTACTTATTATCTAGCCGTTGGATGACGGGAATGATTAGTGACTCAACGTTGGATGATTCAAGTAAAGCTAAGTGTGACTTTTACACGCGCCAATTTATTGATGCGATGTCACCGTCTAACTTTGCGTTGACTAACCCTGAAGTGCTTAAAGAAACGGTTGAGACTAAAGGTCAGAACTTAATGGCTGGTCTTGAAAACTTGATGAAAGACATGGAAAAAGGCAGCATCACCATGACGGATGAATCTGCGTTTACCTTAGGTGAAAACATCGCAACAACACCGGGTTCTGTTGTATTTGAAAATAAAATGTTGCAATTGGTTCATTTCAAACCAATGACAGAAAAAGTGAATGAGCATCCTATTATTATCATTCCTCCTTGCATCAATAAATACTATATTCTTGATTTGTCGGAGCACAATTCATATGTTCGTTATTGTTTGGAACAAGGCAATGATGTGTATATTGTTTCTTGGAGAAACCCTGACGAAACCTTAGGCGACGTGACGTGGGATGAATATATTTCTGGGGGTACGATACCTGCGATTGATGCTGTTAAATCTATTTCTGGTGCGAAGAAAATCAATGCGGTAGCTTGGTGTATTGGCGGTACTATGTTGGCGACAACGATGGCAGTACTGGCTAAAAAACGTAAAAAACCTATTGCTTGTGCAACGTTCTTTACAACACTATTAGATTTCTCTGATCCAGGTGAATTAGGCGTGTTTATTGATGAGTCGCAAATCAAACAACACGAACACAAATTAAAAGAAGGCGGCGTGATGCCAGGCAAACAGTTGGCGTCAACGTTTGCGATGCTACGTGCCAATGATTTAATTTGGAGCTACGTGGTTAACAATTACCTAAAAGGTAAAACACCGCCTCCATTTGATATTCTTTACTGGAATGGTGATTCAACCAACATGACAGCCGCTATGTACACATGGTACTTGCGTAATATGTACTTAGAAAACAACCTAGCGAAACCAAATAAAATCCAATTATGTGGTGTGGATATTGACTTAGGCAATATCGATTGCCCTGTGTATTTCTTGTCTGCTATTGAAGATCATATCGCGCCGTGGAAAACAACATTCATTGGTACGGAACTGGTTAAAGGTCCTGTCGAATTCGTATTGGCTGCTAGTGGTCACGTTGCAGGTGTTATTAACCCTGCGAATAAAAACAAGCGTCACTTCTGGATTGATGGTGAATTAGGTAAAGGCGATGAGCAATGGTTAGAGTCAGCCACAGAAGTACCAGGCAGCTGGTGGCCGCATTGGGATAAGTGGTTAAAAGCACAAGGTGGCAAAATGATTGATGCGCCTAAAGAGCTGGGTAATAAAAAGTATGCTGAACTTGAACCCGCACCAGGTTCATTTGTATTAGCAAAAGCATCGTAAGCGATAGCTGATTTAAAAAAGGCCTGCATTGCAGGCCTTTTTTTTGCGTAATACTTGAAGATGCAAACAGAAAAGTATCTAGCGAACAATTAACGTATATAAATACTAGAATATAGACATGGAATCACCTTGCATCAGGATGTGTACTCTTAATGAACAAGACATCTGTCTTGGCTGTGGGCGATTATTAAAGGAAATTACATTTTGGACGACTTATACCGATGAGCAGCGTAAAAGATTGCTTAAACTATGTGACGAAAGGAAACAGGATTTGTTGACACGTTCATCGTGATTAAAAGATATAGATTGAGCAGGCTTAATTTAAAGAATTAGGGATTAGGTGTTGCGAATGAACACAAGAGAGGTAAACTTCTATTAAAGAATAACCGGAGAGTATTGTATGAATGCAGAAAAGGTCGTCTTTAGTTTCATTATTGTCTTAGCGTTAACGCTAAACTTTGGTTTCTTTCTTGGCGAAATGGAAGACCCAACGCATCATAATATTTATGAATTGTTTGCTACCATTTTCGTTAATTTCCTCGCAACGGGTTTGAAATTGGGTGATAGAACTCAAGTCGGTGCTGTGTTGTTATCGACTAGTTTAGTGGCTAATCTTCAGCTTGTGGCAGCTGCAGCGGTATGGGGTTATGTGGAGCATGTTTCAGGTACAGGACTCACACCAGAAAACACATCAGTGATGGTGTCACTAACAGGCGGGGCATTGATAGCTAATGTTGTTTCTGTGGTGATGCTGGTTTCCGAAACCTTAATGTCAAGAAGGTAAGCAACAGCTTAGTATGTCGGCTTCACAGTTAGACAGAGTTTCATTTATTGTTTTGCGCCATATGCGCGCTCCCATCATTGTGCTGGTGTGTGTTTATGCGATTTGTATATTTGGCATGGTGATGGTGCCGGGTTTGCCAGATGCAAATGGTCAAACGACTTATATGTCGTTTTTTCATGCTTATTATTTTTTAGCATATACCGCGACTACAACCGGTTTTGGAGAGCTCCCTGGAGAGTTTAGTAATGCGCAACGGATGTGGGCAGTCGTTTGCTTATATGTCAGCGTGGTGACTTGGTTATATGCGGTGGGTAAAATTATTACGTTATTTAGAAACCCACACTTGTTGTCGGCTATCAATGAAACGCGGTTTGCTCGTGCAGTTGCAAAGAAAAAACAAGACTATTTTATTGTCTGTGGCTTTGGTGATACGGCTAGCCTATTACTACGAGGCTTAGACGATGCAGGGCTTTCTTCGGTTGTTATCGAATTGGATGATGAGAGAATAAAAGCGCTAGAGTTGCGGGATTATAAATCAAAGGTATTGGGTTTATGTGCAGATGCGACAGAACCCCGGTTTTTACTAGACGCAGGCATTGAAAGCGAAAAATGCGTGGGTGTATTAATTCTATCAAATGATGAAGATGCAAATCTTAAAGTTGCTGTTTCTGCACGCATATTAAGGCCTGATTTAAAGATTATATGTCGTTCTACCTCTACTGAAAATGAAGTGGAAATTCTAGCTATTGGTGGTGATATCCATGTGGTTGACCCTTTCCGTGTGTTTGCCAGTTATCTAAGTATGATGATTTATAATCCAACGATTCAAATGATTAGTGAATGGATATCTGGGTCGCCTAGCGCTGTGTTGGACCACAACATTTGTCCGCTTAAAGGTGGGAAGTGGATTTTATGTGGTCATGGTCGGATGGGACGAATTGTTTTTAAAAAACTATCAGAAAAACAAATTGATATTACCGTTGTGGAGCCACGCGTTGAAAATATAAAAGATATTGTGGAACATGCTGTATTAGGTAGGGCGAATCTAGAAAATCTCGAAAAGGCTGGCTTGAAAGATTGCGTGGGCTTAATTGCTGGTACAGATAATGACACGTTCAATTTAAGCATGGTTCATCAGGCGAATAGAGTGAACCCTGCCTTGTTTTCTATGGTTAGGCAAAATAAACATTCTAACGAAATATTATTTAAAAGAGCGAATGTGGATTACATTATGCAACCTAGTTTGATTATCGCCAGAATGGTATTGTTTATGTTGACGGCGCCATTACTAAAACCTTTTTTTAGTCATTTACGTTTTTTGTATGAAAATGCCCCATCTAAATTAGCCGATATTACAAATCGTTTGGCGGCTGAGGTGGGGGATGAAAGTCCCATGGTCGTTACATATAACGTGACACAAAAATCTGCGGCTGCGGTCTACAAGGAACTGTTTAAACAAACAGAGGTTAAGTTGGGTGATATTTGCCGTGATCCAGCCATTCAAACAGATTTCTTAAACCTAGTGCCACTTGTGCATAGGCGTGGTAAAACGATAAAGGTATTACCACCTAACGACTTGGTGTTGATGGCTGAAGATGAATTATTGGTTTGCATGAGATCTGATCAGAAGGTGCAGTTCGAGGCAAATATTAACAATACTCATACATTAGAGTATTTGTTAACAGGCGCGGACAGACCTAAGGGACACTTTTTTAGATGGCTAGAAAAAAAAGAATCGGTACTCTAGTTTTGTGCATATAGCCAATCAGACACTAACTGAATATCTCCATCATTCATTAAGGCGGGTGCGTGAGCCGTATTTGGAATGGTGATGAGGCTTGCTTTTGGCCCAGTGCTTTTCATTTTTTCTGCTGTGTCTCTCATTAGTAAGTCAGAATTTTCACCTTTAATGACCAAGGTAGGTTGTTGTATAGCGCTCCATACGGGCCATAAGTCCATATCTTCTAGTGGTTTATCCATAAAGGATTTAGAGATATCGGGGTCATAATTTAAGGTGAATTTCCCATTGTCGAGAGTGCGTTGGCCATAAGTGAGCATGTTCTGCCATTGCTGTTCCGTCAAATCACCAAAACCCGCGTAAACGGTACGAATATACAGGCCGAGCTCTTTTGTGGTATCAAAGCTTGGTTGTTGGCCTACATATTCTGCAATGCGCATCAATGCTTCTTTAGGTAGATGCGGGCCAACGTCGTTGATTATTAGTTTTCGGATGGGTGAGTTAGGTAATGCGGCTAATGCCATGCCTAATAATCCGCCCATTGATGTGCCTAACCAATCGACTTTTTCAACACCAGCTCTTGCGATAACCATTAACGCATCGACGGTATATTGGTTATAATCGTACGCCATTTTATTGGCCAACCAATCGCTTTCGCCGCGGCCTGGTAAATCAAAACAAATAACACGATGCGTTTCAGATAGTTTTTCTGCCAGCGCGTCAAAATCATGTTTGTTGCGGGTCAATCCGTGTGAGCAAATAAGGACATTGGGGTTGTCTGCATCGCCCCATTCCATGTAGGCAAGTTTGTGTAAACCGCCAATGGAGCAAGAGGTAATGTATTGTGTTTCCATAATGTTTCCAGTGACATTTTGTTGCAACGCAACTATAATGTTTCGGTTGTATTTAAGCATAACCTAATTAACGGAGAGAAACATGAGTGAAGTAAGAGAAGTTGTTGCACTAAGCGCTGTTAGAACTGCGATTGGTGATTTCGGTGGAAGCATAAAATCAGTAGCACCGAGCGCATTGGCTGCTATCACATTAAAAGAAGCGGTTGCTAGAGCAGGCGTTGAGCCAGCAGAAGTAGGCATGGTTGTTATGGGTAATGTTATCCCAGCAGAAGACCGTTATGCCTACACAGCACGTGTTGCACAAATTGAAGCAGGCATTCCATGCGAAACGTCTTGTATTGCTGTTAACCGTTTATGCGGTAGTGGTATGCAAGCGATTGTAAATGCTGCACAAGGTATTATGGTCGGTGATCATGACGTAGCTATTGCTGGCGGCGTTGAGTCTATGAGCAATGCTTTTTATGCATCATCAGGCATGCGTTGGGGCCAAAAAATGGGCGACGGCAAAATGTTGGATTTAATGGTGTCTGCACTAACTGACCCATTCGGCACAGGCCACATGGGCATGACTGCTGAAAACTTGGCTGACAAATACAATGTATCTCGTGAAGACCAAGATGCATTTGCAGTAGAAAGCCACAAACGTGCAGCGAATGCACAAGCAGAAGGCCGTTTCGATTCACAAATTGTTCCTGTTGAAATGAAAACACGCAAAGGCGTAACTGTTTTTGATAAAGACGAACACGTTCGTCCTGACATTTCTGTTGAAAAATTAGCCGGTATGCGTCCAGCATTTAAAAAAGACGGTTCAGTAACAGCGGGTAACGCATCAGGTATTAATGATGCATCATCAGCAATGGTATTGATGGAAAAAGGTGCTGCTGAAGCACGCGGTTTAAAGCCAATGGCTCGTTTAGTAGCTTACACTCACGCAGGCGTTGAACCTGAAATTATGGGTATTGGTCCTGTTCCTGCTGTTAACCAAATTTTGGCTGACACAGGTTTAACAGTGGCTGATATTGACGTTTGGGAAGTGAACGAAGCGTTTGCTGCACAAGCATTGAGCGTATGTCGCGAATTGAAACTTCCAATGGACAAAGTGAATGTTAATGGTAGTGCGATTTCTTTAGGTCACCCTATCGGTGCATCTGCAAATATTATCGTTGTTAAAGCATTGCACGAATTAGAACGTGTACAAGGTAAATATGCTTTAGCTACTTTATGTATTGGTGGTGGACAAGGTATTGCTACTTTATGGGAACGTATGTAATTTTACGTTTCTAAGAGCACAAAAAAACGGGCTTTAAGCCCGTTTTTTTGCTTACTATAGTAAGCTTACTTTTGCAGCGTTTTAGGTAATGAAAAGATCACTTTTTCTTGGATTCCTGGATTTTCAATCGCGGTTGTGCCGCCCCAATCTTTTAGTTGGTCGATAACGCGTTGTACTAATTCTTCGGGTGCAGATGCCCCTGCGGTTACACCAATATTATTAACGCCATCCAACCAATTTTTATCAATGTCTTCTGCACCGTCAATTAAGTAGGAGTTTTTGCCTAATTTTTCAGCAATTTCACGCAACCTATTTGAATTTGAGCTGTTAGGTGAACCAACGACTAAAACTAAATCTGACTTTTCAGCGAGTTCTTTAACAGCATCTTGCCTATTTTGAGTGGCATAGCAAATATCGCTCTTCTTCGGGCCAGCGATATGTGGGAATTTCTTGCGTAAGGCATCAATAATTGACCCTGTATCATCCATTGAAAGCGTCGTTTGTGTAACGTATGAGAGGCCAAGCTCTTTAGGTATTTCTAATGAAGTAACATCTTCAGGTGACTCGACAAGAACAATATTGACATCAGGATTCTGTTGCTCATACCGGCCCATCGTACCTTCAACTTCGGGGTGGCCTTTATGGCCAATAAGAACGACGCAACGGCCTTTTTTTGCGTTGCTGATAACTTCCATGTGAACCTTAGTAACCAGCGGGCAAGTGGCGTCAAACACGTTTAGTTTGCGACGTTTTGCTTCATCTTCTACCGCCTTAGACACGCCGTGCGCACTGAAAATAACGGTTGAATCGTTAGGCACTTCATCCAATTCTTCAACAAAAACAGCGCCTCTTTTCTTTAAGTTTTCTACGACAAAACGGTTGTGTACGACTTCATGGCGTACATAAATAGGCGTGCCAAGCAACTCGAGCGCACGTTCAACAATGTCAATCGCACGGTCGACACCGGCGCAGAAGCCTCGTGGGTTGGCTAATAGAATTTGCATTTATTCGTTGTTACCTTGTGGTTGACGACGGTGCTTATCCCAAAGAATTTCAGACTGCCCATCTTGCCGAGCGAGTACGCGACATATAACAAACAG
>NVUJ01000013.1 GCA_002733135.1 Cycloclasticus sp. | reverse complement strand
GTGCTCGTGATAGGTCAACCTTCGATGTCGATATCCATGCTGATTCTAGTTGACGCATTTCACGACGCAATACCTCATCACGCGTTTTACTATTGCCTGCAATATTTATCCGCCGTACATAAGCTCTTCGACCGGGATCAATAAAAAAGGTTAGCGTTACCTCTCTATTATCCCGATCAATAGCGGGCACCGCATTAATATTGGCAAAAGCATAATTAATATGTGTTATTTGTTTTGCTTTTTCAAAATTTGATCCCCAATTGTCTTGCCAAGAAGTAACGTAGGCAATAATTTTTTTATCATTTAACGACCAAAACCTTTCGCCAATAATGGCTAAGGAAATAATCGAACATGCGATAATTGGCACCATTAACAAACCACCGTTCCATAATATCTCAAACAACCCTTGTGACACCTTATTCCCCCTATAGATACATGCTTAGTAGTCTTTATAGTACTTTATTTTTTAAGCCGAAACACCTGTCCTAACATTATAAATTTTAGCTAAAGGTTGTTTAAGGTTGCCAATTCCAAAATTTGGCATTATTTTTCCTATAACTCTCAACGATAATCGAGTTATTCAAATCAAATGTGACGCTCAAAGCACCATGATTTGCGGTGTCTAATCCTCCAACTTCGATTTTTCTGTACCGCTCTAACACCTCTGTTTTAGGAAAACCAAAACGGTTTTTATAACCCACTGGAAACAGAACATACTGAGGGTTAACCGCCTCTATAAACATTAACGATGAAGACGTATTACTACCGTGGTGTGGTGCAATTAATATATCTGACTGAAGCTTGTTAGGCATATATTGTAATAACGACTCTTCAACACTCTTTTCTATATCACCGGTTAGTAAGACACTCCCTTTTGGTGAGCTGACTTTAAGAACACATGAACCATTATTGCCATCAAATAAATCAAAACTGCTAGGGTTTAAAAACTCGAATGAAACACCATCCCATTGCCAACGCTGTCCTTCAATGCATTGATTAGCTGGGTAACCGTTAAAAATTTCTGGAACACTAGTTAACACTGATTTAACGTCTATGTTTTCTAACAATGTTTTGGCACCACCTGCGTGATCATTATCGCCATGACTAATGACCAACGTATCCACCTGTTTTACCTGCTCACCATTTAAATAAGGGAGAATAACTGAGGTTGCCAAATTGGCTTTATCCCCATAAGATGCGCCAGTATCAAACACCAACGTATGCGTTGCCGTGTGAATTATCGCCGATAACCCTTGGCCAACATCCAAAAGCACCAGCTTATAGTCGCCGTTTTGAACTGAACTCGCTTTCATTGGAAAAACTAATGGTACAAAAAGAAACAACGCAAAGTACCTTGGAACAAAACCCTTTGGCAACAACATTAACAGAACACCCATAAGTGAGAAAGCACAGACCCAAACAGGAACGCTTGGCAAGACTACATGTGAATATTCTATATCTGCCAATACATTTAAAAACACCCATAAATAATGAATTAAATTATTTATGACAGCCAATAAAATGTCACTCAATGTGGTGCTTACTAGACCTAAAGGTAGTGTCATAATTAGTGCAGGTATAACAATTAAGCTGACCCACGGGACAGCTAAAAAATTTGCTAGCGGTGCAATAATTGATACTTGTTGAAAAAAATACAGGACTAATGGCATCAGTCCAAGCGTGACGTACCACTGCGTTCGAACTAACTGATGCATTAAAGGTAATTGACCAATACGACCAACCATACCAAACAAAATGACTGCTACGGCACCGAAAGATAGCCAAAAACCCGCTGACATCACAGATAATGGGTCATACATTAAAACTAAAACCAATGCTACGCAAATGACATGAAAAGGCCTGTAGTGGCGCTGCCAATAAATACCACCAAATACAACGGACAACATAATCAATGCTCTTTGAGTGGGTATAGAAAAGCCAGCCAATGCGGCGTAAACAGCCGCAGCGATTAAGCCTGCAATTATGGCGTATTGTGTTGCACGTTGATTAAACACCCTGACTCTTAAACATAACCAGCGAGTTATTCCAAAAAACAGCGCACTGATTAAACCAATATGTAGCCCTGAAATAGCAATAAGGTGAGACGTGCCTGTTTTGCGAAAAACATCCCATTGTTTCGCGCTTATATCACTGCGATCGCCTAACACTAACGCTTTAATCACGCTTGCATGCTGACTATTAGGTAACGTCGCTTCAATATAGTCTTTTAACTGTTCTCTCCAATAGCTAACAGACCACTTAGATGCTAGGTCAATCCGTACATTATCATTACTCTCACGGATATAACCGGTGGCACCAATGTTTTGTTGGAACAGCCACTTCTCGTAGTCGAAACCATGAGGGTTGGCTAAGCCGTGCGACTGTTTTAATTTAACAAGAAATTGCCATTTCTCACCCGAGCGAACATCTCGATTGCGCCCATACCAACTCAATCTTATTTTTTTCGGAAATACAGGAGAATTTAACGATGCTAAACCATCAACATGGAATAAGAATTTAGTCGCCCTTTCATCCTTGATTGGCAGGTCAACGACTTGCCCATAAATAAGAATCTCTTGACCCTCTATAGCTTTAGGTAATTGAGATGTATCAATAATCAGCGCATAAACCGAGGCCCATACAAAACCAAAAATAGCGACGCTTAACCAGGTAAATCGTTTATAAACAACTACTAAAAACACGAACAAAGCCATCAGATAACTGATTTGCGGTAATTCACTCATCAATTGAAGCGACATTACCCCTACCAAAAAGCACAGCGCTAATTTCTCAACATTATTCATTTAACTGCTTCCTTGCTCTGCTACACTTAACAAATTGAATAGTGGAATATTCACTTTGACAAATCTAATATTCCCTAGGCTTCTTGCCTTCCATTTGGATTAGAATTTAATGACACTGTATGCCAAAACGAATCATTAAGAAATATTTTCCTGACCATAAAACGATCAGGGAGCATAAACACTTACAGATTTTTGGTGATTTATTACACGATCAAAATTTGTGGCATTTAAATCGCCGTTCGTTTGCTGGCGCCATTGCTGTTGGCTTATTTGTGGCCTTCATCCCGTTACCCACTCAAATGATTATTGCCGCAGCCGCAGCCATCGTTATACGTGTTAACTTGCCTATCTCGGTGGCCACTGTTTGGGTTACTAACCCCCTCACCATGCCGCCGATGTTTTATGCTGCCTACTGGGTCGGCGCTTTCATAATGAACATTCCACCAGACTCCAGTACATTTGAGTTCTCGTTAGATGCGGCGCTATCCAGTTTAGGAGAAATTTGGCAACCTTTCTTACTCGGCTGCTTAGTACTTGGCATCGTCAGCTCGGGCATTGGATATATCTCAGCACGCGGTTTATGGCGATGGATTGTCGTCAAAAGATGGTCTAACAGAAAAGGTTAGCCCAGTAACAAGCCGTCATCTAAGGTTAAAACCTTATCCATTTTATTTGCTAACGAAGCATCGTGTGTGACCAACAGTAAACTAACATTCAGCGTCTGATTTAGCGCCATCAATAACTCGTAAATTTGTTCCGCCGTTTTTTTATCCAAATTACCCGTTGGCTCATCAGCTAATACACATTTTGGCCTAGTCACTAATGCCCTTGCTATAGCAACGCGTTGACGTTCACCGCCAGATAGTTCGCCATAACGGTGTTCGACGCGGGCTTTCAGCCCAACGGATTGTAGGATTTCAAACGCTTTTTGCTGCGCACTTTCAACTGACTCACCACCGATTAACAACGGCATAGCCACATTTTCTAACGCCGTAAATTCACCCAATAAGTGATGAAACTGATAGACAAAACCTAAGCTCTTATTTCTTAAATGGCAGCGCTCACCTTCATTCAAATTAAACAAATTGTTACCCGACATCATGACCGTGCCAGAGGTTGGTTTATCCAAGCCGCCTAACAAATGCAATAAGGTACTTTTGCCTGAACCAGAAGCACCCATAATAGCCAAACGTTCGCCTTGATTAACCTCAAGATCAATACCTTTTAAAACAGATACATTGAGTTCCTTTTCACCAAATACCTTGGTGAGCTTGGAGCAACTTAGAATAGGCACATCACTCATATCGTAACGCCTCGGCTGGGTTCACTTTAGACGCTTGCCATGCTGGATAAATCGTTGATACCAGAGAAAGAACAAATGAATAAATTGCTATTGTTGTGACATCAGACCAGTCCAACTTAGAAGGCAAGTCACTAATATAGTAAATCTCAGCCGGTAGAAACTGCACTTGAAAGAACCGCTCAATAGCAGGCACAAGTGTTTCCACATTTAACGCCAAACTAATTCCCGCCATTACGCCAATAACGGTTCCAATAAAACCAATCAACGTGCCTTGAACCATAAAGACACCCATTACAGAGCGCGGTGTAAAACCCAAGGTACGTAAAATGGCGATTTCAGACCGCTTATCAGTCACCACCATTACTAAAGTAGAAACGATATTGAAAGCGGCCACCGCCACTATCAACATAAGAATAATAAACATCACGCGTTTTTCGGTTTTAATCGCCTTAAAAAAATTACTGTGTTCCATCGTCCAGTTTGAAATGCGGTAATTTGGCGTTAATACCTTTGCAATATCGCGGGTCACCCATGGTGCTCGAAACATATCGTCAAGTTTGATTCGTATGCCCGTTACACCTTTATTTAAACGCATCAACTTTGACCCGTCGTCTAAATGGATAAGGGCTAAATTTCGATCGTATTCGTACATACCCACTTCAAACAAGCCCGTTACAGTAAAGCGTTTAAGTCTTGGGAATATACCAGCTGGCGTGGGCGTTACTTGGGGTGTTATGACAGTCACCTTATCGCCGACGCCAACGTGAAGGAATCGCGCTAGTTCTGCACCTAATATAATGCCGAAGCGGCCTGACTCCAACGTTTTCAAGCCTCCAGCTTTCATTTTTTCACCTATATCTGATACGGCTCCCTCTTTTTCAGGCAATAAACCACGAAGCAAACTACCACTGACACGTTGATTAGCGCTGAGCATCACTTCAGCTTTAACAAACGGCGCCCAACCCACAACGTTGTTTTGCCCATCTAGCTTGTTACCCAAAGTATTCCACTCAAGCAAAGCGTTGTTTTGTTCTGAGATAGTAACGTGCGAGGCCATACCCAGAATCTTTTCACGAAGTTGAGCCTCAAATCCATTCATCACGGATAGCACGGTAATGAGCGCCATCACTCCTAACGCTATACCAAGCATAGATGTCATGCTAATAAACGAAATAAAGCCCGAGCGTTGTTTTGCTCTGGTGTACCTAAGGCCAATAAAGATTTCGAGTGGTTTAAACATAGGTGAGAATTAAATCATAAAATGATTCTTTTAGTTGTTTTACTAGGTAGAGAATTTTCTTTACCACAATTTGAGTGCTATATTGATTAAAACAAAACATATGGGAATAAATATGACTCAAAGCAAACTAATGTTAGCCGGACTTTTTTGTCTTGCCTCTTTAACCAGCAATGCAGATGTATTGTTAATTGACGTTATTGAGAAAGAACCCGCAAATAGTCCATCTGGTCTAGTCAGGCCCACAAATGGACAATCCATGGAGCAAGTTAAATCCAAACACGGCGAGCCTACAAAAACCTACCCCAGCATTGGAGAGCCGCCTATTACTCGCTGGAATTATGAAAAATTTGCTGTGTATTTTGAGCATAATCTCGTTATTCATAGCGTGGTCAATAAACCCAAAAAGTCACTTAATTAACTTTTTTGCAAAACAGTCACTAAAGCTTTAGAGTTAGCAATAACCTTATAACAAAATGAACAATAAGGTTTTCATCACAATTATCTATTTTTGGAGAAACAATGAGAACTATAAAAACATTGGCAACAACTGCCATAGCACTTTTGTGCATATTAAGCTTTAGCGCAACGGCTAAACCAGTAAATATTACACCTGACGTAGCAAGCGTTGAAATTACAGTAGACGGTAAAAAAGTTACTATCAGCCGTAACCAAGACAATGCAAATTTGATTGATTCAAACTATGCTAAAACTTCACGTCCTTGCCCTCCTTTCTGTATTCGTCCTATCGTATTAGCACCTGGTGTTGAAACAATTGGTGAATTAGAGATTTTGGAATACCTTAAGCAACTTGATAGCGACAAAAACTTAATGGTTATCGACTCACGTACACCTGATTGGGTTGCTCGTGGCACAATTGCTGGTGCGGTTAACATTCCTTGGACTAAATTAGATGAAAAAAAAGGCGCAACTGAATTAGATATCGAGCTTATCGTTGTTGACGAATTTGGCGCTACTAAAGACGACAATGGCAAATGGGACTACTCAAACGCTAAAACATTGGTTCTTTTCTGTAATGGCATGTGGTGTGGTCAATCACCAAGAAACATCATGTCTCTTTTAGCTCTTGGCTACCCTGCTGAAAAACTAAAATGGTACCGTGGTGGCATGCAAACTTGGAACGTTCTAGGTTTATCAACCGTTATGCCTAAGTAATTTAATTACTTAACTGTATTATTAAAAGGCCTGACATTTTGTCAGGCCTTTTTTTATGCACAGCGTTTACAACCACTACTTCAATTATGAGAAAATAATTGATTATTCATGTCTAAATCTAATCGCATGCCCTTTGTTGTGTCCCTTTGGCCAAAAAACCGTAACCAAACTGTTGATTGGGGAACCTATGACGGTTGTGCTGATGCACTCACCATTGCAAATGCCGGTTTGGCATCTGACAAACTACTCGTTGTTATTTGTTGCGATACATTGGCCGCTCAACGTCTAGAGCGAGAAGTTCCCTTTTTCTTAACGGAGACATTACCGGTTATTAGCTTTCCTGACTGGGAAACACTGCCCTATGATAGCTTTTCACCCCTAGGGGAGATTATCTCCGAACGCCTACAAACACTCTACCGTTTACAACACTTAAAACGCGGGATCTTAATTATAACGGCCGCTTGCTTGTTACAACGTTTAGCTCCCCGCCAACTATTACTCGGCGAATGCTTTTCTTTAAAAAATGGCGACACGCTGGATATTGAAAAAACCTGTTTGGGTCTAGACACGCTAGGCTACCAAAACGTGCACGCCGTTCATCAGCACGGCGAATATTCCGTACGCGGTTCAATTCTTGATATGTTCCCCATGGGCAGCAAAAAGCCTTTCAGAATTGACCTATTTGATGATCAAGTTGAATCTATTCGAAGTTTTGATTGCGAAACGCAACGCTCTACTGACAAAGTTGAATCGGTACAATTATTTCCAGCGCGCGAATTCCCCATTAACGACAAAAGCATCGAGCTATTTCGCAAACAATTCAGAGCGTTATTTCCAACGGTATCTGACAAGAACGCCGTGTACCAACAGGTGTCTAAAGGCAATATGCCTAGCGGCATCGAAAACTACTTGCCGTTATTTGTTGAATACACCGAGTCGTTTTTTGACTACGTGCCTAATGCCACGTTATTGCTTCATGGGGACGTGCATAGTGCTGTACAAACGTTCATTTCCCAAGTAAGTGAGCGTTTCCAACATCGACAAACGGATATTGATAGGCCCGCACTACAGCCGGAATTGTTATTTTATAGCGCCGATGATTTTGCTCATCACATCAAAAACTATCCCTCTATATCCATACAAAGCAACATTCAAGAAACCGATAAAGTCGCCTTAATAAACATCAAAGAGGACGACAAAGAACACACTTTATTGAACATTTTAGAGCAACAACAACATAAAACATTGTTTATTGCAGAGTCTTCAGGACACCGCGAATCTATTCTTCAGCAATTACAAAAACTTGCTGTTCGCCCAACGCTTATTGATAGCTGGGCAAGCTTTGTGAATGGCAGTATATCCCCTTGCATAATCGTTGCCCCGATTGATGAAGGTTTGTCTTCAGCCGAATTCTCAATCATTACAGAAAACAACTTATTCGGTACACGTGCTCAACAGCGTAGAAGGCGCCGATCATCATCAAGCCAACGCCTAGAAAATGTTTTTAATAGCCTAGCCGATTTAGAAATAGGCTCGCCAGTGGTACACCAAGAGCACGGTGTTGGACGCTATATTGGTTTAAAACATCTGGTTGTAGATGACATTGAAACCGAGTTTTTAACCTTAGAATACGCCAACGACGATAAACTTTACGTGCCCGTCGCCTCGCTTAACTTAATTGGCCGATTCATGGGCTCTCAGGGCGATACAGCCCCACTTCATCGCTTAGGTAGCGAACAGTGGGATAAAGCACGTAAAAAGGCGCTGAAGCGCGTTAGAGACGTTGCCGCTGAGTTACTCGATATTCATGCTAGACGTGCCTCTAAACCCGGCAAAGCCATGGTGATTGATTCACCAGAATATGACACCTTTGCACGCGCCTTCTCTTTCGAAGAAACGGAAGATCAGGCAACAGCTATCGAACAAACATTGCACGATATGAGCCTCGCTAAAGCCATGGATCGTGTTGTATGTGGTGATGTTGGTTTTGGTAAAACCGAAGTCGCTATGCGCGCTGCCTTTATTTCAGCGAGCAATCTTTATCAAGCAGCTATACTCGTTCCAACCACCCTACTCGCTCAACAACATTACCAAAATTTCTCAGACCGATTCGCTGATTGGCCTATTAGAGTAGAAGTGTTATCGCGTTTTGTTAGCACCAAGAAACAAAACCAAATCATAGAAGATACGGCAAATGGTAAAGTTGATATTCTGATTGGCACGCATAAATTACTGCAGAAGTCTGTTGCCTACAAAAATTTAGGCTTAGTCATCATTGATGAAGAACAACGATTTGGCGTTAGACATAAAGAGCACTTCAAATCCATGCGATCTGAAGTAGATATGCTGACCTTGACGGCCACACCCATTCCAAGAACTCTTAATCAGGCCATGTCAGGTTTACGTGATATATCCATTATCGCCACTCCACCACCAAACCGGCACGCAATTGAAACCTTCGTATCGGAATGGAACAGTCGCTTAATTCAAGAAGCCTGCCAACGAGAAATACGGCGTGGTGGGCAACTATTTATACTGCATAACGATATCGCCTCCATGGATAGAGTGGTACGTGACATTAGCGAGTTAGTCCCTGACGCACAGATACATAAGGCACATGGACAAATGAGAGAAAAGGAACTGGAGCAAATCATGCTTGATTTTTACCACCATCGCTTCAATGTACTTGTTTCAACCACTATTATAGAAAACGGTATCGATTTACCAAACGCCAATACGATTATTATTAACCGCGCAGACAAACTTGGGCTCTCTCAATTACACCAATTACGTGGGCGTGTGGGACGATCTCATCACCGAGCGTATGCGTATTTGATTGTGCCTCCTGACGGCGTGATGACAAAAGACGCTAAAAAGCGCATTGATGCCATCCAAAGTAGTGCGGATTTAGGTGCTGGGTTCAGCCTATCGACACACGACATGGAAATTCGCGGTGCTGGTGAGTTATTGGGTGACAACCAAAGTGGTGAGATACAAGAAATCGGCTTCACATTGTATACAGAACTGTTGGATAACGCCGTTAAGGCTATTAAATCGGGCAAACAACCTGAGCTAGAACAACGTATTGATTCGGGTCCTGAGATAGACCTGCATACCAGCGCGCTCATTCCAGATGACTATCTACCCGACGTTCATACGCGCCTAGTGTTATACAAACGAATAGCCAGTACGAACAATGCAGAAGACCTGCGTGACTTACAAATTGAAATGATCGACCGCTTTGGCTTATTACCAGATAGTACAAAATGCTTATTTGGCATCACTGAAATTAAACAACAAGCGAGTCTTCTTGGTGTCGATAAAATCAGTTTTAATAAATCCGCCGGCCAGATTCAATTCTCAAGTGAACCGAACATTGACCCTGTAAAATTTATCGAGCTCATTCAAACACAACCACAAACCTTTCAATTAGCTGGCCCAGAAAAATTGCGTTTTAGTAAAAAACTGGATAGCACTGAACAGATAGTTGAGTTTATACTCAACTTATTAAACTCTCTGACTACGAGCGAGCAATAAACTTATGCGTTCAAGACTTTCTTTTCTTATCACGACTCTAGCAGCTCTGTTGAACACTGCTGTTCTTCAAGCCGAAGAAACTAATAACATAAAGTGGTACAGCGTTGAATACATTGTTTTTGAAAACAACCCTCTAGGTGAACATGTGTTAGAACCTTGGACAAAAGAGCCTGTTCAAATACCTGACAATGCTATCGATTTAGGTTTAATTGACTCGAACATTGCTTCGAATAGCAAAGCCTTCACCCCACTAAACAACCATCAACGGCAACTTCAGGGCACAGCGAATAAATTGAAAAGGTTGTCCTCATATACGCCCCTCTCTCATGGCGGTTGGATTCAGCCCTTAGTAGAAAAAAACTTACTGCAACCTATCCGAATCCTGCAAACATCCGAATCAAGCCTACTTGAAGGCACCATTACTTTTCACCGCGGAAGATTTTTGCATCTTGATATTGACCTACAGTTAAGTGAAAGAGCGCCGTTACCCGTTGACACTAGCTTTATTGCAAGTGCCGCTATTCAGCCCACTACCATTTATCGCCTAAAAGAAACTCGTCGCATTAAAACACAGGAGATTCACTACTTTGACCACCCGCGTTTTGCTGTACTCGCTATTGTTGAAAAAATAGACTCACCTGAAGAGCCCATTTCAACGACAAATTTAATCGATGAGAAACAAGAAATTAACGCCGTTGAAACGATAACGCCAAGTAGCGCCATTCAGGTTATTAAGAATTAAGCTAAATAAGCCTGCTTAATCGCATTGTAGTCAGACACGATAATATCAATAGCGCCTTGTTCATAAGGCCTCAAACCACTAACAACCATATCTTTAGTGCCATGCCCTATTGTGTTGCCATCAACAAGTAAATCAAACTCTAGTTTTACACTTCCTTTTTTACCGTCTACGTCCATCGATGCGCCAGCAAACTCAAGAGACAACTCACCCGCTGGGAACTTGTCGATATTAACCGCCATGTCTTTATAAATAATCAACGGTCTAGCTGGGTTAATCATCACACCCATTTCTTGCATTAAATTGATTAATATTTCAGGGAATGTGCGGCCAGAAAACTGCACGTACTTCTCGATTAAATCAGCAATAAAACTAGCGTCATTCGTTTGTTGGCCTGAACGATGAATCGTCATCAACGATTTATCGTTTTGATTCAGTAAACTGAATTCTGCCGATGCTTCGCTAGGAAGATTAATCGTTGTTTGCTCAGTCACCATGCTTTCAAAATCAAAACGCATCGATTGGCTCACACCAAACTCAGTAAGAGCAATTGCAAATAACAAATCACCCGGCACACAAAACCGTTTCGCATCAATATCATGTAATGGGTTAAAGTCCCCCGCTACCGATTTGGCGAACAGGCTCGCTTGCTCACGGCTAACTTTGATTTGTTGATTCTCTAAATGGTAAAACTGTTTTAAATTCATGAGCCTTTAAGTTATAGCGCTAATATATATATTAAATTTATTATACCGGATTGATATGTGACTCACGCGTTAATGCTTTTAGCATCGCATCTACTTTCAACATGCCTTGTTCAGCAAACGCCTCAATGTGATTCATGCTTATTTCATCGCCTTCGATACCGGCCGCCCAATTCACCACAACGGCACAACAGGCGTAATTTAACTCCAGCTCTCTCGCCAATGCCGCCTCAGGCATTCCAGTCATACCTACCAAGTCACAACCATCACGCTCTAGTTTTTTAATTTCAGCTGCTGTTTCAAGCCTTGGCCCTTGCGTGCAACCATAAACAGCTCGATCAATAACCGTCATTTTATCTGCCTTCATCGCCCGCTTAATCCGTTCTCTTAACGGCTTTGAGTATGGGCTAGTAAAATCAATATGCGTGACTTTCGCTAAATCATCTTCAAAAAATGTCTGTGTACGTCCCCACGTGTAGTCGATTAATTGATCAGGCAAAATAATGCTACTCGGTGACATAGTCTGGTGTATTCCACCCACAGCCGCCACTGCAATAATATCTTCAGCTCCGGCCTCTTTTAAAGCCCACATGTTGGCTTGATAATTAATCCGATGCGGTGGAATCGTGTGTCCATAGCCATGACGCGCCATAAAAACGACGTCCACACCATTTAGTTTTCCAAAAGTTAGCGGCGATGAAGGTTCTCCGTAGGGTGTTTTAATAACACGCTTGTGCATATCATCTAAGCACACCAATTTACTCAGCCCTGTACCACCAATAATCGCTAGTGTTGACATAACAGCTCCTCTAAATTATCCGGGCAAGCATACAAACCATTGGTATTGCGCAAATAACCTTTATAGTCCATCCCTAAGCCAAATAAATATTTATCACCCGTTTGATAGCCGACAAAGTCAGCTTCTAACGGCTTGTTTTTTTGCAACTTTTTATCGACTAATACAGCCGTAAAACATTGTTTGGCACCTTGTTCTAGGCAGTAAACTTTTATCTTTCCCATGGTGACGCCCTCGTCCAATACGTCATCAATAATAATCACCGCTCTGCCTTTTAACGACGTACTGGGTAATTGTTTCCACACTAGTTCAGCGCCCACCAAAGCCCCTTGATAGCGAGTCGCGTGAATATAATCCACTTCTAACGGGAAATTTAATTTTGGTAGCAAACGGCCAATCGCCACAATAGCCCCCGTCATCACACATAAAATAACAGGGTTTAAATAACGGCATTCTTTTGATATATTTTTGGCTAGACGGTTAAACATCTCTTCAGCATCGTCCTCATTTAATAAGCACGTGCTGTTTTTTAAAACGCAATCTAGCTCTTCAATAGAAACGCTCATTACGACAACGCCTCGATTACTTTATGGCATTGCTGCCATTGCTCGGTGTCTTCTAAAGCGCCAGACATTACCGATGGGGTAGGTCGCATGTTTTTTAAGCGCTCAACTGATTGGAGATTTATTTCAAACCCCTTAATGCCATCAATCACCTGTTCGGCAGCAACGCGGTTATTACACACTAGCGCCATATCGCCACCCGCCTTTAAGGCTTGTTTGGCACGTTGTTCAAAACTCCCGACCACACTCGCCCCTTCCATACTGAGGTCATCACTAAAAATAGCGCCGTTAAAGCCCAGCTGTTGCCTCAATATGTTCTGCAACCAAAATTCTGAAAACCCTGCAGGCATCTCATCAACCTGTTGATAAATAACGTGCGCTGGCATAATGCCTTTCATACCCGCTGCAATTAGTTGTTTAAAGGGGTACACGTCATTGTTCATAATCTCCTCTAATGAACGCTCATCCACTGGAGTAGCTATATGCGAATCGGGAGCCACTGCGCCATGGCCTGGGAAATGCTTACCGATACTCGCCATACCCGCCATCGTTAAACCTTGCTGAAAGGCTTCTGCCACATCCGCCACCGCCTGTTTATCATTCGAGAATGCACGATCACCAATTATCTCACTGCAGTCATAATCTAAATCTAGAACGGGCGCAAAGCTAAAGTCCACGCCCACCTTTCTCAATTCCATTGCCATCAACCACGCCACACTCTTGGCCTGTTCAAGCCCAAGCTGTCTGTTCTCCATAAATGTATCGCCTAGCGCTCGCATGCAAGGTATACGGGTAAATTCATCTCTAAAACGTTGCACACGACCACCTTCATGATCGACAGCAATCAGTAACGGTTCACTCCTTAATGCATGAATCTCATCACACAGTACCGATACTTGCTCTACTGATCCATAGTTTCTAGAAAAAAGAATAAGACCGCCCACTAAAGGATGTCGCAAAATATCTCGGTCGACTGACGAAAGCTCAACACCATCAATATCAAGCATTAAAGGGCCTAAAGGCATCACAGCTTTCATGTTAAGGCATTCGTTTTGATTGATTGTTTATTCATTTATGGATACCACGGTACCTACTGAAACCCGCTTGTATAGATCAATAACATCTGCATTTTTCATTCGAATACAACCGTGTGATGAAGGCGTTGCTGAGACCAGCTCATCAGGCGCACCGTGAATGTAAATATACCGCCGCATGGTATCGACCTGGCCTAAACGATTTTTACCCTTTTCGAGGCCAGACAACCACAGTATCCGACTTAAAATCCAGTCTTTATCTGGCTCTGCATCAGTTAATGACTGTTGGTGTATTTCACCTGTTAATCGGCGACCTACAAACACGCTAGCTACTTCTGCATCGTCGCCCATCTTTGCACGGATAATATGCCGGCCACGGGGCGTACATTCAGAGCCAAACGCTTCACCTACACCATTTTTTGCCGTACACACAGGGTAAGTTATCACCTGTTCCCCAGCCACAAATAGGCTTAATATTTGCTGGTTTATATCAATGCTTATGGTGGTAGCAGGCTGTTCGGTCATTTATTTCTCAAATAATGCGATTGACTCAACATGAGAGGTATGCGGGAACATATCCATCACACCCGCTTTTTTTAATGTATAACCCAACTCATTAACCAACACGCTAGCATCTCGCGCTAGCGTAGATGGGTTACAAGAAATATATAGTATCTGTTCCGCACCCCACTTTGGCAAATAATGCAGAATCTCTTTGGCGCCCAAACGCGGCGGATCAATTAGCACCTTATTGTATTTTTGTTTAGTCCACGGTTCGTCCGCCACTTCTTCCATCAAGTTAGCCGTGTAAAAACTCGCGTTATCAATACCATTCTTATCTGCGTTTGCTTTTGCACGTTGAATTAATTCTTCACTACCTTCAACGCCTGTGACATGCCCTGCTACACGTGCCATGGGTAAAGTGAAATTACCTAAGCCACAAAACAAATCGAGCACATTGTCATTTTCATTGAGGTTCAAGACGTCTAATGCTCGGTTAATCATTTTTCGATTAATTTCAACATTCACTTGAACAAAATCACTGGCGCCAAAGTACAACGTCACATCATTGGGTAATTGATAACTCAACGCCGGCTTCTCACCACTCACAGGGGCAATCGTGTCGGGGCCTTTGGATTGTGTATAGATATCGACGTTTGCTGATTCTTCAAACGCTATAAGCTTTTCTTCGTCTGCCACGTCCAGTGGTTCTAAAATCCGGAAAACCAAGGCCGTACGCTCATCACAGATGGACACCTCAATTTGCGGAATTTTATTCTTAATGGTTAACTCGCCAATCAATGCTGACAATGCCATTAACCGTTTGCCGACAGAGGGGTGTAACACCTCGCATTGTTCAATTTCTGCAAGAAAGGAGCTGGCTTTTTCTCTAAAGCCGACTAACACTCTTCCCTTCTTAATAACGTCTTTAACCCCAAGCCTAGCGCGGTGACGATAGCCCCAATGAGGGCCTGTTAATGCCGGCCACAGTTCAATATTTTCTATCTTCCCGATACTTTTAAACTGGTCAATTAAAATGTTCTGCTTGGCCAAAATTTGCTTCTCAGGGTCTAAGTGCTGAAAACTACAGCCACCACAAATGCTGTAATGTTGACAACCGGGTTCCACCCGATCGTCTGAGGCTTTTAGAACCTCAGTAACTCGACCTTCAGCAATGTCTTTTTTCTTTTTGGTATATTCAAATACAACCTCTTCGCCCGGTAACGCACCGGCAATAAACACAGCACGGCCCTCTAAATGAGCAACTCCACGCCCGTCATGCGCCAGTGATTCTATTGAAGCGGTAGCTGTTTCCGGCGGAAGGTTCTTTCTTCTATTTCTGCGTCTTGCCATTGTCTACTAACATCCATTCATCTGTTATGTAAGTGGCGCACATTTTAAACACTAAAAGAACGTTAGTCTGGAAATATTCCGGTTGAAATATAACGGTCGCCTCTATCGCAAACAACAACAACGATAGTTGCATTTTCTAGCCGCTTTGATAATTCTAAAGCGACGTGTGTAGCGCCCCCTGATGAAATGCCACAAAAAATACCTTCTCGTTCGGCAAGCGTTCTTGTCATGTCTTCTGCTTGCTGCTGCGAGACATCAACGAACTCATCAACTCGAGATGAGTCGTAAATTTTAGGCAAGTATTCTTCAGGCCAACGACGAATACCCGGAATTTTAGACTCACCATCGGGTTGTACCCCAATTATTTGAATGGCTGGGTTTTGCTCTTTCAAATACATGGATGCGCCCATGATGGTTCCCGTGGTACCCATGGAACTGACAAAGTGAGTAACGCTTCCCTGCGTATCACGCCAAATTTCAGGGCCAGTACCCGTGTAATGTGACAGCGGGTTATCGGCATTGGCAAATTGGTCCAGCACTTTACCTTCACCATTTGCCTCCATTTTTCTGGACAAATCAATAGCCGCTTCCATACTCCCTTCCGCAGGTGTCAAAATAATTTCAGCGCCGTAAGCTTTCATAGAAGCGCGTCGCTCTGCACTCATATTATCCGGCATAATTAAAATCATTTTGTAGCCCTTAATCGCCGCCGCCATCGCCAGTGCTATACCCGTATTACCACTAGTCGCTTCTATCAAACAGTCGCCTGGCTTAATATCACCACGTAATTCTGCTTGTTGAATCATACTGATTGCGGGGCGATCCTTAACCGAACCTGCGGGGTTATTGCCTTCAAGTTTAAGCAAGATATTGTTGTTGGTTGTATCTAGCCGTTGTAGCCTTACAAGCGGTGTATTGCCGACAAAGTCTTCTATCGTTGGGTATTTCATTTATCACTCAAGCCATAAAAATTAGTTCGAAACTTTATCATATCTCATTACAATCTTTAATGGTTTTGCGTTATGAGCTTAGTTATAGTTTGTGTGATAAGATTTTAAAAAAATAATAGGTCTCGAAAATGTCCCTCAATAGAACTTCAACAGCTTTTCAGGTGCTGTATTTACTTGGCGTGGTCCTTACACTGTATTCCCAACTAGCATCGTCTAAAAATGGTGAAAAATTGACATTGTTTAATGACGATATACCTGTTGTCTTATCTGCAACTAGGCTGGCACAACCACAAACAGAAGCCCCTGCTTCAATCACCGTCATAAGCCGCGAGATGATTAAACTCTCAGGCGCTAAAAATATTGCTGAAATTTTTCGCCTCGTGCCTGGTATGCATGTTAATTACATACGTGGCAATAGGGCTGTCGTTGGTTATCAAGGAATTAGTAGTGAATTTCCACAAGGCGTCCAAGTTCTAATCGATGGAAAATCTGAATACAGCCCCTTATTCGGTGGTGTTAATTGGGCTAATTTCCCACTGATGATTGAAGATATTGAACGTATTGAGGTAGTGCGTGGGCCCAATAGCGCTACCTTTGGCTCAAATGCATTTCAAAGCGTTGTCAATATAACAACGGTCCATAGTAATCAAGTAAATGGCTTGCAACTAAAATCTACGCTTGGAGAGCGCGGTTATGAACGAACATTTTTAAGAGCTGGGCAGCATTTTGGCGATGTCGACTTTAGAGTCAGCGTCAGCCATATTGACGATAATGGTTATAAAAACAATGCTGATGATAATCGCCAAGACACACTAACGGCTCGAGCAGACGTTAGCCTTACACCACAGGACACACTTCAACTATCTTTTGTCGCGCTTAATACCTTAAGAGAAACAGTTAACCCTTCAGATTCAACCGACCCAACCGACCCCCGTCGTCATCAAGACGAGTCTCATTACGCAATACACGGCAAGTGGGAACACGTAATCAATCAAGAAGAACAGTTTTCTGCACAGCTGTCCTATACCATCATGAACAGTAAAGATAAATATACGGCAGATGCTAGCGCACTGTTAGGCCCAGGCGCTACTTTCTCAGCTGACCAAACAGCCAGCTATGACCGATGGGATTTTGAATTCGAACACCTGCTTAAACCCAGTGAGTCAACACGACTCGCTTGGGGTATTGGCTTACGTAGTGACCGTGTCGCTTTGCCTTTTTGGACTGGAACCGACAAACAGCACGATAATTCACTGCAAAGAATTTTTGCTAACCTTGAATGGCACGCTACCGACAAACTTATCGTAAACATAGGCTCTGTTTGGGAACACAGTCAAATTGCGGGCGATAACGCGTCTCCTCGCTTCGCTTTAAATTATCTTATAACCCCTAAACAAAGCCTTCGTTTCGTGGCATCACATGCATTCCGAACACCTGTTTTAGTGGAAAATAATTTCGATGCGAATTATGTTTTTCAAACAGGTGCGGGCGAACTTGTCGTTCCCATTCTACGTAATACATCAAATTATGTTGGTCCGGAAATGATTGACTCATTTGAAGTTGGTTACCATGGAATATTCTGGAACAATGCGCTAACGTTAGATATTAAATTATTTAGAAATGAATACGATGATTTAATCGATACCGAGGACATGGATGTAATCGACGGCATAACGTTAAATGGCTTTCCAGTTCCTAACGGCCCTGGTACACCCAACCCCATTGAAGTAAAGTTTTTAGATAATTATCATCACGCCGAAGTCAATGGCTACGAAGTTGAATTAAACTACCGCCCAAATCGACAAAACTTAGTTCATATCGGATATAGCTATAACCACGTTGCACAAAATAGCGCAAATGACAACATCATGAATTCCATCCCCAAAGACACATTCAATTTGTTAGCGGCACACACGTTTGGCAATAATGTTTGGACAAGTCTTGGATTTTATTACACCGGCAGCATGGAATACAAAAACTCTGGCAATCCCCAAGGCCCTATGCGGCGCTTTGATATCAATGCTGGAAAAACATTCAAGGTAGCCACTAGACAGCAATTAGATATTAATCTAACCCTACAACTTGCTCTTGATAAAAATAAAGATTTTCTCAATGAGTTTAACCTCGATAACAGAGCATTTATTGAAGCCAACTATACGTTCAAATAAGGACACGTTAAATAATTAACAACACACATGGATTGTCACTTATACCCTTTTAGACACATCGTTACCCTTTCTTTGATTAGGCTCACGAGCATGGTTTATGCTTCGCAAGACGATCTGTTTTTTAATGCTGATAACGTACCAGTTGTACTTTCCGTAACCAAACTGCCTCAACTTCAAACGGAAGCACCTTCTACTATCACCATTATTGGCCGCGCTCTGATTGAAGCATCCGGCGCTACACAATTAGCAGAAGTCTTTCGTGTAGTACCCGGTTTGCATGTAGGGTATGCGCACGGTAATTTTCATGCAGCGGCAGATAATCGTATCTTCTTTGAGGTGGAATACCGTGCTCAATAAGATGTTTTTAACACTATTCAATAAAAGCGATTACCGCAACACGGTTTTGGCCATCTTTGTATGGGCCCTTCCAAGTCTTGTGTTTGCACAGCCAAACCTAGTAATTATTGACGAAAGCATCCCCCACCAAGCAACTTTTTACACATCACTCAAAGAACACTTTGCCGACTTGGGTGAAACAAACTTTGTCGCCCTTTCGGCAAATAAGCTGACATTACAAAACATAAATAAAACCAACCCATCACTCATTATCAATTTAAATAAGGATTCTGCTCGCCCACTACTTGGTTTAAATCCTGAGCAAACGATTATTCACACGTTATTAACGACGGCAGATGTCAATAAAGTGATGTCTTGTAAGCCCAGGTGTTTATCAGAAAAAATTAATCACCATTTTTTAGTTATTAATCAACCCGTCGAAAGACAGTTAGCTCTCATAAAGCTAGTTAAACCATCCGCAAAGGACATTGGTGTTATTTATAGTAAGGAATCTTCAGGTCAGTTTGAAGCGCTGCAGAACGTAGCCAAAAAAACACCCTCGTTAACGATTAATCAATTTTTAACTACTGCAGAAAACGTACGTTTTATACTGAATGATGTCGCACAATCATCTGACATTATCTTGGCGTTAGCCGACTCAAACATCTATAACCTAACGACATTACCGCAAATATTATTAACCAGCTACCGACATAGAACACCCGTACTTGGTTTTTCAAAAGGCTTTGTAAAAGCGGGGGCCATCTCGGGTGTTAGCAGCACTCTTCCTCAGCTAGCTCAGCACACCGCAGAAATAATTAAGGCGTTTAATCAACGCAAAAAAAGGCTCTCAACCTTGGTTGCCTATCCTAAATATTACACTGTGACGAGTAATCACCGTGTTGCGAATAGCCTTAATTTACACTTTGAAAATGACGCCGAGCTAACAACACAGCTACAGTCCAATGACGTTTCTAGATAAGCTACAGTTAAAGAGCAAGCTGTTGATATTAGGCGTTTTGCCCGCTGCTCTTCTCGCCATCCTATTAGCTTTATATTTTACCAATTCACGAATAAATGATGTTTATCAATTATTTGAAGAAAAAAACAAAAATTTTGCTGTCGCCATTGCTAAATCAAGTGTCTACGGCGTATTTTCAGGTGATAAAGAATCTTTGAACACCCTCATTAACTCCATCACAACCGAAGCAGATATCCACAGTATAAAAATAACAGATAGCAGGGGAGTTATTCTCGCTAGCACGTTAAAAAATGTGCGGGATATACCCTTTAAAGACTTAATCAGCATCAATGAAGATATAAATATTGACCCAATCGCTACATCTGATGGGCTTGATGAACTACTTGTTGGCGGTAATAAAACTAGCGATATTATTGGCAAAGTCACTATCATGGCTTCAAGAATGGGGATAAAACAACGCCAACAAGAAATCTTATTAAATAGCATCTACCTCACCTTATTTTCTTTATGTCTAATTGGCTACATTGCTTATAAGATAGGTCTTGCGATAGCGAAACCTATTCACCGCCTTTCTGATGATGTTCGTCGTATTAAACAAGGTCATTACGACCTGCCACCCATACAGCATAATAACGATGATGAAATCTCAACTCTAGCGAATGGTATTCACGCAATGGCGCAAGAAATTGATGGCCACCAACGAAATTTAGAGAGTGAAATAAACCATGCCACCCAAGAATTAAGACGTCAAAATGAACAGCTTAATTCCGCCCAACAACAAATCGTAAAATCAGCCGAGGCCAAAACAAGATTCATCTCACACATTAGTCATGAAATACGTACCCCGCTTAACGGAATAATAGGCTTCTTGGAATTACTCAAATCTTCATCACACAGCAAAGAACAAGAGAAACTTATCAATGGGTCTTTAATCTCTTCAAAAAACTTACACCAAATCATTAATGAAGTACTTGATTTATCACAGCTACAAGCCGGTAAAGTTAAGATTAGTAAAGTAGATTTTCATTTACAAAACACCATCAATGACAGCTTGGCCATTCTTTCATCTCAAGCTGAAAGCAATGGTGTCACCTTGGAATACATACACGACCATGACACACCAGAGTTCATCCATCAAGACCCAATCAAGTTTGGTCAAATATTAATTAATTTAGTCGGTAACGCGATTAAATTTAGCCCTAACTCAACCGTCACCATTTCATTAAAAAACAACAAGCCCAAACAAAACCACATTGAATTATGTGTAACCGATAAGGGCATTGGCATCAGTGCAAGCGATACTCAAGAGCTATTCAAAGAATTTACTCAACTAGACAACTCATTAAGTGAGCAAGGTACAGGATTAGGCCTTGTTATAACCCAACTTATTTTAGATGCGCTACAAGGATCTATTTATGTGGAAAGCACACTCGGTAAAGGCTCAAAATTTTGTTTCTCGTTACCTTATACTGACACTAAAGAGAGTTACAGCCCACTTAGTGAGGTACCCATAGAAGCACATGCATTTGCTGACTTGTCCTCATTAAGTGTATTAGTCGCCGATGATAATGAGATAAATCGTTTGCTTTTAAGCAACTTACTAGAAAGACAAAATGCGAATGTTATCTGTGTCAATGATGGCCAGCAAGCCATTGATAAATCAACAACTGAACGATTCGATATCCTGTTGTTTGACTTAAGAATGCCAAATAAAACAGGTGACCAAGCACTTCATGCAATACGTATGCAACCGAATAACCCGAACTATAAAACGCCAGCTATTGCTATCACAGCTCACATAACCACTGGGTTAGAACGCGCCGATCACATCAACGCATTTGATGGTTATCTGGAAAAACCTATCGATCAAATTAAATTTTACAAATTAATTGAACAACTACTTAGTGAGCACGATTTTGATGTAAACCCATTCCTAGCCGAGCATAATGAAGACGGCGTTGGCCACCAAAATAGTGTATTTGACGATGAGATAAGCAGAAAAAGTATGAATGCAGATACTCAATTTATTTTACATATCTTAAATAAATTTTTTGCTGAGCTACCCGAGCAACTCAACAGCATCTCACATGATGTAAAACAAAATGAGCTAAAAAATGCCGCGGAAACAGCGCATAAAGTACACGGCTCTGCTGCCTATTGTGGAACGCCGTTACTTAAGAATGCATCTAAACAACTTGAAACTAACTTACGCAATAATAAGATTGTTTTAATTGAAGAATCGATGGGTAAATTTCAAAATGAAGTTGAGAAGTTATTACTCTTAAAAGACGATATCATACGTCACATAAAAAAAACCCCTTAAGACATTAAGGGGTTTCGTTAACGTAATATTCGTTTAACTTACGATTATGGCCACCAATGTTTTAAGTGCGATAAATCCGTATTCCAACCGACATAAGCAGTTGCTATACCGAAAAACATATAGAACAAAATTTCACCCGTACTTAAGTTTAATAAGGCAGTAACCGGTGTCATTTCAGACAACCCATAAGCCGCAATAATTATACACAATGGCCCTACTATCTGATTCGCTAACCTTGCGTATGAACTATCAAAAAACAACACTGTTCCTATTAAAAACATCCCCGTTAAGAGATGCCCCGCATTTTGCAGCGGCGTAAGAGCAAAAAACAAGAATTGTTCACCAGAATATGGAATACCAACTACACCCAAAGCTATTAATGCAAAACCAACATATTTCGCAAATTCAATATTAACTTTATGATGATCTTCCCATAAACAATGTACACCTTCACTCATATGTGCGTGAGTGTGACGCTCAACTGTAGTACCCATTTGAAACCTCCATAAATCTTGTTTATGTAACTGGTTAGTCAACTAAAGCATTTATAAAGTTCAATATGAATTTAGCGAATGAGAGAAAACGAGGGCAAGAACAAAAAAGAATATACTCTAACGTTGTTAATAATTAAGTATTCTATGGTTAAACCCAATTGGCTCAAATAACCTCAAATACTTAAATCTGAAGTTTATAGTGTAAAAAAGCACCGTAACTAGCGATAAGGCATGACATAAAATCTTCATCTTTTAACGCATCAATGCCTCATTTAGAAAATTGGCTCACTCTCGTTTAATTTTAGGAAATTCTTTAATATAAACGTCCTGCTTTGTATAGGGGATTTCAATCCCTTCTGTATTAAAGCGTTTATAAATTGTTGTGTTTAAGGCATCGAGTACGAGCCCGCGCACTTCTGGATTGACGACCCAACACATCAAGTCAACATCTAGGCTAGATGCCCCAAACGCTCGAAATCGAATTCGGGGTTCTGGGTCTACACACACATGCGGTTCTGCGATGGCGATCTCTTCTAGAATATTTTTAACTTGGTCAATATCGGAGCCATACGCAACACCAACACTAACTCGGATACGGAATTTCTCGTGGGGGCCACCTGTTTCATTGATAATGCTTGTGTTACCCATAATGGCGTTGGGTATGGTAATTTCAACATCATCACGCGTTAATATTCGTGTACTTCGTATACCAATTTGCGTTACCTTGCCGCGCTCGCCAGTATCTAACACAACATAGTCACCTATTTTATAAGGAGCATCGGCTAAAATAAAAACGCCAGAAAACAGATTAGCCAAGGTGTCTTTTGCTGCAAAACCAACAGCAATGCCCACTATACCAGCCGAAGCAAGCCAAGCACTCATATCGACTTCCCAAGACTTAAATACAAAATAGATAGCAAATGCCGCAACAACAAGCACACCGATATTTTCAAACAAGGGCAACGTTTGCGGTTGTACAAACAGTTGTTTATGTTTGCTTTTGCTTAAAGCATTTAACGATATTTTTAAAAAGCGAATTAAAAATACCGACCAAATTACAACGATTATTGTGGCGACAACAGAATCCACCGCCGTTAAAACAATTGACGGCAAGCTAAGAACTTCCAAAGCAACTACACAACCTGCTAAAAGCACACTCCAAAAAAGTGGGCGATGCACTATTTCCACTACTTGGTCATCCCAAGTGAACAGTGTTTTTTTGGTGAGCTTTGCTACCAATCTAGAAACAACTAGCGCAATAAGAATGGCCATAAAATAGGAAACAGCAATAATGACTAAAGCAAACAACGCAACATTGTCCCCAATCAAGTCTTTTATTGGCTGTAGATAATCCAATATATTACTAATTGACATACTTTGTTCTACTGCTTTCTCGTCCATAAACGGTAACCTTATTAATCAAGTAAATTAATTTTTTGATGTTGATAGTATTTGACGATAAACCAATGATTATTCATTATCAAGTTGGCTGAACAATTGATTTATTGAGCTAACTGAATAAAAAATAAATTTGGGTCGGGGCGAGAGAATTTAAACCTCCGACCACCAGCACCCCATACTGGTATTTTTTACACCTAACCAATTGATATTTAAGAAATATATCTATAGACTGTCTAACCTTTTTTAGGAAATGACGCCTTTACAAATCAATATCTTAGAGTACATGGTTAGACACTTCATGTACAAAGTAATCTCTATTCAAGGTGCCCTTCAATATCAACACTTTCATGAAGAATACGAATGATACCAATACCATCACCTAACTGTTTATATACAATTAAGTGGTTTTGAAAATGATGTATTCGGACGGGTAGTTGGAGCTCAATACGTTCACGGCAAAGAAAAGGGTTCTCTACTAACATTAACCGTTGTTAAATATTTAACGGCTGGTGGAGCAGTTAATAGTACGCCTAATTTGTCCAAATCGCCTCTATCTGCACGCCAAGCCATATAACTTTCGTGGTTCGCACGAACTTCCCATTTCTCTAACAGTACAATATTCAAAGGGTCCTCATCATTACTGGTAACAACAACACCCTGACAGCCTTTAAATGCACGTGTGTTCGGGAAATAGCTTCAAGGTATTAATTAACTCTTCTTTGTGCTCTGCTCAAAACGTGTACGGTTACGATCAAGACCTCGGTAACGGGCCTTTGCCATGCCATAGTGTTGCTTCAATACGCCAAAGACACGCTCAACGGTACAGCGCACGCCGCAGTGGGTTCGACTAAAATGCTTAGTTTTTTTATTGCGCGGCTTGTTGCGGTAAGCCCGTAAAGTAGTTAGAGTCATGGACGACAAGGTGAATTGGTGTGGAACAGCAAGAGAAGGTGCCCTGGGGCATGCCAACGGTGTAACCGCTTGATTTAATAAAACTATCTCATCAACATTAACGTGGGCTTTGTAACCATAGGTACTCTTACGCTTCCCATCGGAGCCCATCTTTACATTCCAGCTGGCTTCAGGGTCTTGGGTTGATTCACCCTGTTTGTTTTTGTTGGGGCGACAGTTTTTTGCTTCTATAACGCTGGCGCGCCCTAGGGCACCCTCTCTGGCTACGCCATTCACCTTGTCAATGCTACTCACTTCCCCAGATTTAATGGTTAAGCCTTGGTCGCTAAGCTGGCGATTAATCTCATTGAGCAAACCGTCCATCAAACATAGCTTTTCAAGTGTCTGTCTAAGCCGCCAAAACGTGGAGTGCTCAGGAGCAGATTCAGAAATATCGAGTCCCGTAAAACGACGAAATAGCAGGTCTCTGGCTAGTTGCTTTTCCAGCGCTGGATTACTGAGCTTATACCAATTTTTCAGCAGTAGGGCCTTGAACATGATTAAAGGAGGCCATGCTTTTTCGCCTTACTTTTTTGAATGAATACCTGAAAGCTACTACTCTAGACACGACCAGTCAATTAACTCATGAACAGCATCAAGTTCTTTGAGTGCGTCGTGGTCGATTAGCATGCCATCTGCCAAGCTGCGCTGTGTGAGGTTCTTCCAAGTCATTTTGTTTCCCGCTTATTGTTGTCTTTTTTGGTGTTATATCCTCTCAAATAATGAAGGCCGTTTCTTGGTTTCGTGCAAAGGTCTCTTTAAGTGTCATCGTAAAATCAAATTTCTGAAAAACTCAGAGTTTTGCTAGAGGCTCTATTGCTCGATAAAGTAATCTAAGACATTTACTTCAGTAAACTCCCTTTTCTTCTGAAAATTAGTGCCCGTACCAAATTAAGGGCATCGGACTGTGGATGCCTTCTTAATGTCCGATCTAAAACGCATAAATCTTTTTGCAGCTGACGATCTTGGATTAAAAAAAGCCGTTAAATTGTTTCTTTCGCTAAATGACTTACCAGCACCCGCTGAATTCGGCACTATTGCAAAAAACGGCAGCTTTATCACACGGTTGCCGTCTGGAATTTATGGACGAATAGTCGGTCAACTTGACCGAAACCGTTGCCAATTTAACTGGAACAATAAGCCGGAAATAATAAGCGCCATCCCAATCGCCAACGTCACAGTAAATGCTTCATCTAGCAATATTGTTGACAATAAAACACCCGCGACAGGCACCAATAAAAAACCTAGCGAGACCGTAACAGCTGGCAACAGTTGCGTTAATCTCATTGACGCCCATTGAGCCAACCCTGTCGCCAACACGCCGTTATAAAGCAAAATAACTACCAGTTCATTGCTCCAAATGGTTGGGCGTGTATCTCCAAACCACGCCATCGGCACCACGATAATCAAAGCTACTAGAATTTGCCAAGGCGTTAATTCCAACACAGTACCTGCCCCGAAAACAACAGGTAAGTCTTGTTTGTGAGGCAACTTGAATCGCCCTATAACCTTCAATAATATCGAAATCGCAATAAATGCTATTAGTAACCGTGCCACAGTAAACCAAGCAGGGTCAATTGAACGCAGGCCTATTTTCATAATCGGCCAATTGGCACTCCAAATAACAACCACCAATACCAACAAAAACCACGCTGAAGATAAAACTTTTTGCACTATCGCCGCTCACCACAAAAAAACCTACTATAGCATTCTGTCAACTAGCCTACTCTGAATAACCATACTCAATTACTTAGGACCATCTAGTTGCAACAGGTTCCTCTGACATAGCCATAATAAGACCCCCAACACGATTCAATACTGAGGGCCAAGTATTCAATGATGCTAGAGCCGAAATCGAACTAGCACGGCCGTTGTGGCGTTTACAAATGGTTTAGAAGCTGGTTACTGAGCAATGTGATTCACTCAGGTTTGAACGGAGTTTTCCCTGCTACTTTTTGCCCAATAACCTGCTAAGGGCCTTAGTACATTTGAACGTGTATAGATTTGCTAAAATACAACTAAGAGTGCTAATTGGCTCACAAGTGAAGTCATGAATAAATAAAAGATGGAACGTTTTTGGAAAAAGTTGTTGAATCTTTTATTCTCGACATATCTCCCCATCTCACTACTCGTTGTCAAGGGTGTGGAGTTCTCTGCGCATAATCTTCCCGGTGCTGGTTTTCGGCACGTCATCAACGAACTGGACCTTTCGTGGGCATTTGTAGGCGGCCAACGACTTGCGGCAGAAATCAATCATATTCTGCTCGGTTCCGGTCACACCTTCGTTCAGGACTACATAGGCTTTGGCAATTTCTCCCTTCATTTCGTCGGGCTGTTTACCCACGGCCGCGAGCGCCACATCTGGATGCGCCGCGAGAACACGTTCGATCTCGGCTGGGTAGACGTTGTAGCCGCCGGTCAGGATCATATCCTTTTTGCGATCAACGATACAGACGCAACCGTCCTCGTCCATTGTGCCAAGGTCGCCCGTGTGAAGCCAACCGTCAGGCTCAAGTGTCTCACGGGTTTTCTCTTCATCGCCAAAATAGCCMATCATCACARTGGGYCCGCGAACCATCAATTCGCCAACCTCGCCCCGCGACATGGTTTTGGATGCATCGTCTACATCCGCAATGCGGAGTTCGGAATATGGAACGGCGCAGCCAATCGAGCCGTGTTTGTTCTTGCCGTAGAGTGGGTGAGTGGCGCCCARCCCGGCGATCTCGGTCATGCCCCATAGTTCAAAGAGCGGAACCCCGAATCCCTTTTCGACCGCTTCCATCGTTGCAACYGGCATTGTTTGACCACCGACRTAACAGCGTTTCAGGCTACTGAGATCGGCTTCGGCGAAGGCAGGACTGTTTAGCATGAACATATACATGGTCGGCACGCCATCGAATAATGTTGCCTTATGRASYGTGATGTCCTGCAGRACCATGGCGGGATCGAAAATTTTGTGTAGCACCAGTTTGGTTCCGAACATCATCATGCCGGTCATCAAGACATTTGCGTAGACATGGGGACAGGGAAGYGCRCTAACTACYAYGTCGTCCGGTCCRCGCATATGCAWYTGRCTGGTCATGGCRCCGTTGGTAATAACGGCCTTRTGAGATTGCATYGCTCCTTTSGGGTGGCCAGTTGTACCMGATGTATAGCCGATAGTAGAAAGGGCCTCTGGCGTGATTTCGACCATCGGCGGTGGTGTCATGTTACGTGAGATCAGATCGTCAATTGAAATCGCGCCCTCAGGCGCATCGCCAAATGAGATGATCGAGGTGACGTTCGAACTGTCTTTTACGTCCATGATCCCGACGACCTTATCRGCAGAGGTGATRATAGCCYGGGCGTCGCARTCTTTGACCACRAATTYGATTTCAGTCGGCGTCAGCATCGTATTGACCGGGTTAATCACGGCACCGATGCGGGCAATGGCGAAGTAGCTCACGACCCATTTCCACGAGTTAGAGGCATAAAGAGTAACCACATCACCCTGACTGATTCCMAGACTGTGCAAMCCACCCGCAGTTTTCTCGATGAGTACGTTTAGGTCGTTAAACGTGAATGACTGRCCCTCAAAAACGAGYGCCTCCTTATCTTTAAATGTTTGCGCGGCATGAGCCGGAATCTGGCCGATATGATCAAGCATGCTAACTCTCCYGATTATTCATAAAAYGTTAAAWTTGTTGRAATYGACAGCARGKCTTTTTTCNASTGACTCCTGCGCGAACAACTTNNNATATTTTTACTCATCACAATGATACTGCCTAGCCGCTAAAGCTGATACCCGAATAAACTCTAAGGGTTCTTTTTCTAACGTGACCATTAGTGTTCCCACTGAAAGAAGAGATGCCTAAATAAAGTCATGAGACCTCAGTATAACGGCTGATTTTAATYATTTCTTGGCTTTTCTRTGCRMMWTAGSCGGACCTATCCTGTATAGCTAGGATCAGACAAGCCATACAACCCTAGACATTTYGYGCCTTTACGAATATTCAATGCCATCGCAGCGATACCATAGGCGGTGGCATTTTTAGCCAGCCCCATGAATCGAGTTCGTGCCAGCCCATCGTGTCGCTTGTATGTTGCAAAGGGGCGTTCGCCTCCTGCACGAGTGACCGCAATACGGGCATTACGATTTTTATCCACTTGCGATATTGGATGGTTCCGGCAACCCTTACGTTGAACCTGATCGTCAATATTAAAGCGTTTCAACTTGCCTCGCGTTCCCTCTGAACTGTATGCAGCATCCGCATATAAAGCGGTCTCATCGCCTAGCAGTAGTGTGTCACGTTCCTAGCTATCATGGACATTGCCAGGGGTGATGCTTTGACGATGAATAAAACCATCTTCATCCACGCCCGTATGAACGGAGAATCCATAGGTTGATTTGACTCGACCGCGGCTGTCTTTCTTGACATGCAACCCAGCCTCTGGGTCTCGCTTTCTTTTTGTTAGTAACGGGGGAGGGGTACATATTAAGCATTCTTTCATTTTAATTATGATGTGTTAGTCAAGTTTTTTGGCTCACAGTTTTTACAATAATATTTGGCGCTAAACCGTTGTTATGTTGATACGGTATACAAATAACTATGTAAATTGCCGTCATAACAGGAATGAGGCAAAGGAATATTTTAGACTTAAAATTGCACAACGTTATAGGTGATGGTCTTCACATTACTACCGGGAAAACAAAATACAAACAAATCTTTAAGCTAACACCCTGTCTTAAAAAAGTCATTTTAAAGGCCAAAAGTCTTGGAAAGGTCGCATCTTCATCTTACCTAATATGCAATAGGAAAGGTCAACACATACACTTCAAACGGTTTTAAATCACTATGGCAAAAAACAATTGTCGCAGCCTTAACAAAAGGCATAATTTCAGAACGTTTTGCATTCCTGGATTTGTGGCCCAAAGCCGCATCTGATCATGAAGATGGAACAAGGTTATTAGCACACGCGAATCCAAAAACAACCATTAAGTACTATCAAAGAAAGCCTAAAAAAGTGACTACTTCTAGGTAAAAGGTTAGACACAGTTCGTCTTTTACATAAAACCCATCTTTACTAACCTATTGAATAACAAGTGAATTTTGGTCGGGGCGAGAGGATTTGAACCTCCGACCACCAGTACCCCATACTGGTGCGCTACCAGGCTGCGCTACGCCCCGATGGAAGTGGTGTTACTTTAGAATGTCTAGAATTTCTTGTAATTCGGCTTTAATTTGCTGAATTTCAATTTTTGTTTGTGTGCTTTCTTGCTGGTTATTACCACCAGATAGGTGTGTACGTGCTCCGCCAATTGTATAGCCATCTTCATAAAGCAAACCACGTATTTGCCTAATAAGAATAACGTCTTGGCGTTGGTAATAACGTCTATTTCCACGACGTTTAACGGGTTCGAGTTGTGAAAACTCTTGTTCCCAATATCTCAATACATGTGGCTTAACAGCACATAGCTCGCTAACCTCACCAATTGTGAAGTAGCGTTTTGCCGGTATCGCCGGTAATTCGTTATTATGGCTAGGTTCCAACATATGCTTCCACGCGTTCTTTTAATTTTTGACCTGCTCTTAACGTCACTACACGTCTAGCAGAAATAGACACATCTTCACCTGTTTTGGGATTTCTTCCGGGCCGTGCTTCTTTGTCTTTAAGTTCAAAATTACCGAAACCAGAAATTTTGACTTGCTCACCTTTTTCAAGCGACCCTTTTATTGCTTCGAACATTTGCTCAACGACTTCTTTAGCCTCACGTTTATTAAGGCCTAGTTCGTCAAATAACTGTTCGGTTAAATCAACTTTTGTTAATGCCATTTTTATTCTCTAAGTTGAGCGTTAAATAGTTTTTTTAGTTTTTCTAGCAACTCTTGTATGAGCTCTTCAACCTCTTGTTCGACTAGTGTCTTAGATTTATCCTGTAAAATCAAGCCTAAAGCGACACTTTTTCTACCAGTTTCTATACCTTTGCCTTGATATAAATCAAATACAACAACTTCTCTTATCAGGGAATATTCTTTATAAATATAGTCGACTATATTATTTACGTGTAATTTTTCGGCCACAATGAGTGCTAGGTCACGTCGTACTGACGGGTATTTAGAAACGCTTTCGAACACGGGTATATGCTTCGTTTGCAAACATGACAGCTTTAATTCAACTAAATAGACTGGTTTTTTTACATCAAAATCACTTTCTAATGTAGGGTGAAGTAAGCCAACGTACCCCACATGCTCACCGGTATTGGTTACTAATTCTGCCGTTTGACCAGGGTGTAAAGCGTCATGAAGAGCAGATTCAAATTGATAATCAGCAGCTACGCCATTCAGTGACAAGATAGATTCGACATCATGCTTTACATCATAAAAGTCTATAGCTCGTGTTGATTCGCCCCATTGTTCGGGTTGTGCCTTACCTGTCGACAACATTGATAGCATTTGTTCTTGTTGCAACTCGCCATTTTCAAGGGTGAACCTCAAGCCGGTCTCGAAAAAACGCACCGTTTCTTCATGTCGCTTAATATTTAAATCCATGGCCTTTAACAAGCCCGCCCACAATGTGGTGCGCATCACCGAGAGGTCAGACGATATGGGGTTCTTTAACTGATACACCTCTGCATCAGGTGTGAGTAATTTAAGTGCCGCCTCATCAGTAAAGCTGTATGTAATGGCTTCTTGGTAACCTAAGTCAACCAACAAATCTTTGATTCTATCTAACGGTTGGGTCGTCTCATTAACGGACGTTAAAGAACCAGATATATTCAAACTATTTTGCGGTAAATTGTCATAACCGTATAAACGGGCTATTTCTTCAATTAAGTCAGCTTCGATGGCTATGTCAAAACGATAGCTAGGCGCTGTCACAAGCCATTGATTGGCCGATTTTTCCACAGCCATACCAAGGCTCTTCAAATAAGTTTCTACTTTGTTCTCATCCAACTCAATGCCAAGTACACGCTGTAATCTTTCATGACGAAATGGCACGGCGACGTTTTTTGGTAGCTTTGCTTTATTTGTCGTGTCAGTTAAAGGGCCAACCTCACCACCAGCAATATTGGTGAGTAACTCTACTGCTCTATCCAATGCGCGATAACTTAACTCAGGATCAACGCCTCTTTCAAAGCGGTGTGATGCATCTGTGTGCAAGCCAAAGTTTCTTGATTTGCCTGCGATGGTTATTGGCGTGAAAAAAGCGCATTCTAAGAATATATCGGTTGTGTCATCATCAACGGCTGAAGACTCGCCACCCATAACACCCGCAAAGGCGAGCGCTTGCTGATTATCGGCAATAACCAGAACCTCTTCATCTAATTCAATCGTTTCCTCATTTAAAAGCGCTAATGTTTCTTTAGCTTTAGCGCGACGCACCACTATGTCGCCACTAATCTTGTTTAAATCAAACGCATGCAAGGGCTGACCCAGTTCTATAAGAACGTAATTGGTTACATCAATTAGAGGGCCTAAGCTACGCTGACCACAACGCCTTAGTTTTTCTTGCATCCAAATTGGCGTTGCCGCCGTTCTATCTAAGCCTTTAATAACTCGCCCTAAGTAGCGTGGGCAGTCATCAGGCGCATCGACAACGACATTGATAACATCATCAATAGATGACTCTATAACAACTGGCTTTTGAGACACGAATGGTTGTTCTACAAAACAGGCAATTTCACGAGCCACGCCTTCAACACTTAAACAATCTGCACGATTGGGTGTTAAATCTACTTCGACAATAGTGTCGTTTAGTTGCAAGTACTCTCTAATGTCTACTCCAACTGGCGCATCACTCGGCAATTCCATCAAACCATCTGCAGCATCTGCTAAACCTAATTCTTGCTCTGAGCACAACATGCCATTTGAAGGTTCGCCGCGTAATGTAGACGGTTTAATCTTAAAGTCGCCCGGTAAAACAGCGCCAACAATAGCAACTGGTATATGCAAATGTACTCTTACGTTACTGGCGCCACACACGATGTCTAATGGCATTGATTCGCCAATTGACACTTTACATAGTTTTAATTTATCTGCGTTTGGATGCGGTTCAACCGCAAGCACTTCGCCAACAACTACGCCAGAAAACTCTGCCGCTGCCGCTTCTACAGAGTCAACTTCTAACCCTGCCATTGTTAATTTTTTTGTTAATTCATTGGTTGTAATTGTGTAACAGACAAATTCTTTAAGCCAAGCTTCATTTACTAACATGATGAGTCCCTCACTAGCTTAATTAAATTGTTTTAAAAACTTAAGGTCATTTTCAAAAAACAGCCTTAAGTCATTTATTTTATAGCGAAGCATCGTTAGTCGCTCCACACCCATGCCAAAAGCAAAGCCGGTAAATTCTTCAGAATCGATATTTACATGACGAAATACTTCTGGGTGAATCATGCCGCAACCTAATACTTCTAACCAACCCGTTTTGCCACAAACTCTGCACCCATCGCCTTCACACATCACACATTCGATATCGACTTCTGCAGAAGGTTCTGTAAAAGGGAAATAAGACGGTCTGAATCTAACTTTGACGTCTTTTTCGAAAAAGGCTTTTAGGAATTCACTAATGACACCTTTCAAATCGGCAAAGTTAATGTTTTTATCAACAACAAAACCTTCAACCTGATGAAACATCGGTGTGTGAGTGATATCAGAATCACAACGATAGACACGCCCAGGCGCTATTACCTTCAGCGGAGGCGCTTGATGTTCCATCACACGTATTTGCACAGGCGATGTGTGCGTTCTTAATAGAGTATGCTCGTCAAAATAGAACGTGTCGTGCATCGCGCGTGCGGGGTGATGCGACGGTATATTCAGTGCTTCGAAGTTATGGATGTCATCTTCCACTTCGGGACCCAAGGCAACGTCAAAACCAATTCGATTAAATATCTGTTCTATACGGCGCATAGTGCGAGTAACAGGGTGCACACCACCCACTGCTTGGCCACGCCCAGGCAAGGTCACATCAATCGCTTCTTCAGCTAATCTCTTCGCCAATAATTCATTTTCAAGCTGTTTCTTACGCTCGTCTAACAATGCTTGAAACTTCTGTTTAGCTTCATTGATAACCGCGCCTACCTTTGGCCTTTCTTCAGGCGAGAGGCTGCCCAGTGTTTTCATTTGACGCGTAAAGACGCCCTTTTTGCCTAAATAGGCAACACGAATATTTTCTACTGCACTCAATGAGTCGGCCTTCTTTAATTCGCTTTCGGCTTGTTCAACAATATTTTTTAATGAATTATCCACGTTGTTATCTTTTTACTTAATCCAAATAAATAAGGGAAAGGCCACTAGACCTTTCCCTCACGACTCACTATCAATTTGTCCGTATGAGTAATGTATCACTCATACCAGCGTGTTTTTACAGATTTGATTTCGCAGTCGCTACCAATTGCGAAAATGCATCTTTATCAAACACAGCTAGATCAGCTAGAACTTTTCTATCCAAACCAATTGATGCTTTTTTAAGGCCATTCATAAAGCGGCTGTATGACAACCCACAGCTGCGAGCACCCGCATTGATACGGGCAATCCACAACGCACGAAATTGACGCTTTCTTTGGCGACGATCTCGGTATGCATATTGGCCGGCTTTAATAACCGCTTGTTTAGCAACACGATAAATACGGCTACGAGCTCCGTAATACCCTTTTGCTTGCTTTAATACTTTTTTGTGTCTTGCTCTTGCAACGACACCGCGTTTAACTCTAGGCATTTCTATTCCTCAATAAATCTTAAATTAACTATATGGCAACATACGTGTCACGCTTTTCACATCTGATGCGTGAATCAATGCTGATTTACGCAAATGACGTTTACGTTTGGTGGATTTTTTGGTCAAAATATGACGCAAGTGAGCGTGCTTACATTTAAAAGCGCCAGTACCCGTTTTTTTAAAACGTTTGGATGCTCCGCTGTTTGACTTCATCTTAGGCATTACAATACTCCGTTAATTAATTTTTCTTGGCGCCATAACCATCACCATTTGGCGTCCTTCAAACTTTGGCCGTTGTTCGACCACCGCTAATTCATCTAAATCTTTTTCGACTCGTTTCAGCAAATCCATACCCAATTCTCTGTGGGCCATTTCTCTGCCACGAAATCTAACCGTGATTTTGGTTTTATCGCCGTGCTCTAAAAATGAGCGTAAATTGCGCAACTTAACATTGTAATCACCAATATCTGTTCCAGGTCTAAACTTGATTTCTTTTACCTGAATATTTTTTTGTTTCTTTTTTGAAGCCTGTAGTTTCTTATTCGCTTCAAACTTAAACTTGCCGTAATCCATTATTTTACAAACTGGCGGCTTTGCCGTCGGAGACACTTCAACCAAATCTAATTCCGCATCGCTGGCTAAGGTCATTGCTTGTTCTAATGTAACAACGCCTAATTTTTCACCTTCATGGTCAATAAGCCTTACGCTTGGAACCGTTATATTTTCGTTAATTCTTACTTTTTTTGTTGCGATCTTACAATCTCCAAAATATAAAAAACCTTAAGGCTCAATCTTACTGCGTTTGGCTACATTTTCTGCCAATAGCGCAATAAAGGCCTCAGGAGTGAAACTACCCATGTTTTTTCCACTTAAAAAACGAACCGCTAATTCGTTGTTTTCAACTTCTTTTTCGCCGGCAACAACAAGGAATGGAATACGCTTTAAAGTATGCTCGCGAATTTTAAAGCCGATCTTCTCATTTCTCAAGTCTATTTTGACCCTGATGCCTTGTTTTTGAAGGATTTTCGCTATTTTCTCAATATATTCGTTATTTTTGTCCGTAATGGACATCAAAACAACCTGAGTTGGCGCAAGCCAAACTGGAAACTTACCCGCATACTCTTCGATTAAAATACCGATAAAACGCTCTAACGAACCCAAAATCGCTCGATGAAGCATAACCGGTGATTGGCGAGACCCATCCGCCGCAATATATTGCGCATCTAAGCGACCTGGCATTGAAAAGTCGACCTGAATTGTGCCACATTGCCAGACCCTATCTAAGCAATCCTTAAGCGAGAATTCAATTTTAGGGCCGTAAAATGCACCTTCACCAGGTTGTAGCCCCCAGTCCAAACCTTTCGCATTAAGCGCTTCTTCTAATGACTTTTCAGCTTTATCCCATTCTTCTTCCGTTCCCACGCGTTTTTCTGGTCGTGTTGACAATTTAATAATAATGTCGGTAAAACCAAAATCTGCGTATACGTCATATAAAAGATCTATAAATGAAGACACTTCTGATTGAATTTGTTCTTCTGTACAGAATATATGCGCGTCATCTTGAACAAAGTTTCTTAAACGCATCAAACCGTGCAACGTACCCGACGGTTCATTACGATGGCAGGAACCAAATTCCGCCATTCGTAACGGCAAATCACGGTAACTCTTTAAACCCTGATTATAAATCTGTACGTGACATGGGCAATTCATTGGCTTAACCGCATATTCGTGGTTATCCGTATCCACGGTAAACATGTCTTCACGGAATTTTTCCCAATGGCCTGATTTTTCCCATAAAGACTTATCAACCAGCTGGGGCGTACGTACTTCTACGTAATTATTTTCTTGTAACTTTTCGCGTATGTATTGCTCAATAGTGCGGTAGATAGTCAAACCCGCGTCGTGCCAAAAAATCATCCCTGGCGCTTCCTCTTGCAGGTGGAATAAATCTAGTGATTTAGCAATTTTACGATGATCGCGTTTTTCCGCTTCTTCAATTCTATGCAAATACTTTTTAAGCGCCTTTTTATCGCCCCATGCGGTGCCATAAATGCGTTGTAACATTTCGTTATCTGAATTACCACGCCAGTATGCACCTGCTATTTTAGTCAGCTTAAAAGCTTTTAAAACGCCCGTGTGAGGTACATGTGGACCTCGACATAAATCGGTAAAATCGCCTTGCTTGTACAAAGACAACACGTCACCTTGTGGAATACTTTCGATAATCTGAGCTTTATACTCTTCCTGTTTTTCTCTAAAGAACTCAATCGCATCATCACGCGATATCTCTATCCGCTCAACAGGAATTTCTTGGCCCGCTAGTTCCGACATCCTCTTTTCAATCTTTTCAATGTCATCTGGCGTAAATGAACGTTCGAATGCGAAATCGTAATAAAAGCCGTTATCAATAACAGGGCCAATAGTAACTTGTGCACTTGGGAATAATTGTTTAACTGCCTGCGCCAATAAATGAGCCGTTGTATGGCGAATAACATCCACACCCTCTTCATCTCTTGAGGTAACGATAGAAAGGTTAGCGTCGTTTTCAATAAGAAACGAAGCATCCACCAATTCATCATTCACACGGCCTGCCAATGTTGCTTTTGCAAGACCCGCACCAATATCAGCTGCTACATCTAGCACACTTATGGCTTGCGAAAATTCACGAGTACTTCCATCTGGCAGAGTAATAATCGGCACTGTATAAACCTATTTGTTATGTCGGTAATTAAATTTGTTTGAGATAAGTGGTAGGCACGAGTGGATTCGAACCACCGACCTCACCCATGTCAAGGGTGCGCTCTAACCAACTGAGCTACGCGCCTATAAGCCAATTATCTAAAGACCGCGAATTGTACTTAAAGTTGCTGCGTTAGTGAAGTCATCAGCGCTTTTTTTAGCTCTGTTAACCCCCTAAAACAAGCCAATCTCTTAATTTATTAATTTCATCTCGTACTTTTGCGGCCTCTTCAAACTCTAAATCACGCGAGTGTTGATACATTTTTGCTTCTAATTGCACCATGTTCTTAGTGATTTGGGCGGGTGTAAACGCCTGATACTTCGCCTTATCTTCAGCCACTTGTTGCATCTCGGCTCGTTGTGCACGTTTTGAGCCTTCCATAATGTCCGTAACCTTCTTGACGATACCTTGAGGTACGATGCCGTGCTCATCGTTATATTCTTGCTGTTTAATACGGCGTCGATTTGTTTCATCCATCGCACGCTGCATAGAACCGGTTATTTTATCTGCGTATAGAATAGCCATGCCTTTTACATGTCTCGCCGCACGACCCATGGTTTGTATCATCGATACTTCTGAGCGTAAAAAGCCTTCTTTATCAGCATCTAAAATGGCTACCAAAGACACCTCTGGTATATCCAACCCTTCTCTTAACAAGTTAATACCGATCAACACGTCAAACACACCAAGTCGCAAATCACGAATAATTTCCACCCGCTCTACGGTATCGATATCTGAATGCAAATAACGCACTTTAACGCCGTGCTCCATCATGTAATCGGTTAAATCTTCAGACATCCGTTTCGTGAGCGTTGTTACCAATACGCGTTCTTGCAACTTCACTCGTTTGTTGATTTCTGATAATAAATCATCCACTTGCGTGATGGCAGGTCGTACTTCAATAACGGGGTCTAATAAGCCAGTTGGCCTGACCACCTGTTCTATGACAGCACCGGAACGCTCTTTCTCATACTTAGACGGTGTCGCTGATACAAACACCATTTGTGGGGCTTTGGCTTCAAATTCATCAAAGCGCATAGGCCTATTGTCTAACGCAGATGGCAATCTAAAGCCGTACTCAACAAGCGTTTCTTTACGTGAGCGATCACCTTTGTACATAGCACCTACTTGCGGCACGGTCACATGCGACTCATCAATAAAAAGCATCGCGTCATCGGGCAAATAGTCGAACAGCGTTGGTGGTGAATCACCAGGGTTTCTGCCGGACAAATAGCGCGAATAATTTTCGATGCCTGAGCAATAGCCAATTTCACGCATCATCTCAATATCAAATTTTGTGCGTTCCTCTAACCGTTGCGCTTCGACTAATTTATTCATTGAACGCAATTGCTCTAATCGAATAGATAATTCAGATTTGATTTTATCAATCGCTTCCAGAATCGTTTCGCGCGGTGTCACATAATGTGAAATTGGGAAAATCGTATATCGTGGAATGCGCTGAACAATTTCCCCAGTGAGCGGGTCAAATAAAGACAGTCGCTCAATTTCATCATCAAACAACTCAACCCGTAATGCGTCTTGATCAGACTCCGCCGGAAAAATGTCTATTACATCCCCCCTTACCCGGTACGTTGCACGGTGTAATTCCGTATCATTACGCTTGTATTGCATTTCGGTGAGCTGGCGAATGATTTCTCGCTGCGTTACCCGCTCCCCACGAGATAAATGCAAAATCATACTGAAATATAATTCAGGGTCACCTAAACCATAAATGCAAGAAACAGTCGCCACAATAATCGCGTCATCTCTTTCAATTAACGCTTTAGTAGCCGATAAACGCATTTGTTGGATATGTTCATTGAGCGAGGCATCTTTATCTATAAACGTATCAGACGCCGGCACATAAGCTTCTGGCTGATAATAGTCGTAATACGACACAAAGTATTCAACCGCATTGTCAGGTAAGAACTCTTTCAACTCACCATACAATTGTGCTGCCAGTGTTTTATTGTGCACCAACACCAATGCAGGGCGCTGCAATTCTGCCATTACATGCACCATCGTAAAGGTCTTACCAGAACCCGTTACACCTAATAACGTTTGATGCGCCTCGCCATTTCGAACCCCTTCGACCAGCGCTTTAATCGCTGCTGGCTGGTCACCTGCCGGTTCAAAAGGCGAAACAATGTTAAATTTTTTAGACATAAGGATTTTGCATACACGCCGCTTCTAGTAGAATGCGCGAATTAAGCGCAAGCAATCCTTAATTTTATGCCAAAAAGTTAAGCAACGCTTCCCTAAGCTGAGTTAATTTAAAGAGAGTCACAAAACGATGAGCATTAAACTGTCTGAACGCGTTCAACGCATCAAACCTTCTCCAACACTTGCCGTTACTGCAAGAGCCGCCTCTTTACGTGCTGCAGGTCAAGACATCATTGGCCTAGGTGCAGGCGAGCCAGATTTCGACACGCCGGAGCACATCAAACAAGCCGCTAGAGATGCCATAAATGCAGGCAAAACCAAATACACCGCTGTTGACGGTACTGTTGAGCTTAAAACAGCCATCATCAATAAACTAAAACACGACAATGGCTTGGAATACCAATTAGACCAAGTGCTCGTGTCGTGCGGTGGCAAACAAAGTTTCTTCAACTTAGCGCAAGCTTTATTAAACGACGGTGACGAAGTCATCATCCCCGCACCTTATTGGGTATCGTACCCAGACATGAGCTTATTAGCCGGTGGTGTACCTGTTGTCGTAAAAGCCGGCCAAGATCAAGACTTTAAATTAGCGCCAGCGCAACTTGAAGCGGCCATCACCGATAAAACTAAACTAGTGGTTATCAACAGCCCATCAAACCCAAGCGGCAAAGCGTATAGCAAAGCAGAATTAGCGGCACTAGGCGCCGTGCTTATCAAGCACCCCAATATATTGGTAGCAACAGACGATATGTACGAGCACATTCTTTGGTGTGAGGAACCATTCAGCAACATCGTTATGGCTTGCCCAGAACTATACAACCAAACTATCGTACTGAACGGCGTATCAAAAGCCTACTCAATGACAGGCTGGCGTATTGGATATGCAGCAGGCCCTGCTGATTTAATAAAAGCGATGAAAAAAATCCAATCACAAAGCACATCAAACCCAACCTCTATTTCGCAGTACGCTGCCCAAGCCGCTTTAGAAGGCGACCAAGCGTGTATTAGCGACATGTTAGTCGCGTTTAAAGAACGCCATGACTACGTGGTTGAACAATTAAATAAAATTGATGGCGTTAGCTGCATATCATCCGACGGCACCTTCTACTGCTTCCCAGACTTCAACGCAGTACTCAATCGATTGAGTGATATTGATAACGACGTAGACCTAGCAGAACATATTTTAGAGAAAGCTGGTGTCGCACTTGTTCCTGGCTCAGCGTTTGGGTCAGATGGTCATATGCGTATATCCATCGCCACCAGCATGGATAATTTAGTCGACGCAATGGGGCGTATTACCAAGCTACTAAACAACTAAATATAGCTGATTAGCTATTGACCAAAACAACCGCGTTTCGTAAGATACGCGACCTAAACAATTCCTCTGTAGCTCAGTTGGTAGAGCAAATGACTGTTAATCATTGGGTCACTGGTTCGAATCCAGTCGGAGGAGCCATATATATCAAAGCCTTAGCGTTTTTAGACGTTAGGGCTTTTTATTAGTGTGACTTTTACTTACACATCAATTATTTTTGCGAAAACAATATTAGGTCTTGGGACTCTCTCTTTAACTAAGCTGGATCTGCTGATCTCAGATGGCAGTTTTCTCAAGCTCTCCTTATAACAACGACTGGAGTCGCTTAACAATTTTAGACCACGGAATAGTTCCTGTTTTATGACACCATGAAATTCTAATCGCCTGTCTTATTTCAGCCTCATCCAAACCCATTGCTTCCAAAACATGGCTAGGAGTATAACTACTTGATGTGCACGCAGACCCATTCGAAATAGCAACTAGCTCCTTTAGAACAACAATCGCCGCTTCAGAACTAATATCTGGTATGGAAATATTTAAAACATTTGGTAAAGCATTCTTACCATTTACCTTCCCACCCAAGCTTTCGAAAGCAGATACAGCTTCTGCTCTAATATTTTCACAATGATTTAGCCAAGACTCATGATTTCTTTCAGCCAACTCAGATGCTAAGCCCAATCCTGCTATTAAGGCTACGGGCAAGGTACCTGGCCTTAACCCTTTCTCCTGCCCTCCTCCATACATCAATGGTTTAAGAGGTGGTTTTTTATATTTTTTACGTCTAGTTATTAAAGCGCCCACGCCTTTGGGACCGTGAACTTTATGTGCACTAATACTAATCAAGTCAATTCTTTCATTTTTGAGAGGCTTAAGTAGTTTGCCAAACCCTTGCGCTGCATCCACATGAAAATAAATTTCTGTGCCTAGCAAATTATTAGCAATTTCATCGATAGGCAAAATAACGCCCGTTTCATTATTTACGTGCATCATACTAATCAACCCAGTCTTATCGGTTATTGCATTAAACACCTGGTCAACACTAACTCCACCTTTTGCATCCGGTTGTAAATAAGTAACACTAAAACCTTGGCTATCTAAAAAAGCACATGGTTCTAATACTGCTTTGTGTTCTATAGCAGTTGTAATAATATGATTTTTGCCTTCGCTTTTTAAAAATTCAGCTAATCCTAAAATAGCTATGTTATTGCTTTCCGTTGCTCCACTTGTAAACACAACCTCATCTTTTTGTGCACCAACCACATCAGCCACTTGCAGCCTTGCTTTTTCAACTGCACTTTTGGCCTTCAACCCATACTCATGAGTACGACTACCAGAGTTACCAAACTCCTCTCGCAGATAATACTGAACAAGCTTAGCTACATCTGCGTCCATTGGTGTTGTTGCGTTGCAATCTAAATAAATAGTCATATTCTTTAATAAAGACTTGTTTGTATTAAATAAACATAATAAGATTGTTTGTATATTACAATACAAACATGTTGAAAACTCAAGAGATACAAACAAATGGATACCTCTTTCGAATACTTGTTCCCTGCAATTAGAGGTATCCAAGCCGGGAGAGAATACTACACTTCCATGTGCCCACTAAAACTTATCCCAAAAATATTTATCTTTGATGACGAGGAATTAAAACCAGAGCTTCGCGCACAACGCATATTAAACCGTTCCCGTATTCCAGATATATCATCGTATTTAATTGAAAACCGAAAAAACTATGTTTTCTCAGCAATCACCGCATCTATCGATGGCAAAGTAAAGTTTGAACCGTTTGGAGGTGGAGAAATTAGTCGTATTGGTACGCTCAAAGTAGATATGAATTCTCAATTTATCATCAACGATGGACAACATCGACGAGCAGCTATAGCAGAGGCCTTAAAAAAAGACCCCCGATTAGGCGATGAAAGTATAGCTGTTGTTTTTTTTATAGACAAAGGGCTCAACCGTTGCCAACAGATGTTTGCAGACCTTAACCGGCATGCAGTTCGTCCCAGTAAATCTCTTGGGATATTGTATGATTACAGGGATGACAAAGCACAAATAACCAAGATGGTAGCGCTTAAATCCAGAACTTTTGGAGACCTTGTTGAAATGGAAAAATCCGCGCTATCTTCACGTTCAAGAAAACTTTTTACTCTCAGTGCAATTCACTATGCCAACAATGCATTACTAAATGGGAAGGAAATTAAAAACGACCACGAAGCCATAGAGGTTTCAATACGATTCTGGAATGATGTAGGCAATCAAATAAAAGAGTGGTTATTAGCAAGGGAGTCAAAAATCACCTCTGGCGATATACGACAAGACTTTGTACATTGCCACGCTAACATTCTTCAAGCAATGGGTGTTATGGGCAACGCCCTACTAGATCTCTCAACTAACGAGCAAAAAACAAGACTAAAACTCTTAAAAAAAATTGATTGGAAACGGAGTAATAGTGGAGTTTGGGAAGGGCGAGCAATGATTGGTGGACGCATGCAAAAATCATCCAACAACGTTGTTTTATCAGCAAATTATATAAAACAACAACTACATTTGGAATTGACTCCTGAAGAGCAACGAACAGAAGATGCTTTTAAAAAAGACTAACATGACTAACAACATTACATCTAATAGAAAAACTGTATTTGAATCTCTCGGTTACAAAAAAACCATCAATAACCTTATTAAGCAAACCCAGGAACTCTACTTATCAGACGAGATACCTTGGGTTCTTGGCTATAGCGGGGGTAAAGATTCAACCGCTATTTTGCAGCTCGTTTGGCGAGCAATTGAAGAACTCCCTAAAGACAAGCATATAAAGCCAATTCATGTCATAAGTACTGATACATTAGTAGAAAACCCTATAGTTTCCCTTTGGGTAGAGCGCTCCCTCAACCAAATGAAAGAGGCCTCTGATCAAAAAAAACTTCCTATACAACCCCACCGCCTTACACCAGCAGTGCGCGACCGATTCTGGGTCAACTTAATAGGCAAGGGTTACCCGGCCCCACGACCAAAATTTCGGTGGTGCACTAGCCGATTAAAAATATCTCCATCCAACGACTTTATTACAAACATGGTTAAAGCTAATGGTGAGGCTATATTAATATTGGGCACACGCAAAGCTGAAAGCGCTTCACGTGCGGCAAACATGAAGAAGTATGAACAAGGTAGCACACGCGATCTACTCAGTAGAAACAAAGAACTTGACCGTGTTTGGGTATATACACCTGTATCAGACTGGCAAGATGATGATGTTTGGCAGTACCTTATGCAAGACAAAAACCCTTGGGGGTTTGCTAATGAAGAGCTGCTCAATATGTACCAAGGCGCGACATCAGATGGAGAGTGCCCTCTTGTTGTAGACACAAGCACACCTAGCTGCGGTGATAGCCGTTTTGGATGCTACGTATGCACAATGGTTAGCGAAGATAAATCAATGACTGCCATGATCCAAAATGATGCTGAAAAAGAGTGGATGCTTCCGCTTCTAGAGCTTCGCACTAAGTGGTTAGATATCACCGACCGTAACACTGAAATCAAGAATAAAAAAATCGATAACGAAAGAACTCATCGTGATTTCAGACGCATGAACGGCTCACTCACATTACATAATGACAGACTAGTGCATGGTCCATATAAGCAGGAGTATCGAACTCAATTATTAGAGGCGTTATTAAGAGCTGAAATTGCAGCTAGAGAATTAGGTCCCCAAGAAGTCAAACAGCTAGAGCTAATTACTTTAGAGGAACTTGAAGAAATACGCAGAATTTGGGTTATGGAAAAACACGAAATTGAAGATATTCTGCCTACTATTTATGAGAAAGTTCACAACAAACCTTACCCTGGTAAACGCATTGAGGAAGCACAGGTTTTTAAAAATGAAGACATGAGCCTTCTTAAAAAAATATGTAAAGAAAAAGCGGCTGATAGCGAGGGGTTGCACTATGAACTTATTAGAGATCTCCTACACATCGAGCACCAAAACAGAACGATGGTACGCCGCAGTAAACTATTTGACTCACTTGACAAAACATTAGAACGCAATGCATTTAAAACAGAAGCTGAAGCACTAGAGTTTGCTCAAACTCGTAAAAAAACTCGCGACAGTATCGATGATCAAGAGGAGGCTTCTATCCTTTTTAATGACACCATGAACCTTTAAATTAAGTAATAGCAGCAATATGATTTTTACAGAACTGGTACTTCACAATTTTGGCATCTATAAAGGGCGACACGCCATAGATTTAAAGCCAAAAAGCTCAACAAAACCCATCATTCTTTTTGGCGGTTTAAATGGTGGTGGCAAAACAACCTTTCTCGATGCCCTGCAACTCACCTTATACGGTAAGTTTGCTAAATGCTCAAACAGAGGTGAAATTAGCTATAACGACTATTTAAAAGAATCCATTAACCGACACGTCAACCCAAAAGACGGCTCAATTTTGGAGCTTGAATTCATCCACTACAGCGACGGAAATGAAACAACATATAGAATTAAACGTTTTTGGAAAAGCAGTGGAAAATCCATAAATGAAAATATGGAAGTTATTAAAGACGGTGTTTTTGACCCTGTCATGTCCGAACAATGGTACGAATATGTCGATGAGTTTTTTCCTAGTAATATCTCTGGATTGTTTTTCTTTGATGGCGAGCAAATAGAAAGTTTAGCCAACCCAGAAAGCTCTGCCGACATTCTTCAAACTGGCATTATGTCATTGCTTGGGCTAGACCTTGTAGATAAACTCCACTCCGACCTACGAACCCTAGAACGCCGGCGACTTTCCAAACAAGTTAGCAGCAAAGCAGTAAAAACCATCTCAAAAATTGAAGAAAACATTAAAAACCTGGAAGAAAAGGTAACGCAAGACCATGAGAAACTCGGTAATAAATGTAGTGAAATAGACAGTCTGCAAATACAAATTAATAATGCCAAACAGGATTATAAAAAACATGGCGGAGAACTCTATGAAAAAAGAGAGCTTATCGAAAATCAGCACATCCTTCATGAACAACAACTAAAAAACACAAAAGAAAATATTCAAAAATATGCGGAAGGTGCGGCTCCACTACTTCTTGTAAAATCACTTGTCGAACGAGCACAAAAGCAAAGTCAGAAAGAGCGCTCCGCCCTCCTCAATCAAGACATTCTAGAAACTCTAGAAAATAGAGACTTTGATATTATTGGAAAATTTGCAGGGCAAGCGAGTGATAGGAATACCGTGGACCTTCTCAATAAATTACTTGCAACCGACAGAACGCAACGCAGAGAATCAGCTAAACAACCGACCTCTCTCAACATTCACCCAAATATTTTATCTCCATTCGACAAGCTATTTTTTGCCGACTTACAAAAGAAATCCAAACAACTCAAGCTGGCATATGAACACTTTTCTGAACAGCTAGCAGTTAGCGATAGGCAACTCTCAACCATCCCAGATGGCGATATGATCAAAGATGTGGCTCAACAGCTCAAAACAGCTGAAGTAAACCACAAAATTGCACAAAGTGAACTTAATTCAATTCAAAATACTTATGATGAAGCCGCTAAAACTCTAGCACACAAGCAACATGAGCTAGACCGCTTCCTTCACAATGCTAATGACGAACAACTTAGCGCTCATCAAGATAAGCATGTTTTGGAGCACATAGCTGAAGTAAGACAAACTCTAATGCTCTATCGGCAAGAGTTGATTAACAAACATATTGGCAGCTTAGAAAACCTAATCAAAGAAAGCTTCGCCTCTCTCATTCGTAAAAGTGATTTAGTTCAAGATATTCGAATCAACCCTGAGGATTTTTCACTACACATCATCAGTATAAAAGGTGACGTTATACCCACTGCAAGGCTTTCTGCTGGGGAACGCCAATTATTGGCTATCTCAATTTTGTGGGGTCTTGCAAAGGCATCAGGGCGCCCCTTACCCGTCATCATAGACACACCCCTTGGTAGGCTCGATAGCGAACACCGTGGGCATCTAGTTGATAACTATTTCCCTAATGCTAGTCATCAAGTTATTTTACTTTCAACCGATACAGAAATTGATAAAGACTACAGGAACGACTTATCAAAAAGTATTGGCAAGGAATACCACATTCAATACCAAGAAAAACAACAAAGCTCCACCATTACCCCTGGATATTTTTAAAGGATATTACCCATGATAGAAACTGTAAGAATTTCTGAAAAAGGGAAACAACAGTTAATTCAGCTGAAGCGTAAAACCGGCATAGATAATTGGAACACTCTTTGCCGCTGGGCGCTTTGCACCTCTTTAGCTGAGCCCTCTATTCCACCAAAAGAGGACATTCCTGCTGATAGTAATATTGAAATGACATGGAAAACTTTTGCAGGGCAACATGAAGGTGTTTATGAGGCTTTGATCAAGCAACGGTTAATTGATGATGAAATAGCAATCGAAGATAGCAGCGACTGGTTCCGAATCCATATTCATAGAGGAATTTCCTTTTTAAATAACATCACGACAGGAATCTCAAGTTTTATATGATATTTGGAATTTTGCTCTTATCGTTAAAAGTCTTTTTATAACGTTTAAGTAAATCTAATTTTTTACCTACTGGGAAAACGCCCAAATTATCAAGCATTATATCCTTTACAAGAGCTTCCTTACTTTTAACAACAGTATTTGAAATGTTATTCCACAAAAGCATTGAATACGCCTCATCTTCATACAGTAAAGGTGCTTTTGAAATTAATCTAATTGATTTATCAAGCGTATATTTTTCTGTCAACTTGGTAATTACCTTAGATATCATCAGAAGCCCCTGAGGCCTAAAGAGAATATGACCACCGGTTCCATGTCTCAACTTCTCTCCAAGTTTTTTATAATCATCTGACTCACAATAACTCTTAAACTCCGGAAAATATTTCTTTATCCCATTAAAATATCGCATTACTAATTTAAAATATTTATCAAGATCATTATCACTAGGCCTGTTTAATGAAACCTCATCTTTCTTATAAGGCAGCCCGTAAGATATATTCTTATTTATATCCTTTATGATAAGGCTAACAACATCGTACAACGCAGAAATAGTTGTAAAACTATAATCATTTCCAGTCGGCATCCTGTTTGTTGTGTCAACAACGCCCTAAAACTGAGCCACTCCATCAACTGAAAAGTGAGCCACTGTGTTTTATTTTATCGGACTGATTAAGCCCGCCTGTTTCTTTTC
>NVUJ01000002.1 GCA_002733135.1 Cycloclasticus sp. | reverse complement strand
GGCTCTGGCTGTACCTTGCAATGATGCTTGATTTATACTCACGTCAAGTCATAGGCTGAGCAATGAGTGAGCGTAACAACACGAAACTGGTTGTTGATGAAGATTACCGAACAAGACAACAAGCAAAACAAAGTTTGTTTGAATATATTGAAGTGTTTTACAATCGACAACGAAGACATTAGACATCTGCCCTCCTTTATCTTAATGGGACTCAATAAACCGGCTAACTGCCGAAGCAAAGTCTGAAGGCTGCTCAATCATCGCCCAATGACCACAGTGAGGCACAATGTAACCCCATGAATCATTAATTAATTCTAAAAATCTATAGGCATGACTTAATGGCACGACCAAATCATTTTTACCATTAACAACCAGTGTTTTTTGTGTCACTTTTGAAATAAAGTCATCTTCATAAAACAAGCCACCTTGTGATTTAATCCGCTCCATTACATTGCCGTAGGCTTCTTCATTGCTAGGGTCTATCGAATTAGTATGACGGTAATTGATCTTCTCTTCAGTAATCACAAAATCATCATTGGTTAGCGTTTGGACCATTTTACCATGCCCTCTTCGGTAAAGTCGTATTTCAAAATCGGCATAAGCGCCTCAGAAATTTCGGCATTAAGACCAGCGCTTCCCATTAAAATAAGCTTATCGACCAGCTCTGGGTATTCAACGGCAATCCCACATTGCAGTGGCACCACCCATCGAGTTTCCTACCAATGTTGCTTTTTCAAACCCCATCGGTTTAATAAATCCGGCCAAATGATCATAACGGGTTTTTTGAGAGTAGTCCGCACCGATCACCGCAGGGCTTTCAGATTGTCCAAAGCCGATCATATCAATCGCAATAGCACGAAACTTCTTGCCAAATAAAGGCAAACATGCAAACCAGTTGCCGTAACTATTAGCCCCTGCCCCACCACCATGAATCAAAATAACTGGTTCACCCTCACCCACTTCTATATAACAAGTTTTAACACCATTTACATCGATATATATTTTTCAAAATCTGTTTCGTTCATTCATTTAACCCTTAATAATTATTTTAGTTTATGAAGCCTTACTAACACCCATAATGTCTCTATACCCTTTCCAATATGACCTTAATACTGCCTCAGTCAACAAAGTCCCCTCATCACCGTCTTCCCCCATTGCCATTAATGAATGGTGATTAGAATCCCCTTTTATAGCATTTTGGACCAGCTCAGTTGCCTCTCCATCCTCCATTGAAATATATCCAGCCGGGCCTACCAAGTTCATCTGCCTTATTCTTTCCGATCTTAACTCTGGTGTATCGTCCTCATATCCAAAGAAATGAAAAATCAATTCAAACTGATTAACGCCTTTGGGTAAGATTTGTCGTACTGCCAAGGTATTATGAATTTGTTGTAGCACCATTGATGGGAAAATCGACTGAATATGATTAGTAAAAACAGGTTCAAGTTCTGGCGTCACACGTAATACAGACGTATCCATCAGTTTTATGTCTGTATCATAGGTACGTAAATCACCTTTCTCATACTCCGTCTTGTCTTCATTTTCAATCGTGTAAGCACTCAACAAACTGTGCATACCTAATGGACCGCCGGGTTGCGTACCTCCGCCCATAGTAGAACGATATACACCAAAGGTAGCGTGGAACAGATGTAACAAACTCGCGTGATAAGGGTCTTTAGTATTCTCTGTATATAACTTCCAATTGGCACTAATATATTGACGAGTAACGCCCAAATACACCAATGGTTTACACAATACCCGACCCATCATTTTTTTCATTTCTGGATCCAGGTACTTTTCAAGAGAGGGGCCGTCATCAGAAAAACTCGCGAAGATTAGACCACCTAAAGTTTCTACTTTTAACTGTTGTAGCGGTCTATCACTCGGCTTAAAATCCTTTGGAAAACCACCTTTGCCGTTGTGACCTCGTCGAAATGGAACACTAAGACATTCACCACTTGCGTCAAAAGACCACTGGTGATAAACGCAAGTGAAGGTCCCATCTTCTGATTTACCATGACGTTTTCGGCACACTTCGGCCCCGCGATGCGAGCAGCGATTGACCCAAGCATGGAATTGTTCTTTATCATCTCTTGTTACCACTACTGGCACATCGCCAACAAACGTTGTTTTATAGCTAAACCATTCTAGTAGTTCAGATTCTAAAGCAACAAAACTCCACGTATTTCCGCGAAATATTAACTCTTGCTCGAGTTTATAAATTTCTTCATCCGTGTACACTTGAAAAGGAACCTTCGTTACATCACTCCAATCTAGAGTGTCGATACTTCTAGTTTGCTTTGTCAAAACAGACTCCTGAATTTACGCGTTTTAATCAGACTAATTTACTAGCAAGGTTGAAGTCAATAAATTTATGAACATCTGTTCACAAACCTGACATTAATCACCTCAAGCTAATATTTACTACCCTATGAGGTAATGTTGGCGGTTAAACATCATTTAGATTTAGTCTGCCCGTCATCATTTGGAAAATCTGGTTTGAAACCAAGTCAGGGTTATTAATATGGAAATTAGAGCCAGGGGAAAACGTCTAAATTCTATCGTTTCATAGTAATTCAGCGCCATACCAAAAATAAGCACCGTAACAATGTCAGCGTCACACTGAGAATCAGCTTCTTTAACTAGAGATTTTAAATAGTTATATTCATCCGATAAAGCTTGTTCTGCTAGCTTTTTGATGCGTTTTGGATCCGCATCCAATTGTTCACGTTTAAGAAGCTTTGTAACATTAGGGTTATCATTTAAAAATTGACAAAAAATGTTGATGCAATGGTAAATTCTTTCTGATAATGACTCACTCGAACCATAGCCTCTTTTCCATAACTTAGAATGTTCAAGAAAAACATTTTCAAGAACAGCGTCATATAAGTCAGACTTCGATTTATAGTGAATATAGAGAGAACCAACGCTAACAGTCGATTTAATGGCAATTTGTCTCATCGTGACAGCTTTATAGCCTTTTGTTGAAAACAACTCTAAAGCCAGGTCGAAAATCTTATTTTTTTTAAATAAAGCCTTTGACATTTTCCATACCCATTAACGTAAAACATAGTGATAATGCATCGTGCCACTATGTTGTTACTTCATAAGCAAATAGAAATTGATGCTATATAAAGATATGATTTAAAAGAAAAAAAGGGGAGTTGACTGGAGCGAAAGCGGTTTGGTTCTTTTTAAAGCGATTTTTTTGATATAAAAACAGCACCTATCTATTCTCTTTTTAGAGAAAAATATGACCTATGTAGTCGGTTATTTAGTAGGTAGTTAATAAAAACTTAAATCCTTACGCCAAAGGAAATAAATGGTGGGTCTGCGCGATTCGAACGCGCGACCATCGCATTAAAAGTTCGCTTTAGACTTTATCTAACAACTGCATACTTCTTATAACTCCTTGCAAAACATAGGCTAAAGGAAGTTATAGGAATTGTAAAGAAGTATAAAAGCGTATGAAATAGAATAAACCACTGTAGTTTTACGGTCATGCCTTATGGACCTGATTACTGTTAATCATTGTGTCACTGGTTCGAATCCAGTCGGAGGAGCCAATACAATCAAAGAGTTAGCGTACAAACTAGCTCTTTTTTTATACCTAAAATTTTCGGGTCAAGGATGGGTCAAGGTTCGTTATGTATTTTCACTTACGCATAACAAACTAAGTTATCGCAAGCTTGTTTTAGTTTATTCAGATAAAACCATTAATCGTCATTAGCGCATAAGACACAACTCGTAATAGGCGTCTGGGGTAAGGCTCAAAACACCTTTCTTAGTTAACAGCACCGCCTTCATAAATTCATCATTCACCTGTAGTGGCATAGTTACAAGGTGCTGAATAAGGAGGTAAAGTCCACTTAATTGTTGGTGAATCTTAGTAGAAGAGAGTATCGCAAGACCAAAACCATTATTTGTCCCTGACAATCCGTCCGAAAAGGGTACTGTAAATGGAATTGCGACTTAAACTATATGTTATTCGTCTGCCTCATTCTGTTCGAAGTGGATGTCGAAGGGTTTGTTGGTAATAAAGAGAAAAGTGACATCAACCTCTTGTGTCGCACCATGGAACATTCGCTCACCTTCAGGAAACCAAATGAACTCTCCTGGACCAAAGTTTCCTTTATGCGTATTTAGAATTCCATCGAGTATGTACATCCCATGTGCACAATTATGAGTGTGCCAGGTGTTTGTAAAGCCTGCTGCGTATTTTATCTTCTTAATCAACATACCTGTATCAGGATCATTCAACAAAGGCTTAACAGGGAGCTGGTGATTGAGTTCGGGGATTGGAACCAGCATCCAAGGCATATCATTCGTATTGACAATAATACATTCAGTTTCTTTTTTATCATTCATAAGCAATATCTCTGTGACGCACAACGGCAGCCGACAATAACGACTTGTTAACCCGCAGCGTTAGAGAACGGTTCCTCTGAAACTTTAACAATGAGTTTACCGTTATTTGATCCATCGAAGAGTTTGTTTATCCCACTAGGGGCATTCTCAAGACCGTCGATCACATCAACACGATACTGAATTTTACCTTCAGCCAACCATCCTCCTAAAGCTTCATAGGCTTCGTTATATCGATCAATGTAATCGAAGATAATAAAGCCTTCTATGCGGGTGCGTTGAGCAAGGATGTTTCTGAAGTTATAGGGGCCAGGCTCTGGTTCCACAGCGTTATACTGTGAGATAAAACCGCAAATGGCGATACGCGCTCTGACATTGATTAGACTTAATACGTCATCCAATATTGCGCCACCAACGTTATCGAAGAATACGTCAATACCATTAGGGCAATGTGTTTTAAGACGTTTGTGGACAGGCTCGGTTTTATAGTTGATGGCGGCGTCGAAACCAAGTTCCTCTGTCATCCAGCGGCACTTTTCATCGGTACCGGCGATACCAACCACACGACAGCCTTTAATCTTCGCTATCTGTCCAACGAGTGACCCAACCGCGCCGGCGGCAGCTGAAACGACCACAGTCTCCCCCGCTTTTGGTTTTCCAATTTCTAAAAGACCGAAATAGGCGGCTGGTCCAATGATCCCAAACACCCCAAAGTAGGCACTCAGCGGAATGGGTAGGGTTGGTAACTTGGTTAACGCAGTGTCATCTGTCAGTGCATAATCTTGCCACCCCAATACGCCCTTAACGATATCTCCAGCCTGAAAATCACCATGGTGAGATTGCTCTACAACACCGATAGCTATTCCTCGCATCACCTCACCAATGGCCACAGGCGTAGCGTATGCTTTGGCCTCCCTGACCCAAGCTCGATTGGCCGGATCAAGCGACAGATAGAGGTTACGGACAAGGATTTCGTCCTTGCCTGGACTTGGCACAGGTTCCTCATGCCATTCGAAATTTAATTCTTTGATTAAGCCCGTGGGACGGGTGGCAAGACGCCATTGTCTGTTAATTTTCGTTTCCATAAAATGCTCCTTGCTAATTTTTTAAATAGGTGAGCTGACCCGTTGACCACCTTGTTATACTGTTTATCATGATTTGCTATTAGACCACAACAGCTGCCTGTGCGGCAGTGAACGTGTCACCCGAACGCTTTTGCGTATTTGATCATTTCTAAGCTGCCTGCGCGGCAGTGAATGGGTGAGAATGGGCTGGTTGAGCTGGATTTATTTTCTAAGTGTCAACAGCGCCCAAAAACTAGGCCACTCCATCAACTGAAAAGTGAGCCACTTTGGTTTATTTAATTTGGCTAATTAAACCTGCTTGCTTCTTTTCTCTTAAGCGATAACTGTCTCCTTTAATTTGAATGATATGTGAGTGATGTAAGATTCGATCCAGTAGTGCTGATGTTAAAGCAGTGTCATTGGCAAAGGTTTGACCCCACTGCCCAAACGGTAGATTACTGGTGAGTATGATGGCGCCTTTTTCATAGCGTTTAGCAATCACATCAAACAATAGTTTGGATTCGCTAATATCAAAAGGCAGGTAGCCTATTTCATCAATAATCAGTAGTTTAGGTGCTAATACGCTACGTTGCATCATGGACTCATATTTACCCTGTCGCTGCGCGGTTGATAGCTGCAAGATTAAATCGGACGCACTGATAAAACGTGTTTTTAAACCCGCTTGTGCGGCTTTATAGCCTAGCGCTGTTGCGATATGTGTTTTGCCCACACCGGATGGCCCCAGCAGCACAATATTCTCAGCACGCTCTATAAACGATAAACTAGCTCCCTCGCAACTGAACCAAGTGCTCACGCAACCGTGTGATGCCACCGTCATTACCGTGTTCTTTAATCTCGCGCATTATAACAACAACACTTAGATGAATCGGCAAAGCCGATTCAATACGCTCTTTAATATAGGCTTTATATGGGTCAAGCTTATGGCCTACATCAAGTCTTGGTTGATAACTTGGTTCATCAACCTCTTGAGACAAATGCCAAGTTGCTTCGCAATGGCGCGTTTTGAATAGCCTTGTTGGTGTAATATTTTAATGGTCATGAGTTCCTCTAGTGTGATCATGATGCTCCTCATTATGAAAAGCATCAGTGTGAGTCATGTGGCTCACTTTTCAACCGTTGGGGTGGCTCAGTTTTGCATTGTTGGTAACATGTTGCTACGTATGCTATTCTTTCACTAGAATATTCATCCTTGGTCTCAACCATCCTTCTGGTCAAGATTGCAACCACATCGTCTTCATCCAATGCAATTATCTCGCCTTTTTTTACGGGAACTGCTTTTTTATTAAGTGTCGTAAATAAACGTCTAGTTGTTTTTAGACCAGTCTCATTATCTTCATGTCCAACAAAGATTACAGTAATATTTTCCTCTGAAAGCTCAGGCTTCTCTGCAAGCGCCTTCCTCATTCCCACTAGCCGATGCTGACCGTCTAAGGCGAATATCCTTTCTTCTCCTGATAGTTCAAGATAACCAAAAGCTTCATTTGAGTTTTCAGCAGCAGGAATTCCTAATTTATAAAGTTTTTCCTGAAAACCACCTAGCTGGTGCCATTTAGGATTTCCTTTGTATACCGCTGCAACCAGCGAGCCAAAAAACCTCTCATCCTGTGTTAAAATATAATTTGCCACCTCTTTTTCACGTGCAGATTTTATTTGCCTTTGTATCATTTTTGAAAGCTGCTTATTCCTAACAATTTCTTCAGCCGTCTTAATATAGTTAACAGCTGTTTCCCACGTTATCAATGCTGAATAAAAACTCCAGCAGCCAATATGACCTCTTAATGCAGGCACTAAAATTGGGGTGTTATTCATTCACGGCCTCCTTAGAACGTTGACAGCTTTTTTAATTTCTCCTACAGGGATATCACCTTCACAATAAGGAGGTATGAGACACTCTATCAGTCTTGCTTCTAATTTTTTTAAATCTGTAGATACAGCCACTTTACTACACACAAAAAAAATATCATCTTTCCACAAATTAAGCATCTCATTAATAGCCTTGCGTTTTGAGGTTTTTTGGTCTCGTAAATATTCCTTATAACGAACCTTTAACGTTCTATTTTTTTTATCATTACCCGTTTCCCCAACATACATAATATAGTTATTGGGTGCCGCCCATGATGACTTACAGCTAACAACAAACATATAAACTCCACGCTGATCAGGTATCTTCTCAATATTTTTTAGATTAAATTTGTACTCCTTCCAATCTAAATTCACTCTAGTCGGTTTGTTCTTCCATAAAACAGGGGCTAATAAAAAACTTTTATTAAAAATCTCTAAAACATGCGCAAGCTCAACCTCCACATCCATTGAAGGAATAGATGACTTCACCAAGTCAATTATTTCTTTAGCCACAATGCCTCAACTCCACTCACTCAAGCCCCAAATATTCGGTCCAACTGCTACCAAACGTTCATTACCATGAATTTGCATATCATCAGCAACTCCTCGAATTTCTGAAAGTCTTACTTTTAAATCTTGCCCAGATAAAGGTTTACCCTCTCCCTCTAGTATTTGTATAAACGAGTCTACAGTTTCAATACGATCACCTACTTCCATTCCAGAGTCTGACCTAGCCCAAACCATACGCTTTAGAAATAGGATTTTGTCTGAACCTTCGATACACATTCGTAAAGTATAAGGGTTAATTTCTTTAGCTAAAATTGGAAATAATTTTGCAATACACTCAATGATTTCTTTGGAGTGCCACTGTTTATTGATAGGTGATTGATACAATATCTGTTCAACCATACTTCTAATATTCATTCTCCTAGACTCAGGAATTGGACAGTGGTCAATTAAACCGTAAGTCCCTCTATTAAACATCCATACACCTGACGCACTCACAGCACCATGAGCGCGACGTTGCTCCACCTTCTTTCCTAGCAAATCTGAAGCCCTTATTGCGATTTCAGAATAATGCAGAGGCTTTTCTGCCTGTGCTAGTACAGCCGCAACAGCTGATTCAGCTGTTTTACCAAAAGATACTAATAAAGCCTTAGAAGACTCACCTTCGTATTGTAGGTCTCCATCGAATAACTCATGCAGAATTGGCGTTAGTTCTTGAGCACTATATTCAAACAAACAAGTCTCCATGTATTGGTTAATATCTTCACGCACCCATTGTTTTTCATTAGCTTTTTGTTTGAGTTTTTTACGCACATCTACTTTAAGCAAGTCCCAATCGTTTTGCGTCATTCGCGTAATAACATTTCTGCCATCGGCATCTATAACCCTAATTTCATTCTCGGAAAACAGTTGGATTACACTCGACAGGTAAATATAATTGTCACCAAAGCCCGAAAACCAATCATCTTCAATCTCAAGCATTTCTAAAATAAGCGGTCCGTCACGCTCAAGCAACAATTGTCCTATACGTATCCCAATCACGTCATCCCAATACTCTTTTGCAATTATTTTGGTCACATATTTTTTTTGGATTTGCCTAACACGTTCTCTGGTAACATCAAGTTTTTGACCAACTTGTTCTAATGTAAGCACTTTACCCTTGTAGCCTAATCGTCCACAAAGCACCAGGCGATCTTTCTCTGCTAACTCGTTCAGTGTACGAGTTAAGTGCTTAATAAGCGGTGATTTTTCAATCTGAACAGCTAAAGATACCGCACCTAACTCCGTAGCTGTAACAGAACGTTCAATACCACCAGTTAAAGATTCATTAACTGTTTTTAAATTTAAATTTTCGAAAACGTTCTGTTCTATTTTTAAAATAATAGTGTTGCAAATATCTTTTATAGATCGCCTTCCCATATTTGAAAAACACATAATCTCCACTAAAGATAAACGAGCTATATCACTGACCAAAGCTAGCCCTTCACTAAGAAAAACATTAGAAGCTCTTACTGTTAGCCCTAAATCAGAAATATGCCTACGCAAAAGCCAGCATGGTGCAATTGCCAAAAGCTGAGAGGGGTCTGTTTGATTGATAGTTGTACGCAATTGTTCAAAGCGCTTTTGATCAACTTCAGCACATAGTAATTCAGGCAATGATTCTCTAATAGCCAGGTAAGAGCTTTCGTCACAAACACCGTATTCTTGAATATGTTGAAATAGCTCTGGTTCTTCTTCTGCAATAGAAGAAACCCAACCACTTGGTGTTATTTCACCATCACCTATTAAATAAAAGCGACCGTCATTCGTTTTTCCAAACATCGGGGGTTCTGCTGAGCGGGAGTATTCCGTACCCTGCGTATAACGATTCAGCTGTACATTAAGCACAGTAACAGGCTTTTGTTCTCCAAAATGGTAATAACCATTTTCGATTATTAGAGCGTATATTTCTTCTTTATTAAGTAACTTTTTCTTACCTTCTTTTAATACAGCTTCGGCCGCTTCCACAATCGTTTTTTTAGTATCTCCTGTAAAAACTTCTGAATTCACCGTAGAAATACTTTCCACATCGTTCTCTTTAACCTCATAACCCCATTGATCTAAAGCTAGATATAACGGCATTTCTACTGCATTTACATTAATAGAAGCTACTGTCTCCCTTGAGCTATTAAACGTTTTTGGTAAAGACCATTTTGATGATGCGCTGTACAGCATTCGTCCTTTAAATGACTCACTCAACTTAAAATTACCCGAAAACTCTGGTCTTAAAAAGCCACAGTGTAAAAGGTAAATTGATTCCTCATTAAGCTTGGCCAACCAGTCTTTCTGTATAAAAGCCAACTCACGATAAGTTTGTACTTTTTCAACCGCATTGTCTCGCACAGTAACTAAATAAAGCTTTGGCACAGTCATATCATTCAGCCAGCAATTTATCCCAAGGCATTCTCTCAGAGTGTGATTTATACGCTTTATAAAAATCACGAACTCCTTGTTCTGCCAAACGCTCTACAACACGATAGATAGGCTCCTCATTATCTTGTATATTTGTTGCTTTAACAGCAAAAAAAAGGGCTTTATCTGTATCTAGCTCGCTCACCCTAAATGCATTATCCGTATTATTTGAGAGAGAGCTTGGTTTATTGCCATTTTTAACGCCTAAAGCTACTGCAAGGCGGTATAGATCAAATTTTATTAATCCTTTTTCTTCTACCTCACTATTTAAGGAATCCAGTATTTCGTCTAGATAATCATTCGCTTCCTTGGTTAAACCAATACGTTGTGGTTCTTCCATTATCTATACCCTCTCTATACGCGATTGCGTTGCTGATATGCGCTTTATGTCATAGCGCGCACCAATGCGTGAAGCAAAAACCTCTGTATCCCGTTTAGCGTGAATTTCGCCTTCATGCACTAATAATACAACCTGCTCAGACATGTCAGGCAGATACTGCAATATATTCTTCCTATGCTTAGGGTCTAGTCGCCCAAGGGGCGTATCCATAACAATTGGAGCTTTAGTTCCTGATGTTTTATTAAGTCCATCAATCAAAGACAAAGCTACAATTTGTTCTGCACCAGCACTACGTTCATCAATCACTTTTTTGTTTTCGTCTAAAATAGATAAGCCATAGTTTTGATTAATACTTAAGCCTGTATACGTCTTTTCTGTCGTTAATTTCTTAAAAGCAGAGGTGGCGTAAGACTCAACATCACCCTTTAGCTTTAAGCGAAGCTGGTTAATACCTTCTGAAAAAACAGTTTCTAGCTGTTGCAGCCTTTCAACTCTCAAGTTGCTCAACGTACCTTCAGAGCCTTTATGCTTAGCCATAAGTTGAGAAATTTTTTGTTGTTTTTTCAAATTCTCTTCTTTCTTATCTTCTCTGTCCTTCATATCCAAGCTAGTTTTTGCTAACTGTCCACCATATCTCTCACGTTTTTCCCGCTTCCGCATAATCTCATCAGTATCAAAACCTTTGATTTCTTCTTCGATATCATCACATTGATTTTCGACGCTCATCAACTTAACTTTTATTTTAGTAATTTCCTCAAGGTTTGTAATAATACGATTTACTTCACCTTCTGCACGTATACCTTCCAAGTTATCGATATTCTTATTCAACTCAGTTAAGCGACTATAATCGACACTCCTACCCGGCTGTTTCTCTAATAACTCTAATTTCTCACGTAGGGGCTGACGCTTTGACTCAGGAATTTCTTGTCCACAAGTATTGCATTCTTTATTCTCATCAATGGACTTACGAAGATTGGTTATCTCCCCCTGCAAGGCAGATGCTTCCTCCATTGACTTTTGGTATCCCTTTCTCTCTTTCTTCAATGTTTGAGTAATTGATTGGACACTGCTTTCCAATACATTTTTCCAAGCTGTTTTTAGTAACACATGGATCGTATTGTTTGATTTTTTTATATTAAACTCGAAACCCTTTTTTTCGGTAGCAAGCCGAGTAAGCTCTATTTTTTTATTTTGAACTGCTTCCGTATTTTTTAGAAAATCATCAATCTCATCTACCTTTTCTTGCAACCCTAAACGCTGTCGGTCAAGCTCACCTATATCATCTTCAAGGCTTTTCAACTTCACTTCGTGACCCTTCTGATCTTGCGCGTACTTACGCAGTTCGTCATTTTTTTGAGCATCTCTCCGTTGCATAGAGCGAGCATCTTTTAAAAGCACTTGCAACTCATCACGAGCATGAATTAAAGCTGGCACGCCTAGAACTGATTCAATATGCTCTTTTATCTTTTTACCTTGGTCACTTTCTTCAATTAATAAATTCTCATACTCTTGTAATAACTCGCCATCGAATAAAAAAAACCGAGATACTTCTTTCGGCATTACCTGGTTTATTTCATTATTGATTGAATCACCAATAACAGGGGTTCCATTAATTCTCAAACCAATTGCTTCTAAAAAATCCGAATTGTTTTTTGGCTGAGTTACATTATCTCTTTTTTCAATGCTACGATTTAATTCGTAATTCCTACCTTCATGCTCAAACAAGATAGAGATAGACATAGCCCAATCCCCCTCGTCTGTTGCCTCGCTATTGATTAGGTGGGACCTTGGGATTTCTCGTAAATGACGGGCAAGGGCTACACCGTAAAAACCCCAACGTATTGCATTAAGAAAACTGGTTTTGCCTCTCATATTGTCGCCAAACAACAACATAACATTTTGAGTTTCGTGCTGGGGAAACTCAATTTCCTGCTTACCCTTGTAGGGCATAAAGTTGTTAATAATAAGTTTATGAATCTTCATGAGTTTACTGCTCTCCTTCTTTATCTAGGCTAGCTTCAACTAACTCACGCATTTTTTCTACCGTATTACGATTCGGATCAAACTGGAATTTCTTCTGTAATTCGTAACACTCCCTTATTAACTTATCATCAACTTGAAGCTCATTCCGCTCTTTAACATCAAGCAAGACCGCTAGAATATTACTTTTTTTATCACTCATTATTTACGTTCCCCTGTAATTCCTCTATTCCATCAGTATCCATTAAACCAACTTCTTCTGGGTCAATATTCAAATCAATAGCTAAATTAATTAACTCATTTGCCGCACTAGTATTTAATGCCGTTTTAGCAAATTGTATACTGCGCTGAAGTTCACTCTTTAGCAATGAAAGTTGCGTTGGCTCTAATTCTAGACTCAAAGGCACAACAATAGCATCATATATAACTGCCTTATATTTATCATCGCAGACTCTTAAAACCCTACCACGACGTTGTATAAACTGCCTAGGGTTCTGCGATGAAGCTAGAATAACAGCATGAGATATCTTAGGGATATCTACCCCCTGGTCCAAGCATTTTATGGAGCAGAGTATGCCTCCAAAGTTTTTAAAGTAATCTAATGATGCTTCGGAGTTCCCGTCCATATTGGTGTGATATTCCAGAGGAGCTAAACCCTCTTGCTTTAGGGAGTTCAATACCTCGCCTAGCTGGTATTGATCCTCACAATAAATTAGCCAGCTCTCACCTTGTTGATAGTGTTCTTTCACAATGCTTACTGCTAGAGGTGTTTTTGCTTTAGCTTTTTTGGCAATTCGAGAACGCTGAATAATAAGATTTTGCAGATAAGGTGAGGCAATCGCATTTCCATCATTATCTCGCTTCGATCGTGCATACTCCTTAGAAATTTTATCTGTTTTTTTTGCCCATTTTTCAGATTCTTCCGCACTTAATCTAATGGTTTTGGGAAAGTATTCATAAGGCACCAAACGCTCATCTTTTATCGCATCAACCAAAGTATAAGGTGGCTGCACTATTTTACCGAAGTAATTAATAATTTTAAATGTGCCTTCGGCATCTCCATAGCGCTTTGGCGTTGCACTTAAACCCAACCTAGACCCTGACTCAATACTCAGTGTTTTTGAGTTTTCTCGACTTCCAATTTCATGCACTTCATCAGCTACAACCATAATATGCTCGCCTTGATGTAAGCTTTGTAAAAACATGTCTGTTCGTGCCGTTTGCATCGTTGCCAAAACTACTCGTTTACCCATACCCTCTATGGGAGAAGTAAGATCATACAAACGCCTGTCTTTTTTCCACTTATTATGCCCATCTCCAGCCTTTAAAAGTATGACACCTGCTATCTCACCTTTTATTTCTTCTGCCCACTGACGATGAAGCAACTTATCAGGCACTAAAACTAAAGCGACTCCACCAAACTCTAAATGCTCTTTAAGTGCGACTAATGCGGTAAAAGTTTTACCACTACCTGTAGCATGCTCAAAGATTCCACGTCTTCCTTGTTTATGCCATTCAGCAATAGCTTTTAACTGATGTTTAAGTGGTATACGTTTGGTTTCAACACTAGATTCAACCGTAGCTCTATTGTTGGTATTTTGATTTCCAATTACGAAATAATCTGTAATTTCATTACTATGAATATCATCCAATGATTCTTTTGCAACAGTTTTAAGTTTATCTATAGCAACTTTAGAAAAAGGGATAACATCTAAACTATTAATTTGGTTATTCCAAAGCTCATCAAAATAAGCCTGATTATTCTTAACCCGAAGCTCTTCCCTTCCAACATGCCAACTACAAAAAACATCCAAAGTCTCATGATTACCCCTCTCATGCCACCCTCTCCATGTTTCATTAACCGAACCTTTAAAAACAACTGAATCACCTGAGTTGTCATAAAAAACACCGAGTTTCGTATGATACTCACCTTGTGCCTCTGGAAAAAAAACTAATTTTACTTCTAACGCACCAACAGCGATTAATGTTGCTAGAGCTTCTGTGTTTTTAGCCACCTCAACGCAATCAAATAAAGAGTTAATATCTCTTTCTATCGCATCGCTGACAATATCCTCTTTTTTCTTATAACCAGCCGAAATCGCATCAATATCGTCTACTGTTAGACAGGGAGAGCTGATCAACCGGATTTTTCCGCCGTTTTTTGCAAATTTAATAACCTCTGGTCCAATTAAAATAAAAACAGAAGAACGAAAGTAGCCAACCGATCGGTCGTATCGAGATGAAACAGAAAGGCACGGTCCATAAAACTCCTGAACAAGGTTGCTTTGCCCAGTAAAATATTCTGCACTTAAGGAAAGGTTACGTAACACTAAATATGACCGCTAACGAAAAAAGCCCTTCAAACTTCGCATAGACCTGATTGTTTAAATTACTTTTTCTATTTTTTGAATCCATTCAATATCTTTTCACAAGCTATTATTAACGCATTGTTGCTAATAGATAATAAAGCATCCATTATTTTATAACAATGGCGCTAGCGTCGACGCCGAGCCAAATGACCATGGGTTGCGCCAATAACGGTATCTTATATGAATACCTACACACCTAAGCGCTCCCACTAGCCCTCTACTGAACAACTCTATTAATGACCCAAATAGGCCAAGCTTGGGCACTTTGTCGCGCGTGTCGTATTCACACTTTTATTTCTGCACTACTCACCATTAATTAATCCACGGAGATACACATGAATAAACCTCAAAACAGCTCCACATCAAAACCCACAAAGACCAACCCTCCCGATACACACCCCATTAGCAACAAACAGCTTATAAAAGCATCCTCTTATTCTGCCTTATCTGGTGGCTCCACGTTAGACTGCGAGATCGGCAGTGATGCCAAGAAGCAGGTTTACACCCGTATTACCTCAAATAGCGTCGGTGGTTATTTCAGCACTGAATTGATTCCCATGACTGACATTGAGCGAACCCTGTTTTCTCAACCGGACACCTCTCGCCTTACCTCTGTTGCCCTTCAGTCGTTATTTAAAGGCAAGTCTGTCAATACACCAGCCTTAATTATGGCTGCCCTTCGCAATGAAGGTTTCATTAAGCCAATCGGAGAACTAAAACGGTTTCACCAATGCATAAACGCAAAGTCATTCAAAGCACTCATTAAGAAGCTCATCAATAACAAATAACCACCAATAACTAACGGCAAGCCATACGTTCACTTTAACAATATTCCTCCTATCCGCACTGTCTAACGGTGCCTTGTATAGCTTACTTTTGTCAGGGTAATGAGTCTGTGTTTACTATAAATACAGCAATCACCAGCCTATCAACTAGCCGTTAATCAACCCAATTTAATATTCATCAGCCACAAATAAACGACTTTTTGGGAACCTTAAGTCATCCAGCGACTCGAAGTAGACAGCTACCCGTCAATGGAGAACACTTATGGATTTTGTCAGACACGGCTTTTCAATGGATATTGAAAGAACAGATGATCGTTTTTTTATTAGCATAAAAGCCACCGGAAAACTTACCCACAAAGACTACGAAAAAATCACTTCTTTACTTGATTCCGAACTAGAAGGTGTACAACACCCCGAACTAAACATTCTTTTTGATGGTGGTGCATTTAAAGGTTGGGAATTAAGAGCCGCATTGGATGACCTTAAACTTGGCATCGAACACGCCAGCGAATTTAAAAAAATCGCCATCTATGGAAAAGAGCTCTGGTTAGAAATTTTAACTAAAATTGGCGCTTGTCTTCTTCCCGCTGAAGTGAAGTACTTCGATAATTTAGACGATGCGTCGGCTTGGGTTAATGGCTAATAAAGAAGAATGGTTACGTCCGATTACCAGCCAGTTGTACCCACAGCTTTAAACTCGATTGTCATCAATTTATTTTATTCATTCTCTTGATTGCCTTTAACTTTTCCGGTTAATGCGTTTAAAAAATCAAAAGGCACAGGGAACACAATAGTGGATGACTTCTCGCCAGCTATTTCCGTCAACGTTTGCAAGTATCGCAATTGTATCGCTTCTGGCTGTTTGGCCAATACTTTAGCGGCGGCCAGTAATTTTTCTGAGGCTTGCAATTCACCTGCAGCATGAATAACCTTGGCGCGCCTTGTACGCTCCGCTTCTGCTTGTTGCGCAATTGCTCGAATCATACTTTCATCAATGTCTACGTGTTTAATTTCTACATTCGCAACCTTTATGCCCCAAGCATCGGTTTGTGCGTCGAGTAAGGTCTGAATATCGACATTTAGCTTGTCCCGTTCCGCTAACATTTCATCGAGTTCGTGTTGCCCTAAAACCGAACGTAAGGTTGTTTGCGCCAATTGACTGGTCGCGTTATAGAAGTTTTCCACCTGAATAATGGCCTTTTCTGGGTCAATAACCCGAAAGTAAACCACGGCATTTACTTTCACCGACACGTTATCCCTAGAGATAACGTCCTGCGTGGGTACATCCATTACAATGGTACGAAGATCCACGCGCACCATTTGTTGTAAAAATGGAATGATGATTATAAAGCCAGGTCCTTTGACCTTATAGAAGCGTCCCAATAAGAAAACCGTCCCGCGTTCATATTCACGCAGAATCCTGATCGCACTGAAAATTAGAATAAGTGCGGTTAGCCCAAGTATGGGTAAAAAAGTTAATGTCACATCAATTTCTTCAAAATTCATCACTAATTCTCCTTATAAGCCTCTGGTGCTATATCTAAAATTAGACCATTAATTGCAACCACCGTTGCTTTTTCACCTTTTTTCATTGGTGTTTGACTGCGCGCATTCCACACTTCACTATGAACACGAACCCGACCTTGGTTGTCGAAATCATTTAACACCTCACACGCGGCGCCTATCATTTCTTCTTGCCCAGAAACAATGGGCTTACGCCGAGCTTTAAATACCAAGCCAAACGCGAGAACAAAAAAGATCACTGAAGACACCGTAAAGCCGGCAATGATGCCTAAATTAATGCCGTAACCCGGCAATATATCGGTATCTATTAGAATAATTGAGCCGATAACAAAGGCGACTACGCCGCCCAGACCCAATACGCCGAAACTCGGTTGAAACGCTTCCGCTGTCATTAAGCCAATCCCCAGCAAGATTAACACCAAGCCCGCATAGTTCATCGGTAAAACCTGAAATGCAAACAGTGCAAGTAAAAGACAAATAGAACCCACCGTGCCCGGCACAACTGCCCCAGGGTTAGCAAACTCAAAAATTAAGCCGTAGATGCCAATTAGCATCAAGATGTACGCAACATTGGGGTTGCTGATGACCCCTAACAATCTATTTCGCCAGTTTGGTAGAATTTTTTTCACCATCAGCGATGTCGTCGAGAGTATTCTTTCTGTGCCTAACACATTCACCGTTACACCATCTAACTGGCGAAATAAATCAGCTTGGTCTATTGCCAGCATGTCGATAACGTTTTGTTCCAGCGCCTCTTCAGCCGGCAAACTCGCCCCCGTTCTCACCGCTTTCTCAGCCCATTGTTCATTACGCCCTCGCAATTTAGCCAAACCACGAATATAGGCAACGGCATCATTTAACACTTTTTTGCCCATCGCATCATGGGGTTGCTGAGTCTGTTCTTTTTCCGCAGTAGGTTTGTCTTTATCCGAGCCAATTGAGGGGATGAGCTGAACTGGAGTAGCGGCTCCAAGATTGGTGGCGGGCGCCATGGCGGCGATATGACTCGCATAAAGGATGTAAGTACCCGCACTGGCTGCGCGAGAACCACTAGGGGTGACGTAGGTAACAACAGGGACTGGTGAAGCGATGATTTTTTTGATGATTTCTCGCATGGATAAACCCAAACCACCGGGCGTATCTAGCGTTAACAGAACGAACTCTGCGTTGGCCTGATGGGCCTGCGCTAATGAATGCTGAAAATAATCAGCCGTTGCGGGCCCAATAACGCCATTTATTTCGAGTATAAACGCCTGTTTGGACGGCTCAGCAACACCCCAAGCAGGTATACCTGCCATGACTATGCAAATAATACTCAGCTTTAGGTAAAACTTCATCGTTAAACACCTTCAGCTTGCTATGCCCTCCAATTTGAATATACACCCTCGTAAATGATTAGACAAATGCTCTGTGTCTTTGTTAGTAGAGCAATTACTTGTTAATCATGGTGTCAATGGAACGAATCCAGCTGGAGAAGACAAAAACAAAAAGAGCTGGCGTAAAACCCAGTTCTTTTTATTGCCCGTTATTTTACAAAGCAGTCATAGTCGATTCTACTGAATATTTTTTTCTTTTAACCAAACCTTACATTCAGAAAAGCCCTTTTATAACATCAGTACCACTTTTGACGGCATCACCTGCGCCATCACCTAATGTTTCACCAAGATTTGACCCTAAGTTTTTAATGTCCTCGAGGTTTTTTCCCAAATACTTATCTAGGTCCATTCCAGTCACCGCACCTTTTGTGCTTTTCAAAATAGCACCTAACACGAGTTCTGCCACTTCTGCAGGGCTTGCGCCACTACTTTTTTGGCCGATATCTTTCAAAACAATGTTAGGAAGAGCTACCGTTAGCGGTTTATTACCAAGTGCTGCAATACGCGCATTAACTTCGCCGTTTACGATGGTTAAACGCTTAATAATTAGCTTCGTTGCATTACCAGAATCTGTTGAACCGCCACTGTTGCCTGATGTGGTACTAGCGATGCTTTTCTTCAGTGCGTCGAGATTTGAGTTGCCGAGCGCGTTAATTTCGTAAAATACTTTGGGTGCGTTAATACTAATTTCTTTTATAACAATCGTGGACTCCGTTACTGTTGATGTATCGATACTGATTTTAATATTTCCTAGCGCGAAAATATTAGATGCTTCGAAACCATTAGGATTACCAACACTTAGGCCACTAATACTTCCTTCACCAGACGTTATTGCGATATCGACAACGCTCACTCGGATGGGGGTTTGCGTTACTTCTGAGCCATATTTTTCAATCGCTTTTTCAACTAACGAGTTTAACGATGGGGCAAAGAAAACAACCGCCCCAATAGCAACAACCAGAACTCCTACCCCTATCATAATTTTTTTTGTGCCATTCATACCGCACCTCCTGCGCTTGCGTATTGAAGAGAAAATCTCTTGTGATTAGAGCTGAGCTTAGGATTAATACCGTGAAAAATCAACCTGGATAGTTAGGCTGGAGCTATTTATGTGCCCTGTAGCAACATCTAGCGAATTGACAAGTCGGCTAAACTTTTTATTTTTTCTTTGCCCAAGAATCTCGCATAGTAACAATGCGGTTAAACACCAAGGCGTCTGGCTTTGAATCCACGCTATCTTGGCAAAAGTAAGCTTGGCGTTCAAATTGATAAGCGGCCATATTCGCATTGGCTAGCGACGGTTCTAACTGGCAATTTTGCAGTATTTCTACCGAGTCTTTATTGATAAAGTCTTTATAGTCTTGCTCTTTTTCTGACGCCGGCGCAGGTACGCTAAATAGACGGTCATACTGCCTTATTTCGGCCGCGACTGAATGTTTGGCAGACACCCAATGGATAGTGCCTTTTACTTTTCGGCCATCTTCTGATTTACCACCACGTGTTTCTGGGTCGTAACTACAATGCACTTCTGTTACTTCTCCATTTGCATCCTTAACAACGCTTGTACACGTTACGTAGTAAGCAAAACGCAACCTCACTTCTCGCCCTTCTGTTAAACGAAAGAACTTTCTAGGCGCGTCTTCCATATAGTCACTACGTTCTATGTATAACTCTTTTGAGAACGGTATATCGCGTGTGCCTTCTTCTGGTTTTTTTGGGTGATTCATGCCACTTAAGGTTTCTTCTTTGTCATCTGGGTAGTTATCAATAACTAGCTTGATAGGGTCTAGCACCGCTAACGCTCTTGGCGCATGTTCGCCCAGATCTTCACGCAATGAGTTTTCCAATACACTCATTTCGATAATGTTGTCTTTTTTTGTAACGCCAATACGCGAACAAAAATCACGAATGGCATTTGCTGTATAGCCACGGCGGCGCATGCCGCTGAGTGTTGGCAACCTTGGGTCGTCCCAACCGTTGACGTAACCGCCTTCAACTAGTTCATGTAACTTACGCTTGCTCATCACGGTGTAATCTAAATTCAAGCGTGAGAATTCAATTTGCTGTGGGTGCGCGGGTGTTTTAAGCTCATCCAAGAACCAATCGTAAAGCGGGCGATGGTCTTCAAATTCCAGTGTACACAAAGAGTGGGTAATGCCTTCAATCGCATCTGACACGCAGTGCGCGAAGTCGTACATTGGGTAGATGTGCCATTTGTCGCCGGTCATGGGGTGCGACATGTTTTTAATTCGGTAAATCGCCGGATCACGCATGTTGATATTTGGCGCCGCCATATCAATTTTGGCGCGCAACAGGTGTTCACCTTCGGCAAATTCACCGTTTTTCATGCGTTCTAATAAGTCGATATTTTCTTCTATGGAGCGATCTCTAAACGGACTGTTTTTGCCTGGCTCGGTTAAATTACCGCGGTATAAGCGAATATCCTCGGCAGACAGGCTATCTACGTATGCTTTATTCTGTTTTATCAATTGCACTGCATAGGCGTAGAGCTGATCAAAATAATCAGAGGTATGGTGCAAGTTCTCGCCCCAATCAAAGCCTAGCCAACGCACGTCTGCTTTAATAGCATCGATATATTCTGACTTTTCCTTACCGGGATTGGTATCATCAAAACGCAGATGACAAGTCGCATTTGGGTAGTCTTGAGAAATGCCGAAATTTAAGCAGATAGATTTCGCGTGACCTATATGCAAATAACCATTGGGTTCTGGGGGGAAACGGGTAATGACTTGATTATGTTTGCCCGTCTCTATATCAGTATCAATAATATTACGTATAAAATTACTGGGCATTAACTCGGGGGCTGAATCATTCATCGACGGAAAACCTTTATTGCTTGTGCTTATGTAAGTGCCGAATTTTAAAGCATCTCGGCTGCAAGGTCTTTAAAAAACTAATCTGTCTCGTCAATCACAAGGTCACGAACCGTCTTACCACTTAATGCACTGTCTATTGCTTCATCAATACTGCTTGTTATTTGCAGCGTACTGGGTGTTAGTTCTATTTCACTAGCCGATAAGAAAAGTTCTTCTTCGGCGCTACGGATAGCCTTAATCACATCTCTTAACAACAGCACGTCTAATGATTTTGCAGGTAAATAACCCGGTGGAACATCGTTGGTTTCGAGCACTAGGTTTTTCATTTCTAGCTTTGTCAGTACGTAACGAACCACCATATGCGATACTTCTGTTTTTCCAGTCAACTCGTCTAACGACAGCGGCTTTTCTCCGCGGTAATGTCGACTACCAATGATTTGCATAAGAGTAATGGCTATACGTTCTTTCACACGATTACTGATTTCGAACCCTTCTCTGCTGACACGTAACGATGAAGGGTTTTGCACATAAAAAGCAAGATTAGAACCAAATAATAAAATTAGCCAACTAATGTACAGCCAGATTAATAGCATAAGAACCACGGCAAAACTTGAGTAAATGGCCGTGTACTTGGTTGAGTTGACCACAAAGGTGGCGAATAACACGCCTGACGTTTCCCACAAAAAACCGGAGATCAAAGCGCCAATCAATGCTGCACCAAAACGTACACGTGTGTTTGGCACAAACATATAAATAAAGGTGAACACGCCCATGACCATCACATAAGGCAATAGTTTAGTAACCATTATAATTAAGCTGCCAAACGGCTCTATTGCCATAAAGTAAGATACCGCGGATGAACTCATAACGGTTGCTGTCATACCTAAGGCCGACACCATGATGACCGGTCCAATCAAAATGACGCTTAGGTAACTACTAAACCGCTCTCCAATACTTCGCGTGCTCTCGACGTGCCAAATCATATTAAAGGCGTTTTCAATCTTTTGAACTAGCGACAACACCGTGTATATCAGAAGCCCCAGCCCTAAGGAGCCTAATACACCCACTTTAATATTCTCGATAAAACCAATAATATTATTGCCAATATCAACGCCCTGCTCCCCTAAAGGCGCTAAAAATTGAAATAAGAAAGGTTCAATCTCGTTGTGAGCCCCCATCGCTTTGAGCACAGAAAAACTTAACGCCAACAACGGTACGATAGATAACAAGGTCGTGTATACGAGGCTCATCGCGCGTAAGCTGAGTTGTCCACCTATCAAATCCATGATAGATACGTAAGTAATACGCAGTACTTTAAGAAGCGTTATCTGAGCTGATGATGAAGGTAATTCATCAGGCCACAGCCAACACTCTACCCTCACTTGTATACTTGATCTATTGTCAGCCAATTTCTAACCTCCTAATAAGCACATCTATAGTTCAAATATCCTACAGGTTTCGCTTTTTTCAAACAACACAGGTATTATTAAACTTACTTCCATTTATTGTAGATAAATCACATGTCAGATCAAGAAGCCATCGTTTTAAATAGAGACGTTAACGCCGTCGTTATCCCTGCTGGTGTACACGTTATGCTAAAAAAAGGAGATGTCGTCACGATTATGCAATCACTTGGCGGTTCATACACCGTATCAAGTGAAACCGGCATTATGGCAAGAATTTCTGCCATTGATGCTGACTCACTGGGCAAAGAAGTCGAAGTTATTCATGCTTATGAAACAGGCACAGACCCTGAGTCTATCCGCGAGGCAGCGTGGACCTTTATGAAAACAGTATATGACCCTGAAATTCCCGTTAACGTGGTTGACTTGGGTTTGGTTTACGACTGTACGGTTCGCGCCTTAACTGATGGTTTAAACCATGTGCATGTCACTATGACGTTAACCGCACCGGGTTGTGGCATGGGGCCTGTTATACAAGCTGACATTGAATCTGGTATCAAACGTATGGAAGGCGTGGAAACCGTAGAAGTAGAAGTTGTTCTGGACCCACCTTGGAACCAGAACATGATGAGCGAAGCCGCAAAGCTGCAACTGGGTATGCTGTAATAACTATTCCGTTGAGGTAAGTTTTTGCAATTGCTGTAATTCTCTTTTATCCAACATTTGGTGCCGGCCGGCAGGTAAGCCTGGCGGTAGAAACACTGAGCCATAGCGCACTCTAATAAGCCTACTAACCTTGCAACCCTGAGACTCCCACAAGCGTCTTACGACGCGATTTCGCCCCTCTGCGACCACGACATGATACCAACGATTAATGCCTGCTCCACCCGACTCTTGCACGTCTTCAAAGCGTGCTTTACCATCTTCCAACTCTACGCCATTAACTAACTTTTCAACCATCTCGTGCGTTACAGTTCCCATCACACGAACAGCGTACTCACGATCAATCTGTTGCGATGGATGCATTAACTTATTAGCTAAATCACCATCATTAGTAAACATTAATAAACCTTGCGTATTAAGGTCGAGTCTGCCGACAGCTATCCAACGGCCATTTTTCAAACGGGGGAGACGCCTAAAAACACTGGGGCGTCCTTGAGGGTCATTTTTACTAACAATCTCGCCGGCGGGCTTATGGTAGATCAATACTTGCGTATCAACTTGAATCTTACCGGCTAACTTAATAGGCCTACCTCGAAGTTTAACGACATCTCTAATGCTGATTTTGTCACCTAATTTAGCAACAACCCCATTGACACTAATCACACCATCAACAATCCATTTTTCTACCTGACGGCGGGAACCCACACCAGCTTGCGCCAATAGTTTTTGAATTCTTTCAGGTTGGCTCTGTTTCGACTTGCTGGATGTTCTGGCTGTGCTGCTCTGTGGGACGTTCTTTTTCATCTTCATTCACATCTATATTTGTTGGGGAATCATCACCCAGGTTTAATTGAATATCACTCGTTGGTGTTAAATTTATATCCATCAAATTGGCCAACGGTGGTAAATCAGCCAAGCTTTGGAGGTTAAAATAATCAAGGAATTGCCTAGTTGTTGCGTATAAAGCAGGCCTTCCGGGGACTTCTTTATGACCAATGACACGCACCCACTCTCTTTCTTGCAAGGTACGCATAATGTTTGTACTAACCGCAACACCTCTTATATCTTCAATTTCACCACGCGTGGCTGGTTGCTGATAAGCAATAATCGCTAAGGTTTCGAGTAATGCGCGGCTGTATTTTACAGGCTTTTCTTCCCATAATCTTGCTACCCACGTTGAATATTTAGATTTAACCTGAAAACGAAAGCCACTTGCCGTCTCCACTAACTCAATAGATTTTTCAGAATACTCATCTTGCAGCACACCTAAAGCATCTTGCACGCGGTGTTTATCTGGCTTATCTTCTAACAAAAACAGGCTTTGTAATTCTGTTATAGACAAGGGTTCATTACTAGCAAACAAGGACGCTTCGATGATATCTTTAATTTCTTTTTCCATTATTCAGCAATGGGCTTGACCCATACTTCTGATTGAGATTCACCTTGCACTATGTCGATTAAACCTTCTCTGCATAGTTCCAGTATTGCTAAAAAGGTGACAACCACCCCTTGTCTACCCTCTTCTGCGGTAAAAAAACGATGAAACGCTAGAAAGGCCTCAGAATCGTCGTTAAGTTTAGCCAATACTCTGGACATTCTTTCTCGAACTGACAAGGGCTCGCGTTGAATGTGATGGCTACTAAACTTTTCTGCACGCTTTAACACCTCTTGAAACGCTAACAAGACCGCGTCTAACTCAACGTCTGGCAGAGGCTTATCTATTTTATCAACGACCCACTCCGCTGTTGCTAAAAAATTATCCCGATACAAACGTGGCATTTTATCAATATCATCAGCAGCCCGCTTAAAGCGTTCGTATTCTTGTAGCCGTCGAATCAATTCTGCTCGTGGGTCTTCCTCTTCTTCTAATTCTTCCACCGTCCTTGGTAATAACATTTTAGATTTTATCTCAGCTAGCATCGCTGCCATCACCAGATATTCAGCCGCAAGCTCCATACGGAGGTTCTGCATCATTTCAATATATTCAATATACTGCTCGGTGATTTTCAATACTGAAATATTAAGAACATCCATATTTTGATTTTTAATCAGATACAACAATAAATCTAAGGGACCTTCAAAGGTCTCTAGGAATACTTCTAACGCATCTGGGGGTATGTATAAATCGTCGGGTAATTGCTGGAAAGGTTTACCATCCACCAGAGCGAGTGGCTGTTGGATGGGAACGACATTATTTGGCGTACTGTCCATTTTTTAATATAAGGATTCCTGTTTGACGCTCAGTCTATCACAGCAACATGCTACCAAGAGCACATCAAACTGTGTAATCAAGCTTACGCTTAACTCAGCTACAATACGTTTCATTCTTCAATAAAAGAACAGCAATAATCCGTCGCTTGGTGAATTTTTAATTGAAAGTTTGAATTTGCCGGTACATTAAAAGACTCACCACCAACAATAGTCTGCCAATCACTGTTATCAGGCAACAACACATCAAGTCTGCCAGCCAAAATCTCCATTATTTCAGCCGCTTGGGTATCGAAATTATAATCACCTGGCATCATAAGACCCAATGTTTTTGATGAACCATCTTCGAATTTAACTGTTCTACTAACGACTTTTCCATCGAAATATACGTTAGCTTTTTTAACCACTGTTACATTATTAAACTCAGACATTTTTTCCTTTCACTAATTCGTTACAGGCCATTTATAATAAATTCATACTCATAGCTGCCTTAACTTCTTCCAAGGTTTCTCTAGCAGCATCACGTGCTTTCTCATTACCTTCGTGAATGATTGAGCGCACTAAATCGGGTTGTTCGGTATATTCTTGTGCGCGATCTTGCATGGGCTTCAACTCGCGTAATACTGCATCAATGACCGGTTGCTTACAATCTAAACAGCCAATCCCCGCTGAACGACACCCTTCTTGCACCCACTCACGCACGCCTTCGTCCGAATACACTTGATGAAATTGCCATACTGGGCATTTTTCTGGCTCACCTGGGTCTGTTAGGCGTACACGCGCCGGGTCTGTCGGCATTTTACGAATTTTTTGTTCGATCTCTTCAGGCGCATCACGTAGTGCGATGGTGTTGTTATACGACTTAGACATTTTTTGCCCATCCAAACCAGGCATTTTAGATGCTTTTGTGAGCAACGCTTGTGGTTCTGGTAAAATCACCCGCCCACTGCCTTCTAAATAACCAAATAAACGTTCTACATCACCAACCGTGATATTTTGCTGCGCTGCTAACAATGCTTGTGCTACGCCCAATGCTTCTTGATCGCCGTTTTCTTGATAGGCACTTCTGAGCTTATTAAACATCTTAGCGTTCTTTTTACCCATTTTCTTAATGGCTGCTTCTGCTTTCTCTTCAAAACCCAGCTCACGACCATATAGATAATTAAAACGCCTAGCCACCTCACGCGTCAATTCAACATGTGATACTTGATCGGCGCCTACAGGGACTAGGCCTGCTTTGTACATCAAAATATCTGCGCTTTGGAGTAATGGATAACCTAGAAAGCCATAGGTTGCTAAATCCATTTCTTTTAATTTTTCTTGCTGGTCCTTATAACTTGGCACACGTTCCAACCAACCCAAAGGTGTAATCATTGAAAGTAATAAATGAAGTTCCGCGTGCTCGGGAATACTAGATTGAATAAATAAATCTGCTAAGCCGTGGTCAACCCCCGCTGCAAGCCAATCAATCACCATTTCCCAAGTGCTACTAGCAATGATGGACGGGGCTTCGTAATGCGTCGTTAACGCATGCCAGTCCGCAACGAAGAAATAGCACTTATATTCTTGTTGTAACTCAACCCAGTTTTTTAGCACACCGTGATAGTGGCCAAGATGTAACTGGCCTGTTGGCCTCATACCCGATAAAACGCGCCTATACTGCGCAGGAACTTCTGAACTCACACTTCCTCCTAAATACCTAGCAATTTGAAAATACTAGTTTGTAAAAAATATACAGGTGGGCCTAATATTTTCGACAACCAACCCATTGCAATTATAACGATTAAGATGGGAAAGCCGAATCGTTCTAGCTGACTAAATTGAATACTCGCTCTTGTTGGCAACAATCCCGCCAGAATTCGCCCCCCATCTAACGGTAAAATAGGTAATAAGTTAAGCACCATCAACACAATATTAATAAAAATACCCGCATAGCCCATATAAATTAAAGGCATGGCAATAAACTCATTAGTACCGCTCAACATATAACCTATTTTCATTAAAACACCCCAAGCAATAGCCATAAATAGATTGGCTAGAGGGCCAGCGATGGCTACAAAAATCATGTCGCGTTTTGGGTTTTTTAAGTTACTCCAATTAACGGGAACGGGCTTGGCCCAGCCAAACATAAAGCCACCTAAGAATAATAAAACCGCTGGCACAATAACTGTTCCCACTAAATCCATATGACTGATTGGATTTAAGGTCAAACGCCCTAAGCTCTTTGCTGTATTGTCTCCCAGTTTACTGGCTACCCAACCGTGCGCGACCTCATGAACGGTGATTGCGAATATAACGGGCAAGATCCATACAGCAATTCGGCCGACTAAGCTTAGTTCATCTATTGGCATTACTGCTTATCCTTTTGGGCGATGAAATCAGCCTTACCTTTACCCTGCCTAACAATTTCGGGGTAGTCGTTATCCCATACCACTATTGTTGTTGGTTTATAAGGTATAACACCCACATCAACCACGGCGTCTAAAACATTCTCTAACCTTTCGTCAATATCATACGGATCAGCTAATGCTTCATCTTCATCTGGTAATATCAACGTGCTGGTTAACATAGGCTCACCCAGTTCTTCTAAAATCTGCTGCGCTACAATGTTGTCCGGCACTCGAATACCCACTGTTTTTCTTTTCGGGTGCTGTAGACGACGAGGCACTTCTTTAGTTGCTTTCAGTACGAAGGTAAAAGCGCCTGGTGTTAAAGATTTCAATAAACGGTATGTGTCATTATTAACTTGCGCATAATTCGAGATGTCCGCCAGGTCGCGACACATCAAGGTAAAGTTATGTTTATCGTCAATTTGGCGTATTTGACGAATACGATCAATCGCTTGCTTATCTCCTAAATGACACGCTAGAGCATACGATGAGTCGGTAGGATAAGCGATAACACCACCGCTCTTAACGATATCGACAACGTGCTTTATCAACCGTTGTTGCGGGTTATCTGGGTGAATATAAAAATGCTGACTCATTATCCTTGCTGCGCCTTTTTCTTTGCCACATTATCGCGTAAATAAACGGGCAGTGCATTTTCAGCTGCAACAGTTTGACCATTATTAATCAATTGAACGGCTAATTGGGCAACTTCTCTAGCTCTTGGTAACGCGTTAGGTATGATTGATAACGACTTAGCGTTAACGACTTGAGTCAATTCGTCGCGGTAAGTATCCCAACCATGCCCAATACCAACCACACTTTTTCTAGGTACTGCACTAATCGTACTGGGCGCAATAACGGCTTCTTTCGACACGTCTTTTAACCGACCATTCTCGATGATGTATTCACACCAATAAACCTCAGCCATTCTCGCATCCAAGACAGCATAAACTGTTTGCCCGTCGTTTGCTTGACCGATAGCTTGTTGTGCCAATGCCTTTAACGTTGACACGGGTGCCACGGGTAAATTTGCAGCAAATGCTAACCCTTGTATAACGCCTGTTGCCATCCTAACGCCCGTAAAAGAACCTGGGCCACGCCCAAAGGCTAACGCATCCAAGTTTTGTAACGACACGCCAGCCTGCTGCAATAACTCATCAACCATCGATAAAATTAAATTGCCGTGTTCGCGCGGCGCCACTTGAAAGCGATCTAGCAACTCGCCATCCAATAACAAGGCAGCAGAACAAGCCTCTGTAGCTGTTTCTATTGCTAAAATTTTCATGCTGATTTTTTAATGTGTGTTTGTTGCGATTTGATTCGATGAAAAAATCGTTTTACATCATTAAGCTCTTGGGTAATTGGCATCGATGGCAACGACCTGACAAATACTTTGCCATAACCTTTACTAGACAATCGAGGGTCACACAAAACTAGCACTCCCTTATCTTCTACGTCTCGAATTAACCGCCCAGCTCCTTGTTTTAACGTTAGCGCAGCTGAAGGGAGCTGAAATTCTGAAAACGGCGACTGGCCATTAGCAGTCATATAATCAAGCCTAGCTTTGGTGACGGGGTCTCCGGGTGACGCAAACGGTAGTTTATCAATAATAACGCAAGAAAGTGCCTCGCCACGTACATCAACGCCTTCCCAGAAACTCGCAGTCCCCAGAAGTACAGCATTATCTGACTGTCTAAACGTTTCAAGCATTTGTTGTTTTGGTAAATCACCTTGAACCAATAAGGTAAAGTTTGTTTGTTCCAATAAGATGTTTGCAGCTTCTTGCAACGCGCGGTGACTGGTAAATAAAATAAATGCTCGACCTTCACTTGCCTCTAGTACTGGCATAATTTTTTCAATCATCGTTGCCGTATAGTCGTATTCTCTAGGTTCCGGCAACCCCTTAGGCACATACATCAATGACTGGTGTAAATAATCAAATGGACTTTCCCACATCCCTGTCTCGGCATCTTGTATTCCGAGTCTTCGAGTGAAAAAATCAAAGTTTTTATTCACCGATAAAGTGGCTGAGGTGAAGACCCAACTTGCTTCGCTGGCAAATGCAAAACTAGCAAATGCTTTCGAAATATCTAAGGGTGTACGGTAAAAAGTAAACGTTCGATGAAATGTTTCAAACCATTGAATCCAGTTTTGCTGATCTTGGTTAGAAAACAATCTAAGACGCTGTAGAATATCCTCACAGCGTTTCCAACACGCTTCTAAGCCCTTAGAACGCACCGCCACAACGGCTAACACCTTAAAGAGCTGTTCAATTCTGTCTGTTAAACAAGCTAAAGCAACGACAAAATTTTTAAATCGCTCAAGTTCATCCCAAGAATCTTTAACCGATTGTTCGGGTAACAACTTTCGCATTTCACGTATATCTTCGTTGATGACATGAGTGAGGTCGATTAAAGCAGGCGTGTCCGACGCAATTTTGAGTTGTTCAGAATTAACATCACTTAACAACGAAAGAATTTGCCGTGCACTAACTGACACGCCCAAGAATCTCGATGCCGTATCAATTATTTGGTGTGCTTCGTCAATGATAATCAATTCTGCTTCAGGCAATATTTGCCCAAAGCCATCGTCTTTTAACGACCAATCAGCACAAAGTAGGTGGTGATTGACAATAAGCACGTCAACTTCTTGTGCCTTTTTTCGGGCCAATAATGGAAAGCACTCTGCAACCATTGGACACTCCTGCCCTAAACAATTGTCCGCGGTCGACGTTACTTGTTGCCACACGAAAGAATCTTCAGCCACTGAGGTCACCTCAGAGATATCACCATCGATCGTTCGGTTAGACCAATCCTCTATTTCACTTAAGTCCGCCTCTAACTCCTTATCAAACCCTGCTGTTTGCTGATGAGCTTGGTCTAATCGGTAAAGACAAAGATAATTTGAGCGCCCCTTAAGTACAGCTGCCCGAACAGGGACGTTTAAAGCTTCTTGAATAAGCGGGAAATCTTTTTCAAAAATTTGATCTTGTAAGTTGCGCGTACCAGTAGAAATGATTGTTTTCTTTCCGGACAGAATGGCGGGGACTAAATAAGCAAATGTTTTGCCCGTTCCGGTACCAGCTTCAGCCACTAAGTGTGTTTTCTGTTCTATCGTTTCCTCAATCGCGCGAGCCATAGACAACTGACCATCGCGTGGCTGAAAGCCCTTTATCAGCCGTACAAGTTCACCCTCTGAACCAAAAATTAAGTCTAGATCGTGCAAAAAACTATCCGCGTATAGTCAGTTTTATGTCTAATTATTGTTAACAGAATTAGGCGCATCATCTTATTGCGTTAGCACGCGCTTTGCTTGCTGAATCTTCGTTACCCAAACGTTCAAAACATTGCGCAATTAACAGCCAGTTATTACGTTTAAGGTTGCTATTATCACCTGCCAATAAATTAGATTTTTTGGCGAGACTTATGGCTAGTTGATATTTCTTCTGCTGTTCACGGACTTTAGCTAACTCGTACCAAACCCTTGCATCTCTGGGCGATATTCGAACAGCACGCTCTAATTTAACCGCTGCTAAATCGAATTGGCCTTGATTGCTTTGCTGATGAGCACCATCAAGTAACGCAATGACAGCCGGATTTTGTGGCTTAGAAGCCGTGTATAAAGGCTTTTCTAGGCTAGGGTCTTCTATCGGATATGTTTTAGCGGATGATGTTTGGTTTCCAGGGTATCTCGATGCCTCTCCTGGTTGCCCCGTTGGTGCAGGTGTCTGGTTATACATCGATAAATCTGCGCAAGCTGACAACATAAGTGTTATCACGGCAAGGTATATTAATTTCATTTCATTTAATGGCTGTTAATCAAGCTATCAAACCATCTACCCGCTTTATCTAATGTTCGTCCAACAGCACCAACACATGGGGATAGTTGTTCAGGTGATGAGCCTTTTATAAACGGATATTGTACAGCATCTACACAAAACTCATTAGCACGAAAGCCCTTTGAATCAACCCAACTAAATTCGATATCATCAGGTTTTGTTAATTGAACGCTTTGTTTAGAAATAGCACCCATTACACTCGACCATACCTGAAGAGCGCCGCTTGCGCCCGTCAGTTTAGACGGCTTATTATCATCGCGCCCAAGCCAAACAACGGCTAAATAATCACCACTAAAACCAGCAAACCAACTATCTCTCAATTCGTCTGTGGTGCCTGTTTTACCAGCCAATTTATAATCCGCGGAGATTTGTCGATATGCAGATCGCCCCGTACCATTCGTCATTACTTCTTGCAACGCTGTATTAACGAGGTAAACAACCGAGGGCTTTGCGACTTGCCGCACCGTTAAAGGATAACGTTGAAGTGCAACATTATCGCTTGAGGTGATCGATTGAATGGCTCTTAAGTGCGTAAAAAATCCTTCTCCAGCCAACGTTTGATACATTTGAGTCACCTCAATTGGCGATAAAGCAATAGCACCTAATAATAAAGAGGGGTATGGTTTAATCGGCCTTCTTATACCCAGTTCTTCAAGCGTTCTTTTGACATTGGATACTTTTAATTCCATTCCTAATCGAACGGTTGCCAAATTATATGAATGCGCGAGCGCTGTATGCAGCTGTACAAATCCATGCTCTGTTTTATCATAATTATTAGGTCTCCAAAGTTCACCCGATCGCTGCTTTAGGCTAATAGCGCTGTCATCAATAAGACTAGTTAATGTGTAGCTTGATGGCTGGTTAAGCGCAGTCAAATATACTGCTGGTTTTACTAATGAACCAATGGGTCTAAGAGCATCTAAGGCGCGATTAAAACCGCTAAACTGCGGATTCCTATCACCAATCACGGCAACTATTTCGCCCCCTTCTCGGCGAGTGATGACCATTGCACCTTGGAGCTTTCCTTTTTCTATTCCATATTGTTTATTCAGCGCTTCGAGTTTACGTTTGAATAATTTTTCAGCGGTCGTTTGAATGTTGTAATCCAAGGTTGAAAAAATATTGAGCCCCTCAGACGTTAAATCTTCTTCCTTATAATCTCTACTTAATTGTCGTTTAACGAGATCAAGGTAGGCAGGAAATCGTGAGCTTTTGATTTGTTTGACTGGTGAGATGTCGGCGCTCATTCGTTTTGCGATATTACGTTGTTGCGCGGGCAAAAAATCTAAACGTGTCATTTCGTCTAATACAAGGTTCCTACGTTTAACAGCGCGTTGCGGATGGCGCCTAGGGTCGTAATACGACGGGCCTTTTACCAAACCAACCAATAAAGCAACTTGATGAGGTTTAAGCTGTATCAAAGGTTTATTAAAATAAAAAACACTGGCCATACCAAAACCGTTTATAGACCTCTCGCCATCTTGACCTAAGAACACCTCATTTATATAAGCCTCAAGAATGTCGTCTTTTTGATACCTAACTTCAACAATGAGCGCCATCACTGCTTCTTTGGCTTTTCTCCAAAGACTCCGCTCGGAGGTTAAGAAAAAGTTTTTAACCAACTGTTGCGTTAACGTGCTTCCGCCCTGAACAACACCGCCCGCTTTTATATTTGCAATTAACGCCCTTAAAATTGATTTTGGAGACACGCCATAATGATTGTAAAAATCTCGGTCCTCAATCGCTATCAAACCATCGATTAAAGTACGAGGCACTTCATCGATTTTTACTAATATCCGATCTTCTTTATGACTTGGATAAAAACTACCCACTTGAACGGGGTCTAGACGTAGAAGTGCAACATTGTTATTTGAATGAACATCCCTTATGGATGCAATAACATTTTCATTGAAATGAATGTTGATTGTTTTAGACTTTTCTTGTCCATCAAAAAAGTTAAAAGGACGCGTCTTAAGGGTAACCACAAGTCCAGAAATTTTGTATGAGCCCGAGCTAGAAACGTTTGCAACTGACTTATAGCGCAAATCATCAAGCAATGACTTAAGTTGATTAGTTCCTATTGGTAAACCTTGATACAACTCAACGGGGTTTGCATACACGTGTGCTGGCAATTCCCAACGTTTACCTTCGAATTGCTGACGTACAATAAAATCTAAATACAAGGCATACGCAAGGCCAACGATACATGCCATGATAAAGGATTTGAACAGTATCCCTCTAAGAAAGCTCCTTTTAGGGGCTCTTTTTTTTCGTTTTATTGAGGTTTTCTTACGCGGTCTTGATGACCGTTTAGGCTTAGCCATATAGATTTAACAGATTAACAAAAAGACTCAACAGCTATCGTGTTGTGTCTAGTCATCATGTCATAAATAGCTTTTTTTAGTGATTAATTTTTTAATATCAACGGGGTCGCTTTTAAAATCACTCAAGACGATATATTGCTCGTTTAATAATTCTATTTGCGGCTTCCCTAACAAGAACCCTTGAACATAATCAACACCAAACTCTTTTAATATATTTAAAATTTCAGGGTCGGACACGTATTCCGCAATAGCTTTTTTACCCAAGCTATGCGCAACATCTATCATTGATTTAACCAACACTTGGTCAGATGTATTATTTGCTAGGTTATTGATAAATTGGCCATCAATTTTCAAATAGTCAACGGGGAAGTTTTTAATGTAATTAAACAAACTAAAGCCCGCCCCAAAATCATCAAGAGCGAACCGGCATCCTAATGCACGAATCTTAGTTACCATCTTGCGCGTTTTTTCGAAATCTATAACGGCCGCGGTTTCTGTAATTTCGAACGTTATTCTTGACGGTGAAATCCACGTGGTTTCTAATTTTTGCTTCAATATTGGTAATAAGTAATCACCTTGCAGTGCGTGACTAGATAAATTTATTGTGAAAGCAATGCTTTCACTTTCTTTAGGCAACGCCGAAATATAATCAATTGCGTGTGAGACAACCCACAAGTCAATATGATGGATAAGACCCATACGTTCCGCTACAGGAATGAAATCCATTGGGCTTATCAGCTCACCGCCCTCACCAACCATTCTTAGTAATGTTTCATAATGTGCAACGTAACCATCTGATATTTGCACAACGGGTTGGAAAACCAATTGAAAAGCGTCTTCTTTTAACGCTTTGCGTATTAATGGCACCCACTTCGCATCATTTCTTAAACCTGTAAGATGATCATTATCACCTTCGAATAAACTAATCCTGTTTCGTCCTAAGGTCTTAGCTGTATAACAGGCATGATGTGCTCGTGACATGATTTCACTAGGTTGTTTAATCCGTTCAAGTGGCGCTAAAATCGCCACCCCAATACTTGCCGAAACGTTATATACCGTGTCATTCGGTTTAAAATCAAAATCATCAATCGTTAACCTTAGGTGTTCTGCAATATCTAACGCTTGATTTTGCGTTACTTTGCTCAGAAAAACTTGAAATAAATTTGAGCCCACACGAGAAACAAAAGCATCTTCTTCTAAGGTCTTTTGAATTAATGACGCTATTTCAATCAATAAACGGTCGCCTATCGCGTGACCTTCGATATCATTAACCACCTGAAACTGGTCTAAATCAATATCTAGCAATGCGCCGCGTTGTTTAAAGTTGGTACAGCTTAAAATCGCAAATTCCAACGTTTTCTCAAGACCGCTTCTATTCGACAGGCCAGTTAATTCATCGTGCGAGACTAGGTACTGCAATCTAGCCTCCATAATTCGTTTTTCTGAAAGCTCTCGCACTAGTTTTTCTTCATTCGCTATACGATCATCACGTTCGCTTTTAAGCGCGAGTGCTAAATCAATGATGGGCACAACATCACCACCTTCGACAGGCTGATGTATTATAGTCGCCGCATTGGCACGATGACATCTCGTCATCAATTCTTCATCAATTCTTGTCGATTTATCCGTTAAGAATATTAATGGAATGGCATCATGACCATCCAACGTTGTTAACACTTCACTGAATTTAAAGATATCGCATTGTGGCAAATCAAATGCCAATAAAATGGCGCCAATCTTTTCAACCTTAGCTTTTAACGAACGGATAAGTGTATGTGCTTCGTCCTGATTCGACGCACTAATTAAATTCCTATAACCACCAATTGACAAAAGGTTTTGGAGTGCCGACATACGATCTTCGTCATGTTCAATGATTAAGATATGTTGCGCTTTTGCTTTATCTAACTTCTTCATTTTAATTTTAATTTTTATTTTCTATTCCTTGAGCAATACTTCATGATTAAATCATTCAATTTGCATGAGTATTAAAAATAATTATTCTTTCTTATCAATCACTTTAAGTCCAATGTTAATGTTTTGTCAACAATAAATTTATAAGTTGTTGAAATTATTATCAAGAACTTAATAAATTTTAAGTGGAAATTAGCTTATTCCTTGTCTATAAAGAAGCGTAGTTCTTTTTTTGTATTTTACTAGTATAAGAACCGGTTTTAATCTGCGGCTTAAGGTTTATAAGCGTTCAAAAAAATTGTTTTAGTAACAAATACTATTTAGTTCTTATCCCCAAACGAAAAATCGCAAATTCGTTTCTGGACATCACATGCCAGTCTTCGTTGGACGTTAATGGATTGGTAGCTACAACGGTCACAATGTCGCTATCAGACGTTTCCTTTTTAAAGTCCACACTAATATCCGCATCGGTTAGCTGAGCATCTGCAAAGGGAGCTTGTCTCGTTATCCATGAAAGTTTTGTACTACAAAAAACAAACAAGCAGTCTGCATCACTGATTAGCACATTAAAAACCCCTAGCGTTGCGACATTTTTTAACAGCGCCTCCATTTCATTCCATAACTTCTTTTTGTTTGTTGGCTTAACTGGAAATAATTGTTTAAGTTGATCCATAACCCAACAAAATGCGTACTCACTGTCTGTTGTTCCAACGGGTAGATAATCCTTTAGCGGTCTATTTTTAATACCTTTAAGCTGGCCATTATGTGCAAACGACCAAGTACTGCCCCATAACTCTCTTGAAAATGGGTGCGTATTTTCAAGGCACACTCTACCCCTATTAGCCTTTCTGATATGGCAAATTACCTGTGTGCTTTTTATTGAATAACCTTGGATGAATTTTGCTACTTCTGAATCCGCACTTGCGATGGGGTCATGAAAGGATCTGTACCCTTTGCCCTCATAGAAGGCTATACCCCAACCATCCTTATGGTCGCCTGTTTCTCCGCCGCGTTTAATAAGCCCACTGAAACTAAAACAGATGTCAGTGGGCGCATTCGCACTCATCCCTAGTAATTCACACATATAAAAGTCTACATTTCCTCAATGACTGTGCGCTCTATCGGTGTTTGAACATATTTCTTTTTGGCACCATCAGTTACCCAAAAGTAGTAATAACCTTTTTGAGCTTCGGACGTCACTTTACTATCTAGTACAATCCACTCCTTTTTACGACTCCCTTCATAAAAAGTCACCTTGTAGTCGCCCTCCATCCAGCTGATGCCTAGACGTGAAATTCTGTTTTGCTGTTCTTCAGAACAACCTGCTGCAAGTAATAAAATCACACTAATTATTATAAATCTCATCGAATACTCTTTTGTGTTGGTAAAAACGGTACGTGGTTTATGTTAGCGTATGTAGTCGTTATTCAGCTTTTTGGATGTTAGCCCTCATGTCTTCTACTAACTGATGAAGCATTTGAATATGACCGGCATTATCATTTAACGCAGGAATATATCGGTAATTGTCTCCGCCCGCTGCTAAAAACACATCTCGATTTTGCAGCGCCATTTCTTCTAGCGTTTCTAAACAATCAGCTGAAAAGCCAGGACAAATAACATCTATTGTCTCCATGCCTTCTTCCGCCAAGCCCTCAAGGACATCTACGCAATAGGGCTGTATCCATTTAGCCTTACCAAATCGAGATTGGAAAACTAGCCGCCACTCTAAAGGCTTAAGATTTAGTTCATCAACCAATAACTCAGCCGTTTTAGTGCATTGCGCTAAGTACGGGTCCCCTTGTCTAATCATTTTTTCCGGAACCCCATGAAATGATATGACCAAGCATTCACCACGGCCCTTATCTGCCCAGTGTTGTTTAACGCTTGCTGCTAATGCTTCAATATAAGCGCCTTTATCGTGGTAATCCATAATAGTTTTACTAACGGGCGCATCATCACCCCACTGCGCATAAACCCGCCTAAATTCATACCACGTCGTACCCGTACTTGACGTTGCAAATTGTGGATAAAGTGGCAGTAAAATAAGGCTTTCAGGATTAAATTCTTTCACTTCATCGAGCACTGACTGAATAGATGGTTGCCCATAACGCATAGCCAAAAAATATTTAAATTTCCCCTTTTCACTGTCATCGGAGTGAACTTGTAACGCTTGTTGAATACGCTTGGAGTACACCATTAAAGGCGAGCCTTCGTCAGTCCAAATTTTTTGATACGCTTTTGCAGATATTGCAGGGCGCTTTCTTAACACCACGCCATGCAAAATAAACCACCATATGAAATGGGGTATTTGTACAACGCGCGGGTCCCACAAGAACTCTTTCAAATACTCGCGAACAGCCTCTTCCGTAGGCGCTTCTGGCGTTCCTAAATTAACCAATAAAACAGCAGTTTTTTTCATGTCGAATTACTGACCCATTTTTAAGAGGCTTAAAAATTCAGCCCGTGTCTCAGAGTTCGTGCGAAACTGCCCGAGCATACTGGAGGTTGTCATTTGAGAATTCTGCTTTTCTACGCCACGCATCATCATACATAAATGCTGCGCCTCAACAACAACAGCGACGCCTTTAGCGCCAGTTACTTCTAGAATTGAATCTGCAATTTGCGTTGTTAACTGCTCTTGAATTTGTAGACGTCTAGCAAACATATCAACAATTCTCGCCACTTTCGATAAGCCTAGTACTTTCCCGTTGGGTAAATAGGCCACGTGACACTGCCCAATAAATGGCAACAAATGGTGCTCACACATTGAATATAACTCAATGTTTTTAACAATAATCATATCATCGACATCAGAGTCAAAAACAGCGCCATTAACAATATCATCTAGGTTCTTCTGATACCCACTGGTTAGAAAACTCATCGCTTTAGCTGCACGCTTAGGCGTATCAACTAGGCCCTGACGGCTTGTATCTTCACCAATCTCGCTGATTATTTGTTTATATAGTTTTTCCATGTTTCCAGTCATGCTCTTTAAGTCGTCAAAGTATACCGTTTTATTCGTTTATTTTAGCTACTTTATTGGTAAGGTTTCATCTGCTCTAAGGCGGCTAATAACACCTCTGTTCCAGAGTGTTTAAAACGCGCATTCTCGCTTAAATAACGGCGCCAATGTTTACCCATCGGCTGTCCGGCAAATAAGCCTAACAGGTGCCTAGAAATACTTTGCAACGACACGCCTTTGCTCAATTCGCTTTCAACATAGGGCAGATAATTATTCAACACCTCGACTCTGTCCACTAACGGTTGTGAAAAAAGGTGATGTTCCGCTTCTGCTAAAAAGAATGGGTTGTGATAGGCCTCACGCCCAATCATCACACCATCCACATGTTGCCAATGTCGTTCTATATCACCCACCGTCTTAACCCCACCATTTACTATGACGGTTAAATCAGGGAACTCCTTCTTAACGGTGTATGCGCGATCGTAATTAAGTTCAGGTATTGTTCTATTTTCTTTCGGTGACAAGCCTTTTAAAATTGCTTTTCGCGCATGGATTATAAACGTGCGACAACCTACTTCGGCAGTCTTGCCCACGAAATCCACCAAAAACGCTTGCGAATCAAAGTCATCAATCCCTGTTCTAGTTTTGATGGTTATCGGTATCGAAACCTTTTCAAGCATAGCGGAAACACACTCAGCAACCAACGCGGGCTCGGACATTAAACATGCTCCAAAACGACCATTTTGCACACGATCGCTTGGGCAACCCACATTAATATTCACCTCTTTGAAGCCGGCATGCTCAGCAAGTTCGGCGCATGTCGCCATATCTGCTGGGTTACTGCCGCCTAACTGCAAAGCGAGAGGTTGTTCAATTTCATTAAATGATAAAAACCGCTCTTTATCGCCATGCTTCAACGCACCCGTCGTGATCATTTCGGTATACAGCAATGCATTTGGCGACAATAAACGATGAAAAACTCGGCAATGCTTGTCAGTCCAATCCATCATTGGCGCAATGGATAGCGTACCTATAGGCTTTCCCTTTGTTTTAAAGGATTCTTGTTGTTTACTTACCGTCATATCTTGTCGTTTAATACATTATGAATACGCCCATTTGCGTTACCAAAAAAAAGGCGTACTACATAAGGAGAGAAATGGCTACTATTCGTACCCGCCGTCTAAAAAACGGTAGCGTATCATATCGCGTTGAGATCTTGATTAAACAAAAAGGTGTTATTGTTCATCGAGAAAGCAAATCGTTTCGTCAACATAAATTAGCTAAGTCATGGGCTGGTAAACGTGAAGCGCAATTGCATGAATCGCAAGTCTTCGGCAGGTCTGAGCCGGTATTCATTAGTGATTTGATTGCTGAATACTTAGATAAATTTAAAACCGGAAGGTCTAAGCGATACGATTTATTGCGACTGAAGGATAGTGACATTGCCCAACTTGATGCGTCTTGTTAGGCTGAAAACCACCCATAACATACTGTTTTTCTTAATATAGTTATGCCTTTTCATTAGTCCTTTCATCACCATCTAACAAGTTAAATAGTAAAATATTACTTGAATATTCCATTCAAACCGTCAATAATTAACGGTATATGACGATAGCATGAGATATAAAGCTTGGCTAGAGAGTCTAATATAATTGATTTCAATATTACCCCTATGATGGCTAAAAACCTCATAAAGAAAATAGCTAAGGATAGTTCTAGGGTTATTTTCACTAAGCATGCTGAAAAACGCATGTGCACTAGAAAAATCACTAGAACTCAAGTTCTTAAATGCTTAACTCATGGTCATATTGTGGAGGGTCCTGCTCTCAGCATTAAAGGTAATATGGAAATGAAAATAGAGGTAATGTCTGCTGGAGAAATAATTGCAGTCGTTACTGCTTTAGAAAAAGATGAATTAGGAAATTTTGTTGTAATTATTACAGTCTTTGGAGCATAGCCCTATGAAAAAAGAGAAAATGTACCATTACACAAGCTGTGGTTTACGCAAAATATGGCTTCGTAATGGCTATAACATTAAAGAAACTTCTTATGGTCAAGGTGTAGCCATTCATAATGTTGATGGTTTGCATAAGGCTATTGGTTTAAACCTAGTTAAAAACAAACCTCAACTTAGCGGAGCTGAAATTCGTTTTTTACGTAAAGAACTAGATATGCCTCAATCTCAATTGGCAGATTTGTTGGGAGTTAGTGAAAATTCAGTTAGAGGGTGGGAGAACCATAGAGTAAAAATTACTAAGCCAGCAGAGCGTGTACTCAGAATGCTTTACCATGAATATGCCACAGATAACTCTCCTGTTCGCAGCCTGATTGAGGGGCTAGGCCAATTCAATAGAGATACCTATTCTAATGGTATGAAGCTAGAAGAAACTAAAAATGGATGGGCTACTGCGGCAGCCTAACGTCGCACATCAGCGGTTGACAGCAGTGGCGCGTTTTTGCGACAGCAAAACAAGTGACGCTGATGGCGATCCGTTGGATGTGTCTTGTTAGCTGTTACATTGGAAATGCTTCGTGATTTCTATCTAAAACCACTAGAAAAAATACAGATTGAGATTGAAACCCATGAACTCTCAATTTATTTTGATTAACTCTTAATTCAAAAAAATTAATGTCTTCAGATATTTCCTTTTTTACTAATGCTAGTTTATTTCTAATAGCTTCTGAATTCACGTCATTAATTTCATATTTAGTATACGCCAACCCATGTTTCGGAATTTTACTACCAGTATTATATACTTGTTCCCAATTATGTTTTTGGAGTATTTTAAGGAAGGATGAAAACTCTTTAAGCTCTTGAGACTCCCATTCAGAGAAGCACTGCCAATCGCTTTTATAATATTTCAGTGCTACATATGGATTCAATTTAAGAGGAGTTGAGTTTTCTTGTATTTCTTTAGCAATTAGCCCTATTATTTTAACTTCTTTAAGGTTTGCTCTTACAGATAAGTCTGAAGCTTCATTTTTAATCGCATTTTTTGGAAGACGTTTTTTTGCATTTTTAGGCATTTAATGCTTCGTTATATTTCTCGGTGAAATATACTTTAATAGAGTTTTTGCTAATAATATCAGAACATCTAGCCTCAAGCGGCAAAGAACCTCTTGCATCTTTCCATGGCCGATCTTGATGAGTCATTTCTTCAAGTGTCTTTGCTGAAATGTCCCCGTAAGCTTCCAATACCTGTAAAAGCACATTAGAAACATCTTGATCAAATTTAACTATTTCTTCGGTAACATTGAGTGGCTGCCAGCCTGCGCTATTAAATTGATTAAAGACTTCTCTTACAACAGGGCCATGAGTCCATGCTTCCATTTCTTCGGGAAACAATTCCTTTTCAAGCAGAACTTGGCTCCAAGCCTCTGAAAAGTATAGAAGTTTTTGAACCTTTAGATGAGTGATTACATCGCCTGATTCTTTGTCGAATTGACTAATAAACCAATTTGCGATATCGATTGCTTTGTAAGTCATTGTTTTTCCTTAGGTTAACTATTGTTATTTTAATCAGAGTATAGTTGTTTTCGGCCAAATACTCCAGAACTTCAGTTACAGCTAACAAAAAGCATAACCGGAATAGCTTTTAATTCAGGTTGATGCGACGGTTATGTAACAATCTAGTACGCCTATTCGCGTCATTTTTTCTTGTAGTTGAGCTAAGACATTGAAAACGAAAGCTTAATTAAAGCAGTCTGTCTAGTCCATCATTGGCGCAATGGAAAATTGTCTGTTCATAACAAGCCTAGGTAAAAATAAATTTGTCTGCTAATCTTACGTCAATGAAGCCAGCACACCCGTCCGTTAAAAAAACCAGCCGCAAGCTATACATATTACTTGCTGTTGCCGTCTGCTTTAGCGCTGGCTGGTCGTTACATTATATCAACAGCCAATCAAATGAGTTGTATCAACAAGCAGAATTATCCATTGCTAAGATGCAGAAAAAAAGCCATGCAATAACCCAAATGGCTCACGCAATGCAGAATCGATCTATTACGCTGCTAAAAATGCTTAACCAGACTGATGCTTTTGTTAAAGATGGGCAGCATCAATTACTCTTTCGACACGCCAATATTTTTAAAAAAAACCGAGACTTCCTACAAGCAGTGGAACTAACTGAGCAACAAGGTAAGCTTCTACAAGAATTACTTGAACTCACCGGCAAAAATGCTGACATTCAAATGTTTGTTGCAAATTTGTTACTGGACGATGAAAAAAGCCGTGCTGCTAAAACATTATTTAACACAGCCGTACCCAATCAAATTCCAATGAACGAAATCATTACCGCGTTTGTTGCGTTAGTCGACGAAGAGACCAATCTACTGCTAGATGAACTACACGTTAAACAGGATGGCCATCAGAACATCATCATTGTTCTTACCATCATGCTGAGCAGCTGCGTTATTTTTTTATTCGTGACCTTTATAAACGCACGCAAAAGTAACGCTAACGAATAAAACTTACCCTACGATAGCGAGCAACACACCGGCGGCTACGGCAGAACCAATCACCCCAGCCACATTGGGCCCCATCGCGTGCATTAACAAGAAGTTATTCGGGTTAGACTCCTGGCCTACTTTATTGACCACCCTGGCTGCCATTGGAACCGCAGAAACACCCGCAGCGCCAATTAATGGGTTAACTTTGCCACCGGTTACCTTATGCATTACTTTTCCCATTAATACACCACCAGCCGTACCCACTGAGAAGGCGGCCATACCAAGCACTAAAATACCGAGCGTTTCGGCGGTTAAGAATTTATCAGCTGATAATTTTGAACCAATAGCCAAACCAAGAAAGATAGTCACAATATTAATGAGTTCATTTTGCGCCGTTGAACTAAGGCGGTCGACAACACCACTTTCGCGCATCAAATTACCGAAGGCCAACATCCCGATTAAAGGTGCAGAAGCTGGCAAAAACAAAATAACCACCGTTAGAATAATCAACGGAAAAACAATCCTTTCCTGTTTACTAACGTGTCGAAGATGTTTCATCTCAACTTTTCGTTCAGCCTCCGTTGTTAATGCCCGCATGATAGGTGGCTGAATAAGTGGTACCAAGGCCATATAAGAATACGCTGCAACCGCAATAGCACCGAGCAAATCTGGCGCCAGCTTGGATGCTAAGAAAATAGCCGTTGGCCCATCTGCACCGCCAATAATCGCGATGGCAGAAGCATCTGCCAAGCTAAATTCCATGCCAGGAATGAAGTTCATCGCTAGGGCACCAATTAACGTCGCAAAAATACCAAATTGAGCAGCTGCACCTAGAACCAACAAGCTCGGCATCGCAATTAATGCGCCAAAATCCGTTAACGCACCGACACCCATGAAGATTAATAATGGGAACAAGCCGGTATCGACACCCATATGGTACAAAATACCCAATAATCCATCTGGCCCGCTGATACCTGCAATAGGGATATTCGCCAATATTCCACCAAAGCCAATGGGTAGTAACAATAAGGGTTCAAACTTTTTAGCAATCGCTAAATAAATCAACAGCAGGCCAATGCCTATCATTAACACATTACCCCATTCGAAGTTTGCAATGCCTGTCGATTGCCAAATTTGTAATACGCCGCTTTCCATTATACTTAGCCTAACAAATTAGAATTAATGGTGCGCCTGCCGGAACCGACTCACCTTCTTTTACGAAAACGTCTGAAATTTGGCCTTCAATATGCGCTCTGATTTCAGTTTCCATTTTCATCGCTTCGAGAATAATAACCACATCACCTTCATGCACGTCATCACCAGCCGCCACACCAATCCTTACAATATTGCCAGCCATTGGCGACAATAGTGGGTCGTTTTGACAATAATCTGCTGACGGGACGGGTTGCTGAGTCATCGCAGGTTTCGCGCTTGCTGTAGCTGCTGCAGGTGCAATATTTTCTATTGAACCACTAGCGCCCACTGTCACTTGGTAAACCTTACCTTTCACTTCAACATCATAACTTTCTGGAGTATTTAACTCAGCCGAACTCACAGTTTTCACGCCCGTCGGAACGGGCTCAAATGCATCAGGGTTATTTCTATTTTTAATAAAGTCCAAACCCACTTGAGGAAATAATGCGTAAGTTAATACATCGTCAATAACCTGATCTGCCAACTGCAAGTTTTCTGCTTTTGCTTTAGCTTCTAAATCAACAACCAATTTATCTAGCTCATCGTCAATGAGGTCTGCTGGCCGGCAAGTAATCGCTTCTCCACCGTCTAATACTTTCGCTTGAAGCTCTGCATTAACTGGCGCTGGTGTCGCGCCATACTCGCCTTTTAATACACCAATTGTCTCTTTACTCAGCGACTTGTAACGCTCGCCCATCAGAATATTCATCACCGCTTGTGTACCCACAATTTGCGATGTGGGTGTTACCAATGGTAAGAAGCCTAAGTCTTCACGCACAGCTGGAATTTCAGCCAATACCTCATCAATTTTATCACCTGCATTTTGCTGTTTTAGTTGGCTCTCAAGGTTAGTCAACATGCCACCCGGTACCTGTGCAATCAGGATTCGAGAATCAACGCCTTTCAGTGAGCCTTCAAATTCTGCGTATTTAGGGCGGACGGTTCTAAAGTAAGCTGCAATTTCTTCAACCGCATCTATATCGAGCCCTGTTGCACGTTCAGTGCCTTCTAGCATCGCAATGAATGTTTCTGTCGGCGAATGGCCGTACGTCATACTCATAGAAGATATTGCCGTATCAAGCATATCCAAGCCCGCATCCACCGCTTTCAAACACGTGGCTACACTCATGCCTGTTGTTGCATGACTGTGCAATGCAATCGGCACATCACATGAGCTTTTTAAGCGTTTAACTAAATCCGCCGCATCATAAGGTTTCAATAAACCCGCCATATCTTTGATGGCAATTGAATGACAGCCAGCATCTTCAAGCTTCTTACCCATATCAACCCAACCATCCAAGGTATGGACAGGGCTTTTTGTGTAACAAATTGTGCCTTGCGCGTGTTTGCCCGCTTCAATTGTCGCTTTAATCGCTGTATCAAGATTTCGAACGTCATTCATTGCGTCAAAGATACGGAATACATCCATACCATTGTCGGCTGCTCGTTCAACAAATTTACGAACAACATCATCCGCATAGTGCCTATAGCCTAAAAGATTTTGGCCACGCAACAACATCTGCTGCTGAGTGTTTGGCATGGCTGCTTTTAATAGCCTTAAACGCTCCCAAGGGTCTTCGCCAAGGTAGCGGATACAAGAATCAAAAGTAGCTCCACCCCACGTTTCAAGCGACCAATAACCAATTTTATCTAGCTTCTCAGCTATTGGTAACATGTCCTCAATGCGTAAACGCGTGGCAAATAAAGATTGATGTGCGTCGCGCAACACGACGTCAGTAATTTTTAATGGATTTGTCATAAGTTTTTTAAATTATTTGGAACGATAACGCTGAACCGCTATAGATATTGCTTCAACTACATCTTCGCCTATTTTATTTGAGCCCTGCAACTTGCTCGCATCGAAACTTGCAACGGGCTCATATTTTAAAATCAAAGTCGACGCGGTCTTAATAACAATAACCAATAAACCCAAGATGAAAAAAACCATCCCCATCCCAAGTAGCATTAATTCGATACCTTGTTCTATTAAATTCATTACATTCATTCGTTAATTATAAGGCATTTAGCCTATAAAAATAACTGCCATATAAAACCTTTTAATTTCAAATCATTGTGATAGTCTTTAACTAGTGACGTAGCAAAACAAGGTCACTAAGATACAAACTTTCCTATTTCTCTTGTTATTACTTGACAGTTTGGCGACCAAGTTTTAGAACGTAGTTATTATTTATTACAACACTCGCACATCGTGACTGATCTTTCTTTAGGCTTTCTTTTTACATTGCTAGCCATCCTTATCCTATTATCAGCATTTTTCTCGGGTTCAGAGACCGCTTTAATGCGCCTTAACCGTTACCGCTTACTTCATCTTATTAAAAACAATCATAGAACCGCTAAGCTGGCTCACACATTACTACAAAAACCGGATCGTTTAATCGGTTTGATTTTACTCGGTAATAATTTTATTAATATATTCGCCGCCTCTATTGCCACCATTATCGCCTTACGTCTTTATGGTGAGGCAGGTATCGCCATAGCCGCTGGCTTGTTAACATTCGTTATCTTAGTTTTCTCTGAAGTGGCACCAAAAACATGGGCCGCCAACCACCCAGAACGATTAGCGTTCTTTGCATCGATTATTTACACGCCCCTACTTAAGATTTTATACCCCTTGGTGTGGGTTATTAACACACTCGCAAACTGGCTACTCAAATTACTAGGCTTACATACTATTAATCAGTTTGAAGCGCCTATGAAGCATGAGGAACTACGTACCATCGTCACTGAGACTGGCTCCATGATCCCACAACAACATAAAGAAATGCTGTTGGGTATTTTGGATCTTGAACAGGCCACGGTAGAAGACATCATGACCCCCCTTAATGAAATTCATGGTATTGACCTTGATGACAGTCCGAATGAAATAAGGAAACAACTTCTTAATTCCTCGTACTCAAGTTTGCCTATCTTTAAAACTAATATTGATAACATTCAAGGATATATAAGAACAAAAGATATACTGCGTTTAGTCAAAAGCGATGATATTAAGCCTGAAAAATTGGCCGCTATTCAACGTAATACTTACTTCATTCCAAACAATACAACACTCTATCAACAGCTGATAAATTTTCAACAAAACAAACAACGTTTAGCGATTGTCGTCAATGAATACGGCAGTATTCTTGGGTTAATTACCTTGCAAGATGTGCTCGAAGAAGTGATTGGAGAGTTCACTACAGACCCCTCTGATAGCTCGCCAGACATTCAAAAAAAATCAGATGGCTCACTGTTTATCAACGGCAATATTACTATAAGAGACCTCAACCGTTCCTTAAGATGGTCTTTGCCCACGAATGGCCCAAAAACACTAAATGGTTTAATACTTGAACACTTAGAGGCTATTCCTGAACAGGGCACGAGTCTTAAATTATTTGGACAAGCTATTGAAATTGTTCAAATGGACGATAACGCCGTTAAATTAATAAAATGCCGGCCAAAAAATAGCGCTTAAAACGTGGCTTTTTAAAAAAACTGCAACGCGTCACGCAAGACACTCACGGGGGTAATCTCCAACCCATCAATCCCACCTTTTGGGATATTTCCCTTCGGTGCTAATGCAAATTTAAAACCGTGTTTAGCCGCTTCTCTTAGCCGCTCCTCACCGTTCGGCACAGGGCGGACTTCACCCGACAAACCTAGTTCACCAAATATAACCCAGTCTTTAGGAATATTTTTTGCTTTAAAGCTAGATAACAAAGCTACCACTATGGCCAAATCACCCCCCGTTTCCATCACTCGCAAACCGCCGACAATATTCACAAACACGTCTTGATCTAACAACGAACATTGGCCATGGCGGTGCAAAATCGCCAACAGCATAGCTAACCTATTTTGGTCCATGCCAACTGTTACACGTCGCGGTGTACCTAATCGGTTCTCATCAACCAGCGCTTGCACCTCTACCAGTAGAGGTCGGGAGCCCTCACGCGTTACCATCACAACACTGCCCGGCACTTCCTGTTCATGACGCGATAGAAAAATAGCCGACGGATTTGATACCTCGCGCAGTCCTTTCTCGGTCATTGCAAATACACCCAATTCATTCACCGCGCCAAAACGATTTTTTATCGCACGAATTATTCTAAAACGACTGCCCGAGTCACCCTCAAAATATAAAACGGAATCCACCATATGTTCGAGGACACGTGGCCCTGCAATAGAGCCATCTTTGGTCACATGGCCCACCAAAAATATCGTCGTATTCGTCCGTTTTGCAAAACGAACTAAACGTGCGGCGCACTCTCTTACTTGCCCAACAGAACCTGGCGCTGATTGCAGCTCATCACTAAAAACAGTTTGTATCGAGTCAATAACTATTACATCAGAAGATAGTTTTTCGGCCGTTGCCAATATAGTTTCTAGTGCTATCTCGCATAAAATTTTAACTTTATCGACGGATAATTGAAGCCTATTGGCACGCATGCTGACTTGCTGAGCCGACTCTTCTCCACTTACATACAAGACGTTTGATGTTTGACTCAGGCTAGCGATGGATTGCAATAAGAGTGTTGATTTACCGATACCAGGGTCGCCGCCAAGTAAAATAGCTGATCCCGGCACAATACCACCACCTAAGACTCTATCTAACTCACTTAACCCACTTTGCGTCCTTTCGAGGCGCCCCATTTCAACGTCAGACAGCACCTCCACCTCGGATGAACTAGCTTGATCTGCGTAACCACTAAATCGGTTTGCTTTTGAAGAACCCAACGTCACAGACTCTTCCAAGGTATTCCATCCGCCGCAATCTTGACACTGTCCCGACCATTTTGGCGCATTAGCACCGCACTCTCTACAACGATATAGGAACTTCTGCTTACTCACCATTATCCGATTCCTGATACCTTCTGTTTACGCGTTCTGTAATACCGCACATTAATTCGTATGAAATTGTTTCACTGTTTTCAGCGACATCGTCAATAGGCAGGCCTTCGCCCCATAATATTGCTTCATCACCAATACTAATGTTGCGGCATTGACTAACATCGACATTAATTGAATCCATTGAAACACGCCCTACAAGAGGTGCTTTTTGACCGCCAATAACAACAGGAGTCCCATGCGCTGCATGGCGTGGATAGCCATCGCCATAACCTATCCCTATTGTCGCAATTAAACTGGTTCTGTTAGGGGCCCAACTTGCACCATAACCAACGCTCTGTCCTTTTTTTACGCTTCGAAGAGAAACGACGTTGCTTTTCAGTGTCATCACGGGTTTAAGTCCTAATTCTTCGGCTTTACCACTACTAAATGGATTGCCACCATACAGCATTATTCCTGGTCTTACCCATTGTCGCTGTGCATATTTCCAACCGATAATGCCCGCAGAATTTGTAATGCTTTGCTCTCCTACCAAGCCATCTACAGATTGATCAAACAATTGAATTTGGGCTTCTGTCATATTTGAATTCATATCATCAGCACACGCCAAATGAGTCATCAGCTTAATCGGCAAACGCACTTTACCTGATAGCGCCATGATGTCGTTTAATCTTCTAACCTCAGGCGCATCAACACCTAATCTATTCATACCGGTATTAATCTTTAGCCAGACTGATATTGGTTGAGCAATAACACTTGAATTAAGTAGCTCTAGTTGATGCTCGTTATGGATAACGGCATCCAAATCATGTCGCGAAAACATCGATACTTCATCACTCGTCGCAAAGCCCATTAGTACTAATATTGGTTTTTTGATACCCGCTTCGCGTAACGATATCGCTTCATGAACTCTTGCTACCGCATAACCATCAACGCTAGATAGCGCATTGGCAACTTCTAACATGCCGTGACCATACGCATCCGCTTTAATAACAGCCATTATTTTAGAGTTAGGTGCCGATTGCCGAACGATATCGGCGTTATGCTTTAGAGCGGCTAAATCTATGATGGCGTGCGTATGAGCAAACACCGTTGTGCTGTGTGTCATTAGAAATTCGTTATATAAACGTCAGAAAAATGAAAAGGCGACTAGTACTCATCGTCAATATAAGCGTCATTAGCAAAGTTTTCAAAACGCGTATATTGCCCCAAAAAGGTTAATCTACACTTGCCAATTGGCCCATTACGCTGTTTGCCAATAATAATTTCAGCAGAGCCTTTATCGGGTGAATCCTCGTTATAAACCTCATCACGATAAATAAAGATAATCACATCGGCATCTTGCTCAATACTGCCCGACTCCCTTAGATCTGACATAACAGGTCGTTTATTAGGTCGTTGTTCAAGATTACGATTTAATTGCGAGAGCGCAACTACAGGAACTTTCAGCTCCTTTGCTAAGGCTTTTAAAGAGCGCGATATATCAGAAATTTCTGCGACTCGACTTTCACTATTAGAAGGAGATTGCATTAACTGGAGATAGTCCAATACTATCAAGCCTAACTGCCCGTGCTCTTTCATCAAGCGACGAGAGCGGGCCCTTACTTCGATGGGGCTGAGCGCAGCCGTATCATCAATAAATATCTTTGCTTCTGCCAATAAATTAATAGACGACTGCATACGCGGCCATTCATCGTCATCTAATTGGCCAGTTCGCACCTTGTGTTGATCAATCCGGCCGAGTGAAGACATCATACGCATAGCAAGCGAATCGCCAGGCATCTCCATGCTAAAAACTGCAATCGGCAAGCCACTTTGAATACCGACATTTTCTGCTATATTCATTGCAAAACTTGTTTTACCCATCGAAGGTCGGCCCGCAACGATAATTAAATCTGACGGCTGAAGTCCCGATGTCATGTCATCTAAATCTTTAAAACCTGTGCTCACACCCGTTAACGAATTCTGGTTTTCGTGTAATTCAGTAATACGATCTACAGCTTTTCCGAGCAAATCTTTAATGGGTTCAAAACCCTTTTGACCTTTTGCCCCCTGTTCAGCAATTTTAAAAACTTTAGTTTCGGCTTCATCAAGTAAGGTATTGATTTCACGCCCCTCAGTATCAAAGCCTGAATCAGCTATTTCATTTCCAATATGAATTAATTGACGCCTAACTGAACGTTGCCTAACAATATCAGCGTAACTTCCAATATTTGCCGCACTGGGTGTGTCGTTAGCGAGAGCTCCTAAGTAAGCCAAACCGCCCGCATTCTCCAACTCGCCAGATTGGCCTAATACTTCTGAAATTGTAATCACATCAAACGGTTCATCTTTACTAGCCAAATTCCCGATGGCTTCAAAAATCACCTTGTGGTCTTTACGATAAAAATCCTCAACAGATACCTTTTCGGCGACCGTATCCCAACATTCGTTATCGAGCATTAAACCGCCAAGAACTGATTGCTCAGCTTGCAACGAGTGAGGTGGCAGACGCAGCAATTCCGCCCCGTCTGTCATGTCGTAATCAAATTGTGGTTCTGCCATGGGATTTAAATAATGCTTAAGTAAGTAAGATTGTACATGAAGGCGAATTCCCTTCGCAAAAAAAAGCCGGTGCAAATATGCACCGGCTTTAAATTAAAGCACTATCACTTAATCTTCAGCAATAATTTCTACTTTTAAAGACGTCACTACGTCAGCATGCAAATGCACAGGAATTTCAAATTCACCTGTTTGGCGAAGTGAGCCTTCAGATAATTTAATTTCATTTTTTTCTAGTTCAACGCCTGCTTCAGCACACGCGCTAACAATGTCTACTAAACCAACTGAGCCAAATAATTTACCTTCTTCACCAGCCTGTTGGCTAATAGTTATGCTTAACTTCTCAACAGATTCAGCTTTTGTTTGAGCTTGCGCTAGACGCTCTGCAGCTACTTTTTCAAGTTCCACTCTACGTTTTTCAAACTCTTTAATACGCTCAGGTGTCGCTAATACGGCTTTACCACCAGGTACTAAAAAATTACGACCAAAACCAGGTTTAACTGACACTGTGTCACCCAAGTTACCTAAATTTGCTACTTTTTCTAGAAGAATAACGTCCATCTTACTTACCCTATATATTTAAAAATATTCCAGCGCTAGGTTTTAACTATAAACCGTTGTCGCCAATTCATCCAAACATCTGACAAACCAATAACAACTAAAGGTAACATCAAATGTGGCACAAAAAATACCGCTACATAAAAACCAAAAATCAAAAACCGATTGCCACTTTTATTTTTCAATATAACGTGAACAACCGACATACCTACCATTAAAAACAATAATAGAATTTGTATATCCAAATTCCAAAATAACTCCGACACCTGCCCATCTAGTAACAGCGCAAGCCCAGTTAGAACTATAAACAGCATTCCATCTCGCGGCAATAAGCGAAGACTTCTAAACTCTTCGTCAAAACCACCTGGGTTAAATAACAACCCTTGCCACCACCTTCCTAATAACAAGCTCATTAGCAAGCTAATCAGTGTTCCAGCGACAATCACACCCGTAACGTATTGAGACCAAAACGCTAAGCCCTCCTGCAACTCTGTTTGAGTAACAGGTAAGTCTTGTTGTTCGCTTAAGCTTACAACAACCTCCCGTATTCCTTCAGCCCACAGTTGTGCTGGATTATCTATATACAGATAAAATCCAGCAATGGCCAACATCCCAAGTACTATCAAGCCTTCTAATGCCTTGTTTAGTTGAGCTGTTTCTCTCAACACCAGCGACACCAACAATGCAGGAAGCCACATAATACATAGATAACTCAGTGACACTAATGGTGTCCCTAGCAGAACGTAACCAATTAAAGCCGTTGCTACCGTCGCGCCAATGATGAGCCTAAAACCATCTGCTGCACCTTCCCGCAATCCCACCAAACAAACTGCTGCGGTACTTAATACAACCATTGGAGGCATTAACAAAGACAAAATTGCCGTTGTTGCCACAACAATCGTGGCTTGCCTGCCACCCTTCATAATAAATAATGCTAACGCCTTCATAAGCAAGGGCTACCCGCGATACTTTGCGATAAAAAAATGTTTATACCCAAAGGGCTTAAGTTTCCTTGAAGTGGATAATAAAGCATATCCACTTAATTCAGCTTTAACGTTCGTGTGCGTCGCAATACGGAATCAATGAAAGAAAACGAGCTCTTTTAATGGCTGCGGTTAACTGGCGTTGGTACTTTGCTTTTACACCAGTAACACGCGCAGGCATAATTTTTCCTGTTTCTGTCATATATTCTTTTAACGTATCTAAATCTTTGTAATCGATTTCTTTAACGTTTTCTGCTGTAAATTTGCAGTAACGCGGACGTCTAAAACCTTTATCAAATGCCATGTTTATTCCTTAATTTATTGTAATGCCGATGCTTTATTCTGTAGCTTCTGTTGCAGCAGGCTCTGTGGTAGCTTCTTCAGTTTTTTCGACTACGGCTGCCGCAGGTGCTTCAACTGGTTTAGTACTTGGCCTTTTTTCAGCATTAACCTTGTTTTCTTTCAATTTAACTAATACCGTTTCAGCTGTTTCAGCTTCGTCACGGCGCATAATCATGCTTCTAATCACTGCATCATTAAATCGAAATGCTTTCTCTAACTCATCAAGCCCCTTTTGATCACACTCGATATTCATCAATGTGTAATGTGCTTTGTGAATTTTATTAATTGGGTAGGCAAGCTGTCTTCTGCCCCAATCTTCTACACGATGAACGTTACCACCAACATTTTTAATAGATACGCTATAACGCTCAACCATCGCAGGAACCTGCGCGCTTTGGTCCGGATGCACCAAAAATACAACTTCGTAATGTCTCATTTTTTCTCCTTATGGATTAAGCCTCCCTAATCTTTATAGGTGAAGCAAGGTTTGTAGTTATACAAATAGCTACAATTTCGAACGCGCGATTCTACAGATTTAAACCCTGTAAATCAAGCCATTAATTTGTACCATTAGCTGTCTTTACTGCCGTCACCACGCCGTCATAAAATTCCTTAAAGTCACTTTCTTCTGAAAGCATTTCTGTAGGAATAGTTATTGCCGAGCTTTCGCCCATATAAAGGTAAGTATGGTGCTTCGACTGCTCTATTTTAATAATACTACTCCAGTCAATCAATTCCTCGCCTGATGGGCTGGTTTCCAACAAACCCTCTTCCGTTACTTTAAGGCTGTATTCGCCTATTACCTTCTGGATATCCTCTTCAGGTAATTGCTCTAGAACATGCTGATGAAAGCGTTTTTTTAACCATGCTGGAATCATTAACGACCAAACAAAAGCTGCTACAAGTAGGTACATACCGGTTTGCGCCTTTTCTGTAGACATCACTATAAAAAACGCGATTAGAACGACCACACCAGGCCAAATCATTTGATGGCGCTTTATGCTGTTACCGTATGCACTGTTCATTTTGGCATGGTATTCATTAAATTCGAGTATATCTATTTTTCGTAAAATATAGGTTATGGACGGCATGTTTAAATCTCGGTTAATATCATTAAAGTTTAGGTGTGTTGGCTTTTTATGGCATTTTGTCTGACAACTTCGTACAAAATTACGCCCGTTGCAACAGATACATTCAGGCTCTCAACCTTCTCAGACATTGGGATTTTAACTAACTGATCACAATGTTGCTGAGTTAATTGCCTCAAACCCCTACCTTCAGCACCCATCACAATAGCAACCGAACCGCTTAAATCGGCGTCATAAATAGTTTGCTCCACCTCCCCTGCGGCACCCGTCAACCAAACACCCTCAGCTTTTAACCACTTTAGCGTTCTCACTAAATTAGTCACACGGTAAACAGGTAAAATTTCTGCGGCACCACTAGCGACTTTACATACCGTCGCATTCAAGCGACAGGCATTATCTTTGGGTACGATAATACCCTGTACACCAGCAGCTAACGCTGTTCGTAGACAGGCCCCTAGGTTATGTGGGTCTGTGACTTGGTCCAACACCAAATAAAATGCATTGCCTTCTTTGTTCTTTAATGATTTTTTTAATGCTTCTTCTGTAAATTCTTGCGGCAATTTAACCGACACGATAACCCCCTGGTGATTACCGCCATTAGAAATTTTTTCTAATGTTTTTTTGTCTGCGTACTCAATACGTAATCCTAAGTTATTAATGCCCTTTTTAATATCTTGCAGTTTTTCGTCGTTACGTTGGCCATCCAACCAGACATTAATAATCCTTTCAGCGCCACCGTTTAATAACGCTTGGACCGAATGAATCCCGTAAACTGTATGAATATCTGCCATTACCGTCTTTTCTTCTTTTTAAGAGAAACGGCACCCCGTTGTTTTATGTCTGCGCCGACAAGCGCCAAGTCAATTTTCTTATCTTCTAAATTAACCTTAACGACTTTCACCTTCAAACGATCGCCTAAGCGGTATGATTGATTGGTTCTTTCACCCAGTAACCGATGCTTTGCAGCATCAAAATGATAATAATCATTACCCAACGCCGTCACATGAACAAGCCCGTCGATAAATACTTCGTCTAATTCCACAAATAAACCAAACGACGTAACAGACGACACGACACCTGTAAACTCATAACCGATTTTATCCATCATAAACTCACACTTAAGCCAGTTTTCTACGTCTCGCGTTGCTTCGTCTGCACGGCGATTACAATGTGAGCAATGCTCACCAAAACTCACCATATCTGTATCTGAGTATTTAAATTTACTCGGCTTTGAACCTTGGATAACGTGCTTAATGGCTCGATGCGTAAGTAAATCTGGATACCGCCTTATGGGTGACGTGAAATGCGCATATAAATCTAAGGCCAAACCAAAGTGTCCATGCTGTTCCGGGCTGTACATAGCCTGAGACATAGAACGTAACATAACGGTTTCAATTAAGTGTGAGTCAGGCCTGTTTTGAATACTAGCGATAAGCTGTTTATAGTGATGTGGCGTGGGCTTTTCCCCACCCTCCAAGCTCAAGCCTAACTCCGACAGAAAACCTCTTAATTTCAACAAGCGATCAACGCTCGGTCCTTCGTGAATACGTAATAAATTAGGCATTTTAGCGTTTACTAAAAATTCAGCTGTTGATGCATTCGCGGCAATCATAAACACTTCAATCAGTTTATGCGCATCGTGCCTAACGACGGGCTCAATGGCTTTTATTTTTCTAGCTTTATCGAAAACAAATCGTGTTTCAAACGAATCGAACTCCAACTGCCCACGCGCCTCTGCCGCCACTTTCATCACATCGTAGAGCGCGTGCAAGGCACTCAAATCCGGCAATAGTTTTTTATGTTTCTTAATTAAGTCAGGCGCAGTTTTTTCAAAGATTGAACCCACTTCGTCATACGTCAGCCGAGCATGTGAATACATCACCGCTTGATAAAAGGTAGACGCCGTCACCACACCTTGCTGGTCCACCTTCATTTCGCAAACCATACATAAACGATCTACTTGCGGATTCAAACTACATAGACCGTTTGATAGCACTTCCGGCAACATGGGAATAACTTGCTCGGGAAAGTAAACAGAATTTCCTCGCTCATAAGCTTCTTTATCTAGCGCACTATCTGTTTTTACATAGTGTGCCACATCAGCGATAGCCACATATAACGTCCAACCCTTCGTCGTTTTTTTGCAAAACACAGCGTCATCAAAATCTCGCGCATCGGCGCCATCGATGGTAACAAAGGGTAGGTTTCTCAGGTCTTTTCTATCCGTTAAATCAACATCACCAACCTCAGCACTAAAACACTCAGCCTCGTTCAATACAGACTGAGACCAGACGTGCGGCAAATCATACGAACGAATTGCCATGTCTATTTCCATGCCGGGCGCCATGTGTTCACCCATCACTTCAACAACCTTGCCTATCGCTTGTGTGCGCGATGTAGGGTAGTGCGTGATTTTTGCCATCACAATTTGGCCGTCTTTAGCATTCGCAATTGAATCTAGTGGAATGAAGATATGTTGGAATATGCGTTTGTTTTCCGCTTCAACGTGAAAAACACCCTGTACATCAAAAAACCGGCCCACCACGGTGTTAACTTTTCGCTCCAATACTTCAACTATTCGAGCTTCTATTTTGCCTTGGCGATTGAGCTTCCCCCTGCTTGCAACAACGCGATCACCATTAATGAGCGCACGCATCTCCCGTGGAGGTATAAACATATCGTCCCCACCGGCATCGCGTTTCAAAAAACCAAATCCATCTGCGTGGCCAATCACCACACCTGCTTCAAGGTCACTCTGCTGAACCAAACAGTATTGTTCTTTTCGGTTAAATATTAACTCGCCTGATTTCAGCATCCCTGATAAATGGTGTGACAAGGACTTTTTCTCTTTCTTACTCTGAACACCTAAACCAGAAGAGATATCTATCCAACCTTGCGGACGCTTTTGATCAGCCAAAAAGCTAAGCAATTGTGATTTACTGATCAGCTCTTCATCGCTTAAATCTAGCATCTCTTTTTTGGGGTTTTTCTTTTTAGACACGGTTTGGAATGTTCAATAGGATACGAGGGACAAGCCTAATGCCCATCGTTAGAGTTTGCAACATAATTAAGGGTATTAAAGCGCGCTATAAACGCCCATCTGACTCGCCTACTTTCAGCAAGTACTTGATATCATAAAGCACATGATCGGTTTTTCCGAAAGCATGAATGTTAGACGCACCAAGTGCTCGAAATTGCTCATGCGATACAGCAATAATAATAGCGTCGTAACTCGCGTTCGCAGGTTGCTCTATTAAATTAAGTTTGTATTCTTTTTTTACCTCTTCGGCGTTCACCCAAGGGTCCCAAACATCCACATCCGCATTACACTGCTCTAACTCACCCACCATTTCAATAACACGTGTGTTTCTTAAATCCGGACAGTTTTCTTTAAATGACAGCCCCATGATTAAGATTCTTGCATCCACCACATTAATGTATTTAGACGCCATCAATTTCACCACTTCGCTAACGACAAACGAACCCATATTGTCATTGATTCGTCGGCCAGCAGCAATTAATTGCGGGTGATATCCCAGTGTTTCAGCCTTATGCACCAAATAATACGGATCGACACCTATGCAATGCCCACCTACTAATCCCGGTCTAAACGGCAAAAAGTTCCATTTGGTACCCGCGGCTTCCAACACTTCTTCAGTATCAATTCCAATTCGATTAAAGATAAGCGCTAATTCATTAACCAGCGCAATATTCGTATCTCGTTGTATGTTCTCAATCACCTTGGATGCCTCAGCCACTTTCATGCTACTCACTTTGTGCGTGCCGGCTGAAATGATGGACTGGTATAGAGTATCCACCGTTTCTAATATTTCAGGCGTCGAGCCGGAAGTAACTTTAGTTATAGATGTTAAGGTTCGCTTTTTGTCACCTGGGTTAATTCGTTCTGGGCTGTACCCACAAAAAAAGTCTTGATTAAAAACAAGGCCAGATATTTTCTCAAGAATAGGCACGCAGACTTCCTCTGTTGCACCGGGATATACCGTGGATTCATAAATAATAATATCGCCAACTGATAACACTGACGCCACTGTTTTTGTCGCCTCTTTAACGGGCGTTAAATTTGGGTTATTGCCATTATCAATTGGCGTAGGCACTGTAATAATGTACACATTACATCCAGAGAGCTCCTCAGGATTAAGTGTAAAGCTCAATTGATTAGAACTCTTAATTTCGTCAGCTGAGGTCTCTAACGTAGCGTCAATACCTTTATTAAGTTCATCTATTCTCGACTCATTAATATCAAAACCAACCGTAGGATATTGTTTGCCAAACTCCACTGATAACGGCAAACCCACGTAGCCAAGCCCGATAACGGCTATTTTAAAATCCATAATTTTTTTGGCTCAATTAGTTAATCTAAAAACAAATCTTTCTGTAATGACTTGCTTGCGTCGACCGCATATTGGTCAAAATCAACAACACCCTTTTCTTTCAATAGCTCTTCATCACTAAAGAAGTTACCGGTGCAAGTTTTACTGTCCTTTTTGAAGACCTCGCACGCCGCTTCAGCAACAATATCTGGAATTCTGCAATTCTCAGGTTTCACCAAACCACCTAGCATCGCCAAGGCCGCGGTGCCAATAACCGTACAAGGCCATAACGCGTTAACGGCAATGCCATCCGCTTTAAACTCTTCCGACATGCCTAGCACGCACATACTCATTCCGTATTTTGCCATTGTGTAGGCCGTATGATTTTTAAACCATTTAGCCTTCATATTTAATGGTGGGGATAACATGAGTATATGAGGATTATCGGCTTTCTTTAAGTACGGCAGCGCCGCTTGCGAACAGGCAAACGTGCCGCGTGTATTAACGCCCATCATTAAGTCAAAACGCTTCATCGGTGTATCCGCTGTACCCGTCAAACTAATCGCACTGGCGTTATTCACTAACACATCAATACCACCAAAATGTTCGGCGGCTTGAGCCATTGCTGACGCCACGCTGTCTTCATCTCTGATATCTAGCTTGATGGCGAGTGCTTTTCCACCCGCTTCTTCTACAGCTTTAGCCACAGTATGAATCGTACCTGGGAGCTTTGGGTGCGGCTGATCAGACTTCGCTGCGATGACAACGTTCGCACCTTTTTTTGCAACACGTAACGCAATCGCCTCACCAATACCCCTACTTGAGCCTGTAATAAAAAATGTTTTTCCTTTTAATTCCGACATATCAACTCCCTAGTTTTCTATCGTCTTTACGCGTCAAACTCAGCTTTTCGTTTTTCATAAAAAGCAGTCACGCCTTCAGTAAAATCTTTTTCCAACATACATTGTTGAAAATTCTTTGCCTCTTGATCTAACTGCTCATCCAAGCTCACATCAAAAGTTTGGTTTAATAATCTCTTAGAACGCTGCAACACCTGTGTCGGGCCCGCACACAGCTTTTGTGCTAACTGCTCCGTTACATCAAGCGCATCAGCGCAGGGCACAACGCGGTTCAACATACCCCACTCGAATGCCTGCACAGATGAAAACCTATCACCTGTCAGCATCAATTCCATTGCTTTTTTCTGCCCTACTGCGCGAGGTAAAAAGTATGTCATGCCCCCATCGGGTGTCGTTCCAATCTTACAATACGCCACAGAGAACACACAATCATCAGCCGCCACCACTAAATCACACGCTAACATCAAGCTTAACCCAAACCCAGCAACCGCACCTTTGGTACACGCAATCACCGGTTTATCCATTGAAACAATATCGCGAATGGCTGAGTGGACATTATCAAAAATATCTTTCGGATAAGCCTCGCCTCCCTCTACAGCAAACTGATCAACCAGTTTTTTAAAATAACCAATATCGCCACCCGCCATAAAATGGTCGCCCGCACCCATTACAACAACACACTTTATAGACGCATCTGCTTTCAACTCTGAAGCCGCCACCTTTAAATTCAACGCCATGTCATTGTCTAATACATTAAGTACAGCGGGCCGATTCATTATTAAATAACCGACAGGTCCTTTTCTTTCAATAAGCACAGAATCCATATTTAACCTTTTAAAAAATTGTTTTGTTAATACTGCCCGTATTTTGTTTTTTTGCAACAAAAACTTGCTAAACGACGTTAAAGGGCGTTAAATTTGGGGTAAGTTTATTAAACAAATAAACAACAGGGGAACATCAATGGAATTGTCACGTTCTAAGTTATTAGCTTTTTCACTCGCATCATCTTTGTCACTCGTTTCAACAATATCCTACTCAGCAGCATTTGGAATCGCAGAAAATAGCGCTCTTGGAATAGGCAATGCCTTTGCTGGTGGCGCTGCTTCAGCAGAAGATGCATCCACCGTTTGGTTTAACCCAGCGGGGATGACACGTATTAAAGGCAATCAAATGGTCGTTGGTGGCCACCTTATTGCCCCCTCCTTTGATTTTGATGACGAAGGTAGTACTCGGACAAATGGTACCCCAGTCGGCGGAGATGGCTCTAATGATGGCGGTCGCTTCGCTGTTGTTCCTAATTTTTACTATGTGCATAGTTTAAGTGACGAGCTTAAAGTGGGTGTTGGCATTAACGCACCTTTTGGGCTAGCTACAAAATACGACAGTGATTGGTCCGGAAAATATCAAGCCGTCGAATCTGAAATTGTTACAGTTAATGTAAACCCTTCAATCGCATGGAAAATATCACCTGATTTATCTTTAGGGTTTGGTGTTAGCATTCAATACATTGAAGCGACACTAAACAATAAAATCGATTTCGCTCTAGTAGGGGGTGCTCCAGATGGGCATGCGCAGCTAGAAGCAGACGATATATCCTATGGCTTTAACTTTGGCGCGCTTTACAATATTTCTGAAGGTACACGCATTGGCCTATCTTATCGCTCAGAGATTAAGCATGATTTAGAAGGCGATGCTGATTTTAGAAATATCCCCGCTCCCGTGGCTCCCGTATTAGCTGACACTAATATTGAAGCACAGCCAGACTTACCAGCAATGGCTTCTTTGAGCATTCACCATCAATGGAGCAGTAAGGTGGCTGTTATGGCGGATGCCACTTGGGTAGGTTGGAGCTCAGTACCCGCATTAATTATTAAATTTGATAACCCATTAAAAGATGACAGCACTGAAACACTACTTCTAAAGGATAATATTCGCCTTTCACTCGGTGCGACATACACTACTGATGGACCTTGGACATTCCGCACTGGTGTTGCATATGATGAAGGCGCTGCTAGAAACCAAGCCTCGCGCTCTGCTAGATTCCCAGATAACGACCGCTATTGGTTAACGTTTGGAGCAAGTTATAAACTCTCAGACAGCTTATCTATCGACACTGGTTATGCCCACATTTTTGTGCCCGAAACAAAAATAAACCGGAATTCTGAAGTTACAGCGATTAACCCAGCTGGATTTAGTGCTGTGCGCGGAGAATATGAATCAGACGCAGACATCCTAAGCGCTCAAATACGCTGGGATATGTAACAAACCATGTTTTACGTTTAAATAATTTAGCCCCTTTACTGGGGCTTTTTTATGTATGATTATTAAGCAAAAGCATCTTTTTTATGTCTAATCGACAAAGGAGAACATTATGGACAGACCTTGGTTAAACAGTTACCCAAAAGGCGTTAGCACCGATATTGATATCAATAAATATTCTTCCGTTGTAGAGATTTTTGAGAAGAGTGTTAAAGAGTTCGGCGACAAGCCTTCTTTCAGCAACTTTGGTAAAACCTTAAGCTATAACGAATTTGCTCAAGCGACGACTTCTGTTGCTGCCTATTTACAAAATACCTTAGGGCTTAAAAAAGGCGATCGCGTCGCGATTATGATGCCGAATTTACTGCAAAACCCTGTGTCCATTTTTGGCGTATTACGCGCTGGGTTAACCGTTGTTAACACCAACCCCTTATATACCGCACGTGAGCTACGCCATCAGCTAAAAGACTCCGGTGCTAAAGCGATTATTGTTGTGGAAAACTTCGCCAACATCGTTGAAGACGTTATCGCAGACACCGATATCGAACACGTGATCGTGACCAAAATGGGCGACATGCTCGATTTCCCAAAGTCCATGGTCATTAATTTGGTCGTTAAATACCTTAAGAAAATGGTACCGGACTTTTCATTACCAAATGCCATTCCCTTTAAAACCGTATTATCTGAGGGCGCACAGCAAACATTAACGCCCGTGTCGCTTAGCCACGATGATATTGCCTTTTTGCAATATACCGGTGGCACCACCGGTGTCGCTAAAGGCGCCATGCTAACGCATAAAAACATGGTCGCTAATATGTTGCAGGCGTCCGAATGGATTAAGAATGACGTCATCCAAGGTCAAGAAATCGTTATTACCGCCCTGCCGCTTTATCACATCTTTTCTTTAACGGCGAACTGCTTGGTGTTTATGGAAGCAGGCGCAAAAAACATTCTCATTACCAACCCAAGAGATTTCGAAGGTTTTGTGAAAGAACTTAGCAGTATTCCCTTTACCGCTATGACGGGCGTCAACACACTCTTTAATGCGCTGATTAATACAGAAGGCTTTAAAGACATTGATTTTTCCAACCTAAAAATAACCCTTGGCGGCGGCATGTCGGTACAACCTGCTGTTGCGGCTCAATGGAAACAAATCACCGGTTGCACGCTGGTTGAAGCATTCGGCTTAACCGAAACAGCACCCGCTGCGTGTATTAACCCGCTTGATTTGAAAGAGTTCAACGGCAGTATTGGCCTACCCATCCCTTCTACCTATTGCAAATTGATTGATGACGAAGGCAAGGATGTTACCAATGGTGAACCCGGTGAGTTATGCATTAAAGGCCCGCAAGTTATGCAGGGGTATTGGAACTTACCTGAAGAAACCACTAACGTTTTCACAGACGATGGTTGGTTGAAAACCGGTGACGTGGCCAAAATGGATGGCAATGGCTTCTTTTATATCGTTGACCGCATTAAAGACATGATCTTAGTCTCTGGCTTTAATGTATACCCCAATGAAATTGAAAATGTAATTGTCGAACACGAAGGTGTACTGGAATGTGGCGTGATTGGCGTTCCGGATGAAAAACGTGGCGAAGCGGTTAAAGCCTTTGTCGTTAAAAAAGACGATGCATTAACCGAAGAAGCATTACTGGCTTACTGCAAAGAAAATCTGACTGGCTATAAAACACCCGATAAAATTGTCTTTATCCAAGAACTGCCTAAAACCAATGTTGGTAAAGTATTAAGACGAGAGCTTCGTTCTCTTTAGTAACCGTTAATTCTTACCACCCCGCGCAATCTTGAGCGGGGTGATTTTAGCTTTTATTTGTTTTTAGGTTGACGTTAACGTAAAGTAAGCGCATATTACGTAACATGAAAGGCACTTTATTCACAGCAACCGAGTTAGCAGACAGATTAGGTGTATCCTCTCGAACGCTTCGGTTCTATGAAACAAAACACCTTATAACCCCTGAACGCGTTGGTAACAGACGAATATACAACTACAAAGACCATGCACGCATGACGTTAATCCTTCGTGGCAAGCGGATTGGCTTTTCATTAGATGACATTCGTGAGTTCTTGGATTTGTACGACAGTAACGAAGATCGATCACCTCAAATCCAACTATTGGTCACTAAAGTCTCACAACGAATTGACCAACTACAAAAGCAAAAAGATGACATTGATTTAACCCTAGACGAATTAAGGGAGATTCAAGCCATTGCATCAGAAACCCTCAAAAACAAACCTAAAATTAGATGGAGCGCCTCATGAAAAATGTTGCTATAGCCGCATACGTACGATCCCCTCAAACCTTTGCACACAAAGGTGCCTTAGCCTCTGTTCGGCCAGATGATTTAGCGGCACAAGTTATTGCAGGGCTTGTTTCTAAAACAGGCATAGACCCGAATACGATAGAGGACGTCATCCTGGGTTGCGCCTTTCCAGAAGGAGAGCAAGGCTTTAATGTCGCCCGTTTAGCCGCTTTAATGGCAGGGCTTCCACAATCTGTTGCAGGCGTTACTGTTAACCGGTTTTGCGGCTCCTCGATGCAGGCTATTCATATGGCCGCTGGCGCTATTCAGATGAACGCTGGCGACGCCTTTATTTGTGCCGGCGTTGAATCCATGAGCCGCATCCCCATGGGTGGTTACAACCCGATGCCAAGCCACGAATTATTCAAAACGCTTCCAACTGCCTATATGAGTATGGGCGAAACAGCGGAAAACGTGGCCCAGCAATATCAATTAACACGTGAACAGCAAGACGAATTTTCAATCCTCAGTCAACAAAAAGCCGCTGCCGCTCAACAGCAAGGTCATTTTGCTGATGAAATCATTCCCATCACCACCAAGCAGGGCATCGTTGATACCGATGGTTGCATTAGAGCCAATACGAACATTGAAGACTTAGCCGGCTTAAAGCCCGCTTTCCTAGCCGAAGGCACCGTAACAGCCGCAACGTCTTCGCCGTTAACCGATGGCGCAACCGCTACCTTAATTTGTAGCGAAGAGTATGCAAAAACACACGGCTTAACCCCGTTAGCACGCATTAAAAGCATTGCTGTTGCTGGTTGCGCGCCCGAAACGATGGGGCTTGGCCCTATTGTTGCCACGCGTAAAGCCTTAGAACGCGCGTCTTTAACTATTGAAGATATCGATATTGTTGAAATAAACGAAGCGTTCGCCAGCCAATCTATTGCCTGCATTCAAGAACTTAATATTCCAATGAAAAAAGTTAACCTTGATGGTGGCGGCATTGCACTCGGCCACCCGCTAGGCGCAACCGGCGCTCGCATTACCGGCAAGGCCGCCTCACTACTTTCAAGAGAAAACAAACAATACGCACTATCCACCCAATGCATCGGTGGCGGCCAAGGCATTGCAACGATATTGGAGTCCATCTAATGAGTATTGAATCCGTTGCTGTTATCGGTGCCGGCGTGATGGGTAGCGGTATTGCTGCCCAAATAGCCAACGCCGGTAAAAAAGTATTGTTATTGGATATCGTGCCAAAAGACGCGGAAAACAGAAACGTTATTGCCCAAAGCGCCATTCAAAAACTGCTTAAAGCCAAGCCTTCGGCATTAATGCATAAGCGCAATGCTAAAAACATAACAGCGGGGAATTTAGAAGACAATCTCAACCAACTTGCAGACGTGGACTGGATAATAGAAGTGATTATCGAGCGTTTGGATTTAAAGCAAGATTTATATAAAAAAATCGACGCCGTTCGTAAGCCAGGCAGCATTGTATCGTCAAACACATCCACTCTGCCCTTGGCCGTTTTAACCGCCGGTTTGCCCGACAGTTTTAGCAACGACCTTCTGATTACTCACTTCTTTAATCCACCACGCTATATGCGGTTACTAGAAATCGTCAGCGGCCCAAAAACCCAGCAACAAGCGATTGACACCTTAAGTCACTTTTGCGATCACGAGTTGGGTAAAGGCGTTGTGCACTGTAATGACACCCCTGGCTTTATTGCCAACCGCATTGGCGCCTATTGGATGCAAACCGCCATGCTCGACACCATGCGTTTGGGGTTAAGTGTAGATGAAGCCGACACCCTTAGTGGTAAGCCCATGGGCATACCCAAAACTGGGGTGTTTGGTTTAATCGATTTAGTGGGCATTGATTTAATGCCGCACATTTTAGATTCCTTGGTTCATTCATTAGATAAAAACGATGCCTTTCACGAGCAAGCCATCATCCCTGATGTGGTCACTAAGATGATTGCCGAGGGCTATACCGGCCGCAAAGGTAAAGGTGGTTTTTATCGCATTAACAAAACCAGCGGCAAGAAGGTTAAAGAATCCATCAACCTTGATACAGGCGAATACGCAACCAGCGTTAAACCTAGCCTTGAATCTTTAAAACCAGCTATTGCAAAAGACTTGCAAAAATTCCTCAGCTTTGATGATAAAGGCGGTGAGTTTGCATGGTCAGTTTTATCCAAAACACTCTGTTACTCTGCTGGCCTCATTCCTGAGATTGGCGATAACATCGAGGCCATTGATCGTTCGATGAAACTGGGCTACAACTGGACATATGGTCCGTTTGAACTGATTGACAAAATAGGCGTTGATTGGTTTATCGATAAACTGGCATCAACACAACTCAGCATTCCCCCGCTTTTAGCAGCTGCCAAAGGTAAAACGTTCTATCGATTCCACGATGGCCAACGCCAATGTTTAACTCTGTCTGGCGACTACCAAACATTAACGCGGGAAGACGGTATATTATTGCTATCGGACATCAAATTACAGCAACAGCCCGTTAAGAAAAACGCATCCGCGAGCTTATGGGATATTGGCGATGGCGTTTTATGCCTAGAATTCCACAGCAAAATGAACGCCATTGACCCTGATATTCTTGCAATGATTGATACCGCCGTTGACATCATTCCCAATGATTACAAGGCACTGGTTCTGTATAACGAAGGCAGTAATTATTCTGTCGGCGCCAACATTGGTTTAGCACTATTCGCAGCGAACGTTGCCGCTTGGCCCCAAATCGAGGCCATGGTGAAGTCTGGACAAGATACTTATAAAGCCCTTAAACATGCGCACTTCCCTGTCGTCGGCGCACCTGCCGGTATGGCATTGGGCGGCGGCTGTGAAAGCCTGCTACATTGCGACGCCATACAAGCGCATGCAGAATCTTATATTGGGCTGGTTGAAGTAGGCGTTGGCCTCATTCCAGCGTGGGGAGGCAGTAAAGAAATGCTGAGCCGTTGGATGACAAATCCTAAACGCGCCAAAGGCCCCATGCCTGCCATTAGCAAAGCATTTGAATTAATAAGCACAGCAACCGTATCAACCTCCGCGCAAGAAGCAAAAGGCGATTTATTCATGATGCCAACCGACGGCATCAGCATGAATCGTGAGCGCTTGTTATTTGATGCAAAGGCAAAAGCACTTGCTCTGCTGGACGGCTATACACCACCAGTAAAGCTCGAATTAACGTTGCCTGGCCCAACGGCCAGAACCGCACTTAACCTAGCCGTTACAAGCTTTGTGCAATCAGGTAAGGCAACCGCTTACGACGGCACCATAGCAGACCAACTGGCAATGATATTAAGCGGAGACGACACAGACATTGATGAGCTTCATGACGAAGATGACTTACTAACGCTTGAACGAAAAGCCTTTATGACACTTATCAAAAATGAAAAAACGCTCAGTCGCGTTCAACACACACTTGAAACTGGAAAACCGTTGAGGAATTAAACATGGCAACCTTTAAAGCCCCTGTAGATGACATTAAATACCTTATTAACGAGTTCTTAGATACGTCAGAACTGAACGGCAACCCCATGTTTGATGACATGACCCCTGACTTGACCGACGCCATATTTGAGGAAGCAGGAAAAATAACAGAGACGCTGCTATTTCCGCTTAACAGATCAGGCGACGAACAAGGTTGCTCTATCGATAATGGTAAAGTCACCACCCCAGATGGATTCAAAGAAGCCTACCAAGAGATGTCTGAAGCTGGCTGGGGCAACCTAACCTGTAAAACAGAACACGGTGGACAAGGTTTACCGCACTACATTGCCAATGCTGTTGATGAAATGATGATTTCAAGCAACATGTCTTTCAGCATATACATGGGGCTCACCATTGGTGCTTATAACGCGGTTGAAAAATTTGCTACGGACGAGCTTAAACAAAAATTTTTACTTAATATGGTGTCTGGCAAGTGGAGTGGCACCATGTGCCTAACTGAGCCGCATTGCGGCACGGATCTTGGTCTTATAAGAACTAAGGCCTTACCATTAGAAGATGGCAGTTACGACATTACTGGCAGTAAAATATTTATTTCTGCCGGCGAACACGATTTAACGGAAAACATCCTCCACCTTGTACTAGCACGTACACCAGATGCACCAGATGGGATTAAAGGCATCAGCTTATTTATTGTGCCGAAAATCAATATTGATTCCGAGGGATCGTTGGCTGAAGCAAACCACGTCAGTTGTAGCGGTATTGAACATAAAATGGGTATCAAGGCCTCGTCGACATGCTCCATAGAGTTTGAAAATTCAAATGGTTATTTGGTGGGTGAACTAAACAAAGGCATGAAAGCGATGTTTATTATGATGAATAGCGCGCGTATTCACGTTGGCATCCAAGGTCTAGCGTTAGCTCACACATCGTATTGTGGCGCTGTTGTTTATGCCAAAGAACGATTACAAGGTCGTGCGCTCACGGGTATTAAACACCCCGACAAAGTAGCAGACCCATTAATTGTTCACCCCAATGTTCGGCGTATGCTAATCACCATGAAGGCCTATACTGAAGGTGCACGTGCATTGAGCACTTGGTTATCGTTCAAGCTTGATGTGTCATATCAGTCTAACAATCCACAACAGCGTCAACAAGCCGATGAATTGGTTTCCTTACTAACACCCGTATTCAAATCTTTTCTAACCGATATTGGCGAAACAGTAACCAGCATGGGCATTCAGGTTTATGGTGGGCATGGCTACATTCGAGAAAATGGCATGGAGCAATATTTGCGTGACGCCAGAATTTGCAGAATTTATGAAGGCACCAACGGCATTCAAGCATTAGACTTAGTAGGCCGAAAACTACCCGCACATATGGGGCGCTATTTACGTCATTTCTTTCACCCTTTATCTGCTTTTCTTGAGCAGCATGCGGAAGATAAAAAAATGTCAGCTTATATTCAACCACTAGCTAAATCATTTACAAGGCTACAAAATGCAACGCTCTTCATTGCTCAGCGTGGCCTTGCTAACCCTGATGAAGCTGGCGCAGCGGCAAGCGATTACCTTAAAATGTTTGGCTTGGTTGCAATGGCTTACATATGGAGCAAGATGGTAGCGCAGATATTACATGACAAAGGTGATATGCCAGATAGTTTTTATGATGCGAAACTTAAGACCGGACTATTCTTTATGCAACGCCTATTACCAGAAACAGGCTCCTTACTATCGAACATTATGTCTGGTAGCGATAATATAATGAGTTTAGGTGAGAACCAATTTTGAAAACATTCGCATAAAAAAGCCCTGAATAATCAAGGCTTTTACGTATCAACTTTCAGACTATAACTTCACATCCAATTGAATATTTTCACGATTTTTGTCAATCGTTGCTGCTCCAATTCCTTTAACATTTGTTAGTTCTTTCAAACTCTTAAATGCACCGTGTTCTTCACGATAGATGATAATGGCACCCGCTTTAGCAGGGCCAATACCTTTTAGTTCCTTAGCAATCTCTTCAGCAGTAGCAGTATTAACATTTACCGCTAATACAGACAGTGAAAACCCAAAACAAATTAAAGTAATAAATAACCGTATAAAATTTTTCATAAATTTCCCTATTTAATTTAAGTAAATCATCCATGTTTTCAAACTAAATTGAAAAGGAGACAACTGCGTTCGAAGAGGAGTCATCAACCAAACAATAAAGCAATGTAACCATACTCAATTAAACGTTTTTCGTAAATAAGCCGCTGTCTCATCTAGCGTAAGTGAATGCTTACAAACTTACTAATGAATTTGAAACCACAAAAAGAGCTGCCTCATTCAGGGTTCGAAGTGCCCCATTGTTTACAACTCGGACAACACCAATGCAATTCAACTGCATTAAAACCACACTGTTTACATTGATAACTGAGAGATGCTTCATCAAGTTGTTTCAATATGTTATACAAAAATTGAATCTCTTGATTCTCCTTAGCCTCAGTTTGTAATTCCGCAAATAATTTTAAGTAACTTTCATTCGGATTATTGATGAGTTTTTCGCGCATAAAAGCCGTGGCTTGCATTTCTCCTTTGTGTTCCATCAACACATTAACAAAGCGACTAAGCACAATAGTTGAGTCGTTAATGGATTGTAAATTCGCAAGAAACTTAAATTTTTGCTCGGGTTGATTTAACTTATCAAAGCAATCTATTATCAAATCAATAAATACTGATACAAAATTAATATTTTGCCCTTCTATCTTCATTAAGACCTTCAAGGCATTTTTATAGTCTGCATTTTGTCGATACACTCCAGCGCTTATAACATTCACCCTAACGCATTTAGGGTCAGCTTTAAGTGCTTTTTTTAAATGGATTTTAGCTGAATTCAAATCTTTCTTAGCTAGGTTAAACTCAGCAAGCTCACAGTACAAATGCGACAAAAGCGTAGGCTTTTTAGTATGTTCTATGGCTTCTAATTTAGCGGCATACTCAATAGCATTTAACCACTCATGTTCTTGTTGAAAAATAGAGAGTAATTGTCTTACTGCATTGATTTTATGAGAAAACTCTTTTTCGAGTTCTAAAAATATATTCTCAGCCCTATCGAGCAGACCGGCACGCATGTAGTCTAATCCAAGCTCATTCAAAACGTCGAGGCGTGTTTGTTGATTCAATTGTGGTCGAGCTATAAGGTTTTGATGTAAACGAATAGATTTATCAACTTCACCGCGCTGACGAAACAACGTACCAAGCGCCAAGTGAATTTCTATAGTGTCATCATCTACTTCTAATAAATCGACAAAAGCACTAATCGCCTTATCGGGCTCCTCATTTAACAAATGATTCAACCCTTTAAAGTAACCAATATGCTCATTGTAAGGTGCTGTATGTGTACTTTTATAATGCCTTGATGCAAAGTACCATCCACTGGCCGCTGCTATGGGTAACAGCATAATTGCAAATTCGATCATTTAGTTTATTCGTTTTGCGGGGTATGTTCTTAAATTTGAGACTTCTTTTTTATTCACTGCTGCCTCTTTGGATAACTTCGAATAACGTCTTCGAAGCACTAGGTTGCTGATAGTTTTTGAACTCAGCCCTATTAGAAGCCCGAGTATAAAAACACTGAGAATAGCAAATGAAAGCGGCATCTCAAGCCAACCATAATAATAATTAATTTTTATCGGCGATGAATTTAATATTGATAATACAAAACCTACGGCTAGAAAAAAAATAAATAATAATAAGTAAATAAATCGCATATTAACTTTCTCGAATTGCTAACTGGGGCATCAGTAAATATATGTGCCCTGATTATAACAAGCCTTTACTGCTAATATTATTTTTCTTAGTTCAAAAAAATACCCCAATTATGGGGTATTTATTATCTAATCTTGAAGTCATCTTTGGCCTCGTCAACCCTCAATCTTAACTCCTTACCTGGCTTGAAGTGTGGCACATATTTCCCAGATAAATTGACTGATTCACCACTTTTCGGATTTCTTCCAACTCTTGGCGGGCGGTAATGTAAAGAGAAACTCCCAAAACCTCTAATTTCAATACGTTCACCAGTAGCCAGTGCCTTAGTCATGCTTGCAAGAATACACTTAACAGCAAGTTCAACATCTTTATACGGCAAATGTATTTGCTGCTCTGATAACTTTTCTATTAATTCTGATTTTGTCACGTAATCACCTTAAATAAAATGAGGCGGGGTTGTAACCCCGCCATATTTCAAAGACTTTATTTGTCGTCCATAGTGTTTTTGAAGATATCACCCAATGTAGGTGAACTTGCATTCTTCGAAGAGTAATCGCTAACCACTGCCTTTTCTTCATCAGAATCTTTTGCTTTTATTGATAAGTTAATCGTTTTGTTTTTACGATCCACACCAATAAATTTAGCTTCAACTTCATCGCCTTCATTCAAGATGTTTCTAGCATCATCAACACGATCAAGTTGTAATTCAGATGCACGCAAATAGCCTTCAATACCATCAGCTAATGTAATGACAGCACCTTTTGCATCAACTTCTTTCACAATACCTTTTACAACACTGTTCTTTTCGTTGGCAGCCACAAACTCTTGGAACGGATCTTGTTCAAGCTGTTTAATACCCAGTGAGATTCGTTCTCTTTCTGGATCAATCGCTAAAATAACCGTATCAATTTCCATTCCTTTTTTGTAATTTAACAGTTCCTCTTCGCCTTTTTCATCCCATGAAATATCAGACAAGTGTACTAAGCCGTCAATATCACCCTCTAAACCGATAAATACACCAAAATCTGTAATTGATTTGATAACACCCTTAAGTTTGTCACCCTTCTTATGAATAGCCGAGAAGTCTTCCCATGGATTACCTTTACACTGCTTCATGCCTAGTGAAATACGACGACGTGTGTCATCAATTTCCAGCACCATCACTTCAACTTCGTCACCTAGCGATACGACTTTTGCTGGGTTAACGTTTTTATTTGTCCAATCCATTTCAGATACATGCACAAGACCTTCAATGCCATCTTCAATTTCAATAAAACAACCGTAGTCTGTTAAGTTTGTCACTTTACCGGTTAATCTTGAACCTACTGGATAACGTCCGAGGATGTTCACCCATGGATCCTCACCCAATTGCTTCATACCCAAAGAAACACGTTGTTTCTCTTCATCGTAGCGTAATACAACCACTTCAATATCTTGGCCGATCTCAATCACTTCTGAAGGATGTTTAACACGCTTCCAAGCCATATCAGTGATGTGTAACAAGCCATCAACACCGCCCAAATCGATAAACGCGCCGTAATCAGTAAGGTTTTTAACCATGCCTTTCAAAACAGCACCTTCTTTTAGATTTTTGAGTAATTCTTCGCGCTCAGCGCTGTATTCTGTTTCTAACACTGCACGACGTGAAACCACAACGTTGTCACGTTTTTTATCAAGTTTAATCACTTTAAACTCTAAGTCTTTGCCCATTAAGAAATCGGTGTCTCTTAGGGGACGTACGTCTACTAATGATCCGGGTAAGAAGCCGTTTAAACCACCCACTTCAACCGTGAATCCGCCACGTACTTTACCCGTGATGATACCTGTAACAGTTTCTTTTGCATCTGCCGCTTTCTCAAGGAATTTCCATGCAGCCGCTTTCTTAGCTTTGTCTCTCGAAAGTAGTGTCGCTCCTAGACCGTCTTCGACCATGTCTAATACAACTTCGACGTCATCGCCGATTTCAACTTCAAGCTCACCGGTTGCGCTAACAAATTGCCATCTAGGCACATTGCCTTCAGATTTTAAACCTGCATTAACAATAACCGAGTCGTTTGTGATATCAACGACTTGACCGGTAATTAATGTACCTGGTACTAGTTCAGTTGATTTAATACTTTCTTCAAATAATTCTGCGAAATTTTCGCTCATGATGTTCTCTTCTATATTTTATAAAAACTTGAGGCTTTTATAGGGTTAAGTTAAAAAAAGCCTGAGTCACGTAACTCAAGCCGCCATATTCATCTCGTTATTGTTGAGACTTATTTGTTTTTCAAGGACTTTAGGACTAGTTGAACAACTTCCTCAATGGTATTGAATGAAGAGTCTATAAAGACTGCTCCATCAGGAACCGTTAGCGGTGAAGCTAAGCGATTCTTATCTCGCTCATCTCTTTGTTCTACATCTCGAATAACATCGCGCAGATTAGCACTAATTCCTTTTCCAATCAACTGCTTATAACGCCTATTCCCTCGTTCTTCAACGCTAGCTGTTAAATAAACCTTATGCTTTGCTTCTGGAAACACAACACTGCCCATATCTCTCCCATCGGCTACAAGACCTGGTAACCTCTGAAATGCATGTTGTCTAGCTAATAAATTACCTCTAACCAAAGGATAAACAGCAATTTTCGAGGCGATGCGCCCCGTTTCTTCTGTTTTTAATTGCTGTTGAATTTCTTCACCGTCTAGATAAACCCCCCAATCGCCGCGCTGAGTTTTTTTAAATTCCAACCTGACTTGATTGACCAATTCAGCCAATAAATTTTCATTGTCAAGACTAACTTTGTTGTTAATTGCAGCAATACCAAGCGCCCTGTACAGAGCTCCACTATCTAAATAATGCCAACCGAGCTGTTCTGCAACGCGTTTTGAAATCGACCCTTTCCCTGAGCCACTTGGCCCATCTATTGTTAACACGGGTGCCAATGAGTCAGTTGTCGTCATAGTGCTTGTATGTCAAAGCCACAAGACGAAGATAACTCCACAAATCCAGGAAACGAGGTACTCACATTTTCACAATTATTAACTTTAATACTGCCTTCCGCTCGTAAACCCGCGACTGCAAAAGCCATCGCTATACGGTGATCATCAAAGCTTTCAATCTCACCGGCCGATACTGAACCACCATTAATAATCATTCCATCCGGTGTTGCCTGTGCGTCTACACCTAATGACTGTAAACCTTCGGCCATCGTTTGAATTCGGTCACTTTCTTTAACGCGTAATTCTTCAGCTCCGGTTACAACGGTGGCACCATTAGCGTAAGCAGCTGCAACAAATAAAACAGGAAACTCATCAATGGCCAATGCCACTAGCTCCTCTGGTACGTTAATACCCTGCAACTGACAACTTTTAACGCGAATATCGGCAACGCTTTCACCACCCACCACGCGTTTATTTAACAATTGAATATCAGCACCCATTTTTAATAAGATATCGATAACACCTGTTCGCGTTGGATTAATACCCACGTGTTGTAATGTAATGTCTGAATTCGGCGTTATTGATGCCGCCACTAGAAAGAACGCAGCGGAAGAAATATCTGCTGGCACATCAATCGATGTAGCTTTTAGGCTTCCGCCGCCTTTTAAAGAAGCAACATTACCTTCTGTGACCACCTCGTAACCAAAACCTCTTAACATTTGCTCCGTATGATCTCGTGTTACCGCCGGCTCAACAACTGTTGTTGTACCTTCTGCATAAAGCCCCGCTAATAATAAACATGACTTTACCTGCGCACTACCCATTGGCATGTGGTAACGAATGCCCTTTAAAGCCTGATGACCTTTAATGTTTAATGGTGATGTTCCCGCTTCAGTACTTTCAACTTCAGCTCCCATTAAACTCAGCGGGTCTAACACTCTGCGCATAGGTCGCTTGTTCAGCGAGCTATCACCTTGTAATACACTATCAAATGATTGGCCTGCCAAGATGCCTGACAGCAACCTCATGGAGGTACCAGAGTTCCCAACGTATAAATCGTTAATTGGCTTTTTTAAGCCGTGCAAACCGACACCGTGAACGCGTAACCGGCCTTCACCTAATTGTTCAATGTTTACACCCATGTTCTGAAACGTTTTTAACGTGGCCAGTGCATCCTCCGCCTCTAGAAAACCACTGACTTCTGTCACCCCTTCGGCCAAGCTACCCAACATCACTGAACGGTGTGAAATAGACTTGTCACCAGGGACACGAAATGTGCCTCTCAACCCAGTACTGGGGCTAGAAATCATTGTATTCATATTAGCTATTTATTTTGAAGGTTAAAAAATGCTCGCGCGCTTTTTGCGCAGATTCAAAAATATCAAGCAAGCCTTGTTTATCACCTGCCTCAATCAAATTTGAAATCTGGCGATTTTGCTTTTCTAGCTGTTGTAATAAAGTGACGATTTGCGAACCATTTGCTACGCAAATATCTGCCCACATTGACGGGTCGCTTGATGCAATACGCGTAAAATCTTTAAAACCACCCGCCGCATATTCGAAAATTTCTCGTTCATCTTGTTTGTTTTTCAATAACTCGACTAAAGAATAGGCCAATACATGTGGCAAATGACTGGTGGCAGCAAACACCTCATCGTGGTGTTCTGGGCTCATTTCAGACACCCTCGCGCCCATTTTTTTCCACCATGCTAAACAGGTAGTTAACGAAGACTGGTTGGTTTGCTCGACCGGTGTAACGATGACCCTTTTATCCTGAAATAATGAATCCGTAGACGCTTCGACACCATTTTTTTCAGACCCCGCTATGGGGTGTGCTGGCACGAAATTACTAGGTACTTTGCCAAAGACTTTTTTTAAAGCCGCTATAACACTCTGCTTCGTGCTACCCACGTCAATGTATAGACAGTCATCTGACCAGTTTTTCTTTAAAGCCTGAAAAATAGACTCAAATGAGCCAACAGGTGAGCATATAACGACGATATCTGCATCTTTCGCCGCATCCTCAATGGACAACTCATATTGGTCAATTACACCTAGCTCAACTGCTTTTTGTAAATTAGATTGTTCCCTACCCACCCCCACGATCTCAGTACATAGCTGATTGTTCCGCGAAGACCTTGCAATTGAACCGCCAATTAAACCAACGCCAATAATACACATTTTATTAAACATTACTTAGCACCTTAGCAACTGCTTGCAAAAACTTATCATTTTCATTCTCCAACCCCACAGACACTCTTAAATGATTTGGCATTTTATAGGCCGCAATAGGGCGGACAATGACGCCTTCGCGTAATAATTCTTGATAAATATCGAGTGCCTTCTGACCGACATCAACTGCGATGAAATTAGCCACTGAAGGAATATAATTGAGTCCTAAACGATCAAAACCAGCTTCTAATTGTCGCAACCCTTGTTGATTTAATTTTCTACTTTTCTCAATGTACGCATCATCTCCCAATGCTGCTTGAGCAGCAACCAAACCCAATGAATTGACGTTAAATGGCTGCCTAACTGTATTTAACAAGTCTGCAATATCCGAGTGACTTAAGGCATATCCAACTCTCAAACCAGCCAAGCCATATGCTTTTGAAAACGTTCGGGTAATAATTAAGTTCTGATACTGTTGAAGCCATTCGACCGTGTTAGGCAATTCACTTTGGTCTAAATATTCGCAATACGCTTCATCAAGCACAACAATCACATGTTTTGGCACTGATTGGATGAACGCTAGCAGTTTGTTTGGTTTTAACCACGTCCCCGTTGGATTGTTTGGATTGGCGATGAACACGACGGACGTTTTGTCGTTCACCAATGCATTCATCGCAGCTAAATCGTGGCCATATGCTTTAGCTTTAGACACCCTTGCTGTCGCACCGACAGACTGAGTTGCCATTGAATACACAACAAAAGCATGTTCGGAATATATCGCTTCACGGCCTCGTTCTAAAAACACACGTGCAATAGTGTCCAAGATATCATTTGAACCATTACCTAAGGCAATCATGTCAGCCGTTACACCCAGCTTTTTAACTAATGCGTTTTTTAAATGAAAGCCATTACCATCTGGGTACTGCGACAGCTCATCAATGTTTTGTTTAATGACGTCTTTTACAAAATTGCTTGGGCCAAGTGGGTTTTCATTCGATGCCAACTTGATGACATCCTTTAGGCCGAACTCCCTTTGCAATTCATCAATTGGCTTACCTGGCTGATAAACAGACAGGCCATTTATTGATTCATTAGCTAAATCACAAAAAAGATTCACTGAAGACATAATGTTTAATAAGAAATTACTTTACTAACAGTGATTTAAATAACCGCTCTAGGGTAAGAACCCAAAACCTTCAATAAATTTACATTCGGCAATAATTCTTGAAGTACTGCGGCAACATTTTCGTCGTCTTTATGTCCGTCTATATCTACAAAAAACACATAGTCCCAAGCCGCTTGTCTTGATGGTCTCGACTCGATCTTATTCAAACTAATACCGGCATAGGCAAAAGGCGCCAAAACGCTTTGTAATGCTCCTGCAATATTTTTAGTAGAAATCATCATGCTGGTTTTATCATCGCCACTAGGGCCAACTTGCTGTTTACCAATCACTAAAAAACGTGTCGTATTATGTTGCTCATCTTCAATATGACTGGCTAATTTGTTAAGTTCGTATACCTCAGATGCCACTTCTCCCGCGATGGCGGCAGCACCTTCTTGTTGGGCAAGACGAGCCGCTTCAGCATTGCTACTGACCGCAATGGTTTCAACGCCAGGTAAATGCGTCGTCAACCACTGTCTGCACTGCGCTAGCGATTGTTGATGCGAATAAACCACCTTAACGTCGCTTAAAGAACTTGATAGCGACAAAAGGTGGTGGTGAATTCTCAATGCCACTTCACCGCATATATGCAGTGAAGAAGCCATAAACATATCAAGCGTATGACTAATAACACCTTCTGTGGAGTTTTCTACTGGTACCACGCCATAATGCGCTTCTCCATTTTCAACCTCATGAAATATATCGGCGATTGTTGATGTTTCTAATGTGCTAACTGCATGGCCAAAGTGTTTCAGTGCCGCTTCTTGAGTAAAGGTTCCCTCAGGACCCAAAAAAGCAATCGTTAATGGTTTTTCAACGGCTAAACAAGCCGACATCAATTCACGATAGACACGCGCTAGGTCTTCACCATTCAGTGGCCCAGGATTATTTTCTTTCACCTGTCTTAATACCAATGCTTCTCGGTCTGGCCGGTAAAAATCTACTGCCTCGCCTTCGCGCAGTTTAACCGTAGCAACGTCTTTAGCTAAATTCGCACGCTGATTAAAAAGTGTTAATAATTTACTATCGAGTTCATCAATTGCTTTTCGTAAATCAGATAATGAATTATCAACACTCATACAGGTTTCCTAAATTGTTCTAACTGATAACACGCCATCAATATTCTTAATTTGATTAACAACGTCTTCTGTTATTTCAGTATCAACATCCAACAAGGTATAAGCCAAGTCGCCACGCGATTTATTTAATAAATCCAATATGTTATGACCGGTATCAGCCAGAATGCTGGAAATTTGACCTACCATATTTGGTACATTCGAATTAGCAATAGCCATGCGGTAACCGCCGGCACGTGGCATTTTCACTTGTGGGAAATTTACTGAATTTTTAATGTTGCCGTTTTCTAAAAATTCTTTAAGTTGATTGGCAATCATAATCGCGCAATTTTCTTCCGCTTCCGCTGTAGAAGCACCCAAGTGAGGCAAGGTAATAACACGCGGATGGTTTTTTAATAAATTACTCGGGAAGTCACAAATATAGGCATATAACTTACCAGAATCCAATGCTGCAACGACATCTTCATCGTTAACTATTCCATTTCTAGAAAAGTTTAAGATCACAGCGTTATCGTTCATTGTAGCGATACGGCTTGCATTGATTAAGTTTTTAGTTCCTTCGTTAAATGGCACGTGAATTGTCACGAAATCTGATTTCGATAACAGCTCATCCACTGTAGCAGCTGACTGAATAGTCGATGACAACTGCCAAGCCCTCTCCACCGTAATAGCAGGGTCAAAACCTACCACACCCATGCCTAAATCTTGCGCTGTATTGGCGATAGATGTACCAATTGCACCCAAGCCAATCACGCCTAGTGTCCTACCTGGCAGCTCAAAGCCAACGAAATTTTTCTTTACTTGCTCAACTTCTTTGGCAATTGCTTCGTCATCGCCTTCTAAGTTTTTAGCACATTCCCACGCTTGGCAAATATTGCGACAGGCCAACAACATGCCCGTAACAACCAATTCTTTAACTGCATTCGCATTGGCACCCGGTGCATTAAAAACAGGTATACCTAAAGAGCTCATTTTATCAATAGGGATATTGTTAACACCCGCACCCGCACGGCCAACGGCCAACACACTGGCTGGAATATCCATATCGTGCATTTTTAATGAACGGAGCATGTAGGCATCTGGGTTTTGCATCTCCGACGCGACTTCGTATTTATCTCTTGGGAATTTCTCTAAACCTTTTACAGAAATGTTATTTAACGTTTGAACTTTATACATTTTAAGACCTTGATTATTAAACTATTTGTTACGTTTTTGTTCTTTCGAACTCAGCCATCATACTGATGAGTGCATCGACACCTTCTTCAGGCATCGCATTATAAACACTGGCTCGCATACCGCCAACGGAACGGTGTCCTTTTAATGTCACTAAACCTGCTGCTTTTGCATCGGCTAAAAATCCGCCTTCTAAATCACTATTAGCTAATGTAAACGGGATATTCATTCTTGAACGTGATGAAATTTGCACTGGGTTTGCATAAAAATCAGAAGCGTCAATCGCTGCATATAGTTTTTCTGCTTTACGAACATTACGCGCTTCGATACCTGCCACGCCTCCTTTCGACTTAATCCACTCATAGACCAAACCCATCAAATACCAGCTGTATGTTGCCGGTGTATTGAACATAGAGCCCGTATCCGCGTGGTTCTTATAATCCATCATCGTTGGAGAGCCTGCTTTAACATTGCCAATCAAATCATCGCGCACAATAGTCAGCGCAATACCTGATGGGCCCATATTTTTTTGGCCACCGGCATAAATCACACCAAATTTGCTCACGTCTACCGCTCTAGACAAGATATTTGATGACATATCCGCCACCAAATCTAAACCACCTACATCAGGAACGTCTTGGAACTCAACGCCACCAATCGTTTCGTTACTGGTGTAATGCAAATAAGCCGCATCAGAATCGATATCCCAACTCTCTACCGCTGGAATCGATGTAAAATTATCATCTTCCGAACTGGCTGATAATTGAACATCGCAATGGATTTTTGCTTCTTTAATCGCCTTTTTAGACCAAGCACCCGTGTTGACGTAACACGCTTTGCTTTTACCTTGCAGTAAGTTCATGGGCACCATTGAGAATTGCGTTGTTGCACCACCTTGTAAAAACATCACTTTGTAATTATCTGGTATTGCCATCAACTCTCTAACGTCAGCTTCTGCCTTTTCTGCAATCGAAATAAAATCTTTGCCGCGATGGCTCATTTCCATCACCGACATACCGGAATCATTCCAGTTAAGCATTTCACTTTGCGCTTTTTGTAAAACCTCTAGCGGCACAGCCGCTGGGCCAGCACTAAAATTATAAACACGGGACATCTAAAACTCCTAAATACGATTAATCTGTTGTTTGTTCATCGGGTGACTCACCTTCATCGGCATCATCACCCATCTCTTCGTCACCTAAGCTTGCAATTCGGTCTAAACCGATGACTTTTTCATTTTTACTGGGGCGAATAACTCGTACACCTTGCGTGTTTCGGCCTAATATAGATATTTCACTGGTGCGCGTTCTTACCAACGTGCCACCATCGGTAATCAACATCAGCTCATCTGAATCGTCTACCAATACCGCACCTACCAATGCACCGTTTCGTTCACTGGTTTGCATCGCAATAACGCCCTGCCCACCACGTTTATGAATAGGGTACTCTTCAATATTTGTACGTTTACCGTACCCATTCTCAGTCAGCGTCAACACCGTGCCTTCTTCCGAAATGATGAGTGAAATAATGCGCTCTTTGTCTTTTAAGCGCATACCGCGAACACCACTGGCTGTCCGCCCCATCGCCCTAACGCCTGTTTCATTGAAACTGGCTACTTTGCCTGAACTCGCAAACAGCATCACGTCTTTTTGACCGTTAGTAACCGCCACGCCAACTAATGTATCGTCATCACGTAGATCAATCGCTATTTTGCCGTTAGCACGAGGTTTTTCAAATTCTTTGATGTTGGTCTTTTTGACCGTACCCGCCTCAGTCGCCATGAAGATAAATTCATCTTCATTGAATTCGCGAATAGGTAAAATCGCGTTAATGCGTTCATCATTATCTAATGGCAATAAGTTAACAATCGGTTTGCCACGGGCAATTCTGCTGGCCACCGGTAAATTAAACACCCGCAACCAATACACTTTACCTTTGCTTGAGAAACACAATACGGTGTCGTGCGTATTAGCGATAAACAACTTATCAATGAAATCTTCGTCTTTTGTATTGGCTGCCGTTTTGCCTTTACCGCCTCGACGTTGCGCCGTATAAGACGTTAACGGTTGAGATTTCACATAGCCCTCATGCGATAACGTCACCACCATATCTTCTTCGGTAATTAAATCTTCTGCGGTTAAGTTAAGGAACTTATCAACAATTTCAGTTCGGCGGTCTTCTTTATATTCTTCAATCAGCGCGATAAGCTCATCACTAATCACCGTCATCAACCGCACGCGACTACCAAGAATATCGAGCAAGTCGTCGATAACAACCAATAAGTCTTTATATTCCTGCAAGATTTTATCTTGCTCAAGGCCGGTCAAGCGGTGCAAACGTAACTCTAAAATTGCCTGCGCTTGCGCTGGCGATAAGTGGTACGCTCCGTCTAGGAAACCATATTCATTTTCTAACTTGTCTGGCCTAGAGCGATCAGAGTCTGCTTTTGATAACAGCTCAGCAACTAAGCCCGGCTTCCACGATGCCGCCAATAAACTGACTTTAGCTTCAGCCGGTGTTTTGGCCGCCTTGATCATCGTAATCATTTCATCAATATTCGATAAAGCAACAGCCAAGCCTTCTAAGTTATGAGCCCGTTCACGTGCTTTGCGAAGATCGTAAATCGTTCTACGCGTCACCACTTCTCTTCGGTGATCAATAAACGCATTCAATATTTGCTTTAGATTCAAACATTTAGGGCGGCCATCAATCAACGCAACCATGTTAATACCGAACACATTTTGTAATTGCGTGTGTTGGTATAAGTTATTTATGATGACTTCAGGTACTTCACCACGCTTAAGCTCAATCACCATGCGCATGCCGTCTTTATCAGACTCGTCACGCAAACCAGAAATGCCTTCTAATTTCGCATCTTTAACCAAATGCGCAATTTTCTCCAGCAAGCGGGCTTTATTAACCTGATACGGTAATTCTGTGACGACGATAGATAACTTGCTGTTAGAACTTTCTTCGCCTTCAACGTGATATCTAGCACGCAAGTAAATTTTCCCTCGGCCCGTTTGATAAGCCTCGCGAATACCATCTGCGCCATTAATAATACCGGCTGTTGGAAAATCAGGACCCGGAATACATTCCATCAACTGATCAATGGATGTTTCAGGGTTTTCAATTAAGCGTAAGCAAGCTGACGTGATTTCAGCTAAATTATGCGGCGGGATATTAGTAGCCATGCCCACAGCAATACCTGACGAGCCATTAATCAACAATAATGGAACGCGCGCAGGTAACACAGTTGGCTCATGCTCAGATTCGTCGTAGTTGGCATTAAAATCAACCGTTTCCTTGTCAAGATCTGCCAACATCTCATGAGATAGCTTTGACATTCTAATTTCGGTATAACGCATCGCCGCCGCAGAATCGCCATCAACCGAACCAAAGTTACCCTGACCATCCACCAATAAATGGCGCATTGAAAAGGGCTGAGCCATGCGAACGATGGTGTCGTACACAGCTGTATCACCGTGCGGGTGATATTTACCAATCACATCACCGACGATACGCGCCGATTTTTTATACGACTTGTTCCAATCATTACCCAGCACATTCATCGCATATAACACTCTACGATGAACCGGCTTTAAGCCATCACGCACGTCTGGCAATGCCCGACCAACAATGACACTCATTGCGTAGTCCAAATAAGACTGACGCATTTCATCTTCAATATTGACGGGTATGGTTTCTTTTACGAGCTCTGCCATGTGCCGGAATCTCCCCAAATAACAAGTAATTAAAAAGCCGACGAATGAGTTAATAAACGGCTTTTATAGGGCCGTAAAACCAGCTGTAAATTCATGAGCAATAAAGGCTGAATTATACCTTAAAAAGGCCGCTTCTAGATAGCCTTGTTTACCTCTTGAGATGAATGTTTTTAAGCGTGATAAATAATATTATTTATTGCTAATTAGCCTTGCGAAACTAACGGCAAGCTTTTCATAATTCGGTTATTAATTGCGCCAATTGTTGTTCGGATAAAACAGCAACATCTAACGCAATGGCTTTGGTCAACTTCGAACCAGCATCCTCCCCCGCAACCACATAATCCGTTTTCTTAGACACGCTGCTAGTTACTTTAGCGCCTAAGTTCTGCAAAAGCTCTTTCGCCTCATCTCGCGTCATCGTTGATAAAGTACCCGTTAACACAAAAACCTTGCCTGACAGTTCATTTCTAAGTTGCGCAGAGTCCTGAACATCTGGCCATCGAACACCTAGGCTTAGCAAGTCAACAATAACGTCGCGATTGTGCTGCAATTCGAAAAAGGCCACGACGTGTTGTGCGACGATAGGGCCTACATCCGGCACTTGCTCTAAGTCTTCTAGAGTAGCGTCCTGCAGACTCTCCAGCGTGCCAAAATGAGCAGCTAGGCTACCTGCCGTCACCTCACCTACTTCGCGAACCCCTAAGGCGTACAAAAAACGTGCGAATGTTGTTAATTTGCTTTTTCTCAATGCCGCCAACAAATTATCAGCTGACTTCTCAGCCATTCTTTCTAAGCTCGCCAATTGTTCTTTGGATAAGTGATACAGGTCCGCCGGCGTATTAATCAACGCATTAGCAACCAACTGTTCTACTAATTTATCGCCCAATCCATCGACATCCATCGCTTTACGTGATGCAAAGTGTTTAATCGACTCCTTAACTTGCGCATGACAATATAAACCCGCAGGGCAACGAACCACTGCTTCACCTTCCGCCCTTTCAACTGGCGAGTCACAAACCGGACAATGCGTTGGCATTTGAAAAGGCAGCGCATCTTTTTTTCGTCTCTCCAACACCACCGAAACGATCTCAGGAATCACATCCCCTGCACGTCTAACGACAACCGTATCTCCAACACGCACATCTTTTCTACGCATCTCATCTTCATTGTGCAGGGTGACATTGGTAACCGTTACGCCACCGACGAAAATTGGAGATAAGCGAGCCACCGGAGTAATCGCACCCGTTCGACCCACCTGAACGTCAATCTCGATCACTTTTGTTGTTTTTTCTTGAGCAGGAAATTTGCGAGCAATAGCCCACCTCGGTGCACGCGAGACAAAGCCAATTTGTTTTTGTAGGGTAAAATCATTCACCTTAAACACCACGCCATCAATTTCATACGGTAACTGAGAACGTTTATTCAACAACATCAAAAAAGCTTGATCGCATTCTGTGGCATTCGAAGCAAGAGATACTTGATCACAAACAGGCAAACCCCAGCTAACAAATACCTCGAACAAATCGTTTTGAGTACTTGGTAGATCAACGCCCTCTACTAAGCCTATCCCATACGCATAAAAAGCCAGCGGACGTGATGCAGTAATTCTAGAATCAAGTTGCCTCAAACTACCAGCAGCGGCATTTCGGGGATTTGCAAACAGCTTATCATTAGAGCTTCTCGCACGTTGATTTAGCTTGTCAAACCCGTCGAGAGGCATAAATACCTCACCCCTAACTTCAATCGTACTTGGTATTGGCGCCCCCTTAAGGCTTAGAGGTATAGCGCCAATCGTTTTAACATTCTCTGTAACATTTTCTCCATTCCTCCCATCTCCTCTAGTTGCTGCCTGCACTAACAACCCATCTCGATATAACAATGAAATAGCTAAGCCATCGAGTTTTGGCTCTATCATATATTCAACTTCATCCAGTATTCCCAATCTATCTCGTACACGTTTATCAAATGCGACAAATTCAGCGTGACTAAAGGCATTATCTAGCGACAACATAGGTACTTGATGCTCTACTTGCTGAAACGAAGCTAATGGTGTCGAGCCAACTCGCTGTGAAGGAGAATCGTAGGTAATTAGCGTTGAGTTTTCGCTCTCCAGTTGCTGGAGTTCCCGCATTAAAACATCATAATCCGCATCCGAGATGTTCGGTGCATCGAATTGGTAGTAGTTCTGGTTATGCTGGTTAATATCCTCACGTAACTCACGCAGACGCTGTTCAATAGAGTGCTTTGTCGTCATAAACCAGACTGCGCTTGTAGCTGAGATTGAATGGCTTCAATTTTATCTAATGTAAGCTCCTGCATGTCGCCACACGCAAGGGTTGCACCAAACACCTGACTCAACTCTCTGGCTGTAATTAACATGCTATCAAAAGCAGCATTCGAATCAATTAACGAATTAGCTTGAAAAAACAACACCACACCAGTGGACTCGAACTGCCCCATACTACCTACTGGAAAGGTGCCAGGCTCCATTAAGTTAGCCACATGAAAGAGCTGCGCCTCAGAGCCTCCTTGTCGCTCATAGCGATGAAAAATCCCCATATCGCCAAATTCAAGGTTTAAATCGGTAAATGCATTCAAAAGATCGAGTCCTTCGATACTACTGCCTGCTGTTGGAAGCACGACTAGTTTAATAACGAGCGCTGGTTCCGCGGTTGGGATATCGGGACGTTGGACTTGATCAGCAACCTCTGCACCCTCAGCGTGAGGCTTGCCCTGCCAATTTCCACTCTCATCGGTCGAAATAATCGCAGTTTCACTAGAAAACGTCGGCAATATTTTATCTTGGTTATGAGAGAAAACCTTTTCATCGGTTTTTTGCTGGTTTTTTTTCTTAATGACGTCGTACAAATAAATACCTACGACTACTAGTACACCAAGAATAATCAGCACTAACCTTAACGAATTCTCTTCCATTACAATCATCTCTTATGTTCGTTTAACTGGCGGCCATCTCAGCCGCTTCCTCTAGATTAACTGTCACCACCCTAGACACGCCTGGCTCTTTCATTGTTACACCGGCTAATTGATTGGTCATTTCCATGGTTGCCTTATTATGCGTAATCAAAATTATCTGAACGCTTTTAGACATTTCTCTCACCAATTCACCAAAACGACCAACATTCGCCTCATCAAGTGGTGCATCCACCTCATCTAACATACAAAACGGCGAAGGATTTAAATCGAAAATTGAAAACACTAGCGCCACCGCCGTTAACGCCTTTTCACCACCTGACAGTAAATGTATCGAACTATTACGTTTACCAGGGGGGCGAGCCATTACGGTCACGCCTGACTCAAGAACATCGTCACCCATTTGTTGCAAATACGCATGTCCGCCACCAAATAATTTTGGGAACCTCTTTTCAAAGCCTTCATTCACTTTATCGAATGTTTGCTTGAATAATAACCGGCTTTCTTTATCAATTTTATCTATCGCAGATTCTAATGTTTTAAGCGCTTCAGTTAAATCAAATTGCTGACTATCTAAGTACTGTTTTCTTTCAGACTGTGTTTCGTATTCCTCGATAGCCATCAGATTTATAGGGCCTAAACGGTTTATTTTTTCGCCTAATTTCACAACATTCTGCTGCCAGACTCCCTCTTCAGCCTCTGCCGGCAAATTTACAAGCATTTCATCTAATTCAACGCCCGTTTCTTGCATTTGCTCCACCAAGGTTTGCTTCCGCACCAGTACTTCTTGGTGGTCAATCTTCGCCGATGAAATATTTTCTCTTGCTCCTTGAACATCTTGCTCTGCTAGGTGACGCTTCGCTTCAAATTCCCTAATCAACTGATCTGTAACTTCAGCAGCGGACCTGGCTTTAACAAGCTGCTCTTCGATTGCCACATGCTTTTTTAAACTGATTTCTAACGCGTTTTTTTGCGAATCTAATGGTTCATTACTCTTGTCAATGTACGCCTGAATCTCTTTCACCTTTCCATTTGCGAGGACAATTCTTTCTTTTACAGTTTGTATATTTTGCGTAACAAGCGCTTGAGAAGAACGGTGGGACTCAATCTTCAACATCAGGCTATGTGTTAATTCGCGCGTACTATGTGCAGCTCTTCTGGCGCCCTCTAATAATTCTTTTTTAGCAGTTCGCTGCTGCTGAAGCGACTCACGTTTTATTTCAATTTGAGCCGCTTGATTTAGCGCTTGAGACAACAATTCTTTACATTCAACCAGACTGTCTGTCTCCTGCTTATTATCAGACTCACACTGGCTGATATCGGCGATAATTTGAGTTAATCTTTGCTCAGCCTGCTCTATTTTTAATTGCTTGTCATTTAACTGAATGCCTAATTCAGACATCTGCGCCAACAAAATGCTCTCTTGCTGACTAACTTTATCAGCCTGCTTCTCTGAATCTGTTAGCGCCACGCGTGCCACTGTTAGCGCTTGCTTTTTTTGAGAAATGTCAGCAGATAATTCTTGTAACGTTTTAAGTAACTCTTTTTTCTCTTTGGCCAGTACTAGCACGCTATCGTTTTCATCGTTATGCTTAAACGAAACACTATCAGAATGAAGCCACACGCCATCCTGAGTAATGACTGACTCGTGCTCAGCGAGAGTGGACAGTAATTGTCTTGCCTGTTTAATTGATGTCGCGAAATGCACATTCTTCAAAATCGATACTGACGAAAAGTCCGTAGCCACATGGTTAGCCAACGAAGTGTCTGAAACTTTATCATTTACAGCAGAACCTCCTGCATTAAATAGAATTAATTCGCCTTCAGGAAATTGCTCAACACGGCTTAATACTCGGTCAACATCATCCACACAAATGGCTTGCAGTCGTGCTCCTAACACAATCTCCACTGCGCGCTCCCAACCACTCGCAACATTAATTTTTTCAACTAACGTAGCCGCTTCATGTAAACCCATCTGAGTTAACCAGTCACTCACTTTCTCACGCGAATCACCTAAATTAGTTTGTTGTAAAACATTAATAGATTCGAGTCGACCTTCCAAGCGAGCATGCCGTGAACGTAATCCAGCTAAAGATTCAATATCTTCATGAACAGATTGTTGGTAATTCGAGACTTTACGTCTCACGCTTTTAAGTAATTCTCGATCAGCTTCATGCTGATTATTCAGCGTTTTGTACTGTTGCTGTAACTCCGCCAAATCGTTATTTTTTAACAGTTGGTTTAACGTTACTTGTTCACTTTTAGCGGTAGAAAGACGTTGAGTTGACAACATTAATTGTCTATCCAGTTGATCTATTTTAGTCTTTTCAACGTCTATTTTTCTTTTAGGCTCTGCTATTTGTAACGTGAACTCATCCCAAGCTTCCTGCCAATCATGCATTGCTTGTTCAGTAGTCGTTAACGAATTTACAACCCCGTCTTCTTGTTGCTTAGCTTCGATAAGCGCTTGCTCGCTTGCTTTAAGCAACTCTGAAGATTTCTCCGACTTAGATTCACCCTCTTGTAACTCTTGTTGAGATGACTGCAATATATTTCTATAGTGCGTCAACTCTGTGCTTTGCTGCTCTTTTTGTGATTGGTGATGCTGTAAAGCTTGTTCTGCTCGAGATATCTCTGCACCGATTGAGTAAAACTCAGCTTGCACTTCGTTCAATGTCTCACGTTGACCATTATAATGATCGCGATGTTGCTCGATGTTTTTTTCTAATTCACGCTGCTTGGCTAGTGCCTCATCGACCTTAAGTTGTAACGTTTGTTGTTTTTGGTTGCGTCCTTCATCTTCTTCATTTAAAACTTGCCAACGCAGAGCCAACCATTGGGCCTTTAGCTGACGTTCTTCTGCTCTTAATACTTTATACCTTTCTGCTGTTCCCGCCTGACGTTTAAGGTGGCGACACTGCTTTTCAATTTCTTCACATAAGTCTGCAATACGGTCAAGATTTTCACGGGTACGTCGAATCCTGTTCTCAGTATCTCGGCGCCGCTCTTTGTATTTTGAGATACCCGCCGCTTCTTCAAGAAACACTCTCAACTCATCGGGTTTTGCTTCAACTAAGCGAGAGATTGTACCTTGCTCAATGATGGCATAACTACGGGCACCCAGCCCTGTACCAAGAAATAAATCTGTGATGTCTTTCCGTCGGCAACGCGTGCCATTAAGAAAATATACTGACTGACCTTCACGGTTGATTTGACGTTTTAATGAAATTTCTTGATAACCAGCGTACTCCCCCGTTATCGTCGCATCGCTATTATCAAAAAACAGCTCAACAAAGGCCTGCCCAACTGGCTTGCGCGTAGTAGAGCCATTAAAAATAACATCGGCCATTTGGTCACCACGCAGGTGCTTTGCTGAGCTCTCACCCATCACCCACCTAACCGCATCAATAACATTTGATTTACCGCATCCATTTGGCCCAACAATACCCATCATATTGCTCGTAAAAGGTATCGTCGTTGGGTCAACAAATGACTTAAAGCCGGCTAGTTTTATTTTCTCCAAACGCATCGGCTAACGATACATCATTGCGTGTTTTTCATAAAGCCGAATAAAAAAATATTGTCTTTTTCCATAAGACTTATGCCCTTTGCGTATAAAGCATCCGTTAACTTAATTTATTGATTTAACCAGGGGAATAAATCCCTAGTTTTATGATTCATAGTAAAATGCCGTTTTAAGAACAATCTAACCTTATTCCTATGAGCACAAAACCATATACTGACTTAGAAACTTTCCCTAACCCCAATATTAAACGCGATTACACCATTCGTATTGATACACCTGAATTTACCTGCCTGTGCCCTAAAACGGGACAACCTGACTTTGCAACACTCACACTTGAATACGTGCCCAATGAAAGTTGCATCGAATTAAAATCGTTCAAACTATACGTATGGTCCTACCGTGACACAGGCGCATTTCATGAAGCCGTTACTAATTCAATCCTAAATGATTTAGTTAAAGCCTGTAACCCAAGGTTTATGCGCTTATCTGCTGAATTCAATGTTCGAGGTGGCGTCTACACAACCATCGTTGCAGAGCATAAAGCCGACGACTGGGAACCTGCAACCCCCATACAGTTACCATAAATACTCCATTTAAAATTAATTAAAACTTTTTTAGAGCATTCAGTTTCAATTCATCCCTAGCCTTTATCCTTTAACTGTACGTTAACAAAACTGCTTGTGCAGTAAGGATAAGGACTATGAAAACTTTAGACATCAGCTCTACCGCCCTTTTGGCTCTGCTATTTTTAGCTAGCACCTCCGTGTTAGCTGAAAGACGACATAACACGAACACACACCAATCTGACCGTCATTCCTCTTATCAACACAATGAACGCCAAGATGACCATAAAGCGACCTTCAAAAGCTCACGCTCTCACCACAATCATGATCAAAGGTCACACGCTAACAATCATTGGCGCAAACATAATTACGCGCACTTTAACCACGGTTATGCAGTCCATAACTACAAACATAAAAACCACTATAAATATGGGCGCCACCACGCTACACACCATAAGCATAACCGTCGCCATAATAACCACTACTACCAATCACGGTATTCACACTATTACCGTCCAGCAAAAGTAGTTCATCATGCGCTGAGTCATTACTACCCACGTCATGGGTTTAATGTTCACCTTAGGTTTTAATGGCTAGCGTTTAAATAATTTCCTCTCTTGTGAGATTTATTCTCACGCACTAAAAAGGCGGACAACTGTCCGCCTTTCTTTTTTTCTTAAAACAGCGCCTTATAGAAGCGACTGCAACAATTTGTTTAAACGGTGAACGAAGGTTGCTGGGTCTTCTAGCTGCCCGCCTTCGCTCAACAAGGCTTGTTCAAATAACAAGTGAGATAAGTCAGCAAAACGTTCGTCATCTGCTTCATCTTTCAGGCGTTGAATTAATGCGTGATCAACATTCACTTCAAACGTTGGTAACGACGCTGGCATGTCTTGGCCTGCCGCTTTCATAATGCGCTCCATATGCGCGCCCATTTCATGCTCATCGGCCACTAAACAAGCTGGTGAATCTGTTAAGCGAGAACTCACACGAACATCTTTAACTTTGCCATCAAGTACTTTTTTAATTTGCTCAAGCACGCTGGTTAGAGACTCATCTATTTTTTTATCATCATCTTTTTTCTCCGCATCACCATCTTTGCCAGAGCCATATAAATCAAGGTCACCCTTGGCAACAGACTGAAGTGATTTGCCATCAAATTCAGGCATATGCTGCACTAACCATTCATCCACATGATCCGTTAACAAAAGCACTTCAATACCTTTCTTTTTAAATACTTCAAGGTGCGGGCTGTTTTTAATCGTTGAATACGCGCTGCCAGTAAGATAATAAATTTTATCTTGACCTTCTTGCATATTTTCAATGTATTGCCCGAACGTTAAGGTCTGCTTGCCATCCGTTTTTGTGGAAGCGAAACGTAATAACTTCGCAACGCGGTCTTTATTTTTAAAGTCCTCGATAGGGCCTTCTTTTAATACCGCTCCAAATTCCGCCCATAACGTGTCGAATTTCTCGGGATGTTTTTTAGATAAACCTTCAATCAGCGACAATACCTTTTTAACCGCACCTGCTTTCAACAAATCAATTTGTTTGCTTTGTTGTAACAACTCACGAGACACATTTAACGGCAAACTATCTGAATCAATTACACCTTTAACAAAGCGCAAATAGCGCGGCATTAACTCACCACCTTCCATAATAAAGGTGCGTTTTACATACAGTTTTACGCCGCTGGTCGCTTCTCTGTCCCACATATCAAACGGCGCTTTTGATGGCACGTATAACAACAATGTGTACTCATTCGTTCCCTCTACTTTGCTGTGCGTATAAGCAAGAGGATCTTGGAAATCATGACTCGTTTGTTTATAGAAATCGTTGTAATCGTCTTCTTTTAATTCGTTTTTCGCCTTCGCCCATAACGCGGTCGCACTATTAACGGTAATATCATCAGGCTCGTCTTCTTTATCTTCAGCCTTATTCTCATTTTTCATCACAATCGGAATATCCAAGTGCTCTGAAAACTTATGAATAACAGACTGCACTCGATGGATTTCTAAAAATTCACTTTCAGCTTCTTTAAGGTGCAAAATAACATCGGTTCCGCGAGATGCTTTTTCAAAGGTCTCGATGGTGTATTCGCCTTCACCCGTTGATTGCCACTTAACGCCTATGGCTTTATCTTCACCCGCTTTACGCGTAATCATGGTGACCTTATCAGCAACGATAAAGCTGGAATAGAAGCCAACACCAAACTGGCCAATCATTTGACTGTCTTTGCTTTCATCACCGGTTAATGAATCAAAAAACTTTTTCGTACCAGAGTGAGCAATTGTGCCTATGTTCTTTTTAACTTCATCAGCATTCATACCAATGCCATTATCTGAAATAGTCAGCGTGCGCGCATCCTTATCAATACTAATGCGTATTTTTAGCTCGCCGTCACCTTCGTATAGACCATCATTGGAAAGTGCTGCGAAACGCAACTTATCTGACGCATCAGATGCGTTTGAAATGAGTTCGCGTAAAAAAATCTCTTTATTACTGTAAAGAGAATGAATCATCAGCTCTAAAACCTGCTTAGTTTCAGCTTCAAAGCCTAATGTTTGTTTGTCGCTCTTTGTTTTTGTCTTTGCTTCACTCATTTAAATCACCTTGTTAACATCAAAATTTTATCTCCTTACACGTTATGAGGGCTTTATTTTATATTTCAAGATAAGACGGTCAGCTTTATCTTTAACACCATATTCAAATGAGTTTTCATCAAGATGAGTTGATATTTACATCATAGAGTCGCAAGATACCCTCTTTTACGAAACAGCAAACCCATCGACATGCCCTTACCTGAAAACCAAGCCAGAAAACACCTCCACACGCGTCAAATCACCTGTGAGGGCTATCAACGAGAAGACGGATTATGGGAGGTTGACGCACGGTTAACAGATATTAAAACCTATCACGTTGAAAACGCTTTTCGAAACGGTATTGAGCCGGGTGACCCGATACACGATATGAAAATCCGTATCACGGTAGATGAGCAATTAGTGGTGCGTGACTGCATTGCCGTTACAGACAAATCACCCTTTGCTTGTTGCCCCGACATTAATCCTATTTTCAGAAAACTAATTGGTCAACAAATTGCGGCTGGCTGGACCATGCGGGTTAAAAAACTGGTTGGAGGGTTACAGGGATGCACACATTTGACCGACTTGATAGGTCCCGCAACCACCACTATTTTCCAAACCATGTCGCGTATGACGAGAAAAACTAACCCTGACAAGTCAGTGAAACCTTTCTTTTTAAACGGCTGCCATGCTTGGGATACTAATAGCAAACAAGTCCAGCAATTTTTTCCCGCTTTTTATACTGGCGATGACGATAAAAACAAACAGTAACTTTATTTTTCTTCGGGCTGGTATACCGGCAATTGCATTTTAAAGAAATCACCTAATTCACAATAGTCGTGGCCACCTAAACGACCAATAAGATTCAGCCCTTTCATGTCTACATAACGGCCATCGAACAAACCGTCTTTAATATGGCAATACACGACTTCTGCCAACACCAAGCCACACTCTTTCCGGCTACCTTCGTTCACTGGCACCACTTGAATTAGCTTACATTCAAGGCTAACAGGCGACTCTGCTACACGTGGTGCGCTCACTAATTCAGATGGCAGTGTGGTAAAGCTCGCTAAATCAAATTCATTAACATCTGACGGATATTCAGCAGCCGTTTGGTTCATGCCTTCTGCCATATCACGGTTGACCAAATTAATAACAAACTCGCCCGTTTCTTCAATATTGACCAAGCTATCTTTTGACTTCTCTCCAGCAAAGCGAGCTATAGCAACACTCACGGTTGGAGGTTCGTAACAGACGCCATTAAAAAACGAGAACGGCGCTAGATTTAACTCACCCTCTTTAGATTGCGAGGATATAAAAGCAATAGGCCTTGGAATTACAACTGCTTTTAAAACATTAAAAAACTTATCTTGTGTTTTAGGGTCTATTTTCATTGTTTATATGTCTCTTTATTCTCTTACAGCCATTATAAAGCAGGGCCACCTCTGGCAATCCAGTCTTGTAAATCCCAATATTCACGCCAAGAACAAATCTTACCGTTATCATCGAATTCAAATATGCCTAACACTGGCAAGGCATCTATCGTAGAGCCATCTTTCATCCCAAACGTGTCAACTCGTTCAGTCACCACACGGTGATCATCCGCAATAATGTTTAAAATATCAAATTTGCATGAGCTGCACATATCGAGGAAGCCCCCAATAAATTCAGCTATTTGCTGGTGTCCTTTTAAAGGCGCAATAGGCATATTGTGATACACCGCATCATCCGTCATTAAAGACATAATTTTATCTACATCCAAATTATCCCAAGCTGAACAAAATTCTCTAACCGTGTCTTTTTGTGATTGTATTGTCATGTTATTTCCTTTTATTTAAATTGAGGCATTTGCACGGAAGAGGATTTTGTTCCTAGACAAGGCAAAAATGCGCGGAAAGAGAGAGTTTACTAGAATAAATGACCGATTGAGAACTTTTTTAACGCCGTATAGGGGCAAAAGAGCTTTTCTGCGAAGGTCTCAAATTACTATCAATGGTTTTTATCACCCTATACGCACCCAAAAAAGTAGGTATCGCAATATTATATTTTTTAGCTTGTTCCACCAGCGGCATGAACAACGTATCGGCTTCTGTTTCTTTACCTTTCAACAAATCTTCGTGCATGGATGTTCTAACGCCCGGCGTTTTAGGCTTCATTGTTACGCCCATATCAATACAAGCTTGTACTGCTGTTTCAAATGATGACTCATCAATCATCTTCAAAAAAGAAAACGGAGCATAATAATCTTGCAGCTCATACCCCATCGCCTTGTATACATTAATAAGTTCTTGAGCGATTGTCACGTAATGTTCTGCGCCTTCTCTTATTGATATACCATCCCAATAATCCAATGCCGGTATAGAACTCAACGAACTGGCAGACCAAGACGATGCCCCCGACACTTGAACAATTTTTTCCCACAGTACATTATCGATATCTTCAACAGATTTAGCGTTTAGGTTAGCATTCGTAAATGCCTCCGCTAACACCTCAGTTCTTTGCGTACTACCGCCGCCTAACTCACCAAAATAAGCGGTTGTTGGTGCGGTTACGTGGTTATTAACCCTACCCGGCTCAATCAACGTTGCGCCTTCAATAATCGACCCACCCATCACCCGCTCTTTACCAAACGTTTCAATCAATAGCGACTCTTTACCCACACCGTTTTGCATCGTCAACGCGCATTTAATTTGTTTGGATATGACTGCCACGTCACTAATAGCACCTGCTGCATCCTTCGCTTTGGTCAACAGAATATAGTAATCAATATCGCCAACCACCTGATCAGGCGTTGTCACTGCCGTTAGATTATCCTTAACAACCATATCGCCTAGCCGACCAAAAATATTCAAACCTTGGTTGTTAACGGCATCAGCATGTGCTTGGCGACTGATTAGCGTTACTTTATGACCCGATTTCGCAAGATAACCACCAATCACAGACCCTAAACCACCTGCACCGTGTATGCATATGTGTAATGTTGAATTCATTCTTGACCTTAAATTAACGCCTGCCCTAATTATGCAGAATCTTCAGCAAACTTAACAAGCAGCCACACGTTTGTAAAGCACACTGCATTAATGAATAATGTTTAATAACCTTGATATGACTATGAGCACAGCAACATGTTAAATGCATACATTTATGACGGCGCACGAACTGCTTTTGGAAAATACTGTGGTTCGTTGGCCGCTGTTAGACCAGATGATTTAGCCGCTAGTGTCATTAAAGCATTGGTAGAAGGTAACGACTTTAACCCCGCGTTAATTGATGACGTTATTTTGGGTTGTGTTTGCCAGTCTGGCGAAGATAGCCGCAACATCGCGCGTTACGCCAGTTTGCTGGCCGGTTTGCCTGTCGAAGTGAGCGCCCAAACCGTTAACCGCTTATGCGCCAGTAGTTTATCGGCTATTTTGGATGCTGCTCGTGCCATTAGCTGTGGTGAAGGCAACGTGTATATTGCAGGTGGCGTGGAAAGTATGACGCGCGCACCGTTGACGTTTAATAAAAGCAATACCGCCTACAGTAAAGACATTAACATTTACGACAGCGCCATTGGCGTGCGCTTTCCAAACCAGGTTTTTGGCAAACTTTACGGCCATGAGAGTATGCCAGAAACGGCTGAGAACGTTGCTAAGGCTGAGAATATTAGCCGCGAAGCTTCTGATAAGTTTGCTTACCAATCACAAAAAAAATGGGCCGATGCAACCGCTAATGGCTATTTTAAAGACGACATCATAGCTATTAACATACCGCAAAAAAGAGGCAAGGCGGATACTGTTGTTGATACCGATGAACACCCACGGCCAAACACAACTGCCGACAAAATGGCTTCCATGAATTCTTTACTCGATGGCGGTGTAGTCACTGCGGCTAATGCGTCTGGCCTTAACGATGGCGCAGTTGCGGTACTGATGGGAAACAAAGCCTTTGGCGAACAACATCACCTCAAACCTATTGCACGTGTACTGGGTGGTGCGTCGGCAGGTGTCGAGCCTTCATTGATGGGCTTAGGCCCAGTGCCAGCCAGCCAAAAAGTACTTAAACGCTTGGGCTTAACGCTGGCACAAATGGATGTTATTGAAATTAACGAAGCCTTCGCCGCACAAGTACTTGGTGACTTAAAACAGCTAGGGCTAGCGAGCGATGACCCACGCATTAACCCAAACGGCGGTGCTATTGCCGTTGGTCACCCACTGGGGGCTTCTGGTGCTCGCATAGCCTTATCAGCAGCGCGGCAATTACAAAGAACCGGCGGGCGCTACGCCCTCATCACCATGTGCATTGGGGTTGGCCAGGGGCTGGCTGTCGTTATTGAACGAACATAATCGCAATCGTAGGCTACGCCTTAAACAGGGTCCCAACTAAACACATCGGCAGATACATCTAACGGATAAAAGTCATTTTTAAGCGCTGGTATAGCATGTTCTGCAATGGTTTCTGGTGTCCAACCTTCTGAACGATGTGCCGAACGTTGTGGCCTAGATTGTCCCATCAAAAATATTTCATTATTACGCACCGCAAAAATTTGCCCTGTCACGTCTTTCGCTGCATCGGTCGCTAAATACGTCGCCATTACGCCAACTTTATCGGGTGTCATTTGCTTTAACTTATCAACGCGCGCTTGTTGAGCTGGCGTATCCACGGGAATGGCGCTGGTCATTCTGCTCCAAGCAAACGGCGCAATACAATTTGAACGAACGTTGTAACGCTGCATATCCAGAGCAATGCTTTTAGACAACGCGGTAATGCCCAGTTTAGCGGCTGAATAGTTCGCCTGCCCCACATTCCCAATCAACCCCGATGTGGATGTCATAAACACAAAGCTACCGCTTTCTTGCTTGCGAAAGTGTTGCGCGGCCACGTGAGCGGTATTAAAACTGCCATTTAAATGCACGTTAATGACCGCGTGCCAATCATCGGGTGTCATTTTGTGGAAAATTTTATCACGCAAAATACCGGCGTTATTCACCACGGTATCAATACGGCCAAAATTATCAATGGCTGTTTGTACCATCGCTTGCGCACCGGACAGTTCTGCCACGCTATCACCATTAATTACGGCCTCGCCGCCCATATCCGTAATTGTTTTAACCACCTCTTCGGCGTGGCTCATATCAATGCCTTCACCGCCCAAACTAGCGCCTAAATCATTCACCACTATTTTTGCACCTTGCTTGGCCATTTCAATGGCAATTGCTCGACCAATACCTCTACCAGCACCCGTTACTAAGGCTACTTTACCTTTCATCATCATATTATTGTCTCCTTTCAATTCATCCGTAGAACACCCCGTCTAACGGCTTTTAAATATCGGCGCACGCTTTTCAAAAATCGCTTCCATTGCTTCGCGATGGTCTTCTGTACGATGGGAAACGGCCTGCATAACAGCCGCCATTTGCAAGTGATTATCCAAGTTTGTACGTTGCCCTTCGCGCATCAATTGTTTGGCCATACGCACTGAAATAGGTGGGTTAACCGCTACCCGTTTTGCTAATGACATTGCTTCATTCATTAACTGATCATCCGCCACAACTTTTGACACCAAACCACAATCAAGCGCTTCTTGTGCGCTTATGGCGTCGCCTGTAAATGCCATTTCTGCGGCTTTTGCTAAACCTACTGCACGCGGTAATAACCACGCACCACCATCGCCGGGGATAATACCCAGCTTCACAAAACTCTCGGCAAATCGGGCACTTTGTGCCGCAATACGCATATCGCACATACAGGTTAAATCACAACCTGCGCCTATTGCCGGCCCATTAATAGCGGCAATAATCGGCACATCCAATTTTTCAAAAGCCAAGGGGATACGCTGGATGCCTTCACGGTACCAAGTCGCTAGTTCGTGCGGTGTTTTGTCTGATTCGGTCATCTGCGAACGAATTTCCTTCACATTGCCGCCCGATGAAAAAGCAAGCCCATTGCCCGTTAAAATAATGACTCTAACTTCCGGGTTTTTCTGTGCTTGTTGCGCATATAAAACCAAGGTATCTATCATCTCCATATTGGTTATCGCATTACGCGTTTCAACATGGTTCATACGCCATATTTCTATGCCGTCTTTAAATTCTTTAATCACTGCTTGTGTCATATGTCACTCTTTTTATTTGCCGCTGGTTTGGCTTACTGGCCCAGCCTGTTTAGTAAGATTTTGGCATGCCTAAAACATGCTGGCCGATATAGCTCAGTATCATATTGGTTGAAATGGGCGCGATTAAATACAAACGTGCCTCGCGCCATTTACGTTCAATATCATATTCACGCGCAAAGGCGAAGCCGCCGTGGGTTTGCATACACGCTTCGCCAGCATTCCAAGCGGCGTCTGCACACAACATTTTTGCCATATTAGCTTCTGCACCACACGGCATACCTGCTTCGTATAAAGCAGCCGCTTTACGAGCCATTAAATCTGCCGCTTCGGCTTCCGCATGAGCTCGCGCAATGGGGAATTGCACCCCTTGGTTTTGACCAATTGGCCCGCCAAATATTTTTCGTTCATTAGCGTAGTCCGTGGCTTTTTTAATAAAAAATCGAGCATCGCCAATGCTTTCACCGGCAATAATCACACGTTCTGCATTCATGCCACTCATCACATAGCGAAAGCCTTTCCCCTCCTCACCAATCAAAGCGTCGGCAGGAATCTCCATATTGTCGAAAAATACTTCGGTAGTGTTGTGGTTAATCATCGCGTCAATGGCGCGAATTTCCATACCATTGCCGACTACATCACGCATATCAACCAAGAAAATAGATAAGCCATCGGTGGGTTTAGACACTTCTTCTAAAGGCGTTGTACGTGCTAGTAACAACATAAGGTCTGATTGAAAAGCACGGCTCGTCCATACTTTTTGACCGTTAATGATGTATTTATCACCTTGTCGAACGGCTTTGGTACGTAATTTGGTCGTATCAGAACCTGATGTGGGCTCAGTTACCCCAAAGGCTTGCAGGCGCAGTTCACCCGATGCAATTTTTGGTAAATACTTTTCTTTTTGTTCTTCGCTACCATGCCTAAGCAGTGCACCCATGATGTACATTTGCGCATGACAAGCAGAAGCCGATCCACCTGAAGCATGAATGGTTTCCATTATTACAGCCGCAGCGCGTAAGGGTAAGCCAACGCCACCATACTCTTCTGGAATTAATGCTGATAAAAAACCTGACTCTGTTAAAGCCTTAACAAAAGCTTCTGGGTAAGCACTTTCAGCATCCAACTTACGCCAGTATCCCCCAGGGAAATCGTCACATATTTTGCTAACGGCATCGCGTATATCAGCGTAATCATTACCCAGCAGAATGGATATATCGCTCATTTATTTTCCTTTTTTTCGTTTTTAACGCTGCTATTTTGTGCGCCTAGGCTCGGCGCTTCATTTCGAATCGGCGGGCGTTTACCATTGAAGCTTATTGGCAAGCCGACTAATTTCATTGCGTGCTCGGCAGACTCTTGGACGATACCTAAAGCCTTCGTTTGTGGGTCGTTTAACACCTCATCAACCTGTTTTATCGGCGAATTAGGAATACCTACCCCATCAAGCTTCTGCTCCCAATAAACCCGTGGATGCTCTATTAAAATGGCGGTTATCAATCGGTTTAAAGCCGCTTTGTTTTCAAAACGCAAAGGGTTCGTTTTAAACCGTTCCTCTTCCGCCCAATCAGGGTGGCCTAATACGGCTTTCAATAATTCAAATAATTTATCATTCGGCGCAGCAATCACTAAAAAACCATCGGAACATTCATAGGCCTGATAAGGTGCAAGCCCTTGTATACCAGAGCCTTGAGGCGTGGGTAGCTTTCCGGTTGCTTGATAACTGGCCATGTGTGAGGTCATCCACCCAAGCGCTGTTTCATATAATGAAGCATCCACCACACAACCTTTTCCGGTTTTTTCACGTTCTAATAAAGCCGCCAAAATACCAATGCCGCACCACATGCCAGTCCCCATATCAATAATGGATGTACCCACTCTAACCGGCGGGCGATCGGGCTCTCCATTCAAACCCATCAGGCCACTGTAGGCTTGCATTAATGGATCATATCCAGGTTTATCTGCCATTGGCCCTTGTTGACCAAACGCCCAAATATTGCAGTACACAAGGCGCGGCGCTAACTTACACAGTTCATCTGAACCCAAGCCCAGTGATGCTATTTTTCCAGGGCGCATATTTTGTAATATAACATCGGCGTTATGTACTAACTCATCCCGTAACCACGCTTTATCTTCAGCATGGTTTAAATTAACGGTAATGGATTGTTTATCTCTATTTAGCGCCTGAAACATAGACGAAGAGCCATGCCAAAATGGAGGCCCCCAGTGTCGACAATCATCTCCTCGACCTTCCGGCTCAACTTTGATAACCTCGGCCCCAAGTGCTGCTAAAATCCATGTACCATAAGGCGCTGCAACACTGGTACCTATCTCATAGACTTTAATACCTGTTAAGGGCCATGTGGTTTCTGTTTGCTGATCATTCATATTATTGACCAGCCCCCTTGACCATTGCTGCACGTTTATCTAACCACCAACCATAACGCTGCGGCCAATTTTCAAAATGCTCATCTGCGTTAAAAACTTGCGCCGCATGTCTTGGCCAGTAAGGGTTATTTAGCGCTTCTCTCCCAAGCGCAATAATATCAGTTTGGCTCGCTTGTAAAATTGCTTCTGCCTGATTAGGCTGAGTAATTAACCCCACCGCAGACACCTGTATTCGTGCTTGTGACCTTATCGCATCAGCAAGAAAAACCTGATAACCCGGCGTGCGGGGAATGGCATACTTTCCATGCATCCCAATCACTCCGCCACTGGAACAATCAATCAAATCCACGCCTAAGGTTTTAAGCCGCTTCGCCAGTTTAATCGAGTCATCTAGCGACCAACCAATATCCACCCCTTCGATCACCGACATTCTAAAAAACAACGGTTTATGTTCCGGCCAATTTGCACGCACCGCTTCAACTACTTCACAGGCTAATCGAGTTCGCCCTTGCTCACCACCGTATTCATCCGTACGCGTATTCGTTAGTGGCGACAAAAATTCACTGATTAAATACCCATGCGCACCGTGTATTTCCAGTACATCAAAGCCCGCGGTATTTGCTCTAGCAGCCGCCGCGCCCCATGCTTCGACGAGCGTTTCTATATCACTAATACTCAACGCCATTGGGGTCGGCCAATCTGCCGCTAATGGCTCGTCTGTAGGGCCAACCGTTTGCCAAGGTTTGGCGCCCTTTTCAGCATCACTGTTATCTAAAAAACTATTACCATCCCACGGTGGACGCGTTGACGCTTTAATACCTGCATGCGCCAATTGAACGCCCATTTTTGAGCCTTGTTGGTGAACAAAATCAACCACTCGTTTAATCGCTGGAACTTGCTCATCCGACCACAAGCCCAAGTCTCCGGCACTAATACGGCCACGCGCTTCAACCGCTGTCGCCTCGGTCATAATTAAACCGGCACCGCCGAGCGCAAACTGGCCGTAATGCACCAAATGCGTTTCATGCGCCTTACCATCAAGCTCAGCTTGATAAGTGCACATGGGGGAAATCATAATTCGATTCAACAATTCAAGCTCGCGCACTTTAAGCGACTCGAAAAGTAACGCATTTTTTGCAGGCATAGTGCGATATCTCCTAAATAACAAACAAGTAGTTTCTCAACATAACAAGTGTTAGAATTTTCCACAAGTTTTTTATTTAATACACATTAATTTAAAGAAAATTAGACTGATTCCCCATGACCAAACAATCTGATAAAACCAATAAAAGCGGTCCTGATATGATCTACCGTTCTTTTTTAGATCGTCATATTTTTGCCCTGCCAAAGTGTACGAAATGTAATCAGTTTCATTTCTTCCCCCGCGTCGTATGCCCATATTGTGGCGAATTTGAACTCGAATGGTTAGCCATTTCAGGTAAAGGTGAAGTCTATTCAACCACGACCATTTACCGCAAACCTGAACGTGGCGGTGATTATAATGTTTGCCTTATTACCCTCGATGAAGGCCCTCGCATGATGAGCCGCATTGAAGATATCGACGCTAAATTAGTCAATATTGGTGATAAGGTAACGGCCCGCATTATTAATGATGACGATGAGCCGTTTGTTGTCTTCACCCCAAGTAAGGAAGCGAGTTAATGGCTCATAATTTAAGAGGTTCTTCCGCTATCGTTGGTGTCGGCTTGGCGGGTTGCGGTGAAGCGCACGGCAAAATGCCGCTAGATATTCTTGCCGAAGCCACGCATAACGCATTGGACGATGCCGGTTTAAAGCTGAGCGATATTGACGGGCTATTTACCGGCTCGTCTTACCATTTTATGCCCACACTTAGCACGGCTGAATACTTGGGTATTAAACCGCGGTTTTCCGACGGTAGCATGGTCGGTGGCTCGTCTTTTGTTGCACACACGCTCAATGCTGCAATGGCGCTTAAAACTGGCTTATGCGATGTGGCGCTTATTTGTTACGGCAGCAATCAGCGTACCGCTGGTGGAAAATTGGCCACCATGTCAGAACAGCAAATTTATGAAGCACCGTATAAACCACGATACCCTATTAGCTCTTATGCATTAGCCGCTGCACGGCATATGTACCAATATGGCACTACCCGCGAGCAACTCGCCGATATTGCTGTAGCCGCGCGACAATGGGCGCAATTAAACCCTGCCGCTTTTGCACGTGATGATTTAACACGCGAAGACGTACTGAACTCAAGAATGATTAGCGACCCACTATCATTGCTGGACTGTTGCCTCGTTACCGACGGTGGTGGCGCTGTTATTATGGTGTCGAGTGAGCGAGCCAAAGACTTCCCCAACAAACCGGTTTACCTATTAGGCACAGGTACCGCGCATTGGCATCGCCAAATCACCCAAATGCCCGACCTGACGGTTACCGCCGCGAAAGAATCCGGCGAGCGTGCGTTCAAGATGGCTGGTGTTACGCAAAACGATATTGATGTTGTAGAGGTCTATGACGCTTTCACCATCAACACTCTATTGTTTTTAGAAGACTTAGGGTTTTGCGAAAAAGGCGAAGGCGGCCCCTTTGTTTCGAACGGTAACATTGCCCCCGGTGGTAGCTTGCCGGTTAATACCAATGGTGGCGGTTTATCTTGTGTGCACCCGGGCATGTACGGTATTTTCATTCTTATAGAAGCTATTCAACAACTGCGTGGCCACTGTGGCGCACGACAAGTTAATAATGCTGAAGTGGCTCTGGTACATGGCAATGGCGGCGTTTTGTCCAGCCAAGTCACCTCAATACTTGGCACTGAGGAGGTGCTCTAAATGCCAAAATCATCGCTTGAAGGAATAAAAGTAGTCGACCTATCACGTGTATTAGGCGGCCCTTTATCTACCCAAATACTCGGCGACCACGGTGCAGAAATCATTAAAGTAGAACCACCTGCCGGTGATGAAACACGTGGCTGGGGCCCTCCTTATCACGAACGTGGTAGCGCTTATTATGACGGCGTTAATCGTAATAAAAAATGTATTGCTTTGGATATGCGCCAAGCTGAAGCTCATGAGATATTATTTCGTTTGCTTGAACAAGCCGACATACTCGTCGAAAACTTCAAGGTGGGCACGCTTGAAAAGTGGGGCATTGGCTTTGAAGACGTGCTACAGAAAAAATTCCCACAATTAATCCATTGCCGCATTACTGGCTTTGGTAGCACCGGCCCCTATGCTGGATTTCCAGGTTACGATGCCGTTGCCCAAGCCACTTCCGGCTTAATGAGCATTAATGGTGACCCAGACCGGCCGCCGGTTCGTATTGGCGTACCTATTGTCGACCTAACAACCGGCATGAATGCCGTTATCGCTATTTTATTAGCCTTGCATGAACGGAACACCTCTGGCCTAGGGCAATCTATAGAAGTCAGCCTGTACGACACCGCCATCAGCCTGATTCACCCCCATGCTGCCAATTGGTTCTTAGATGGCAAACCACAAAATCGTACCGGCAGTGCACACCCCAATATTACGCCCTACGACTTGCTACCTACCGCCAATGGCTATTTATTCCTAGCCATCGGTAATGACCGGCAATTTGCTGGCTTATGCAAACACCTAGGCTGTGAAAATGTTTCCAGTGACCCACGTTTTGCCATAAACGCAGATCGCGCAGCTAATAGGCTTGTTTTACGTAAAATACTGGAAGATATACTCGCCGATAAAGACGGTAAGGCCCTCACCCAAGAATTACTGGAAAAAGGCATACCCGCAGGCTCAGTACAAACCGTAGAGGATGCCATGCAGCACCCACAAACCATTGCCAGAGAAATGGTCGTTACAGACGGTGAATACCGTGGCACAGGCATCCCTATCAAACTGTCTAGAACCCCCGGAAAAATACAATTTAAACCTCCACAATACGGTGAAAACAATAGCGAAATTTTATCCGCTGCTGGGTATTGTGAAGAAGAAATTCAACGCTTTAAAGATATACAAATCACCCTACAAAAACCTAAAAAATAGACACGATGAACTTTTCATATACAGAAGAACAAAACGCAATCCGCGAATCCATCATCAAAACGTGCGAACCCTTTGATGATGACTATTGGTTAACACGTGACCAAGAAGGCGGCTTTCCGCACGATTTTTATGAAACAATGGCAAGCGGCGGCTGGTTAGGCATTTGTATTCCTGAAGAATTCGGCGGTTCAGGGTTAGGGATTACCGAAGCCACCATTATGCTGCGCACTGTTGCCGAGACGGGTGCCGGAATGTCGGGGACATCCGCCATTCATATGAATATTTTTGGCTTAAACCCTATTGTTAAATTTGCCACACAAGAGCAAAAGCAACGCATGCTGCCGCCTATTGTGGAAGGCCGCGACAAAGCGTGTTTCGCCGTTACCGAACCCAATACTGGGCTTGATACAACTAAGCTTAAAACACTCGCCGTTCGTGATGGTGACCATTATGTTGTGAATGGTCAAAAAGTATGGATTTCGACTGCCCAGGTCACCAACAAAATTCTATTGCTTGCTCGCACAACACCACTTGAAGAAGTTGAAAAACCAACGCACGGTTTGAGCCTTTTCTATACCGACTTTGATCGCAGCGCCATAAATGCGCGTGAGATTCCAAAAATGGGACGTAAAGCAGTCGATTCCAACGAGTTATTTATCGACAATCTAAAAATTCCACTGGAAGACCGCATTGGTGAAGAAGGCAAAGGGTTTGAATGCATTCTTCACGGCATGAATGCAGAACGTATTCTAATTTCTGGAGAAGCCATTGGCCTTGGCAACATAGCCTTAAATAAAGCTAAAACTTACGCACAAGAACGCATTGTTTTCAATCGCCCCATCGGTAAAAACCAAGCCATTCAACACCCACTTGCCATTCGTTGGGCAGAACTTGAAGCCGCTTGGCTGATGGTATTGTCAGCTGCATGGCAATACGACAATGGAAAATCTGTTGGCGTTGCAGCTAATGCGGCCAAGTACCTTGCAGGAGAAGCCGGTTTTCATGCGTGTGAAACCGCCGTTATGTCACACGGTGGTTTTGGCTATGCGAAGGAATATCACGTGGAACGCTATTTCCGCGAATCGCTTATTCCTCGGCTGGTGCCTGTTAGCCCACAATTGGCGCTGTGTTTTATCGCTGAAAAAGTATTGGGCTTACCTAAATCTTACTGATAACCGTGCCTTTAACAACGGCTTTCTCGCCACAATAACAAGCCAGGCTGCAGCGAGCGTATACACTATCTTCACGTTGCTCTATCGCGTCTATTTTAGCGCAAACACGTACTGTATCGCCTGGCCGTACGGGGCCAAGAAAGACGATATCTAGCTCCCCCCCATAAGCCCAACCCTGCCAATTCCACGCAGATAATACCCGCGATACAAACGCGAGTGTTAGCAAACCATGTGCAATCGTACCGCCAAAAATAGTGGTTTTTGCAAATTCGGGGTCAACATGAAGCGGGTTAACATCACCTGACGCATCGGCGTAAGCGTCAATCATACTTTGATCAACTTTCTCAAGCAGCTGCGGCAAATCATCACCCACAGAAAAACCATTGAATTGCTCCAGTTCATTGGTTGATGACATTATTCTTTTCCCCATATCCGGGTAATCAAACCGCTTGTAATTAACTCGCCGGTCTGATTTTTTGTTTCTGTCGTCATTTCCACGTAGTTACGCCCTTTGCGCTCGTACAGCTTAAGGACATTAGCCGAGGTATATAACTTTTCGCCAATTTTCGCTGGCCGGTGTAACTTAAAACGCTGCTTGGCATGAATACCACCCGGTGGTCCAACGCGTGTTCGCAAGGCGTCTATCACATACACTGCTGCTAACATCGGCGGCGCAATACGGTCACCCTGCGGATCAACTTCCTGAAGTTCTGCTGTCGTATCGTTGGTCGCATTAATATACCAATCGACCACATTTTGATTAACTTCAAAGGGCACCGGTGGGTTTAAAAAGTCGTCACCTTCTACAAGGCTTGCGTATGTTACAAAGTCACTCATCGTATTAATTATCGGCCATCATTAACGTTACAAGGAACACAAACGTTGTAAGTGGAAATCTCTATCGCCAAACAAGGTATTTAACATGGTGAGGCGTTTCACATAGTGCGCCACATCCAATTCATCCGTGACACCGATACCACCGTGCAATTGCGCCGCTTGTTCTGCCACTATCGTTCGTGCATCAGCTAAATAAACTTTTGCCGATGATACGCTTTTTGCTGATTCACTGGCATCATCACTCGTCACTTTTATGGCCGCTAAGTAGGCTAAAGAGCGCATTTGTTCCTCGTGCATAAACATATCCACACAGCGGTGCTGTAATACTTGGAAGCGACTCAATGGTTGACCAAATTGTTTGCGTGTTTTCAAGTACTCAACCGTCTTATCACGAAGCTGCGTAATAACACCCACCCCCTCTGCGCAAATGGCGGCCGAAGCAGAATCGATGACTGTTTGGATAGCGTCATAAGCATTATCCAACTCGCCGATTAAAGACGATTCGTCAACCATAACACCATCAAAATGAACCTCAGATGCTCGTAACCCATCGACTGTTTCATAATCTCTTGTTGATAAACCCTTACTGCCTTTATCCACGATAAATAACGAAATACCTGCTTGGCTAATGCTCTCCCCGCTGGTTCGAACACAGACAATAATCTTGTCTGCCGTTTCAGCATTAAACACCACGGACTTACTACCCCTGATACAAAATTGGTTTCCTCGTTTTACTGCCTTACAAACTACATCAGCCAAGTTATAGCGTGATTGGCGCTCGACATAAGCAAATGCCAGTTTTAATCCGCCTCCAATAAGCGGTTCAAGTAAGGTGCGCTTTTGCGCCTCACTGCCCGCTTGCTGAACCAGTTGTCCAGCCAATACAATTGAAGCAAGATATGGCTCAACTATAAGCCCTTTACCAATAGCTTCCATAACGACAATAAGCCCTGCTTGGCCAAAACCAAAACCGCCATATTGTTCATCAAACGGCACACCCAACAGCCCCATTTCAGCAAATTGTTGCCAATTGTCTTCGCTATAGCCAATGCCTTGCCGGCTGAGTGTTTGGCGTTGTTCAAAACTGTATTCGTTATGCAGAAATTTATTCAACATATCCTGCAACATGTTCATTTCTTCACTAAATTCTAAATTCATCTGCTTCGCCCTATAGCCCTAACACGGCTTTTGCCATGATGTTTTTTTGAATTTCATTAGAACCGCCGTAAATGGATGTTTTGCGCCAGTCAAAATAGTGCGGCGCTAAAAATATAGCCTCTTCTGGCCCGATGGGGTCTTCTTGCCAGCCGTCTAACATAACGTTTTTATCATACGGAAACCCGTAATACGCCACCGCTTCCATTAGCAAGGCAGTAATTGCCTGCTGAACCTCAGTGCCTTTAACTTTTAGTAATGACGAAGCTGAACCGGGCGGCTCACCAGCAGACAACTTAGACAGTACCCGCAAGTTTGTCATTTCTAAGGCCATCAGCTCAACTTCCACCTCTGCTATTTTCCTTCTAAAGTTTGTATCTTCCAGTAACGGCTTACCATTACATTGCTCTTTTTCCGCCAATGCTTTTAACCGCTCTATTTGCTTTTTAGAACGAGGAACTTGGGCAATATTGGTGCGCTCATGTTGCAATAAATATTTAGCAATCGTCCAGCCCTCACCCTCTTTACCCACGATATTTTCTATGGGCACTTTTATCTCATCAAAAAACACTTGGTTCACCACATGCATACCATCAACCGTGATAATAGGCTCAACAGACACACCGGGGTCTTTCATATCGACCAATAAAAAACTGATGCCTTTTTGTTTTCTATCTTCTTGACTGGTACGTGCCAACACAAAAATCATATCTGCGTAATGGCCATGCGTTGTCCATGTTTTAGTGCCATTTAAAAGGTAATGGTCGCCTTTATTTTCTGCACGTGTTTGTAATGATGCAAGGTCAGATCCCGCATTCGGCTCTGAATATCCTTGCGCCCACCAGACATCACTTTTCAAAATATCAGGTAAATATTTCTGCTTTTGCTCTTCCGTTCCAAACTCTAATAGGACAGGACCAATCATCACTAAACCAAAAGAGACTAATCGCAAACAATTTGCCGCTGCGCACTCCTCTTCAAATATATATTTTTGCACAGGCGACCAGCCCGTACCGCCATATTGTTCTGGCCAACTTGGTGCTACCCAACCCTTTTTATATAAGATTTTTTGCCACGTCACGTAGTCTGACTTTTTTAAGGCAACACCTTTAGCCACCTTTTCTTTAATATCTTTGGGGTAATTTGTTCGCAAGAATTCCCTTACCTCAAGCTTAAATGCTTGCTCTTCAGGGCTATAATTTAAATCCACTTTTAACTCCTTTCATTCTGTGTAGAACCGAATTCGTATTGGCGTTATTAACTCAAAGAAAGACTGACTTTTCTTTCTATTAAGCATAATTGTTTTTAAATTACTAACATTTGTTAGATTACACAAGCGATTGATTATCTTTTATGCTATTTTTAGTTCCATTGACGACAATACCACAGGTTTCAAGCCATTATGCCCAAGCATCATTCTTCTAGTATATCTACTCAACTCGCTCGTTTTGTTACCCAACTTGAGCTTAAAAATATTCCAACGCCTGTGCAAGAAAAAGCATTGCAGCTCATTTTAGATGGCACCGGCATTGCCTATGCTTCAAGTAATTATGAATTCAGCAAAACGGCCCTACAAGCTTTACGAACATTTGCTGAACCCGGCTCATTCCATGTGCTAGGCACTGGCGAAAAAATGCCGTATCGTGATGCGGCCTTGGCGAATGGTTTGCTCATCCACGGTCTCGATTTTGACGATACCCATGTCGCCGGTATAGTCCATATGACATCAGCCGTGTGGCCTTGCGTACTCGCGGTTGCTGAAAAAACCAATGCGTCTGGCGAACAAATGCTTGAGGCGTATATTGCCGGCATGGAGGTTGGCGCTCGCATTGGCATGGTTGCTAAAGGTGCATTTCACCAAGTGGGACACCACCCAACAGGAATAGCCGGCGCATTTGCTTGCAGCCTAGTGGCGGGCAAACTAATGGGCTTATCTGAACAGCAATTAGTGATGGCTCAAGGCATTGCGCTTAGCATGGCTTCGGGGAACTTTGAATTTCTTGAAGATGGCGCATGGACAAAACGTTACCACCCAGGCTGGGCTGCCGTGTCCGGCATTATGTCCGCCACCTTCGCTCAGGCTGGTTACATTGGCCCTAACCTGCCGTATGAAGGGCGCTTCGGTTTATATAAAAGCCACCTAAATGAACTGGATTCGCAATGTGATTATTCACTAGCAACAAGTGATCTTAATAAAACATGGGAAGTGATGAATGTTGGCATTAAACCGTATCCTTCCTGCCATTTCACCCACGCAGTGATTGATGCCACCATCCAACTCACTAAGCAATACTCGCTAACAGCCGACCAAATAGAAAGCATTACAGCACTTGTACCTGAAGAAGTGATTAAAACCGTATGTGAGCCACTTGCCACCAAGCAATCGCCTACGTGTGCATATGACGCACAATTCAGCGTGCCTTATTTAATTGCCATCAGCTTGATTCGTCAGGAATTTAGCCTACAAGACCTTGAGGCAGAACCCTTAAAAGACCTCGTTGCGCTGGCATTAGCCAAAAAGGTTAGCTATCAGGCGGACCCCGACTCAGGCTTCCCAACGTATTACTCTGGCGAAGTACGTATCAAATTAAAAGATGGTCGTTTATTAAAACAACGAGAATTTAAAAATAGGGGTTGCTCAGACCGCCCCCTTAGCTCAGCAGAAATCTCAGAAAAATTCATTAAAAACTGCACAATGACCACGTCAATTAAGAAAGCTGAGGCCATCAAACAAGCTATTTTATCGATGCCATCCCTAAAAACAGTTGAGTATTTGGTGAGCGAGCTATAAATTTTTTGCTAACCTTGTGGCTTTTTACAATTCAACATTAGGCGCTAACGCCGTCCCAAAAATAGCCTATTTGCATACCCGCAATTTCCTCGATCGTTAGCTCTCCTTTTTTATACCAAGCCAATGTTCTATTTAACACGCCGAGTATTGATAACCTTAAAACTTTCAAGTTAACGTTCGCCTTAATCTCACCGTTGGTTTGTGCATCCAACAACCACTTTCGCCACATGTCCTCATACCGGTCGCGTATAACTAGCACCTCTGCTTGAACAGGTTCAGGCAATTGCCCAAGGTTACGTATACTTGTTGATGTGTAATCACCTTTTTCTAACAAGGCCAATAAATGTCCTTTAGTTGCAGCCTGTACAATCTCTTTTGATGAACAATTTTTCGGCAACGCTGCCACTTCCCGCTGAACAGTATCAATAATGTTTTCAATACCAATGGTTAAGACTTCTAAAACCAATTGTTCTTTAGAATCAAAATGGTAATAAAGGCTGCCAGCTTTCATGTTTAAGGCTTGGGCTATATCCCGTATCACGGTTCCGTTATAGCCATACTGACTAAACAGTTTTGCCGAAACATCTAAAATCATGGTTCGTGTCTGCTTAACCGGGTTGTTCTTTTTAATAATTTCAGTCATATTCTGATTAATCGCCTATTTACCATTGAGTCGTCATATTAATTTAAGCCATCAATATCACAAGCCCCCAATCAAGCACTTGTTCACTACAAGCTTGCAGATTCGTGTCCGTTTGTCGTTCAGCAAACACTTTTGCTCGAACCTCTACAATACCACCGGTAGTGGGCAGCGCTGTCTTATCATCGATAAAAAGCTCTGTATGTAAAATATCGTTTTCAAAAACCGGCGCCAAATGATCACAATACCGCCAAGCAAGAATTGTCATTAGGTTAGGCAATGCCCGTAATATTTGAGCAGCAGCCATCGATATTGTATGCCCCCCGTAGACTAAACGCTTGCCGTATACGCTTTTAGTGGCATCTGTATGGGCCATCGCTAAATTAAGTGATAATCTTGCTAGCTCGGGAGCACAAGTTACCGTGTCACGTGCTTTTATTAAAAAACTTGTACCGACATTCAACTCATTAAAATGCAATCCGTTAAAAATTGTTCTATAACATTTTAGGTTCCAATAAGACGGCACAGCATCCAATAGCGACGCCAAACTAATATCTGACGAAATGCTTCCTAAATCATCAGCATAACCGGTAACTACTGACTGATCACGGCAAGGAATCATTGGACAGCGCCAAAAATGTAACAATTCTTCATCGAGCTGGTTTAAAACCCGAATTTCTAACACCACCAAACCGGATGCAGGACGAGATGCCTTAGGTTTATTTTGTTTAAGTAGAGCCACGCTTGTTGTCGTATAAAGAGTATCACCCAGATAAACCGGTTGTTTAAGCACTAAACCACGATAAAACAAGTTGCCGATAACGTTTTGAGTTGCGTAAGTGGATTGGCCAATAGCCATATTAATAACCATCGATGGGTTCGCTAGAACCTGCTTGGAGCCCGTTACCTTTTCGCACAGAACATGGTCTAACGGCAAACGAAGGCGGTCACCAAATAACTGTTGATGCGCTACAGCGTGTCCTTCCGTTAGTGTAATTGAAGGAGCTGACTCAATAATGTCACCCCTTTTAAAGTCTTCAAAAAACGGCCCTTCTATAATAATTTGGCTCATTACTAAGATTGACTACTGATGATTGCGTTATAACGTGACAAAATATTCTGCTGTGCATGTACAACCGGTAGGTCTACCATTTTATTTTCATAAGTAAAAACGCTCTGCCCATCAGCTTTTACCTTTTCCCATTCGTCTAATATCCTGTTTGCTTTTAACAATTGTTCCTTTGTGGGCGTGTAAACCTCATTCACAATATCAACTTGATACGGATGAATACAAAGCTTACCTTGAAAACCTAAATTCATACCGTCAATAACATCCTGCCTTATCACCGCCTCATTTTTCATCTCAAGCGTTAGGCAGTCAATTGCAGAGACATTAAAGGCACAGGCGGCGATAGCAACTTGGTTTCGTGCGTAGTGAATAGAACCAATACTTGGCTCCGTGTTTGTTAGCCCCATATCGGTCGCAAAATCTAAGTGGCCGAAACAAAGCTTATCACCAGCATTTAAATTCTTAGCTAACTCACCGACAGAAAAGACGCCTAACGCCGATTCAACCAGTGCATATATTGTCGCTGGGTGACCTTTTAAAGCAGTTTTAAGTTGCACAAGATCACCGGCACATTCACACTTCGGCAACATAATTGCGCAGTTTTGTATCTCCCTTAGCGCAGCCACATCATCTTTAAACCACGGCGTCGTCACCCCATTTATACGTACCACACATTGACGATTGGCAAAGTCTGTTGATTTCAATGCATCTATTACCAACCGTCGAGCACACTCTTTTTCTGATGGCGACACAGCATCTTCTAAGTCAAACACCAACACATCAGCTGGAATCGCCACCGATTTCTCTATGCGGTGCTGATGGCTCCCCTGCACAAAAAGTACTGAACGCTGAAGTGATGTTATAGGGCTCATAATGAATTTTACGTTTTTTATTAAATCAATCTATCAACCAAACGTTTGTTTGTAAAGCGCCTTACCTTTATGTGCCAAGCTCAACAAGCCTAATTTTTCAACGTATTATTTATGATAAACATATGGGCACCTCTATTAATTCTGTTTATGCAGATTTGTACTTGAGAGACTCAAGAACAAGGCGGAGATTGCAGCAAATAGTGTGCTATTTGCAAGATTTTTAACGACGTTATTGAGTCTCTCAAGTGCGAAGATGCCAATCATGAATTAATAGAGGTGCCCATATGCACTATGTGTGGCAAAAAGCAACCTAACTTTGGGTCACGGTAAATTACTAATTCAATAACCCAGTTCACATAATCAGTATCAATTCGACACCTTAACCATTGAGAAGAAAAGCCGTCGACTCAAATGAATTATTTATTGATAGTTTAAAGATACCAGTTGAAGAGCGTATAAGTGAAGAAGGCCGCAGTTTTGAATACATTCTCCATGGCATGAGCCCAGAACGCATTGTTTTTAACCGCCCAATCGGTCGAAACCAGAGCACTCAACACCCTCTTGCCATCTGTTGGGCCGAGCTTGAAGCCGCTTGGTTAATGGTAATGTCTGCTGCTTCACAATATGACAATGACCTCGCTTGCGGCGCAGCTACTAATGCCTCCAAATACCTTGCAGCTGAAGCTGGTTTCCACGCCTGCGAAACTGCTGTTATGACTCATAGTGACTTTGGTTATGTAAAAAAACATCATGTTGCGCGTTATCTACGTGAATCGCTGATACCACGAATTTCGCCCGTTCGCCCACAATTAGCCTTATGTTATATTATAAAAAAGTACTGGGCTTGCCCGCACCATATTAAATAGCTAATCAAGCAAGCCCCCTCTAATACAACTAATACAACCCAATCTTTAGGAGTTTTTATGTCACGAATGAAACCACTGTCCATTGATGATTGCCAAGACGAAGAGTTAAAGAAAGAATTTAACCACTTTATGAACACGCTTGGCTTTGTACCCAATAGCTTATTAACCATGCAACGCGTGCCAGCCATTGCCAAGTCGGTTATTCAAATGAATAAAGCGGTGTTTTCTCCCAACGGACAAGTTGATCTTGGATTTAAACGCCTGGTTGCCCATATCGCCAGTCAAGCGGCCGGTTGCCAATATTGCAAAGCACATACCTCGGTTAGCGCTACCCGCTTTGGCATTAGCGAAGAGAAAATGAGGGATGTGTATACCTATAACCAAAGCCCATTATTTAGCAATAAAGAGCGTATCGCTCTCGATTATGCATTAGCTGCGGCAGCCGTTCCCAATGATGTAACCGACGAGCTATACGGCCGTCTGTGTGAACATTGGAATGAGGAAGAAATTGTTGAGCTATTAGGCGTCATTGGCATGTTCGGTTTCTTTAACCGCTGGAATGACTCTATGGCAACGCCCCTTGAAGAAGAACCTTTAGCCGCAGCCGAACACCTTATTGCCGATAAAGGTTGGAGTGTTGGCAAGCACCGCTAATATTGCATCAGTCACTTTATCAGCTGTTACTGATTGGTTAACATCGGAGTGGCAAGTACAATTTAATTGCTTCGATTTTATATTTATAATGAGGCATTTGCACGGAAGAAGATTTTGCTTCCAGACACCAACAGTAGGCGCTTTTAGGCGAGGCAAAAATGTGCGGAAAGAGGGAGTTTACTGGAGTAAATGACCGATTGAGCACTTTTTTACCAAAAGTAGGCGCCTTTAGGCGACGCCGTATGGGAGCAAAAGAGCTTTCGTGCTAAGGCCTCACAACTTAACTAAAAGGAATAACACAAATGAAACTTTATTACTCACCTGGATCTTGCTCTCTATCACCACACATTGCTATTTGCGAAACTGGCTTAAACGTTGAACTCGTTAAAGTAGACTTGGCATCTCACACGCTTGAAAACGGTGACAACTACCTAGACATTAACCCATGTGGTTACGTACCTGCGCTGGAACTTGATAACGGTGATTTTTTGTTTGAAGGCCCCGCTATTATTCAATACTTTGCTGGCCTAGCTCCTGAAAAAAATCTAGCCCCTGCCGCCGACACATTTGAACGCGCAAAACTACAACAATGGTTAAACTTCCTATCTACTGAATTACACAAAGGCGTTGCACCTTTGTTTAACCCCGCGATGCCTGATGAAGCTAAAGCCATTCTGGTAGAAGGTTATAGCAACCGTTTAGGGCAATTAGTAGATGCCTTAGGCGATAAAGATTACCTATTAGGCGACCAGTATTCAGTTGCTGATATTTACTTGTTCGTTATCTTAAGCTGGCACCCTTATTTTGAATTTGATGCCTCGCCTTGGCCATCACTTTTAGCCTTCCAAGAACGTATTGGTGCCCGCCCTGCCGTGCAAGAAGCACTAAAGCATGAAGGTTTAGCGTAAGTTTAACCCACAACCCGAGGCACTATTGCAGTACCTCGGGGATTTTTAGCATAACCACAAAGGTACAATGGAAACTAAACTAATTATCAATAATAAAGCTGTAGACGCATCAAATGGCGCTACCTTTCAACGACTTAACCCGGTAACCAATAAAACAGTCACTCAAGGTGCAGCGGCTACCATTGACGATGCTAATAAGGCCGCTGATTCAGCCGCTATAGCATTCAAAACATGGTCTGAAACAGGGCCAACAGAACGTCGCCTTTTATTATTAAAAGCGGCTGATATTTTAGAAAGTAAAGCAGGTGAATTTATTCAAGCGATGGCTGCTGAAGTTGGCTCTTCGGCGCTTTGGTCGGGCTTTAACGTGATGGCGGCAGCTGGTTTATTCCGTGAAGCAGCCAGCATGACTACTCAAATTCAGGGTGAAACTATCCCAACGGATAAGCCAGATACCTTATCGATGACCTTTCGCCAACCCGTTGGTGTTATTTTCAGCATGGCCCCGTGGAACGGCCCTATTGTATTGGCGGCACGCGCCATTGCTTACCCAATAGCGTGTGGTAACACCGTTGTTTTCCGCGCCTCGGAAGTCAGCCCTAAAACACATATGTTAGTGGCCGATTCATTAATTGAGGCCGGCTTACCAGCAGGTGTTCTTAATGTAATAACTCACGCCTCTGAAGATGCACCGCAGATTACCGAAGCTCTGATTGCACACCCGGCAATACGACGTATTAACTTTACCGGATCTACACGTGTTGGTCGCATTATTGCCCAACACGCTGGCAAACATTTAAAGCGTTGCTTGCTAGAACTTGGCGGCAAATCACCTCTGGTTATTTTGGATGACGCGAATATTGATGAAGCCGTTAGAGCCGCCGTTTTCGGTTGTTTCCTCTACCAAGGGCAAATTTGCATGACGACTGGTCGAATTGTTATTGACGAGAAAGTAGCCGATGAATTTGTAGAAAAATTCTCAGTAGCCGCGCAACAATTAACGGCTGGCAACCCAGTTGAAGAAGAACACGCACAATGTATTATTGGCCCGTTGGTTGATTCAAGCTCTGGCGCACGACTTAATGAAATCGTTAAAGATGCGATTAGTAAAGGGGCTACCTTGGTTAAAGGCGGCGAAGCAGATGGCTCGTCAATGCCAGCAACCATTCTTGATCACGTTGATAGCAGCATGAGAACCTATGAGGAAGAATCTTTCGGACCCCTTATTTCCATTATCCGCGTTAAAAACGATGAGGAAGCGTTGTTTGTTGCCAACGATACAGAGTATGGATTAGCGGGCGCTGTGTTTAGTCGCAACTTCCCTAGAGCCATGAAAATGGCAAAACATATTGAATCTGGGATTTGCCATATCAATAGCGCCACGGTTAATGCGGAAGCCCAAGCACCTTATGGCGGTACAAAAGCCACGGGGTATGGCCGCTTCGATGGTCGCGCCATGATTGATGAATTTACTGAATTACGCTGGATAACCGTTGCGCCAGATCATGTTCATTATCCATTCTAGTGCTGTAACTTAAAACGTACGTTTTAACGTTCATAGCCGAGGTACTATATTAGTATCTCGGCTATTTTTTATAGCTTTACGCAAATATTACGTGTTTCGGTATAAAACTCTAATGAATGAACGCCACCTTCACGCCCTATTCCAGACTGTTTAGAGCCGCCAAAAGCGGTTCGCAAATCACGCAAAAACCAGCTATTAATCCAAGTAATACCCACGTCTATTTTGGCAGCTACTCGATGCCCACGTGATAGGTCTGTGGTCCAAATGGTGGTTGATAAACCATATGGCGTGTCATTGGCTAATCGAATAACCCCCTGCTCATCATCAAACGGCGCAATATGGCAACACGGGCCAAAAACCTCTTCTTTCATCACTGTTGCTGTTTCAGGCAAACCGGTCCAAATGGTTGGCTCAACCCAAGCGCCGTCTTTCAAATCATCTGGCATATCAGGCACACCGCCACCGACTATAACAGTCGCGCCTTCTTCTACCGCGTTTTTATAATACGAAAGTACTTTCTCTTGGTGCTCATGGCTAATCATCGGACCATAGTTAGCATCCACATCATCTGGCCGACCATGTTTCACACCCTCAACTTTGCACTTTAGCGCCTCAACAAATTTCTCAAAGATTGGCCTTTCCACATACACCCTTTCCGCGCCTAAACATACCTGCCCTGAGTTTAAAAATGATGAGCGGTAGATACCTTCTACGGCCTGTTCAAAATCACAATCAGCAAACACCAAGCTGGCATTTTTACCGCCCAACTCAAACGACAGATCTCGCATGCCTTCTGCTGCCGCTTTCATAATGGCCGTGCCAGTAACGGCTTCGCCGGTAAAGGTAATCGCATCCACATCGGGGTGATGAGTTAAAAACTCACCGGTTGAATTTGGCCCAAAACCATTCACCACGTTAAACACACCATTAGGCAATCCGACTGTTTGCATCACTTCACCCAATAATGCGGCTGTCATTGGTGTTTCTTCAGACGGCTTTACAACGACCGTATTGCCACAGGCTAATGCGGGGCCTACTTTCCACCTCATTAATAAAAACGGTGCATTCCACGGCGAGATAACACCAATAACACCCTTCGGAACGCGTATCGCGTAATTAACCGCACCAAGGCCATCGGGCGTGGTGGTTTGAAACGATTCAGTCGCCACATTTTTAATTACATCAGCAAACACCTTAAAATTAGCCGCACCGCGTGGAATAAACGCATGCGTCATAATCGCTTTTGGCTGGCCTGTATCTGCCATCTCTGCCGTTACAAAATCATCAAAGCGACGGGTTATCTCATCGGCCACTGCATACAGCATATCAACACGTTGCCCTACGTTATAGCTTCCCCACTCACCTTGATACGCCGCCTTTGCTGCCATAACGGCCTGATTAACATCCGCCTTACTCGCCTCGGTCACCTGTGCAATAACACAGTTATCAACTGGGGAATGTTTATTAAACCACTTCGCATTAGTCGCAGAAACAAATTCACCGTTAATGAAATTTTAAATTTTTTGCATTAGCTCACCTAAATTTTGGTTTGCCTACATTAAAACAATTCTAACATTCACCATCTTATAACCTTCATAAAAGCATCAATCACAAAATTTTGTGTATAAACATCCACAGCACCTATGTAGAATAATTTACCAACAATAAATAACTTTCATATACAGGGTATTGCGAATGAGTGCAGTTAATAATGAAAAATGGCCAATTGACGATATTAAAAAATTAGTCAGCGATCAAGACGGTGTTCTTGATGCGCGCATCTATTCCGACGAGGATTTATACCAACTAGAACTCGAACGGGTATTCGCACGCTCTTGGCTATTACTCGGTCACGAATCTCATATTCCCAATACGGGAGACTTCTTAAACACCTACATGGGCGAAGACCCTGTTATTGTTGTCCGCCAAAAAGATAAAAGCATAAATGTTTTCCTTAACCAGTGCCGCCATCGTGGCATGCGTTTATCGCGCGAAGACAAAGGTAATGCGAAAGCATTCGTCTGTACTTATCATGGCTGGTCATATGATATAGCAGGCAACTTAATAGACGTTCCCTTTGAGCAATTAGCGCATTGCAAAGATTTTAATAAATCGGACTGGAGACCTCTGCAAGCACACGTTTCAACCTACCGTGGACTAATTTTTGCTAACTGGGATGAGCAAGCCCCAAGCCTTGACGATTACTTATCAGACTCAAAACCTTACATCGACACGATGTTTAATCGTTCAGAAGGTGGAACAGAGGCTATTGGCGGCATCCAAAAGTGGGTCATCCCATGTAATTGGAAGTTTGCAGCGGAACAATTCTGCAGTGACATGTACCACGCGGGTACGATGTCTCACTTATCTGGCATGATTGCAGGTCTCCCAGAAGGCGTGGAACTGTCACCTGAAATGATCCCTACTCAAGGCCATCAATTCCGCGCTAAATGGGGTGGCCACGGTACAGGTTTTTTTGTCGATGAACCTAACCTTCTAGCCGCTATCATGGGACCAAAAATTACCGAATATGTCTCAACTGGCCCTGATGCCGAGGCGGCTTCTAAAAGAATGGGGAGCGATTATTTTGGTCAACGTTTATTTGGTCAACATATGACAATCTTTCCAACCTGCTCTTTTTTACCGGGTATTAACACCATCCGAACTTGGCACCCAAGAGGCCCTAATGAAATCGAAGTATGGGCCTTTATTGTTGTCGATGCTGATACACCAGCTGACATTAAAGAGGAGTTCCGAAAACAGAATATTCGTACCTTTTCAGCTGGCGGTGTATTTGAGCAAGATGATGGCGAGAATTGGGTTGAAATTCAAAAGATTTTCAAAGGTAATAAAGCTAGGCAGACAAAACTAAATGTTCAAATGGGCATTGATAAAGTAGAGACTGACAACTCGGATTTTCCTGGGCGTATTACTGGCGTATACAGTGAAGATGCCGCTAGAGGAATGTATCAACATTGGCTTAGGATGATGACTGAGCCTGACTGGGAAACATTAAAACCATAAAATGGCACCAGCAACATTCTTTCCTCATTAATTCAAACTTATACGTATAAAGGAACTTTCTATGTCTTCTAAATTTGATATACAAAAAGTTATTTCAGCATCGAAAACTGACCCTTCGCTTCAACATGAAATTGAGCAATTTTATTACCGAGAAGCACTTCTATTAGACAATATTGCCTATGAAGATTGGTTTGCTCTACTTGATGAAGACATTCATTACTTTATGCCAATACGGCGCAATGTTATGAAACGTGGACGTGTTCGCGATACCGATGTCAGTGAGTATTCTGGCGCTGATGAATTTGCTCATTTTGATGATGATATCAACACAATGCGTGGTCGATTGCGTAAGCTACAAAGTGACTATAGCTGGTCTGAAAACCCCGCTTCTAGAACACGTCACACTGTATCCAACGTCATTATTCATGAAGGAGAGGAAACCAATACGTATGAGGTTTGCTCAGCCTTTTTGGTATACCGAAATCGTTTAGAAACACAAGTTGATATTTTTGCAGGCGAGCGCCATGACATACTTCGGCGTACAGACAATGACTTAGGTTTTAAAATTGCAAAACGCACATTACTACTAGATCAAAGTACTGTTCTGTCAAACAATCTCAGTATTTTCTTTTAAAGCCTACGCTTAGCAGCGTTGTATTATTGCAAACCCATGACCGCCATTGTTAATGAAGCAAACATTAAGAAACCACCAAATGCTCGATTAATTAATTGTCGCTTGGACAGCACCTCAATATGACTAAGACCAAATCGTGCCATTAAATAGACCATACCAATAGCAATGAATCCGCGTGACGATTGAACAATGTTAATAACCGTTACCTGTTGCGCTTGTTTAAATGCAACCATCAAAATAATAATACCCGCTAATTGCACAACCGCATAAATAAATAAGGTTTTACTAAAGGCTTTGTTCACTTGCCAATCACTTTTAAAAATAAGCGGTGATAAAGGCATCAATAATGCCGTGGGTACAATAAAAACAAACACGGCTAAATCCAAGCCACCCACTCCTCTGTTTAGCAGCAAGACCACTGCTATATCAGCAAAAGCAAATAACACACACGTTAACAGCACGTAAACCAAGGATTTGGGAGAGCCGTGTAGTTTTCCATCGTTAAGAAAAAACAAACTAGCGAAAGCACCTGCCGCTCCAATGTACACAATAGAGCTATACGTTTCACTAAGGAACAACACCGACAAGCCCGCCACTGCAAACATTTTACAACCTAGCATGGGAACAACAAAAGAGGCGTCACCGTGCTGCAAGGCGTTCAAGTAAAATGTTTGCGCAACCAAAACAAAGGCGCACATCAATAAAATCAGTTCTATATTCGCCCACAGTTGATCTAAGTCCACAAATGGCAACAAGCAAAAAGCTATCAGACCTACAGCGTACTGGCTGTAAAAGGCCAGCTTCATGCGATTACCAGAATGCGCAAGGAACTGTTTCGTATAGGTAAAACTAAAGGCATGCAGCGCTGATGCAATCAACGTTAACCAAATGTAAGATGGTATTGAAGCTATCAAAAGGATGATCAAGTAAAAAACGCTTATTATAAGGCACTCTACTGTTTGATTTTTAAATAAATATTATTATTCTCTAATATAAGAAAGCTGCTACAACATTTCTAAGGAAATGCCGGTACCCCAAACCAATCTTGGTGGAAGTACGACAACGTTATAAATAAGAAAATACCTAACGCTAAACCCCATTTGTTTAATTCTTGTAAAACAAGCTTATTGCGACCAGAGAAAATTGCTCCCGTAGGAAGGTACGATGTTTGTGCAGCAAACTTATCCCAAGCCTAGCCATATCTAACCTTATATTTTCTGTCTAGGTTTAAAGGCCCAAGGAGCCCAACATGGCGAGTAATACGTAACATGCCTTTAGGTTTAACATTTTCAGCCGAAACCAGCCCCAATAATGTAGGGTTTTTATCCATAATACTCATTGGCAGCATAATACACACCACAAATATAATTATTATCGTGACTGGCTGTAGACCTGTTAACACTCCCCCACGTTGGCCCGTACAAAGCATTTAAGTAGGCAATTCCCATCCAAACTAGGTTTAGAGTAGTTATGAATTTTAAAGAGACTTTCTCCCAAAATATTAACTATAGGCACACGCAAAGGGCCACCAGACACAACCCAATACATAGTTAAAAACAATAAACATGCTAATATTAATTGATTCATAACAAAAATCTTCCATTAAAAAAGGCACTGGCTTTAACACCTGTGCCTTTCCTTTTTTCAGAGTTACTTACTCTCTACAATTCAATATCCATACCATAACCTGACGCCTCAACCGCATGCCCAAAAATATCACCCGTGTAATGTTCTTGTGCTTCAGGTTTAACGTAATCGCCCCAACCTAGCTCTAGTAGCCAGCCAGATGGAGACGGACTATAGAATGTGTACAGTTGGTCATTCGCATGCTTACCGAGCTGCATAGCAACATCGATACCGCGCTTACGGAAAATATCATGTGCAATGCCTAAATCATCAAAATCTGTGTATTGCAGCATTAAATGATTGAGACGGTTTTCCATGCCGTGAAAACCAAACGCGAGCGAATGTTGACGTTCATTACAACTCATAAATATTGGCTCAGCCACATTGCCATCAGGCAACGCTATTTTATATTCTATAGAGCCTTTCATTCCTAATAACTTGTAGAAATTATAGGTTGCCTCATCGTCATCTGAACGCACCAAAACATGACCTAACCCTTGGCTACCAGTCAGAAATTTGCCATACATACGGCGCCCAGGGTGGAATGGTTTCATTACATCCACTTGAGGACTGTAATAAATTTCATTTGGCGTACCTGATGGATCATTCAATTTAATCAAGCCCAGCACACGACGCTCAGCTGCTTCTTCAACACTCGCAACCCGATGTTCCACACCTGCATCCGATAGTTTTTTCACCATTGCCTTGAAGTCTTCTTGGCCCGATACTCGCCACCCTAAATAAGCTAAATCATCTGATTCCGATTTAAACACTGTTATACGGTGGTGCTGGTTATCCATTCTCAGATAAAACCTGTCGTCTTGATCACCCTCTTCAATCTCAAGGCCAACACATTCTGTTGAGAATGTCCTCCATCCATTTAAGTCAGTTACATTTAAACCGATATACCCTAACTCAATTACTTTTGACATTGCCCCCCCTATTTATAAATACACATTTAAGCTTTTATTCATGAATATATTTTGATCAAGAATAATCTTTCGCTTAGCAAGTTTTAATACACCACCAACGCGACGTATAAGATCAGTTCGGTGTCCTATCATAGTATGCTCCTCATCTTCATTCATATTTCGATGTACCGTGGTCAATGAATAGACCTTATACTCATCAAGGTTATCCGTTAATTCAACTTCAATATTAGTAATAACATGGGCAACTCGTGTGGCTGGGTCTTCTGACCAACATGTGCCCGTTTCCGTCCGAATAACGCGCTTTTCAAGATCGCTCATCGTATCGCAGTAATAAGACTGATCATAAATTGTGGGCTCTTTTTCATTTTTACGATAGCGTTGATAGCGATACGGCATCCAGTAATGAACATCATTTGTCAACATGGTTAACCATTCACGAAACTGTTCATTATCGTTCACCCGCGCTTCACGATATAAAAATTGCTGAACTTCATTAATCAATTCAAGAGAAGCCGTTCTATTATTTTTTGATTGTGTCATTGTTTTAACCCTCCTTAAACTGTTGGCTTGCCAGCATACTTTGGCGTATAACGAGTTGGTACATCGCCCCATTTATCTGCATTCATGAGATCAGCCCAGCGTTGATAAAAATGACGTTGATTGGCGTCATTAAATTGGCCTTCATAGATAATGCCCGGTAACTCTTCATGCTCAATTTCACGATTAATACCACAGCCATAATGTAATTTTTCTTGGCGTGTTAAATAGCCTTTGTTTACCTGCGTATTGCCTTCCCAATTCTCGCCATCGTCCATTTTCAACACACCAGCAGGGTTAAACGTTTGCATACAACCAATATTAATTTCCTGTTTAACATCATCTGGCATATTTTTATTAACCAAGGTCCAAATTCTCAACTCTAATTTTTTAGGACCCCGAGGCAACCAAACACGAAATGTTTGTATCCCAGGCAAAAAGGAACAGTTAGGAAACAATGAAACGGAAGCTAACGAGCCGAAAATTTCTGAGCGTAATTTTCCATGACGTTTTTCCATTTTTGGCTTAATAACATTTTGTACATATTCGAGCCATTTTGGACGACCTAAAATTGCAACATCAGCATAACCATCGGTTCCAAATTCCCAGCCATGACCATTAACACTGGCATGATAAGAGCCTTCCTGCACTGCTGGACCAAAGCCTTCACCGTTATTCATCGCTTTAAGCCCAGAATCGTGATTCCAAAGCGCGTGATAAGCATCACCAATAAAGTTTTCCACACCAAACTTCCAGTTCGCATTTACGTATGATTTGATACCACCATTGATGAATTCTGTTTCGCCATCGTTATCAAGCATCATATCCAGATACCAGCGAAAATCCCCTAACCACTCTTCTAGCGAAGGTGCTTCGTCATCAAACGTAGCAAAAATCATCCCTTTGTAGCTATCTACGCGAGCTTGTCGAGGGCCACACTTTACTTTATCAATATCACCTTCATCGTAAACATGTGCATTAGCTAAGGCACCAATTGAGCCATCTATCCCAAAAGCCCAACCATGGTAATTACATGTAAATGAACGCGTATTACCGTCATCTGCGTAACAAAATTTATTGCCACGGTGAGGACAGGAGTTCAGGTAAACTTTAATGCTTTTATCCTGTTGGCGAGCGACAATAACACCGTCTTCCCCCATATAGGTAGTGTAAAAATCATTCACATTTGGAATCATGGATGTATGTGCAACAAACTGCCACGATTTAGCGAATATCTGTTTTAACTCTTGTTCGTATATATCCTCATCCCAAAAAATGCGTCGATCCACCCAGCCTTCTTTGGTGTCAATATATTTGTTGTAATCTACCTTTTGCATAAGAACCTCTCCTAATTATTTATTTTGCTTATTAGTTGCCTAATGGGTCGGGTAGATTTAAAACTATTTAAATAAATAAAAAATGATTCAAGTCATTTTTTTGGAGGACAAGCACTGCAACTGAGCATGACTTGATTTAAATCAGATTTTACGAGAAAAGAATAATAACTTATGAGTCTCTTGGTCTTCATGCAGAAGGAAGAACAATCAAGTTAGTTTTAAACTCAATTTAAAAATACCACATGAACGTAAACATTTAGACCATCGTAAATAATCAACCGATTGCTCACACACACAAATGTAGTAAAAATTAAAAATTAGTGATTTTTTTACGTTACTCACCTCTCCTACTGTGAAAAATCACAACATATAGTGCTGACTTGGGGATTTAGTTAACTATTAGTTAGGTCGGGATACTCGCTCCGCGAGCGTTCCGATCTAACGGTATCTGAAAATAACCATTCTTCTTGAAGAGTAGACTGGCTAATCAAATATAAAAAAGCATTATGCTATGCAGCCTTCAAAACTGACTAACAGCCTTTGATGCCGCTAATTTTAATAACATCGTATCTGCGCCAATTAAGAAAAAACTTGCCCCCATTGACTGGTATTTTTTTACTTGTTCCGGGTCACCACAATACACACCTACTGGTTTGCCAATGGCTTGAATCCGTTTAATAGCCTCTTCGACCACTTTACAAACTTCAGGATGTGCCGGTTGGCCAATATATCCCATTGCTGCCGCTAAATCGGCAGGCCCAATAAAAATAGCGTCAACGCCATCTGTATTGGTTATGGCATCCAACTGAGCGATACCTTCTGGACTTTCTAATTGCAGAATCAAGCAAATATTATCATCTGCCTTTTCTAGATAATCCGATATTGAACCCCAACGCGTTGCCCGCGTTAAACCACCGCCCATGCCACGAATGCCTTTCGGCGGATATTGCACGGCTTGTACTAAGTGTTTGGCTTGATCAGCCGATTCAACCATCGGTATTAACAATGTTTGGCCGCCCACATCGAGTACGCGCTTAATATCAGCAACATTATGATCTTGCATCCGCACCACCGCATTCACAGGGTAAGCCGCCAATGCTTGTAATTGAGCCATCACGCTTTTTATATCGTTAGGCCCATGCTCACCGTCTATTAACAACCAATCAAACCCTGTGGTTGCCATCAATTCAGCTGATACAGAATCAGCTAATGCCATAAATGCACCTAATTGACGTTCACCAGCTTGCGCTGCTATTTTAAAGCAGTTGACGGTCATTGCTAATGCCATTTATTAATCCCTATTACTGAGCCAGTTAAACAAAACGAAAGCCAATACTCCCTAATGGACCAAAATCTGCGTGAAATGTATCACCCCGTTCAACAGACAGCAAGCGTGTAAACGAACCGCCTAAAATAACTTGCCCTGGTTCCAGTGCAATGCCATGCGGTGCGAACCGTTTCGTTAGCCACACAATACCATTACCCGGGTGGTTCAACACACCCGCTGAAACACCGGTTTCTTCAATCAAGCCATTACGCGAGACGATAGCACCAATCCAACGTAAATCTACATCCATTGGTTTAACTGGCAAGCCACCTGTAATAAGGCCAGCACAGGCTGCGTTATCTGCAATCGTATCAAATACTTTACGACGCTTGCCTGTTTCTGGATCCACTCGAATAACACGCGAATCAACAATTTCAATCGCCGGACAAACGTAATCAGTTGCCGCTAAAACATCGGTTAAGGTAATGTTTTCGCCTTCTAAACGCTTACCTAAAACAAAGGCAATTTCAACCTCAACCAAGGGCGCAATAAAGCGATTAAACGGGATTTCTGAATTATCTGAAAACACCATATCATCGAGCAAAGTGCCGTAATCAGGCTCAGTAATACCCGAAGCTTGCTGCATGGCACGTGACGTTAAACCAATTTTTCGGCCGATTATTTTACGCCCTTGGGCCAGCCTTAATTTCGTCCACTCCGCTTGTATTGCATAACCATCTTCAATGGCCATCTCTGGGTACAGCTGAGAGAATTGTGGAATAGTGTTGCCGCTGGCTAGCGCTTTATCAAGCGCTAGCGCAGAAGCTGCCAGTGTTTTCTGGTCAAACACGCTTTATTTACCCAAGAAATGCGACATAACAATAGGGTACATCGCATCCCAACGTTGAGTTTGCGCCCAATGCCCACAACGGTCCAACACATGTAGTTCAGCACGCTTTAAGTGTTCCAAAAAGTACAAGCTTGTTTCTAGAGGAACAACTTTATCTTGGCGACCATGAATAATGGCCCACTCGTGGTCCATTGCAGCTAGGACAGGCGGCGGAATAATTAATTTATCCATATCTTCATTCATCGCCTTAAACATAATCTCTTGAATTGGGCGCATTTTTGGATCCATCGCCTTATCAAAACGATCTTGCATCACCGCTTCTAAATCCTCAAAAATACTAGGGTCGTATACAAAACTTTGAATTAACTCACGATAACGCGCAACGCGTGGATCATCATAAAAACTCATCATACGAGCCAATGTTGCAGATTTCTTAAACGGTGCACCGATGGCCCCCATCAACATACATTTATCAAAAAGGTCTGGCATTTCAACCACACATTGGAGAGCAAGTGCGCCACCCATAGAATTACCGATAACATGTGTTTTTTTAATACCTAATTCATTCATTAAACCTTTAACCTGCTCCACACGATAACCCATCCAGCGAGCAATCTTAGTGGGGGTTTCCTTCGGCAATTCTGACTGGCCAAAGCCAATCGCATCCGGTGCAATCACATAAAAATCTTTTGCTAAAATAGGCGCACATTGTGCCCAGTTTGACATGGCACTGGCTCCGGGGCCGGCTCCATGTAATAACAATAACGGTGGATTCTTAGGGTCGCCACCAATCATACAATTACTGGCCAACTCCCCTGAAGGGATCATTTTTTCTACTACATCCAAACTCATCTTATTCTCCTAGTTATTTGACCAACTTAATAAACCTTAATACTTTCCAGAAACCTTACAGGTGTTAGTTTTATCATAAATTAAAGCGCTTGGGTGTGTCTTTATAACACTCAAACAATTTAACCTTAACCATAATGATTAATATCACAATCAAACATTGCATCACAAACCCTAATATTTTTATTGTGGGTTCACCCGTTTTTAACTAACACCTAACTCTTTTAATCTTGTGTGAATAGATTGCCTTAACTCGGGCGTACATTGCCGTACTGGTGGGCGAATGGGGCCGGCGTTTAAGCCAATTTCCTCAAACCAAGCTTTCATACTAGCGAGTGCACTAGCGTAAGTGAATGTTTGCACCACATCCCAAATAAATACTTCGTTATAAAACTCCCGAATATCATTCAGTTGTTCACTCACTTGATAGGCTTCTTCCCACTTGCCAGCCGCTGACAAGGCCATATAATCCTTAACTATATGGCGTTTTTTACCGTAAAGGATGTAAGACAGCTCACCAAATACTGTTTGACCACCTTTTCGTAAGTCATCGCAAAATACTGATTCAAACGGGTCAGCAACAATAAAATCACTGCGGATAATGCTCCGTAGCTTTAACGTTTCTACGCGGTTCATAACGCCCTGTTTCGTGCCGACAACTGTTGGTATATCCGCCAAGCGTTGCATTAAATCCCAGCCCAACACTTTCCCCGATACCGGCGTTCTATACAGCACAACCGCTAGGTCAGAATGATCGGTAATAAACTTGAACCAATCGTAAACTTCGTTATCGCTTTTTAGTTGCACCACGGGGTTAATCACCTCTGCGCCGTCGTATCCTAACTCTTCCAAACGTTTCATCTTTTCAATGGTTTGGTAAGCACTGGGATCCAACAAAATTGAGAACAAAGGGATTCGGCCATTGACCGCATCAGCCACGACTTCATGATAACGGTACCACTCCGTTAAGGTGGCATTCCAACACTCGGCAATAAAACCACCCACCACCAAACCGTCTACGCCCATGTCGATAAATGCTTCAATATTTTCACGAATACCCACTTCGTTAAACGTAAAATCATCATTCATTGGCGATATAGGGCACATAAACAGGCCCCTAATATTCTCACCTGCCCATTGTTTTGCAGTCTCTCTGGTGTATTTCATCTTCCTCTCCTTTAAAACTCGTTATTTACCGGTTGATACCCTATTATTATTTTCAATATTATTAACGTCTGATGTTTAATAAATCAATGCCTTAAATCATGAACATTCAAAATAAAAATCTTTTTAGACAGCAAGAGCTTTTATCAATGGGCAATGGGTTGATAGTGCCGATGGCAAACAACTAAACGTCACTAACCCTTCAAACCAATCTATCTTAGGGCAGGCCCCTAAAATAGGGGCCGAACAAGTTCAACAAGCTATCGAAGCGGCGGATATGGCATGGCAAGGCTGGCGCGACACACCCGCAAAAGAACGCTCCGCCATCATACGGCGATGGTTCGATTTGATTATTGAAAATCAAGACGACCTCGCTACTATCATGACCTTAGAGCAAGGCAAGCCCATTAATGAAGCACGTGGTGAAATTATATACGGGGCAAGCTTTGTTGAGTGGTTCGCCGAAGAAGCCAAACGTGTTTATGGTGACACCATCCCAGCACCTAGCCAAGACAAACGTATCGTCGTTATCAAGCAGTCTATTGGGGTCGTTGCGGCAATTACTCCTTGGAACTTCCCCAATGCCATGATTACCCGAAAATGCGCCCCTGCGTTGGCGGCTGGCTGCCCTGTGATTGTTAAACCCGCTTCCGAAACACCATTTTCCGCACTGGCTCTAGCCGAATTAGCTCAGCAAGCCGGCTTCCCAAAAGGCGTATTAAACGTTATTACCGGCGATGCTAAAATCATTGGCGGCGAACTAACTGCCAGCTCAACTGTGCGGAAACTTTCATTTACTGGCTCAACCGAGGTGGGCAAAACACTTATGCGCCAATGTGCTGATACGGTCAAAAAAATCAGCTTGGAATTAGGTGGCAACGCACCCTTCATTGTATTTGACGATGCGGATATTGATGCGGCAGTAGACGGCGCAATGGCCAGTAAATTCAGAAACACTGGCCAAACCTGTGTATGCGCCAACCGCATTTTTGTACAAGATGCCGTATACGACGAATTTGCCCGCAAATTGACACAAAAAGTGAGTCAGATGGTTGTTGCTGATGGTTTAGAACCAACCGCTCAACAAGGCCCATTAATCAACGTTAATGCTGTTAAGAAAGTTGAAGAACATATTAAGGACGCTACCGAGAAAGGCGCCACTGTCATCCTTGGCTGGCAACAACACGACCTGGGCGGCCAGTTTTTTCAACCCACCGTTTTGCAGACGTAACAGCCGACATGCTGATTAGTCATGAAGAAACGTTTGGCCCCATAGCGCCGTTATACCGTTTCACAACAGATGACGATGTTATCAAACGAGCTAATGACACCCCGTACGGCTTAGCAGCTTACTTTTATTCACAAAACATCAAACGTATTTGGCGCATAGCAGAAGCGCTGGAAGTTGGCATTGTTGGCATTGGCCGCGAAGGTTCCAAATACGGCATTGATGACTTTCTAGAAATGAAATATTTATGTTTTGGTGAGATGTAGTAAAAATTTCATAGCCAACTAATCTATAAAAGTGATGCTTTGCTTAAAAAAATAATGGCGGAGAGAGTGGGATTCGAACCCACGGTACCGTAAGGTACACACACTTTCCAAGCGTGCTCATTCGGCCACTCTGACATCTCTCCTAATACTTAAAGAACGCTATGGCCAGCGTTTTTGGAGCTGAATTATATCAGCATATTAACTCAATATTCGAGCGATTAAACCATCGACTCTAATTCATCCCAGCGCTGATATTTTTCTTGTAGCTGCTTATCAACCGCTGTCATTTCGTCCATTTTTTGTTGGATCGTCTCGCGATCACCTGCATGAAAATCGGCTGTGCTGGTGAGTTGTTGTAACGCCTCGAGTGACGCTTCTAAGCCTTCTATTTCTTTTGGCAACTGATCTAATTCCTTTTGAAGCTTGTAGCTGAGTTTTGCTTTCTTTTTTGACTGTTGAGTAGGCTCGGATGATAGTTTTACTTTTTTACCTTGTTCTGCCTGAACCTTCGCATTAATAACTGTTGCCCAGTTTGGTAATTTACCCACATAGTCGGTGATTTTTCCATCCCCTTCAAAAAACCAAAAGTTAGTAACGACATTTTCAAGAAATTGGCGATCATGGCTTACCAATATCAATGTGCCTTGGTACTCCATGAGAAGTTCTTCTAATAACTCGAGTGTTTCTATATCTAAATCGTTGGTTGGTTCGTCCATGACAATAAAGTTGGCGGGCAGACTAAAAAGTTTAGCCAACATGATTCGGTTGCGTTCGCCACCAGACAGTACTTTTGCAGGGGAACGGGCTCGTTCTGGTGCAAATAAAAAGTCACCCAGATAACTGATAATGTGCCTATCACGCCCATTGATTGTGATGGTTTCTTTTCCATCTGAAACTAGGTCTATAACCGTTTTCTCCAAATCCAAGACATCGCGGTGCTGATCAAAATAAGCTACTTTTAATTTTGTGCCGTGTTTAACATTACCGGAGTCGAGTTCTATTTCTTGTAACAAGGCTTTTATTAACGTACTTTTACCAATGCCGTTAGGGCCAACTAACCCGACTCTATCACCACGCATAAGGCGGCACGAAAAGTCGTGAACCATGCGTTTTCCTTCATAGGCAATGGACATATTTTCAGCTTCAATCACTAACTTACCAGAGCGTTCGCCTTTATCTACTTCTAGTTTTGCTGGACCTGTTAGATTTCTACGTTCTGCGCGTTCTATTCGTAGTTTTTTTAATGCGCGCACACGGCCTTCGTTACGTGTTCTCCTGGCTTTTATACCTTGTCTAATCCACACTTCTTCGCGGGCGAGCTTCTTATCAAACTCGGCCTGAGTTTTTGCTTCCGATTCTAGTGCGGCGGCTTTACGCTCTAGGTATTGGTGATAACTGCACGACCAACTGGTTAACTGTCCTCTATCTATTTCGATAATTCGTTTAGCTATGTTTTGTAGGAATGCTCGGTCATGGGTAATACAAACCACTGCTCCTTGAAAGCTCTCTAACTGTTTTTCTAGCCAAACAATAGTTTCCATATCTAAATGGTTAGTTGGCTCGTCCAACAGCAGCACATCTGGCTCAACCACTAGCGCCCGCGCCAAACCTACACGGCGCTTCCAACCACCGGACATTTCATCTATTTTTTTATCGGCAGGCAAATTCAACCTACTTAACACCGATTCAACACGTTGCTGGAGCGACCAGCCATCCAAGGCTTCCAACTTATGCTGTAAATTTCCCAGCGCGTCTAAGTCCACATCTGGCTCTAGTAACATATCATGATAGAGCGCTATTAAATGACCCACGTCGCCTAAGCTGTCGGCCACTGCTTCAAACACCGTCGACTCATTAGGCAATTCAGGAGACTGTTCAAGCGTTGAGACGACCACGCCAGATTGTTTCCACAATGTGCCTGAATCAGGCAAAATCTCTTCCGCTACAATTTTCAATAAAGTTGATTTACCTTCGCCGTTTCGGCCAATTAAGCCGATACGTTCTTGTTCATCTATTTGCAAATCAGCCTTGTCAAGCACGGGTTTTACGCCGAAAGCGACGCTTACGTTATCGAGTTTTATGAGTGGCATGGTTAATTACTAAGAAGTTTTTTTCTTATCAGGTTTAGCGCCGTAGCCGCAGAGACAATTTGTTGCCTTTCTGTACGTCCAGTCACTTCCCGCGTGGATGATAGGTGCGAGGTATTATCCACGACTGCGGTAAAAATATCAGACTTGTTTTCGCTGTTTTGTTGATACAGCTGAACTAACGCGAGGTTTGAACTTTCACCTTTCATTAACTCTTTAGCCGCATTTATCGCTGTTTCTTCATTGATGGCTCGCCCTTCTAAACCAACCGCTTGTAGCGCGCGTTCACAAACTGGAAACACTTGCGCACTATTCAACCAACGCGCTTGGCACTGCTTAGATAAAACGCCTTGGGATAATGTTTCGATAACAGACAAAGTTGCCCCTTCACTTACCATCAGTTGATCGACACAATCTGCCAAATTTAACACCGAGTGGTCAAGCCCATCAATCGCAAACACTGATGGTCCTAATGCTTGCTCAACCATCTCTACACAGCGACGAAGTGCATCGTCTGAATACGCATGCGGAAACGTTAATTTAAACTCGTTCTCTGGCAAACCCGCACGAAAGCTAACGCGAATACTATCGGGAATATCCAACTCATTAACTATTTGCTGAATGGTTGATTCACCCAAACCCATTGTTCTGAGTGTAATTAACCGTGTTTTTTCAATCTGAAATTGTTGTTTTAAATCATCCAGTACCGCACTGTGCATCATATTTCGCATTTCATACGGCACGCCCGGCATAAAATAAAAGCGGCAACGACTGGCTGTACCAATGAAGCCCGCGGCTGTACCCCAATGGTTATCAATTCGTATGGATTGCTCTGGCAACAACGCTTGTTTACGGTTCACCTCGGCCATGTGCACATTCAGCTTGTCAAAATAGGCAGCCATCATCTCGTAAGCTTCTTCATCGAATTGCAGCGGCGCTTCAAAAGCCAACGAATAGGCTTCGGTTGTCAAATCATCTTGCGTGGGGCCTAAGCCACCTGTACATAAACAAACATCGGCCATTTGGTCAATATCTCGTAGCACGCCCACTAACTCGCTCATATCATCGGCAACGGTAATGTGGCGAATAATATCCAGTCCTAAATCGTGGCAATGTTGGGCTAGGTAAGCCGCATTGGTATCAACGGTGGCACCTGTCATCACTTCATCCCCTTGGGAGAAGATGACCACGGTTGGACGCTTTTTATCAAGCATCGAACGTGAGGTTATAACTAGTGAATTTGCGTATATTTAACACCCCTTTATCCAAAATAAGGTATTGCCCTTTGATACCTAATAAGACGCCTTCAATAACTGGAGTTTTATCAAAATTCATCGACGACACTTTTAATGGGTATTCCAGTACGGGGTAGTTAATATTAACTTCTTCGGCATCGTTCAATAGCTCTATTTGCCCCACTTCATGCTCACATTGAAGCGCAGCTAATTCTTCACTGGCTTCAGACAATAAACGGTCTCTTTCAGCCATCATTTGTTTAGATTCGGCCTGCCCTTTTAGCATTTTTCGCCAATCTGTTTTATCTGCCACGTACTTTTTCATTGCCATTTCAACCAAACCTGACTGCAAACGTGTTTTTACCTTAAATATCGGTAAAGCTTGTGTGGCGCCCTGATCTATCCAGCGCGTTGGCACTTGCGTATGCCGCGTGATACCCACTTTTAAACCAGACGAATTAGCAAGATATACAAAATGGTCTTGGAAGCAAAACTGCTCGCCCCACTGTGGTTCACGACACGTGCCCAAATGATAGTGACACGTTTCTGGTTTCATGATGCACAGGTCACATTGTGCGAGCTTGATCATACACACATAACAAAAACCTTGGCTGTAACTTTTTTTAGTTCTTTTACCGCAATTGAAACAATGAATCTCACCCCTATAAGACAACTTAATTGTCTTACCTAAATACTGGTTTAATCCAATTAACTCATCGCCAATGGGTAATGAATATTGAACCGTTTCAGCCAACTCTGACTGCATTTTTTTTATATGTCCTTGCACCATTTTTTTAACCTGCTAAGTGTGTGAATGTTTGTTCTAAATAATCTTCGTAGTCATCAAAGCCGTGACTTCCGCCTTCAACAATAGTTTGTTTGGCTTTATTGTAGTACTCAACGCCTTGCACATAGTCTAAAACCTCGTCGGCTGTTTGCGTCAATAGCAATAGTTTTTCTGGCCTTGTTATCGTCGAAATGAAAAACCTTTCAAGTTGTGACAAGTGTTCTCGTGTAAAGTTAAATACCTCGCCTGAGTGGTAGTTTGTATTTTCACCCAGCACATGTTCTAACAGCGTATAAGCTTTAACGGCGGGGTTGATTAGAACAGCATTCACTTGGTACTTCTCCGACAAATAAGTCGCGTAATATCCCCCTAACGAACTACCCACTACCGCCCAGTTTATATCCTTTAACGTACTAATATGTGTTTCGATCAAGCTCATTGCGTCTGCTGGGGCAAAGGGTAAATCTATCGAATAAACGGAGTGTTCTGATTGACTATCAACATATTGTTGCACCAACTGTGCCTTAAATGATTGGCTAGAACTACAAAAGCCGTGTAAATAGATAACGTGCACAATAAACCTGAAATGATTATAAAACGGTAGGATAACCGACCCGTTATCAGCTCGCTATTATTTCAGTATAGATATTATGTAAAAAGCTTAGTGGGATGTAGCGGATTTTTCTTTAAGGTTTACGTAGCTAGTTTCGAATACTTCTTCAGGAAGCGGTTTATCGATATAGTAACCTTGGATCAAATCGCAATCATGCTCTACTAGAAAATCATATTGCTCTTTCGTTTCGACACCTTCAGCCACCACTTTCATACCCAAATTGTGCGCCAAAACGATCATGCCATCCACCACCGCCATATCGCCTTTGTTCTGAGGTATGTCTGCAATAAATTCCATATCTAACTTCAATGTACTCGCTGGCATCTGCTTAATATAGCTAAATGATGAGTAGCCTGTGCCAAAATCGTCGATGGAAATACTGACACCCATTTTTTTTATTTGATTCAGCTTTTCAAGCATTGCATCAATATTTTCTAGCACCATTGTCTCTGTTACCTCTAACTCAAGGTATTTTGGGTCCAACTTATGTTTATTCAAACAAGATGCAACTAATGATACAAATTTTTCGTCGGCCATTTGAACTGCCGAAATGTTGACCGCTACTGTGCCTTGATAGTCATACTCATTTTGCCAGTTTTTTATCGTTGCACACGCGGTATCTAATACCCATAAGCCAATATCTTTAATTAAACCCATCTCTTCTGCAACGGGTATAAACTCTGCTGGCGAGACGATACCTCTTAGTTTATGTTTCCAACGTACAAGCGCTTCTGAACCAACGACTTCTCCAGTTTTTGTGTCTTGCTTTGGTTGGTAATAAAGTGATAACTCATTATCATCTATGACTTTTCTTAACTCGTTTTCAACACGTAACCTCTGCTCTAACACCTCGCTCATTTTCTGTGTGTATTTACGATACGTATTGCGGCCAGCTGCCTTTGCCCGATACATGGCGGTATCTGCATTTTTCAACAAATCGTCTTTCGTGAGCCCGTCTTCAGGGTAAACTGAAATACCAATACTGATACTGGCGAAAATTTCATTTCCGGCGATGTTAAAGGGAGTTCTAACCGCAGTAATCATCGAATCTGCAATTTGATCGGCTGTGTCCCCAACTTGCATATTCATAATCACAACAAACTCATCTCCACCAAGACGCGCTAGCATGTCACCAGAACGAATACAATTCGTTAGTCGACCTGACATTGCCTTTAAAAGAATGTCGCCCGCTTCATGGCCTAAACTATCGTTGATGTCTTTAAATTGGTCTAGGTCAACAAAAAACACAGCTGTCTTAGAATTATTTCTTTTCGCATAATCTAAATCCTGCTGGATTCGTTCAACAAATGCTGCCCTGTTTGGCAAACCCGTTAAACTATCTTTATACGCAAGCTTTTGTACGTGTTTATCGGCAACTTGCTTGGCCAATAAACGCTTAACTCGTTGCCTTAAAACAGATAAATTAATCGGTTTTGGAACAAAATCAGCCGCACCACTTCGAAAAGCTAAATCAACTGACTTTTCACTTTCCAATGCTGTAGTGATTAATACAGGGACATCTTGGCCACCAGGCATTTTCTTAATTTCCTCGCACGCTTCAAAACCATTTTTAATTGGCATCATAGCGTCCATAACTACAACATTTGGCCTTAAAATTTCAAACAACCTAACCGCTTCACGCCCATTACTTCCTTGTTCTACTTGATAACCTTCTCGTTCAAGCACACTGACAATGGTCATTCGAGTGCTTTGGTCATCGTCCACCACTAATACTACTTCTTTTTGTCTCGTCACATGGCTAGAGTCTGAAATATCAAGTACTGCCAATTTATTGGTCAACGCAAGTTCCACAAGAGAAAACTCCAGCTCAAGTTTCTCAACTAACGGCGCTATCAAACTTTCTTCGACTATTGCTTGCTCCCATGTATTTTCAATATCAACACAAGCAGAGACCAACCCTTCCGCACCCAAGTTGCGCGAACTTCCTTTCAATTTATGCGCAAGGTCCATACACTTTGACTCATCGCCAGCCTCCATAGCAGCAATAAGAGTAACAATATATATAGGGGAATCAATTAAATAAGATTGGACAATTTTTTCAATACCATCGCCTGTGTTTTTATGCAATGTACTAAATACTGAATCCACGATAACCGGATTTTCTCCACTTACGTCCTGCGCCGTTAAACTCCCCGTTTGATTCTCCAATGATGAAGCACCTAGTTCTTTTCCGAGTGTCGCTAATAAATCTTGCAAATTGAACGGTTTCAATAAAACATCATTCATTCCACAACTTAGGCAATTATCTAAGTCACTTTGTTTATCCTTCGCTGTTAAAGCAATAATAATGGGTTGCTTGTACTTCGTGTCAAAAGCTCTAATCACTTCAGTTGCCTGAAAACCATCCAAAACAGGCATATTACAATCCATTAAAATAAAATCGTAATTATGTTCTTTGCATGCATCCACAGCCTCTTGGCCATTAACAGCTACATTCGATATCACACCTAACTCATTAAGCATTGCTTCCGCTACAAATCGGTTAGTACTGTTATCATCGACAATCAGCGCCTTCATATCTCTTAAAAAATCGCCTGAATAAGTTGGTTTTATAGCTTTAGTTTTGGCTGGTTTTTCACCCACAAAGAACGCATCTAAAAGGGTCATCATTAATTTTTCACGCCGAATGGGGCGATCAATCGACGCGAATATAGAACCTTCACTTTCATCGACCGGATTTAACTTACTGCCAAAACGAGTCATAGGAACTAATTTTGTATTAATGTAAGTCTTATTCACTTTAAAGTTATCTAAGAAATTCCGAAAATTCCCCTCACAGTAATCCACATTAAAAAAGCACATATCTGCAGCGTGTTTTGCTGTTGACTCTACATCCATTGATGACACTGCTTGATCAAAGGTTTGCACCGTTTGACAGTGCATCCCCCAATTCTGGAACACACGCTCCATGTAATTACTTGTTTCTTCAAAAGGCTCAACTAGAAGAATGTTTTTACCCTTCAATAACTCTGTCTCAATATCGGGGCGCTCGAATTTTATCGTTTGCACGTCTACAGGCAATATGATTTTAAAACACGAGCCTTCATCTAATGTACTGGTGACAGAAACAGACCCACCCATCAATTCAACCATCCTCTTAACGATGGTAAGGCCTAAGCCCGTACCCCCATAATCATTCGCTATTTTGGCGTCAACTTGGGAAAAAGGTGCAAAAATTTTATCTAGGGATTTTTCTGGTATGCCTATTCCTGTATCACTAATACTAATTTCTACAAACGATGCGTTTTTTTCAGTAACTTGGATTTTCGCTGATAATGTCACGTGTCCATCGGACGTAAATTTAATAGCATTATTCAACACGTTACTAACGACTTGGCGAAGACGTGTTGGGTCACTTTGTATGATATAAATTTGATCGGTTGGTAAGTCTAAGCAAAGCTCTAAATTTTTTGATTGCGCTCTAGAGGCAAATAAAAGTGATTCCTGTTCAAGCAACCGTGTTAAATCAACGTCTTTTATTTCCAATTGGAAACGGCCTGATTCCATTTTACTGAAATCTAATACATCGTTGACCATCTGCAATAATGCATCTCCAGACTTGCTAGCTACCTCTAGATATTCTTGCTGATGTTGCGGTAAACCCATTTCCTTAAGTAGGTTGACCATGCCTAAAATACCATTGAGGGGCGTACGAATTTCATGGCTAACATTTGAAGCAAAGTCTGATTTAATTTTTGCTGTTTGCAACGCTCTATCACGAGAAATTTCCAATTCATCGTGTCGCGCTTCAATAACTTCCATCATTTGGTTGAAGGCTTCAGACATATTAAACAATTCAGCAGATGCATCGTGGTGGGTTCTAAGCCCTGTTGAACCTGATGCCGCTTGAATCATCATTGAAGAGAATGCCTCGAGAGGCTTGGATAATCGTCTGATAACTAGGCTCACGGCAATTAATAAAATCATCGCAATAAAAGCAATGATGCCGACATTGGTTACAAAAATACTTTGTATATAAGTCGCTACCGACTGTTTCTCAAGCACAATCATCAAAAAAGCAGTCGACGAGGGGAAGTTTAAATTTTCTAGATTAACTGTGAAATACAAGCCTTCATTAGCCTCTCTTTCAAACTTAACTTGATTAGACGCAATATCCTGCCAACCTTTGATGATAGGAAAATCTTGATTTTTATTAAGTGTTAAAGTTGGCCGAAACTCATCATCAAAAACGACCAGTTGTTGAACCCCCGACAAAGTAGAAAATGTTTTAAAGGAATCACGAATCAGCTGTTCAGTATTGCCAGAAGATAGGGCAGACAGCTGTTTAACCAAAGCATTAGAAATGTTTATACCATAGTCTATATACGCATCACGTTCGCGCTCATACGTTACATACGCAATAAAAGCAGCCGAAACGATTGATAACAACGTAATATTAATTAAGAAAGCTACATTTAATTGCTTGCTAAAGCCTTTCTTTTGAAGTGTTAGTGCCACCGTATAACCTTTAGATTAATTATGCATTTGGTATGCTCGCCATTCCCCAAGGCATTTATTACTTGAATAATAGTAGAAATAAGAAAAATTACTTGGAATTCAATGCCTATTAAAATTACTACGTCATCGACTTCTACAACGCTATAATGATGACTTGTAAATTTCCCCCGTTGGAGTGACAAAGATGTCATGGATTTCAAATAAACCCATTCCTGTTGACGAACGACTGATCGTTGCACTAGACGTACCTGATATTCCAATTGCTAAAGCATTAGTCACTAAACTAGGTGACAGCGTTGTCTTCTATAAAGTGGGGCTTGAGTTGTTTATGTCGGGCAATTACTTTGAACTAATCGACTGGCTTAACGAACAAGGCAAACGAGTTTTTGTTGATTTAAAATTCTTTGATGTGCCCGCAACAGTGGGCCGCGCCGTAAAACAACTTAGTGATAAAAAAGTGGATTTTGTGACTGTTCATGGCAATAACGCCATTATGCAAGCAGCAGCTGAGCAAAAAGGTTCTTTGAAAGTACTGGCTGTTACTGTCCTGACTAGCCTAGACCGAGGCGATTTAGATGACTTGGGTTTTCAGTGTGACGTTGAAAAACTGGTTACCTCTCGTGCAAAACGAGCCATAGAACTAGGTTGTGACGGGGTTATTTCCTCAGGATTAGAAGCACCGGGGCTACGTGAATCTCTGGGACAAAACTTTTTAGTGGTCTCCCCTGGTATACGCCCAGTGGATAACCGCCCTGAAGATGATCAAAAACGTGTGATCAGCGTTGAACAAGCGTTCTATAATGGAGCTGACCATATTGTTGTGGGCCGACCCATTCGTGATGCTGCGGATCCACGTCAAGCGGCTTTAGATATACAAGAAAGCATTCGTTCGGTATTCAAGAGTCAATAAACATTTTAAGGAAACTAGAATGATAAAAAACATTAAAGGTTTCACCCAACCCATTTCAAAACTTGTCGAATTGAACACTCAACACTTCGACTCGCTCATGGCTGCTCAAAAAAAGGCTGCCGAAGATTATAAGGCTCTTGTACAACAGCGTATGCAAACAGCATCGGAAATTAAAGACCCCGTCGAACTAGCCAGTTTTGTGACAGACCAAATGGCATTAGCACAAAGCAGTTATGAAAAAATGGTGATGAATAGCCGTTCAATGTTTGAGGCAATGACGGGCTACAACGCAGAGGTTATCGAACTATTTCAGGAAAGCACCGCTCAATTGAAAGAAGAAATAAAAAAAGAGACTACACCAACGCCGGACGATTAAAATAAATTGTTGCGACGCAATAACAATTCAGGTATAATAACTCCATTACTTACTATAAAACTTTGGAGATAACATCATGAATGACTTTAACGCATTTGTAGCACCCATCACCAAACTAATCGAATTAAACAAATCACAATTCGAAAAACTAGCTGCCGCACAACAAGAAGCTGCTAAAAACTACATCGCATTAACTGAAGCTCGCATGAAAGCAGCATCAGGCATAAAAGACGCTGACGCACTTAACGCATTCGCTCAAGAGCAGGTTGAACTAGCTCAAAGTGGTTACGAAAAAGTAGTGGCTGATAGCAAGTCCCTTTTCGAAGACACTAAATCTTATAACGAGCAAGTATTAAACATCGTTAAAGAAGGTACTGCTTCTTTTAAACCAAAAAGCTAAACGACTTTAGTTTACGTTTTTAAAAAGGCCACTACCATTTTGGTAGTGGCCTTTTTTATGCCTGCCGCTTAATTCAATGGAATCAAACCGTTTAAAAAGTTAAACTACGCCTAATCTATTACGACAACGTCAAAGCACAACATTACATTCAAGGAGACACCCCATGGCTTTAATTTCTCTTCGTCAATTACTCGACCACGCTGCAGAACACAGCTATGGCGTACCCGCCTTTAACGCTAACAACATGGAACAAGTTCACGCTGTTATGCAAGCAGCCGACGCAACCAATAGCCCGGTTATTATTCAAGGCTCTGCCGGTGCCAGAAAGTACGCTGGTTCTTCTTTTTTAAGACACTTAATTCTAGCCGCGGTTGAACAATACCCTCATATTCCTGTTGTGTTTCACCAAGATCATGGCACTAGTCCTGCTATTTGCCAACGCTCTATCCAATTAGGTTTTACATCCGTCATGATGGACGGTTCATTAGAGGAAGATGGCAAAACACCCAGCTCGTATGAATATAACGTTGATGTCACTAAAAAAACGGTAGAAATGTCACACGCCTGTGGCGTATCTGTTGAAGGCGAGCTAGGTTGCCTTGGTTCACTTGAAACAGGTGAAGCCGGTGAAGAAGATGGCGTAGGTGCAGCCGGCATACTAACCCACAAGCAAATGCTAACCGACCCTGAAGAAGCCGCCGACTTTGTTAAGAAAACCGGCGTTGATGCGCTAGCCATTGCAATTGGTACTAGCCACGGTGCGTACAAGTTCACCAAACCACCTACAGGCGATACTCTAGCCATTCAACGTGTAAAAGACATTCACACGCGTATTCCCAACACGCACCTCGTTATGCACGGTTCTTCATCTGTTCCACAAGATTGGCTAAAAGTTGTTAACGATTATGGTGGTGATCTTGGTCAAACTTACGGGGTACCTGTAGAAGAGATTATCGAAGGTATTAAATACGGTGTACGTAAAGTTAACATTGATACTGACCTGCGCTTAGCTAGCACAGGTTCAATTAGACGCCATTTAATTGAAAACCCTAAGAATTTTGACCCACGAAAATTCTTGGCTGTTTCAACCGAAGCGATGCAAAGCATTTGCGCAGCACGTATGAATTCATTTGGCACGTCAGGTCAAGCATCTAACATTAAACCCATTAACTTAGAAGACATGGTTAGCCGATATGATGTTGGCGAACTGGATCAAGTCATCGCCTAAACAGCAAATACAGCGACTTACATGAAACTTTTTTCTTGTAGCCCGCTCTAATACTTTTTGTTACCTAGGTTTCAATAATGCGTCAAACTATTTTCATTGCTGTTGTTGTTTTTCTAACAGCGATACTCGCCTTTACATTCTTTATAGGGCCACCTGTAGATCCTGCTCTGTTAAAATCAGCTAACTTTCAATACCCAACATCAAATAATACGAATTGCCCCACTGGCGCCAACACGGGAACAGCAGATATTTCAGAAGATATAGAAACCAACGAGGGTGCAACGTACAACCTTCGCACACCCAGTAACTACAATAATGCGGTGGCACACCCATTAATAGTGGTCTATGCACCTGCTGGCACGAGTGCTAGCAAATCAGAACGCCACGTTCATTTAACTAAAAAAGCCACCGAAGCTGGGTTTATTATTGCCTATGCGAAAAACCTTCGCATGTCAGTTAAGGCCATCGAAAAATTAGCCTCTATACCAGCCGACATCCAACAAAAGTGGTGCATTGATTCAAGTCGTATTTACTACACCGGCCATTCAGATGGTGGCACCATAACAAATGCGCTCACCTTTCTACCATCAGTGACTAACAAACCAACTGCAATCGCACCCAGTGCAGCGGGTATGGACGCAGAAAGCCTAAAGCAATACGCTTGCCCTGCTCCTTTGCCTGTTATGGTATTTCATAATAACAACGACTCACACTTTAAGGGCTTTGGTCAACAAGCCGCCAATTGGTGGGCAAATTGCAATCAATGCAGTGGCGAAAAGACAGAACCAGATCAATATGGCTGCAGTACCTATAAAAACTGCCCGTCCACCTCGCAAACTTTTTATTGCGAAGGGCCCGGCAGCCATTCAACATGGCCAAATAAGAATGCCGTGCTAATAGACTTCTTTAAGCAGTCCAAATAATGAATCAACACCTTAAAAGCATATTGTATATGGCCATTGCTGGTGTTTTGTTTTGGTTGTTTTTACCTGCAAAATACACCGTGAACATGCCGATTCAGTTTGCCAACTCCTACACTGAACAAGAAGTTTTGGACCAGCTCATTGTTGAAAAAGGTTACAAAATATCTGTTTTTGCCGACCAACTAACAAATGCGCGCGGCATCATCACCACAGAAACAAATGACTTAATTGTGTCTAGGCCCAACGTAGGCACGCTAACACTGGTGTATAAAGATGCTGATAACAATGGTCGCTCTGATGGGCAAAAAATACTTTTAAAAGGCCTCAATAGGCCGCATGGCATCGCTTTACACGACGGTTGGCTATACGTTGCCGAAACAGACGCTGTGCTACGCATTCAATATGATAGCCAACAACGCAAGTTTATTGGCACACCGCACATTATTATTCAAGACAGTTTTCCCGGTGGGGGCAACCACTGGTCACGAACAGTAAAAATTGGCCCCGATAATAAGCTGTACGTAAGCGTGGGGTCCAGTTGTAATGTGTGCATAGAAAGATCAACTAAACGCGCCAGTATTCTTCAGTATGACCTAGATGGCAGCAATGAAACATCCTTTGCTAACGGCTTAAGGAATACTGTCGGCTTCGACTGGCAACCCTCGACTAATTTAATGTACGGTGTTAACAATGGACGTGACCTATTGGGTGATGATATTCCACCAGAAGAGCTCAACCAGATTAATAGCGGGCAACATTATGGTTGGCCCTACGAACATGCAAATGGCATTGCCGATGCTGATTTTGCCCATAAAAAACCTACCGGCATAACCCTAAGTAGACCCAGTCACCTTATGACCGCCCATAGCGCCCCGTTAAGCCTATTATTCTTGCGACATAACAAACACCTAAGTACCACGGCTCTGGTTACACAGCACGGCTCTTGGAACAGATCTGAAAAGTCTGGATACAAAGTGATTGCGTTATCTTTTTTAAACAACGGTGACATTGCACAACGGGATTTTCTAACCGGCATGAATAATGATGGAACGGTTATTGGCCGACCCGTTGACTTAGCAGAAGATAAACAAGGGAACATCTACCTAAGCGATGACTATAGCGGTAGAATTTACATAATTGCTCCAACTCCTATTAATCATTAAACATTGACTATTATGAAAATCTTCAAAGGATTACTATTCATTACAATTTTAACGGCTTTGCTAGTTGGCTGTTCTGAAGACTCGGCAACATCAAACTCGGATAAAGTATTCAAAATTGACGGCGCGTTCGGCTTGAAATTAGGCGATCAAGGCCCCGGGTTACCAAATGGTTACCTTGCTGATAACAAGCCGTTTTATTTCAAACCCGACACTGTGCATGAATACTTCAACAGCTATACTTTCTCAGTAACCCCCAATACACATGCCATTTATGGCGTCAAAATGTTGAGCCCTAAAGAACTACCTAAAGCAATCTGTAAAGATCAACGAAAAGAAATAATTAAAGAGATATTGGCATCACTTGGCGATACGTCAAACCTTAGAATCACCGAAAATGGGAACCTGTGGAAGATTCGTGAAGAGAACAAACGTTCCATTACCGTTGATTGCGAACTTGCGTTATCGACCACAACTCGCCAGCTAGTCATGACAGTCAGTGACACGGCGTTAAGTAAATTAAGCTACGTAGAATGGGCGAAACACCAAGATGACATCACTACGTCACAATAAACCCCTCAAACACTACTTACCTTTCAACCCAAAGCCTGACACCTTAAACTAATAACTTTACCTAATTATGAGTATTACCAAGATTGTATTTAGCATCACGTTGTTAACATTCCTCTTCGGTTGCAGTGAAGTGAATGATGACATGGACATTGATTTAGACGAAAAATTTGCCATTAACGGTGTTTTTGGAATCGCGATTGGGTCTATTGACGAAAAATTACCTGAAGGGTATATCATCGAAAACAAAGAAATTGTGTTCACACCAAATAAAGCGGATGAACGATTAGTCCAGTATGAATACTCAACGACACCTAAGTCACACATTATTTATGGCATTAAAACTAAAAGCCCACGAGAGTTATCTAAAGAGAATTGCTTAAGCCAACGCGATAGTTTAATCGAAAAAACGCTCAATATACTTGGCGACACCTCTCAATTTAGAATTACTGAAGAAAAAAATAAATGGAAAATTCGTGAATCCAATCAAAGAGAAATAACGATTGATTGTGAAGCTTCTGTCTCACCTGAGCATTTACAACTTGTGATGATTTACCAAGACACCACGTTAAGTTTATTAGCTTTTAGAGAATGGAGAAAACGCCAAAAAGAAATAACACTGATTAGATTTTAATTTTTCTTTTGTTTTATGCCAACACCGTTCTCAGTAGGCGTTCAACCATTACCTTTTTTTGCTGAAAACAAGCTATAACAGCCGATACCATCATGTAACACATGATATTGGCCAAAACACGCATCAAAGTTTCCGCTTTGTACTGAGCTTCTTAAACGCAGCCAACTCATAATTTTTTCCATGGGATAGGTTAATAATGCGGTGTAATACAAGCGCTTAGAGGAAGGTAATGTGTGTTTTGTAATATCCCGGTAATAAATATCTTTAAAGCCAACACCACTCATGAAACTCTCAAACTCATCGGGCATCGACATATTTGGCATAGCCCAGCCATTTAAGACCTTTAACACGTGTTTCCACTCCTTTGGCGTCACTTCACGTCTACTTGCGAAACCATCAGCTATTGCAAAACAGCCGCTTTTCTTTAAAACCCTATAGGCTTCATTAACGAAATCAGATTTTTTTAACGCATAGCAGATGCTCTCTAAACCCCATACGTGATCAAACGTCTCATCTGCAAAAGAGGTTTGCGTGTAATCTTCTAGTTTAAAGTCCACGAGGTGCTCAACACCACGTCGTTTCGCATTCTTTGTCGCTTGTTCAATTTGCGTTGTAGAAATCGTAATGCCGGTTACTTTAACGCCGAAGTTTTCTGCCAACCAAATAGAGCTACCACCAATGCCACACCCCGCGTCTAATACGTAATCACCCGGTTTTAACTCTAGCTGGCTTGCCAACACTTGATTCATTTCTATTAACGAATCACTGTGTGATTTTGTTTTTTCAGACCAGTAACCATAATGAATAGCCAAGTTTTGACTATTCAACCATGACGTTCTGTAGTCCCAATAACTTTGGTCATAATAGTCAGCGATATCGCTTCGTAAATCATCACGAATATTCGTACGGTGATCAATGTCTTTTTCTACAACAATAATATTTGAGGGAACTTGGAACATACTATTTAACTGACCGTTAATGATAATAAATAATATCGGGCAAACTTACCCAACGTAATAAAACATATAGACATTAGCAAATTAAGCCTAACCCAACCCGCAGCTAAACAAAGCACATCTCCGATAATGGGCAACCAACTAAACAGCAATGAAATACTACCGTACTGTTGAATAAACCCACGAGCCTTATCAAAATATTTTTTATTAAGCTTTTTTGAGGATTCCGTAAGCGATGCTACATAGCCAACATAATACGTAGTTAATGCACCCAGTGTGTTGCCTAGTGTAGCCACTAAAACAAGATATAACGGCGTGTTTAAGTCTTCAGACACTAAATAAACTAATACTGCCTCAGAACCACCAGGTGCAAGTGTTGATGAAATAAATGCACTAATAAATAGGCCAAAGATTCCGTACTCTTCGACTAAGTCTTCAAACATTCACTATAAATTTGATTAGCTTTATACCTAAAGGGCATACGTTTAATTGAAGCGGGTGGTAAAACTTGCCCAATTCATTAAGCTTTATACCAAACGAAGAAAAACAAACAACTTGATAGCCCTAATATAAACAGTGCAAAGATTAAAAGAATATTCTCTATACTCAAATCAAGTTCATACACATCTTTATTTAGTTGTCCTGAAATACCAGGGATAGAAGGTAAATTGCCGTTTCCACCGCCAACTTTAATCTGGGCTTTCATACCCTTTTCCATGTGTTGCGCAACGTCACAGTGCGCCAAATAGGTCTGTTCTGTTTTCGGGGTAATAAAAGTTCCTGTTATTTCACCCTTGCTATACAGCTCCAAATGAAACATCCCTTGGGGGTGTAAATAAGTTGGCAAACCATGAATCATAAATTGGTGACGAATATTGTCTTCATTAATAAAGGTAACATTCACACGTGTACATTTAGGAAAATCGAACTCATGCTGACTATAACCAAAAATAGTGCCGGGAAACTCTTTCGCATACTCTCTTCCAGCCTTAATAGTAACATTCACTTCGCCAGCAATAGCGTCACAGCCTTGTGGCAGCTGATCATAGTTTTCATTCATAACCATGCCCCATTCACCCATCCTCATGCCCATATGGCTCATTTCAGCTTGAGCGGCTGTGGCAAAAACGATGAGTAATGTAAGCATCAAACTTTGACAGGGGAACTTCATCATGATCTCCTACCCTTAAGCTTAATAGCGATATCATGTAAAAAATTGTACCAAACGTTGAACAGCAGGAACAGTACACCGGTTAACATGCCCAAAACAATAATCAAAATAACATCTTTATAGGTGCTAATACTTCGCCCAGCAACATCGTCCCACCAACCAAAGGCATCAGAGGCACTCCATGTTGGCAACTCACCTTGATAATACTCAGGACTAAAATAAGGCATGACGCTTCCGCCTTCTACATTTGCCATTGCATTTTTATTAAGATATTTTCTATAAACAATCTGCGAGACGTTACCGCCTGGGTTTATTCCATTAGTAGTAATGGCTCGTTCGGCATGGTCATGCATTAACCAAACACCTTCGCCGTAACTGTGTAAGCCATCATCCTTGGTATATAAATCTAAATCTAGGCGCTGAGCAGATGCTAAATCATATACATCTCGGGTTATTCTAGCCGCAGGATTTACATCAACCCCATCATATGCAGTAATTGTCGCCTTATGCCCATGCGTATGTAGTGCAATAACTTCAGTCGTTCCGTTTAATACGCGAAGCTTAGTATGTTGGTCAGGCTCTACAGTGATTAACGATTCTCTTAGCGTGTACGGAAATGAGCGACCATTCAACAAAAAGTAGTCGTCTGTCCCATCAGTAATATCGTAAACACGGTTCATTTTTTTAGCCAATTGACGAGGGTCATTTGTCGTTTGAATCATATTATTAAGCGATGTATCTATTGCCTGATAATGCATGTCGTATTCTTGAGCGTAATCTTCCATTACTGCAACTGATGGATGCCTTACCTTACCAGCCCCGACATTAAAAGTTTGTACCCAATTGTTTGGCTTATTTTCTTCAACAACAAAAATACCCTGAAGCCCCATCATCATATGAACTTGCACTTGAACGTGGCAGTGATACATCATAGTGCCAGCATGCCGCGGTTTCATTTTATACACGTGCTGCTCACCCGGCATCGTCATCTTTTCGCTGGTTTGAGGCACACCGTCATTATTCGAAAACACATGATCAACACCATGTAAATGAATAGTATGCGGAAAATAATGCGTGTTTTCTAAGATTAACGTGATGTTATCTCCAGCTTCAACACGTATTGGGGCTGATGGTAGTCGTAACAAATGATTAGCCGTTAAATCCAGCCGATTGACAGTGGACATGCCACGACTTTTAGGTGCAAACACCCAAGCTCCCGGCCTTATGCCCGGGGCAATTTCAAAGCCGGGGATAAAGCCCAGTTCATCAGGTGAGCGTCCATTAAGTTCCGCAACCTCTACGCGAATAATAATGTCATCAGGGTCACCATCCCCGTCACGGTCATTCGTTTTAATCACTGCGTCGTCAGATAGCTGTGTCTTCATCAGCACCGGCATAATCACATTATTAGTGCCTCTTACAAAGGCTGCAACTTCGTAGGGATTATCTGGATTACATGCATCAGAAGCTTGTATGTCTATTCCACCAATAGTATATGCTTTGCGCCACTCTGGATAGTCCTCATCGCATATCATAGGGTTAGCTAACCCTGCTTTAGGTTTAGAAATTGGTGCCTCCTTATACGAAGGCATACCCGTATATTCAAAGAACCTTTCATACATTAAGTAAGGATCATAAAGAAAAAGCGCTATAACACTTAATGTTATTGCGCTCATTATTAATCCGGATACAGAGGATTTCTTCATTCTATATATCTAAGTTTAATTTTTTATATTTTCAGTCTTCTTTTCTTTCATTAAGAACCACTGGTTTTCTACGCGCTAACCAAATCATAATGACAATAATCACCAAAAATACAGCAATGGGGATTTTTAAACCAGCTGGGATGCCTGGGTTGGGGTAACCAACTGAAAATGGGAAGCGTGAAATAAATTTTTCGTTTTCACCTTCAATGACTACATAACCAACAAAGTGGCCTTTCTCTTTAAAGTCTTGCGTAATTGTCATTGTTCCTGTTGGATAGCGTTTGGCGGGGATTTCAAAAAACGGCGTTTGGGCCAATTCTGCATTATTTACTTTGCCATCATCTGCTGTACCCAATGCAGCAACTTCGGCCTTAATCACTCTAAAATTAACCGTCATATCACGAAGTTTGTTATCGATAAAATCTAACACAATGATTGATTTACCAATGGTTGGCATATCATCACAAAACTGTTTAGACACATTGTTTTCTGGCTGATAACCTGAAAAGTTCATTACATATGGCCCCACACGTAATTTACACTCATTACCTTCATTCATTACACCACCATGGCCCCATGATGCAGTACTCATTAATGCGAATACGATTATATATAAAGTTTTAAGCACAACCCATCTCCTTTATTGAATGTTATATGACATATTATAAATGATTTAGTTCTATCTCATTTATTAAAAATAAAAAAAAGCCCCGCAAAGCGGGGCTTTTTTGACTTACATCAACTTTCCTTAGATAAATACAGGAAGTAAAGGACCACCAATGGCCACTACCGAACGGTTACCTTCTTCGTCGAAGAAGAAGATTAAACCGCCAAAGCGACTATCTGGGTCGTAAATCAATTTAGCTAAACGATACGTTTCCCAAGCAGCATCTGTACATGTCGCTTTAAGAAGTTTCGTTTGGCCAGGCATTACCGCACCACCTTCATACGACATACCATTCGATGCAACAGGATCATGGCTATCAGCTGGTTCAGCTTGTGATACCTCAGGGTTCATCCAACGAATGTTAGCTGAAGTGAATTCACCTAGTTTAATGGGTGAATTGGTGTTGTTCGTTACTTTAATTGTAAACTCTAAAGCACGACCTGGTACACGGTATCTAGCATCTATCATTTCAACATTCACACCACGCGCTGCATCTGGTAATGCAGGTATTGTGATTTGACCACTTTGTAATGGGATAGTAACTGGATATTGAGCATAAGCGTTAAAGTAGCTCCATGTTACTACAACAATTGTACCAATTAACATCACTAGGCCAACCATACGGTTAGCAGGTGTTATCATATCATCGGCTTCATCACCTAATAATTTCACTTTTTTGTAACGTGGAATTAGGATTGGGCCTTGGAATATCCAGTACAACAACCACGCTGCAGCGATAACGCCCCAGAAGATATGCCATTTAACAGCATTAACCAAACCATAATGTTCAAGGTCAATTGTTTCACCGGTTAATGTTGTTACTTCGTTTGTGAAGTCAGCCATATCACCTGTTACCTCAACCCAACGACCTGGGCCGATTAAAGGACCCGCTTCTTTAACATTCATCAAAGCGTGCATATGAACTCTAGCAGCACGACGCGCTTTTAGAATCACTTTGAATTCATATGTTTCACCAATATCAAAACGTGTTGAGTTTGTTCCACTCACACCATTGATATAAGAAGCTTTTCTTATAAACACAGGGCCTGGAATACCAATGTTTAAAAACGCAACTTCAGGTTTAGCAATGTTACTTGGCCAATCATAGAACCAATAAAACTTGCCTGTCATCACTAACTCTTCATTAACCTTGAGTTTAGTGGTTGACACTTCAACGTCGTACCATAATAAGGTACGCATTCTTAAATACGCCGCTTGTGATTTCTCACCATGAGCCATTGCAGGCGCAGCGTATAACGCGATGCAACCAACCATAATAGCCAATAGCATCAATACTGATTTTTTAAAATTTAACATATTCTTCCTCAATCTATATTATTTTAAATGTAATGAATTTATAAATTGCCCGTTAACAATTAGCCAACGGGCAATGTATTAACTAAATTCGTTTCATCCAAGTTGTTTTTGAAAACCATTTACCGATGTATAGCCACAAGAAGTACGCTAATACTGAGATAAAGCCCGCGAAGAACGCTGATACCGGCGTTACGTCCTCACCAAAGGTTCGTAGCGTCCCTTCTTCAATTATACGGATGTATTCTGGTGTGCCCGTTCTTACGTAGTTGTATCCGATCAAGTCCGCAACAGACATCATGACGCCATTGTATTCAACGGGTACGTGAAATGGAGCTATTAACGCCCAGTTTGCTGGGTAGAAAATAATACCCCACAACATCCCACCAAGAACACCGGTTATGGTCAAGCTTCTACTGATTATTAAAACCGCATCCAAACATAGCGCCATTGGAATAATTTCCCCAGGAACAACCATATTAAGTGGGAAGTAAGCCCAACCAACAAAGTTAGCTATTCTGTTTGCCCATTCACCAATCAATAAGCCACCACATGCTAGTGTTGCGCCGAATGGTAGTCTAAAGTTTTCCCACAATAGGTAATGAAGTGCCGCAGGGAAGAAAATCAATGATATCGGTGTTACTGTTACCCACCAACGTCTATCTTTCCAATCAATCCAAAAATCCCAATCGCCAATGGTTAACATGGCGTGAATATGGAATGCTCCAATAACAACCAAAACAACGATTGGGATAATTATCCAATCAAATGCTTTGTAAATTCTGTGCTGTTGTTCAGCGGTAGTAATAGCTGAAACTGAATGTACTGCGCTCATCGCGACCTCCTAATTATTATAAAAATTCTTTCTTCTTTTGCCCATGCCCAAGCTAGAGCACAACGCTGCCGTAAAGTCTATACGTATCCTGATAACATATCAATAGTTTCTGCGACAAATTACTGCAACTACAACCCATTGCTCCTTCATTATATATCGCTTTTTTTTTAAACGAAAAAAAAGGGTGCCGAAGCACCCTTTTTTATAAACCACTAACGTTGATTAGTCGCTCATCTTCTCTGTTACATGAACTTCATCATCAAGTTTAGTCAACGTAATTATACGTAGAATAATTTGAATTAACAAACCACCTAGTGCTAACGCTGTCCAACCTAGTGTTACAAAACCCCAATGTAAAGGTGCTGTGAACAACTCTTCCATAAACCAAAATGTGTGACCCCATTCATTCAAACCAACGTTTGGAAGAATCATGAAAGGACCAACCACTGCGATAACGAATGGAATTGAGATGTTTTCTGCGAACTGAGGCAAACGTGTACGAGCGTACAAGAATGCACCAACACCCGCTAGGATGTATGCAGGCATTGTGCCGTAGAACAATACGATGTGACTTGGTGTAAAGTCAGTATCGCGTACTGTTACTTGGTGCCAAGATGCATCTTGCTCTGCAAAGAAACTAGCAGCCCAGTATACAATCCATACATAGCAGAACAACCAAGCTAATAATGTAAACGTTCTTTTTAGCTCTTCTTGTGGCGTGATGTTAAATACGTCTTTATCACGTGTTTTTAGCAGGTAACCCCAAATGACAGCAGCCAGTGTGAATTCTAAAATCCATTGGCCGTATAGAAGGTTCATCCAGTAAGTTTGGAATTCAGGTTCGAAAGAATCCATACCCATGTCCCAAGCAAATAATTGCTGGTAGATGCGCCACGCCATCATCACTGCAAAAACTGAAAAGAAGATGATAGCAATTCTCTTTCCGCCGATAAGGCCTTTTGAGATATCGCCACCCATTTCTGTTGAAGGTGTACTCATAATATTTTCCTCTTATTATTTAATTAAAATTTACTTTTTTGCAAAAAAGTGTTGTTTCCAACGCGAAAGATGATAACCCTTTTTATTGAATTCAACAAGCCCCGCTTGCATTTCAGCTCACTGAGCATGATTATTAGTACCGTTCAATACTGTTTAGTTCATTTTTATTTGATCTTTTTTCTTATGCATTTTTATATTCTTATAATAATTTTGCATATCGGGGTTTTTGTTTGGCGGAGAGGGTGGGTTTCGAACCCACGTGCCCAGCTAAGGACCAACCGATTTCGAATCGGTGCCGTTATGACCACTTCGGTACCTCTCCCTACTAAATAATTTTACACGACACATTAAAAGTGAACTAATCTATTGCGCATGGATAAAAAAACTTTATTAGCAATCTTTTTTGTTTTTTTATGCTGGCTATTCCTATCCAGCTGCTCTAAGCCTCTTTCCGCTCTACAACAAGTAAAAAACCGTGGTGAGTTAATTGTTTTAACCCGCCTCGACCCGACCACATATACGATTAATGAAGCCGGCGAAAAAGGTTTTGAGTATGACCTTGCTACTCTGTTCGCTGTAAAACTTGGCGTTCGAGCACGCTTCGTCTTACCCAAACAATTTCACGATATATTAAAGCTTACAGCTGAGCATGAAGCAGATTTTGCAGCCGCTGGCTTAAGTGTGACGCCTCAACGCGAACACCTTTTACACTTCACCCAACCCTATTACGAGGTGACGCAGCAGGTGATATATCACTATCGGTCTCGTCGCCCAAAATCACTTAAATACTTAAACGATTCTTTTTTTGAGGTTCTCGCTGGCACTAGTCATGCAGAGAATTTACGCCGTCTAAAAAAAGACAACTCATCACTGTCTTGGGTTGAAGCCAACAACACCAATGTTTTTGAACTCGTGAGTATGGTAAATAGTGGCTTGCTCGATTACACGGTTGCTGATTCAAACCAATTTCAAACGTACCGAAGCCAGTTCCCTCAGTTAAACAGCGCTTTTAATATTGCCGAGCCTGAAAAAATCGCTTGGGCATTCCCCCTGAGTAATGACAACAGCCTTTACGACGAGGCCCTCATATTTCTTACTGAATTAAAAGAGTCTGGGGTATTAAAACAACTTCAAGATAAACATTTTGGCTACTCTAAAAATTTAAACTACGTCAATATTTGCACCTTTAGAAGACACCTCCAAAGTAGGCTGCCAAAACTAGAGAAGTCCTTTCACGTGGCGTCTAAAAAATACGGTATAGATTGGAAGCTATTAGCTGCTGTAGCCTATCAAGAGTCGCACTGGAATCAGCACGCTATATCACCTACCGGGGTTCGCGGCATTATGATGTTAACTAAAGCAACCGCCAAACATATGGGGGTTTTGAATCGTCTCGACCCTGCACAAAGCATTGATGGCGGTAGTCATTATCTTTCGACACGATTAAAGAAAATACCAGAACGAATCGCTGAACCTGATAAAACCTGGATGGCGCTCGCATCCTATAATATAGGTTTAGGCCATTTGGAAGACGCACGCGTTTTGACTCAGCGACAAGGAGGCGATCCCGATAAATGGATTGATGTGGAACAGCGACTCCCCCTGCTAACAGAAAGAAAATGGTATAAAAAAACAAAGCACGGATACGCAAGAGGAAAAGAACCCGTCACCTACGTCAAAAATATTCGACAATATTTTGAATTGCTAACCCAATACGAATTAGCCACGACGCCTATCCAAGACAACATCAACGCTGAGGACGCCTTTAATATTCGTACTCCAGCCCTATAACTGGCGAATCATCCAATCTATACAGTAATTGTGGACGTCTTCTTTTTGTGGTTCGTGATGGAGCTCGTGATAAAAATCTTCCCAAATTTTCAATGTGCACAGTTCACCAGCGCATTCAGAAAAAAGAGTAGACGCTTTATGACACGTTAGCCTATCTGCATCACCGTGCATCATCAGCAATGGAAAACCCACCAATGACGCATCTCGCAATAATTGCTCACCTACCTCTAGCATTTGCGTTCCAAGCTTTGCTGAAATTCTATCGTGCGTTAACGGGTCTTCTTTGTTCTTTCTCAACACCTCTTTATCTCTAGACAAGGTATTGATATCAACCTCATTAGATAACGATAGCGTGGGCCACAAAGATTGTATTTTTTTTCCCAACATCACTTTCCATTTGGGTGGTTCAAATGCTGGCTTTAACATAGGCGCGCTTAAAATAACGCCTTTGTATTCACCTGGGTGAGCCAATGTGTATTTAATCGCCAAGGTTGCCCCTAGGCTATGTCCATATATAAAGTGCGGTTTATCTAAATCAATCTTGGATGCTTGATTAAGAAAGCGATCAATGTCTCTAATTAATTGTTGAAAATCATGACAATGCCCACGTTGCCCATCCGACTTACCGTGTCCTCGCAAATCAAAAGACACCACCTCCACACCGAAAGATGCGTAATATTTGGCCATTTCTTGATAACGACCACTGTGCTCGCCCAGACCGTGAATAAGACAAACCACCATTTTAGGTTCATCTTCCGGCAACCATCTGACGGCGTGCATCAGTGTGCCGTCACAAGCTACCCATTGTGTCTCACTGTGAGTTACCGCCATTTAACCGCCTTTATTATACTTTAGTTATAACCTATTAATTACTTCCTATCTCTACCTACATAATGGCACAATTAGCGCTTTTTTTTAAAGAAAGATGTTAAAAGTGTAGAGCATTCATCTCCAAGCACACCTTCTGACCATTCAACGTGGTGGTTGCTGTATTCAGCATCACTTAATGACAAAGCGCTACACACCGCGCCGCGTTTTGGATCCTTAGCTGCGAACACAATTCGCTTAATACGTGCGTGTTGAATCGCCCCCATACACATAACACACGGTTCGAGCGTTACATATAACGTGGCATCCACTAAACGGTAGTTTTGAATCTTTTGACTAGCCGCACGCATAGCGACTATTTCTGCGTGCGCCGTTGGGTCGCGATTTTTTATGGGTGAGTTATAGCCCTTACCGATACACTCCCCATCTTGAACGATAACTGCACCAACAGGCACCTCGCCCACCTCTTCAGCTTTGTGCGCCAGCTCAATCGCCTTGCGCATCCAAGCTTCGTCATCCATAAATTGCGGCTATTCCCACTCGATGGTGGCCGGTGGTTTGCCAGAAATGTCGTACGTTACCCGCGAGATACCCGAAATTTCATTGATAATGCGGTTGGAAACATGGCCTAAGAAAGCATACGGCAAGTGAGCCCAGCGAGCGGTCATGAAGTCTATCGTTTCTACGGCACGTAACGCAATCACGTATTCGTATCGACGGCCATCACCGGTAACACCCACCGATTTAATCGGTAAAAAAACCGCAAAGGCTTGGCTGGTTTTTTGATATAAATCGTGTTTATACAGTTCACTGATAAAAATATCATCCGCTAAACGAAGCAAGTCGGCGTACTCCTTTTTAACTTCGCCCAAAATCCGCACACCTAAGCCCGGGCCCGGGAATGGATGGCGATAAACCATATCCGCCGGCAAACCCAACTCAACACCCATTTCACGCACTTCATCTTTAAACAATTCGCGCAACGGCTCAACCAATTTAAGCTTCATGTTTTTTGGTAAGCCACCCACGTTGTGATGCGACTTAATTAAATGCGCCTTACCCGTTTTGGAACCGGCAGACTCAATAACATCCGGGTAAATTGTCCCCTGTGCCAACCATTTAGCATTGCTTAGTTTTGCAGACTCTTCATCAAAAATGCTGACAAACAAATTACCAATAATAATGCGTTTTTTCTCGGGATCCGACACGCCTTTAAGCGCGTCCAAATAGCGTTGCTCTGCATTTACTCGTATCACATGAACGCCCATGTGTTCCGCAAACATCGCCATCACTTGGTCGCCTTCGTTTAAACGAAGCAGCCCAGTGTCTACAAACACACAAATCAATTGATCGCCAATCGCTTTATGTAACAGAGCCGCGACGACAGATGAATCAACACCACCGGACAAGCCCAAAATAACTTGGTCTGATCCGACTTGCTGTTGAACAGAAGCGATACTAGTGTCAATAATATTTTTAGACGTCCACAGCGCTTCACACTGGCAAATATCTAAGACAAAACGGCTTAAAATCCGTCCGCCTTGTTTTGTATGCGTCACTTCTGGGTGGAACTGTAAGCCATAGAAGTGCTTGTCTTCGTTCGCCATGCCGGCAATCGGCGCACTATCTGTACTCGCCATTAATTTAAAGCCATCTGGCAACTCTACTACTTTATCGCCGTGACTCATCCATACGTCCAACATGCCATAACCTTCTGGCGTTGCATGGTCTTCGATGTCTCTTAATAACTCGGTATGACCTCTTGCACGAATACTCGCGTAACCAAACTCTTTGCCCTCAGATGCTTCAACGCGACCGCCCATTTGTATTGCCATGGTTTGCATGCCATAGCAAATACCCAAAACAGGTATATCTAAGTCAAAAACCACCTCAGGTGCTTTTGGCGCATCGCCTCCAGTCACTGTTTCTGGGCCACCCGATAAGATAATACCGTTGGCTTTAAAATCACTGATCGCTTGCTGCTCAACGTCGTAGGGGTAAATTTCACAATAAACCCCTATCTCACGCACGCGTCTGGCGATGAGTTGCGTGTATTGCGAACCAAAATCTAATATCAGTATCTTATGAGAATGAATATCTCCATGCTGTTGTGTATTCAATCTAAACCTCGTTGTTATCGTTCAGTACGATAATTGGGCGCTTCTTTGGTAATGGTCACGTCGTGCACGTGGCTTTCTTTCATACCCGCACCTGTAATGCGAACAAATTTTGCTTTATGGCGCATCACGTCGATGCTCTCACAACCGGTATAGCCCATGCCGGCACGTAGGCCACCTACGAGTTGATGAACGATACTCACCATGGTTCCTTTGTATGCCACTCGGCCTTCTATACCCTCTGGCACTAACTTTTCAGCGTCATTACTCTCCTGGAAATATCGATCACTGGAACCCTCTTGTTGAGCCATTGCAGCCAATGAACCCATGCCTCGATAACTTTTGTAGGAACGCCCTTGGTATAACTCTACTTCACCCGGTGCTTCCTCTGTACCCGCTAATAAACTACCTAACATCACAGAACTCGCACCCGCAGCAATCACTTTTGCTACATCACCAGAATAGCGAACGCCGCCATCTGAAATTACAGGGACGCCTGACCCTTTTAACGCTTGAACCGCATTATTAACCGCCGTGATTTGTGGTACGCCAACGCCAGCAACAATTCGCGTGGTACAAATTGATCCAGGGCCAATACCGACTTTAACACCATCAGCACCCGCATCGACCAACGCTAGCGCCGCATCGGCTGTGGCGATATTTCCACCAATAACCTGTAGATTTGGGTAGTTCTTTTTCACCCAAGCAACACGATCTAACACACCTTGCGAATGGCCATGGGCTGTATCAACAATCACCACGTCTACGCCGGCGTCAACCAATGCGCCAACACGATCTTCTGTGCCTTCGCCTGTGCCTACTGCCGCACCCACGCGTAATTGTTCAAGATCGTCTTTACAGGCTTGCGGGTAATCTTTAGCTTTTTGAATATCCTTGACGGTAATCATGCCGCAAAGCTGGCCTTTGTCATTCACCACTAACACTTTCTCGATACGGTGGGTATGTAGCAAGCCAATCACTTCCTCTTTACTTGCGCCTTCACGCACCGTGACCAACTTTTCTTTGGGTGTCATCGCCGTGTCAATTAACGCATCTAGGTGCGTTTCAAAACGTAGGTCACGACTGGTCACAATACCGACGAGGTCTTTGCCATTCACCACCGGTACGCCAGAAATATTATGTTGACGCGTTAGGGCCATCACTTCTCGGATAGAGGTTGTTGGTGAAACCGTTATCGGGTCTTTAACAACACCGCTTTCAAAGCGCTTCACTTTCATCACTTCAATTGCTTGTTGCTCGGCCGTCATATTTTTATGGATAATGCCAATCCCGCCCTCTTGAGCTAAAGCGATGGCCAAGCGCGCTTCCGTCACCGTATCCATCGCCGCCGATAGAATAGGGATATTAAGCGAAATTCCGCGTGTTAATTGAGTTTGAAGAGAGACGTCTCTAGGCAATACCGTAGAATGAGCTGGTACTAGCAAAACATCATCAAATGTTAAGGCTTCTTGTTCGAATCGCATATTTTCCGTGCTTGTCGTAGAAAAAGCACCTTATTATAAGGTATATTCATCTTTTTATCACTAATAGAAACTCAAGCATAATTAATACGCTATTTAGAGTTTCTTACTAAGCGTTTTCTATCTGATATGCACGATAACAAGCACATTTACACGGTTTCTCAACTCTGCATAGAAACACGACTCACTTTAGAGAGTCATTTTCTAACAATCAGTATTGAAGGTGAAATCTCGAATCTAGCGCGCCCAGCGTCTGGGCACATTTACTTCACTCTGAAAGACGACAAAGCTCAAGTTCAGTGCGCTATGTTTCGTGCGCAGCTCCGAAAGACCGGCTTTGTGCCTGAAAATGGCATGCACGTTATGCTAAAAGCGCGTGTGAGCTTATATGAAGCACGAGGTAATTTTCAGCTCATTGCAGAACAAATGGAGCTCGCGGGTGAAGGATTGCTGCGCCAACAGTTCGAGGCATTAAAAAACAAGTTACTAAACGAAGGGCTTTTTGAAGGGTCTATTAAAAAGCCGCTACCCGCACTAGCGAAAAAAATTGGTGTCGTCACTTCATCAAGTGGTGCTGCAGTTCACGATATTTTAAAAGTACTGAATAACCGCTTCCCATCAATCCCCGTATTGATTTACCCCGTGATGGTTCAGGGTGATAAAGCCAAACATGAGATATCAGACGCGATTCAACTAGCTAATAAACGTGAAGATTGTGACGTACTCATTGTCGCCAGAGGCGGTGGTTCACTGGAAGATCTCTGGGCATTTAACGAAGAAATCGTTGCCCGTGCAATACATGATTCCAGCATTCCTATTATTAGCGCCGTCGGGCACGAGGTTGATTTCACCATTGCTGACTATGTTGCCGATTTTCGTGCACCAACCCCCTCTGCTGCAGCTGAAGCTATAAGCCCTGATCAATACCAATGGATTAGCCATTTCAATTATTTAGCCAAACAATTAACCAATACACTCTCGCTCAACATCACTGACAAAAACCAACTACTGAACAATTTACAACATCGCTTAAAACAAACCCATCCCGGCAAGCAATTGCAAATGCATGCTCAGCGGCTTGATGACTGCCAAGCACGGTTATTACAAGGCCCGAACGTTGCCATGCAAAATGCCAAGCTACGCCTATCTGATTTAAAATCGCAATTAATGAGCCAACACCCACAACGTTTGATTGATGGTTATCAACACCGCTTATCTAGGCTGAAACATCAATTACCCGCACCTATACAACGAACGTTACAACAAGAAAAACTACGGTTTGCGCAAAGCCATACCGGCTTGGAAGCTCTCAGCCCTTTAGCGACGCTTTCTAGAGGCTACAGCATTACAAAGCGTGAAGCGGATGGCATGATTATTAAAAGCACAAACAACGTTCGCTTAAACGATAAACTGGTGATTCAGTTGGCCGATGGAACAATACAAACTAACGTAGACAGCATTCATGAAAAATAATCGTTTTTATCTCATACTACTCAGCCTTTTTTTTACTGGAGCAGCTCAAGCATTCCCTACACAAAACCTTGTTCCAGGGGGTATTGCCGTTATTAAATTAAGCGCAGCAGCACCTCAACGTGTTAATTACAATGGCCAACAAACCCTAACCATTAAGCGCAATGATGCTTGGTATGCAGTTGTTGGCATTCCTTTAAATGCAAAGGTTGGTAAACATCTATTAGTCAGTAAAACCTCCTCTCAGCCTTTAACGTTTGAGGTGAAAAACAAAGACTACCCAACGCAATATATTACCTTAAAGAAAACGCCTAAAAATAAGCGCATGATCAATCCTAATAAATTGGACATGGAGCGTATTGGACAAGAAAAAACTAAACTATCAAAAGCTTTATCAACATGGAGTAATTCAACACCTCACGTTGACTTCATTTTACCCGCTAAAGGCAGGTTGAGTAGCCCGTTTGGACTAAAACGTTTCTTTAACAAACAAGCCCGAAAACCACATAGCGGCTTAGATATAGCCGCACCAAATGGCTCACCTGTTGTCGCCCCAGCGGATGCAACCATCATTGATGTGGGCAACTACTTTTTTAATGGAAACACTATCTTAATTGATCATGGACAGGGACTCATTAGTGGCTACTTTCACCTCAACAAAACTTTAGTACATGTTGGTGATAGTGTAAAACAAGGCCAACAAATTGCAGAAATTGGCGCTACTGGTCGCGTGACGGGGCCACATTTACATTGGAATGTGTATTTAAACAAAACGAAAGTTGACCCGTCCTACTTTATTAGCGACCATATACACCAATTACAAACCAATAAAGATAAATAATCATGCAAATTAAAGACCTATGCACTAGCTGCGACCATTGGACGATTACCACCATTGAACACGATGATAAAATAGCAACGTTTACCTGCACACACTGCAATAATAGTTTTGAGATGCCTTGGGACACCAACACGCGTTTTATGATTCGCTCAATTCGCACCAGCTTAAAAAAGCGCACAAAAAAATATCCTGAACTTCAAGAATTGAAATTTGCAGGGGATTTTGTGAAGCTAGTAGAAAGAGCCGACCCACCTAAAGGGCAAGGCTGTAAATAAATTATAGCGAGGCCTAACGGTGTTTGCTCTGTTTATGTCTTTTCTTGCCTAAGTCTTTGCCCGCTTTGGTTTTAGCAATATTGGTTGCAGACTTACGAGTTTTCTTCGCATAGGGGTTGTCCGGTGATTTAAACTCAATGCGCACCGGTGTACCCACTAAATTCAATTTTTCTCTAAACGTATTCATTAGATAGCGTTTATAACTGCCCGGCACAGCGACCGTTTGGTTACCGTGAATAATAACAACAGGTGGATTCTGCCCACCTTGATGGGCAAATTTCAATTTAATACGGCGACCACCCACTAACGGTGGCTGATGCGCTCTAAGCGCATGTTCCAAAATTTCCGTGAGACGCGGGGTTGACATATCAATCATCGCAGAACGATACAACGCACCGATTGATTCAAACAATTTACCCACCCCACTGCCATGTAAAGCAGAAATAAAGTAACGCTCGGCGTACTCTAAAAAACTAAGCTTTACATCAATCTGACGCCTTACTTTATCGCGCTGATCTTCTGTCAAACCATCCCATTTATTTAGACCAATCACTAAGGCGCGTCCAGTTTCAAGCACCATACCCAATAAACTAGCATCCTGATCGGTGACGCCTTCACTGGCATCAATCAAATAAATAACCACATGCGTATCGTCAATCGCACGTAGGGTTTTAACGATACTGAACTTCTCAATAACTTCGGATACTTTTGCACGGCGACGAACACCCGCTGTATCAATCAATGTGTACTGAGTGCCATCGCGTTCAAACGGAATAAATACGCTATCTCGTGTTGTGCCCGGCTGATCGAACACCACCACACGCTCTTCACCTAATATGCGATTAATGAGCGTTGATTTACCGACATTGGGACGACCAATAACAGCAACACGTATTCCTTCCCCAGCCAGCGTATCGTTAACAAACTCTACGGGGGGTAATAGGCTAAACACATGCTTTAAAAGTTCTAATACGCCACGGCCATGCGTTGCTGCCGTTGGCCAAGGTTTGTCAAAACCCATTTGGTGAAATTCGGCAATGTGCGTATTAGCATCTAAGCCGTCAATCTTGTTGGCCACTAACACAACTTGCTTACCCAATTTACGGAGGTTCTTACCAAGCTCTTCATCAATTGGGTGTACGCCATGACGCGTATCAACCATAAACAGAACAACATCTGCTTCTTCGAGCGCGCGTTGAACTTGTTCAACAGCAACACCATCAATCCCTTCAGATGTCGCCGTAACGCCACCCGTATCGACTACAAGCGACCTAATGTCACCTCGCTTGACGAGCCCATACTGGCGATCACGTGTTAACCCTGGGTAATCTGCAACCAGTGCATCACGCGTCCGTGTTAGATAATTAAATAAAGTCGACTTGCCAACGTTTGGCCTGCCAACGAGTGCAATAACAGGCAACATATTTTAATCTTCTTCTGACCCTAGATTAGTGCTCAACTTCAGAGCCGTGATTTCGCCGTCTATATCTTGCACGTAAATTAAACCATCATCAACGACTGGTGATCCAGTGATAGCGACGTCGCTTACTTTCGTTCGCCCCATCAAACGGCCATCAGACGCTGATAGTATGTGTAAATAGCCTTCAAAATCAGCGGTTAGCAGATAGTCATCTAACTTTGTTAACGGTGTTAACTGCCTGTTTTCCAGACTATCTTGTTGCCAATTGATAGAACCATCACTGTGATCAGCAGACCAAACATGATTGTTCACGTCTACGACATACAATGACACCCAATCTGCCACCATCGTTTTATAAGACGACATCTCAGAACGTCGCCATGCGATTTGCCCAGATCTCACATCAACGGCAGCCACGCCACCATTAAATGTTGCTGCGTAAATAAAACGATCACCTGCTACCGGGTCAGCATCTACATCCACCATACGTGATAAAGCACCCCGGCCTCTTGGCACCGCTACGCTGGTTTCCCATATTTGCGCACCATCTACTAAGCGCAACACAACTAATTGGCCATTCGCGTACCCACTGATAACACCGCCGCTTTTAAGTACTGGCGAACTGGTGCCACGTAAACTTAATGCGGGCACGTCTCTAATATAAGACCAGACTTCTTTGCCTTCCTCGGTATCCAAAGCAGTAATTGCCCCGTCTATACTTCTAACCACAAGAAAGCCTTCTGAAAAACGAGGTATTGATAATACTTCGCTCGACACTTGAGAGGTCCAAGCCGTATCGCCATCAGCAAGCTTTAGAGCAACGACTTCTGCATCTGTCGTTCCAAAAAATAACTTATCAAACCCTATTTCCAACCCACCAGAAATGGGTAGTTTTGTTTCGACTTCCCATATTTTTTCGCCGGTATCTTTATCTAATGCTAAAACCAAGCCTTCTCTATCGGCAACAAACACTTTGCCTTCTGAAACGACCATATCCAACTTTAAGAATCTATCACCCTGCCCCTTGATTAAGTTTTTTTGCCAGACTTCCGTCATCACCACTTCAATATTAATCTCTTCCAATTCACGTGGTGGCGTAGAATCATCGCCCCCTGAATAGGTCATCATGTCAATAATACTACTTTCAAGACTTTTGCCCGCTGATTTAGTCTGTTCGACCATACCGGCACAACCAGACAGTGTTAGCACTAACAACAATAAACTTAGACGAATCATTTTTTTGGCTCTTCGGTATTTTTAGACGCATTTTCTCCTGCAAATTTCTTTGGAGGTGGGCCCAAGTCATCTAACTTCAATTGAATTAATCGACGGTCCAACGTAGCCGTTCTCAAAGCGGCTATGTAACCAAAACGTGCTTTTTCGACATCGCCTAACAAGCGATACGCATCCCCTTTAAGGGCTTCATATTGGCCAATAAACTCACCTGGATTGATACCACCTTGTTCGTTAATGACAGCATCAATATCACTGATTACGTCCGTCATTTGGCCTATACCAATACGTATTCTAAAAGATCTAATTCTCGCGATATGTTGTATTGAGTTATTGCCTGCTGTTGCAGCAACCTTATCTAAGGTGACTATAGCCTCATCTTTTTTAGCCTGCTCTATTTGAATTTTGGCTTTTTGCAACCCAGCTAAAGCTGCATACGGTGTGTCACTATATGACTCTTCAATTTCTTTGGCCAATAACAACACTGCTTCATATTTTGAGTCTTTAAGCGACTTGGTTAATTGCTGATAAATATCAGACGCCTCTAGGGTATGAGTACGTGTCTGCTCTTGCCAACTCTGCCATCCAAAAATGGCAAATAGCCCCAGGCCTACACCAAAAATTATGGAGCGTGAATTCTCAGCCCACCATTTTTTAATACTTTCAACTTGCTCTTCTTCTGTTTGATATACATCCATCGTTTTATTCCGTTTTAACTGTTATTTGTTAAAAAATCTTTTAATTTATTTTGTGGGATTTGTTGTTGTTCTATTCTCTCACGCAAAAACTTAATCCCAATCTGATTTTGTTCCACCTCTTGCTCGCCCAAAATAAGAGCAAACTTAGCGCCTACCTTATCCGCTTTTTTAAACTGGCTTTTTAAACTACCTCCGCCACAATGTAAAACAAACCCTTGTTCAGGCATTTGGTCACGTAGCGTCTCCGCTAAATGTATCGCTATTTGTCCGGCCGCTTCACTTTGGTGAACAATATAAGCCAAAGGCTTAGTGACAGAGTATTCTTTTTGTTCCAACAATAAAACAAGCCGTTCAACACCCAAAGCAAAACCTACCGCCGGCGTTTGCTTACCACCTAATTGATTAATCAGCCCATCATAGCGCCCGCCCGCACAAACTGTCCCCTGCGAGCCAAGCGCCGTTGTTACCCATTCAAACACGGTATGAGAATAATAATCCAAGCCTCTGACTAAGCGAGGGTTGTGCGTAAAATTAATGCCGGCTTCGCTTAAGTAAGTACAAAGCTGATTAAAATGCTCGATAGACTCTGCTCCTAACGAGTTCGCCAATTGTGGAGCGCCCTCAATAAGGCCTTGCATAGCTGGATTTTTACTATCCAATATACGTAATGGGTTAGTATGTAAACGTCGCTTACTATCTTCGTCAAGCTGCTCTTCGGCTTTCTCAAAATAGTTTACGAGTATGTCTTTGTACGCAAGCCTTTCTTCACTGCTACCTAAAGAATTAATTTCTAATGACAACTCTTCAGCTAAACCCAATTGTTTCCATAGCCGAGCAGACATTAATATGATTTCCGCCTCAATTTCTGCACCCGACATGCCGAAGCACTCGACACCAATTTGGTGGAATTGACGGTAACGACCTTTTTGTGGGCGCTCATGTCGGAACATGGGACCTTGGTACCATAAACGTTGCACTTGGTTGTAAAACAAGCCGTGCTCAAGCCCTGCTCTAACGCAGCTAGCAGTACCTTCTGGACGCAAACTCAGTGAATTTCCATTGCGGTCTTCAAAGGTATACATTTCCTTTTCTACAATATCGGTCACTTCGCCAATGGAACGGCAAAACAAGTCCGTGCTTTCTACCAATGGCATCCGTATTTCTGAATAGCCGTATTGCTGACAGACATTAAACATCGTCTTTTCAACCTTTTGCCACAATGGGGTTTTGTCAGGCAAAATATCATGCATGCCTCGGATGGCTTGTAACTTTTTACTCATGAAAAATTAGCGCTGAACCGAGCGGTTAAACTTACTTTTTTCGTACAATCCCATTTCATGAGAATCTGGGAACAGCTGCCTTAATTGCAACGTATAACTAGCAACTCCGCTTTGGTCCCCTAGCTTATCTTCTGCTTGAATACCTAACCACAAAGATGCTGCTGTATGTTTATTCACGTCTCTAAAACGTTGTAGGTATGCCCTAACTGACAAATAATTTTCTTGTTCGTATTTTAACTTCGCCATTTGTAATAAAGTCGCAGGAAAATGCTTATTTCGCTGTAGTGCTGTCCGAAAATACGATTCGGCTTTATCTAAATTACCGGCTTTCCATGCACAAGTGCCGGCGTTCGTTAACGCCAACAACGGAGATTTATACAAGGGGTTCTTAAGCGCTTTATTAAAGTGTTGATCGGCTAAATCAAACTTCTTTAGGCCGCATAAATACCGTGCATAGTTATTTTGCGCGCTTGAATTAGCAGGGCTTAAAGCAACAGCGCGTTCATAATGCTTGCCCGCTAAAACCTGGTCGCCTAAACGGTCGTAGAGCACCGCTATGACATTATGTGCATTCGTTGAGTATTGATCGACAGTCAGAGCCTTTTGCAGTTTTTCCAACGCCACTTCATACAGCCCTCGGTTCATATATTCAACACCAAGCGCTGTGTATACATCGGCCGGGCTTTCTACAGCTCCTTGTATTGATGAACTCTCTTCTCGTACAGGCTGCGACGACTGACATGCAACGAGAATTAGCATTGCCAAGAACAGTATTGACCTAGAAATCCATGTTTTCATCATATTGCAACCTGCTGAGCTTTTAACTGACGTTTCGTTTTATCCTTAACTTTACCAACTAATTGACCGCACGCCGCATCAATATCATCACCCCTTGTTTTACGCGTAGTTGTAATCAAACCTGCTTCTTTCAATACCGCTGTAAAGCGATGAATAGCATTATTGCTTGAGCGTTTGTATTGCGTATTAGGAAATGGGTTAAATGGAATTAAATTAACTTTCGACGGCACATCTTTGAGCAAATTCTTTAATTCATGAGCCTGCTCTACAGAGTCATTAATACCGCTTAACATAACGTATTCAAAGGTAATTTTTCTACGTTTTTCATCCTTTATGTAGTGTTTGCAAGCTTCTAATAGTTCCGCAATAGGATATTTTTTGTTAATGGGTACCAATTCATTTCGCAATTCATCATTCGGTGCATGTAAAGACACTGCCAAACTTGCATCACTCAATTCTGCCAAACGATACATCGCAGGCACAACGCCAGACGTACTCACTGTGACACGACGTTTCGCCAAGCCGTATGCAAAATCATCCATCATTAAATTTAACGATGCCACGGTGTTTTTAAAATTTAGTAGCGGCTCACCCATACCCATCATCACAACATTAGTTAACCTCGCTTTACCTTCAAGTGCTCTAGCGGCCACCCAAACTTGGCCAATAATTTCGGCGGTTGATAAGTTACGGTTAAAACCCTGCTGACCAGTAGAACAAAATGTGCACTCTAATGCACAACCCACTTGTGATGAAACACATAAAGTACCACGCCCCTCTTCGGGAATAAACACCGTCTCAATTCGGTTTTGACCGTCTAATTCAAGTACCCATTTGTAGGTGCCATCTTCAGATTTCTGTTCAAAAACTATCTCTGGTAACCGTACTTCAGCGACTTCAGCAAGGCGCTCACGTAACGTCTTGCTGAGGTTGGTCATCAACTCAAAGTCGGACACACCCATTTGGTGAACCCATTTCAAAACCTGTGTCGCACGGAAAGGCTTTTCGCCGAGTTCGGCAAAAAAAGCCTCTAGGCCCTTACGATCAAAATTCAGCAGATTTTGTTTTTCGCTCATCAGCTATTAACGAAGACGCTCGCAAAGCTCTGCATCACTGAAGAAGAATTTAATTTCTTCAGCCGCTGTTTCAGGCGCATCAGAACCATGAACTGAATTTTCATCAATGCTATCAGCGAAATCCTTACGGATCGTACCTGCATCTGCTTCAGCTGGGTTAGTCGCGCCCATCACTTCACGGTTTTTAAGAATCGCGTTTTCGCCTTCAAGAACCTGAACCATCACAGGGCCAGACATCATAAATTCAACAAGATCATTGTAAAAGGGGCGTTCTTTATGAACAGCATAAAAACCCTCCGCTTGCTCACGCGAAAGTTGTAACATTTTAGACGCTACAATCTTTAAACCCGCTTGTTCAAAACGAGCATAAATTTGCCCAATAACATTTTTTGCAACTGCATCAGGTTTAACAATAGAAAAAGTACGCTCAAGCGCCATAGTAATACTCCAAACATTTAAAATTAATCTTAGAAAAAACCGTGTAAATTCACGGCATTAGGTTATCTGACGGAGAACCGTCATAAAGTGTGTAGTCTACAGATTGCAGCTAAAACTAGCAATCCAGTAATCACCGCAAAATTATAGAGATATTAGCTCGAACGGGCTAACTAAATACAAAACGTCTTATGATGAAACCGTAAAACTCTCACCGCAGCCACAAGCATCTTCAACATTGGGGTTGTTAAATTTAAAAGCCGAATTAATGCCCTCTCTTGCAAAATCCAACTCTAAACCATCTAAGATGCTCAACGAGTCCTTATTGATAATCACCTTGACGCCGTGGTCTTGAAACACCGTATCTTCAGCTTCAATTTCATCTGCAAAATCAATCACATAGGCATAACCTGAACAACCAGACTCGCGAACACCTAAGCGCAAACCAAGGCCTTTTCCACGTTTGTCCAATTGGTTTTGAACTTGAATTGCAGCATTTTCAGTTAATGTAACAGACATAAAACCCTCAATAATTTAAACAGTCCACAATGGACTAAAACTTTATTTATATTCAATATTAGATACTTTTGTGACCCGATTGGTTCAATTTTACATTTCGTGCAATTCCATTAACGATATTAACAAAACAGTACCCGTTATTAAACCACCGACAACATGCGCATAAATAAGCATAACTTTACGGTTGTTTCTTAACCTTTGCCGCCAAATAAACCCGCCCACTATTAACATTACGCCTGACAATAACAACGCCTGCGGCAATAAACCAGATTCTTCAGGTTGCATGGGGTCGCCACTTGCACTACCGGCAATTAATTGCATAATTAATAGGGCGAATACCGTTGCACCAGCAACAAAGTGTAACAGCGTCAAAAACATATCATTTTCTTTCTTCTGTAACACTCGAGTTAACATATATACACCCATCAACGCAGCTAACACAAAAAACACACCGGCTGCATAGCCCATAAATGGATTCACACCAGCCAATTCGTTGGTGGTATACCCCATATTGTGACCCCAGTCTAAAAAGTCAAACATACTGTTTCCTCTTAATTATTTTTGCATCCACAAGAACATCCCGCTTTGTTTGCTCACGGTGTTTAATCTATACTGATAACAAATTGCACTGAAAGTGCGTATTTTAGTCATTTCACACATAAATGAACAACAATATTTACAATATAAAGCATGTTTGATATCGGTTTTTTTGAAATTTGCCTCATTGGCATTATCTCTCTTTTGGTTATTGGGCCCGAAAAGCTGCCTAAAGTTGCTCGAACTGCCGGCCTTTGGATTGGTAAAGCACGCGGTATGGTTAGAACCGTTAAATATGAAATTGATGAACAAATTCGAATGGATGAACTCAAGCAATCACTTGAGAAGGTTGAAAACTCGATGAATAACAGCGTATCGGAATCCATGGAAACGGTTGAATCGTCTTTCAATGATTTGAAAAACGATATTCACGAAACCACAGAAGAACTCTCTGCGGAAGAGCCTAAGCCAGCACCCACAACCAAACCGGAAGAGTAACAAAAAACAAAGCCGTACTAGTGACCAACACGGTTGATAACAGTTCAGTATTCAAGCCGTATCGCTCACTCAAAATCATCGTTGCCATCATAGAGGGAGTTGCGGCAATCAACACCGTCGCTTGAATAGTTTTTACATCACTCATGGCCAAATTTGCTGCAAAGTAAACAACCGCAGGTACGATGAACAACTTAATCAACGAAGCTAAAATGGCAATGCCTTTATGCTTTCTCAAACTCGCGAACGATAACGACATGCCCACCACCAGCAACATACCGGACATAGTAACGTTACCGAGCATAGTCGTGCCTTTTTGCAAGAAATCAGGCAAGCTAATACCGTAAATATTCATCAAAATTGCCAGTATAAACGCCCCAATTGGCGGTAAGCTCAAGAGCGATTTGATAAACCTTACCGGCGTTTGCCTCGGCTCATTATTATTCCCCCACTCGATGGCAATCCACAACCCAACAATCCATAACATCGGCGTTATTGCCATAATATCTATGTAGATAGCGAATCGAGCGGCCTGTTCACCTTGGATGGCCTGCAACAAAGGCACGCCCAACGATATGATATTCCCCAAGCCACACACCAGCATCAACGCACCCAGCTCCGGCTTTCCAAAACCTTGCCGTTTTAGCCACGGGTAGAAAGCCCAACATGCCAGCATTCCAACAGCAATACCCACATTAGACACCAAAGGTGAACTAAAAATATCACCTGCCAAGGTGACCCTAGGGATGACCGCGAAAATAAGTGCCGGGTAAAACAAGTTCAACACGAGTGTACTAATTACTCGACGTGTTTCTACCAGCGTCAAACCCGCTGGTTGCCAATGTCGCAACAAAACACCCATTAATATAATGAATGCACTCGGTAACAACGCTTGATTAATTTGGTTAATTATTTCTGTCATGGCATACAATTAATTCGAAACAAAAAAAAACCCCGCTATTGCGAGGCTTCTTTACATGCTAGTAGATACTAGGCTGTAACGTTAACAGCTTGTGGCCCTTTAGGGCCCTCTTCTACGTCGAAGTTCACTTGTTGACCTTCGTTTAACGTGCGAAAACCTTCGCTAGAAATAGCTGAAAAATGTACGAATACATCTTTGTCGCCACCATCTGGAGTGATAAAGCCGAAGCCTTTTGATTCGTTAAACCACTTAACGGTTCCTGTTGCCATGATAATTACCTCATATAATAAATTAAAAAAAACGTACAAATCTTACAAGGAAATTAACAAGAGCAGATCTTAAAAAAACCAGTAGAGAATGTATCGACATGGATTCTAACCCACTTAGTCCATAAAAACACCTTTTTTCAGCGCTTACAGCAGTTATATGGGCATTTCTTTTAAGTTTCCTATATAATGCACCGCACAATCCATAGTGCACATCGGTCTGCATTGTTAAACGTGGTAATCATTTTAGGTTTTCCCCGTACAAATTGGTTTCGCCTAGACCGCATCTCATGTGTGTAATGCTCATGATGGAGGCGAACGACAAGAGAATACAAACTATGTCATTTGAATCCCTCGGCTTAAGCGCCGATATCCTTCGTGCTGTGTCTGAAAAAGGCTACACCACACCTACACCTATCCAACTACAAGCCATTCCAACTATATTAGAGGGTAAAGACCTCATGGGTGGCGCACAAACTGGTACCGGCAAAACAGCTGGCTTTACCTTACCTTTATTACAAAGGCTCATGGAATCGCGTAAAAGCAATACCAACAAACGCGTTATTCGTGCCTTGGTGTTAACCCCTACTCGCGAACTCGCTGCACAAGTGGGCGAAAGTATTGCTGACTACGGCAAACACTTACCCTTACGCTCTACCGTTATTTTTGGTGGCGTAAAAATTAACCCGCAAATTTCAAAGCTTCGCCAAGGCATCGATATTCTTATCGCCACACCGGGTCGTTTGCTTGATCACGTCAGTCAAAAAACCATTGATTTAACCCAAATTGATATCTTGGTTCTAGACGAAGCAGATCGCATGCTCGATATGGGTTTTATTCACGACATTCGCAAAGTGCTGGCTATCGTACCGAAGCAAAAACAAACGCTGTTATTTTCAGCCACCTTTTCAGCTGACATTAAAAAGCTCGCCAATGGCTTACTTAAATCACCCACTTTGATTGAAGTAGCGCGTGAAAACACCACCGCTGAAAGCGTATCCCAAGTGATTCACCCAGTGGATAAAAAACGCAAGCGCGAATTATTGTCGTTCTTAATCGGCTCTAACAATTGGAAACAAGTGTTAGTGTTCACCCGTACCAAACACGGTGCCAACAAGCTGACTGAACAATTGAATAAAGACGGCATCACCTCTGCCGCTATCCACGGCAATAAAAGCCAAGGCGCAAGAACAAAAGCACTGGCAAACTTTAAATCAAGCGATATTCGCGTACTGGTGGCGACTGACATTGCCGCCCGCGGCATTGATATTGACCAACTGCCTCACGTGGTTAACTTTGAACTACCCAACGTACCCGAAGACTACATCCACCGTATTGGCCGTACTGGCCGCGCAGGTAGCGAAGGTGAAGCGATGTCACTCGTATGTGTGGACGAACTAAAGTTGCTTAATGATATCGAGCGTCTGATTAAAGCAGACATTCCTAAAGTGACCTTTGAAGGCTATGAGCCCGACCCAAGCATTAAAGCTGAACCAATTAGAAATGGCCGTGGCGGCCCTCGTCCACAAAGAAAGAACAATGGACATAAAGCTGGCGGACAAAAACCAAACGGTCACAAGCCCCGTGGTCAACAATCTGCTAACGGCAAACGCAAACCTCAGCCAGCGACCAATGCCCGCACAGCCAATCCAAAGCGACGCCAAAGCAATACCAGCAATCGCCCAGACAACTTTGGCAATCGTTAAAAACCTACCCAATCAAACTTACGGAATACAACTTATGTTAATTAGCTCAAACGTCACCATGCAATTTGGCGCCAAGCCATTATTCGAAAACGTCTCCGCCAAATTTGGCAACGGTAACCGTTACGGCCTAATCGGCGCAAATGGTTGCGGCAAATCAACCTATATGAAAATCCTTTCTGGCGATTTAGAACCCAGCGGCGGCAACGTGTCTCTAGAAGCCGGCGAACGTATCGGCACACTGGGCCAAGACCAATTCGCGTTTGAAGAATACAGCGTTGTCGACACCGTTATTATGGGTCACGCAGAACTTTGGACAATTAAACAAGAGCGTGAACGCATTTACGGCTTGCCAGAAATGACTGAAGAAGAAGGCATGAAAGTAGCCGAACTTGAAGTTGAATTCGCCGAAATGGATGGCTACAGCGCAGAAAGCCGTGCAGAAGAATTGCTGATGAGCGCAGGTATCGAACAAGAGCTCCATTACGGCTTAATGAGCAACGTTGCACCTGGTTGGAAGTTGCGTGTGTTACTCGCACAAGCATTATTCTCCGAGCCTGATATTTTGTTGCTTGATGAGCCAACTAATAACTTGGACATCAACACCATCCGTTGGCTAGAAGACATTATCAACCAGTCTAAAAGCACCATGATTATCATCTCGCATGATAGACATTTCTTAAATGCGGTGTGCACACACATGGCGGATATCGATTACGGCGAATTACGCATTTACCCAGGTAACTACGACGACTTCATGATGGCATCAACGCAAGCTCGCGAACGCATGCAATCGGAAAACGCCAAAAAGAAAACACAAATCGCCGAACTTCAGCAATTTGTGAGTCGTTTCTCTGCCAATGCCTCTAAAGCCAAGCAAGCAACATCTCGCGCTAAGCGACTAGAGAAAATTGAGCTGGTCGATATCAAACCATCGTCACGCATTAGCCCATTCATTCGCTTTAACCAAGTTAAAAAATTACACCGCGAAGCCGTTACGCTGGAAGGTGTTGGCCATGGGTTTGAAGATACTCCATTGTTTGAAAATTCAAACATGATTCTTGAAGCTGGCACACGTTTAGCCGTTATCGGTGAAAACGGCGCGGGTAAAACCACCTTCTTGCGTTGCTTAATGGGTGAACTATCACCAAACGCAGGTACGATTCAGTGGTCAGAAAACGCCACCTTAGGCTATTGCCCACAAGATGCTACCGACCAATTTACTATGGATATAACGCTCTTTGATTGGATGAGCCAATGGCGTAAAAAACACCATGATGACCAAGTCGTTCGCATGACCTTAGGCCGCATGTTATTTTCAACAGACGACTTCAATAAGAAAGTTGCCGTGTGTTCAGGTGGCGAGAAAAATCGCTTATTGTTCGGCAAATTAACCCTAGGCGAAACCAACGTGATGTTGATGGACGAACCGACCAATCACCTTGATATGGAGTCAATTGAGTCACTCAACTTAGCGTTAGAAAATTACGACGGTACGTTGATTTTTGTCAGTCACGATCGTGAGTTCGTTTCATCACTCGCTACCCGCATTGTAGAAATCACACCGAATGGCGTTATCGACTTCCACGGCACCTATGAGGAATATCTAAAAAGCCAAGAGGTTAACTTAAAAACCGGCACACGGTAAGGTTAAGGCTAAGTTTAATAGAAGATTTTTTCAACATCTCCTTCCTCCTTGCAGGGGGAAGGCTGGGATGGGGGTTAAGAACCCGAACAAATTACACGTTAATTTCTAGCAGCTTACCCCCACCCTAGCCCTCCCCCTAAATGGGGAGGGAATAGTCTTTGTACAAAAAAACATGCTCCATTTTTCCAAAAGTTGGGGTTTTTTATGTCCGTTTACAATCCGCCAACAAGGCTTTCATTTCATCCAGGCCTTTCGTTCTGGCAAATTCAATATTTCTATTGGGGATTTTATCGGGATTTGCCACGCTCTCCAACGCCTTTTCAACGCTCGCTTCACGCAGTATGTGTAATATAGGGTATGGCGAGCGGTTAGTGTAGTTAGCAGCATCGTCATACACCTGCCCTTCAAAACAATAATCTGGGTGGAACGTTGCCAGCTGAAAAACACCTTCGAAACCTTCCTCTATTAGCAATTCATCGGCAATACCTGCCAGCTCCAGATAATCATCAAACGCTTCAAAACCAACAGGGTAAATAAGCAAACTGGTTTCAACACGTACATCGTCATTCAAACGTTTTAACTCATCACTCAATGCCTGCAAACAGTGTTCAAGCAAGCGCTCATTAACCACTGAATAACTCACCTTGCCAGACTCAACAACCGGCTTAGCAAACGGGCAAAAATTCAACCCCACAATGACCTTCTCCACCCACTGCCGGCAACTATCAATAATAGTTTGATTTTGGGCCACTATAAGCCCTTTGTATGGAAGAAGATTTTATTTTCAGGCACCAACAGTAGGCGCCTTAAGCGAGGCAAAAATGCGCAGAAAGAGGGGCGACTCCATGGATGGAGGAGATAGAGCGACGCAGGAAGCCAAAGCCGAGTTTACTGGAATAAATGACCAATTGAGCAGAGCCTGCCCCATGAGCGTAACGCATTCTTTGGGTGCTTTTTTACCAACAGTAGGCGCATTTAGGCGACGCCGTATGAGAGTGAAAGATTTTTCATGCAAAGGTCTCATCACCACATTAGGTCATCGGGTATTTGATAATCCGCATACTCATCAACGACGGGCACAACATCGTCCAAATAAATCACCCGTTGTTGGTCGCGCTGGGCTATTTTTTCAGCCACGGGCGCCGGCACAACCTCATAGGCTTTAGCTAATTGCACAATCACCGCACGGCCAGCAACAAGCCTGTTCCGCAGTTCGTCACTCACATAAACGGATTTAACCTTATCGTTATGCGTAAAGTTAAACGCAGTCCCTTCATCGTCTTTCTCAAATTTATTCAACATAATCAACTGCTTAATCTGACCCGCAATTTGCTTCTTCTCAGCCTTTTGATTACGCTTTTCATTCAACAACTTGTCTTTTTCACGACGTTGATCTTCGGCTTGTTTAGCCAATAATGCCGTTTCATCAACCGTTTTAATTTTGTTTTTACGCTTTTTTTGCAGCTGCTTATGCTTTTGGCTCTTAACTTTGCTAGCCTTTGTCTTATTCGTTAAGCCGGCTTTTAATAGTTGATCTTGTAGGGATATATTTTTCATTCGTTTATGATACAAGATATGAGCTCATCCTTGTTAAAGGGAACTTTTTTTCATAAACAGATTCATAGACAAGAAGCATGGAAAATAACGCATCAGACAAATGGCTAATACGACGCACATGGATTCTCATGGGTGTATTGGCTCTAATGATCACACTACCAATAATAAGCATGGCTATTTCATCTGGACGTTCTGATTTTAACAAACGGCATTCTGCCAACATTGCACCGTTACCCAGCGAGACAAAAGAGGCCGTTCTACAGATTTATGCTGCCGATGCTTACGGTTGGCGTGGTATTTTTGCTGTACATACGTGGATTGCTATCAAACCCGTCAATGCAGATGCCTATACAACCTATCAAGTCTTTGGTTGGAACCAACGATCAGGTCGCCCTGTGCTAACCGTTAGAGAAGATATACCTGATCGATTCTGGTTTGGTTCAGAACCAAAACTTTTAGCTGATTATCGTGGCAAACAGGCTTTGCAGTTGATTCCAAAAGTAGAACAAGCCGTCATCAGCTACCCCTTTCCAGAGGAATACACGCTTTGGCCAGGACCAAACAGTAATTCATTCACCGAATGGGTAAGCCTAGAAGTACCGGAACTGGGTTTGAAACTACCCATGTCGGCCATCGGTAAAGACTGGATGAAAAGAAACTATAAAGCCGAATTGGAGTAAACGCGCTTTATCGTTTACCCCAATGAGACTTATGCCCCCTGGGTATAAAGCTGAGTTAAAGCGTCTGGATTTATAGACGGTTTCCACGAGACTTATGCCCCCTGGGTATAAAGCTGAGTTAAAGCGTCTGGATTTATAGACGGTTTCCACGAGACTTATGCCCTGTGGGTATAAGGATTTGAATCGTTCAAATTAAGAATCTCTTAACACGATCATCGGCGATTTCTTAACCACATCTTTAACGCCCCACAAACCCGCTGCCACAACCGTCAGCACACTTAATACTGACACAACCAAACAAAGTAAAACGTTAAGCTGAAACGGTAAATGCAGCACATAGTTGTATAGCCCGAACAGTAGTAGCTGCACCATAAACACCGCTATTAAGCCGGTAATAAGCCCAATCATCGCAAACTCTACTACTTGAGCCTGTCGTAATAATGCCCGGCCTGCACCTAAAGTTCGCATTAATGCGCCTTCTGAAATTCGATTATCTAATGTTGAATACACTGATGAAAACAACACCGTAAACCCTGCCAATAAGGCGAAATACAATAAGTAATTAATCGCAGCGGTGAGTTGTGTCAGAATCATTTTAATTTGCTTCAACATCGCGTCCACCTCCAAAACGGTCATGGCGGGAAATTGTTTCACCAAGGCATTCAGGTGCTTTTTATTCTCGTCAGACAAGTAAAAACTGGTGATATACGTCGTGGGGAAGCCTTCCAAGGTTTCTTTTGACAGCACCATGTAAAAATTCGGTTTCATCGTGTCCCATTGCACGCTGCGCATATGCACAACCACCGCAGTTGCTTGTTCATCGCCAATCGTAAACGTCAGTTTATCGCCCATTTCAATTTTTAAGCTTTTCGCTAATTTACTTTCTATCGACACCTCACCTTTTTTAGCTTGTCCCCAAGAACCCGCCAGTGTTTTATTGTCTGCGGGTAGTTCGTCGCCCCAGGTTAAACTTAAATCACGATGTATTGCGCGCGCGCCTTGGGAATCTTTCGTCACGTGGCGCTGAACAGGCTTACCGTTAATTTCTACCAATCGCCCACGTACTACGGGGTAAATATTCGCTGCGGGGATCTCGTGTTTTGCTAACTGCTCTTCAAACGAGGCGATTTGGCTGGGGAATAAATTAAGCGCAAAGTAATTTGGCGCATCATTCGGCAGTTTTTTTTGCCAATCGCTCAGCAAGTCATTTCTTACCGTAAAGCTGAGCAGCATCGCCAACAGCGTAATACTAAAGGCTAATATTTGTACCGTCGTTACCGTGGGGTTGCTCAATAGCCCTTGGAAGCCCAATCGATAGCCCAAACTGAGCCGCGGCACGAGCTTGTTCAATTGCTTCAACAGCCCTAAGATTAAACCGCCCGATAAAACAATCGCCAATAAGCCGCCGCCAATAATGCTTGCCATTAAACGGGCATCATCGGTGTATTGCAGTACCAAGGCTGCCACTAACAACAAGGCAAGGCCATACACGAACCAACTGCTGTTATTGATCGGGTCTAACTCTCGACGCAGCACGCGCAACGGCGACACGCGTTTTAAGCGTAACAACGGTGGCAGCGCAAAACCTATCAATATCGCAAAGCCCGTTAAAAACCCAAACATCACTGCCATCATGCTGGGATCAGACACTTTTGCTGGCAATAAGCTACGCAATAAATCGAATAGAGTTTCTTGTACGAACCAGCCAAAAATCAGCCCAATACTGCACGCCAATAACCCCAACACAATGAACTGATACAGAAAAATCATCACCATATCGTTCTGTTTACAGCCCATGCAGCGCATAATCGCCGTGGAATTAAAGTGGCGCTCGGTAAAACGTCGACTCGACATGGCAATCGCCACACCCGCAATCAATACCACTAAAATACTCGACAGGCCTAAATACCGCTCTGCACGAGACAAAGCACTGCCCAGTTCTGGGCGGTCATCCTGCACGTCCATCACCCGTTGTGATACGGCTAATTGCGGTTTAACCCACTTATTAAACTCGCTGATTGCCGCAGGCTCACCACTGAATTGAAAGAAGTAATGCACATGGCTACCCGGTTGCAACACATGGGTGGCTGGTAAATCCGCCTCGTTCATTAACACCCGTGGCGATAAGCTATAAATATCGCCGCGTTTATCCGGCTCATAGGTGATGATATGACTCACTGTCAACGGCAATTCGCCAACCGTTACCGCATCACCAACAGACAGCTTTAATGCCGTCAGCACGCGATTATCTATCCAAACATACCCTTTTCTCGGGCCTTCAGACTGCACCACGCTCTCAGCTTCAAGTGCATCTTTCGCTTTTAAATGACCACGTAATGGGTACGCGCCGCTAACCGCCTTAATGCCCGCTAATAACAGCTCATCATTTTCAATTAACACGGTAGAAAACTCAGCCGTAAACGCATCATTTAACCCTAATGATGCAGCTTTATCAGACCAAGCCGATGGAATAACAACCGAACTGGTGACGACCAAATCCGCCGCCAAAAACTCAGCTGCCTGTGAATTCATCGTTTTGTGTAAGCGATCTGCAAATAAGCTGATGGCCGTTGAACTGGTGACTGCAATAATCAACGCCAGCACCAATAACGTTAACTCGCCATGGCGTGCATCGCGTTGTAAAAACCGTAAGGCGATATTCAGTCTATTCAAAATGAGGCCTTTGCACGGGAGAAGATTTTGCTTCCAGACACCAACAGTAGGTGCTTTAGGCGAGGCAAAATGCACGGAAAGAGGGAGTTTACTGGAGTAAATGACCGATTGAGTAGAGCCTGCCCCATGAGCGTAGCAAATGCCTTGGGTACATTTTTACCAACAGTAGGCGCTATTAAGGCGACGCCGTATGGGAGCAAAAGAACTTTCGTGCAAGGCCTCATGCTAAACGCCCCGCTTCAAGCTGCACACTGCGCTCACAACGCGTCGCTAATGCCGCGTCATGCGTTACCAACACCAAGGTCGTGTTTTGTTCTTGATTCAGCTCAAACAGCAACTCAATAATTTGCTCGCCGGTTTTGCTGTCTAAGTTTCCTGTCGGCTCATCGGCAAATAAAATGGCCGGTTGCGTCACAAACGCACGCGCTAAAGCCACCCGTTGTTGTTCACCGCCCGATAGCTGTGTTGGCTTGTGATGCAAGCGATGGCTCAACCCCACGCGATCCAACATCGCTTGCGCCGCCTGCACAACGTTCTTATCGCCTCGTAATTCCAAAGGCAACATCACGTTTTCTAACGCCGTTAACCGCTCCATCAATTGGAATGACTGAAACACAAAACCCACCCACTTACTTCGCACATCAGCTCGGCCATCTTCATTCAGGGTGGTTAGCTCTTGCCCGTGCAGGGCCACAGTGCCTTCGGTGGGGCTATCCAACCCGGCTAACAAACCCAGCAAGGTCGATTTGCCCGAGCCAGACGCACCAATAATGGCTATACTCTCACCGCGCTGAATGGTTAAATCAATCGACGATAAAATGCACAATTTGTCATTAGCAATCGGCACAGTTTTACCAAGGTTTTTTGTTTCAATAATAGGGTTCGTTGTCAGCATGAATAAATTTTCTTTAATGGTTGTTTTAGCGCTGTTTTCAACAACGCTGTTTGCAAAAAATATTTTAGTGTTAGGCGATAGTATAAGCGCTGCGTACAACATGCCCACCGAAAAAGGCTGGGTAAATGTATTACAACAAACGCTGAATGAAAACGACCTGCCCTACACCCTCATCAACAAAAGCATCAGCGGCGACACCACACGCGGCGGCCTAGCAAGAATTGACAAAGCCTTAGAGCAATACAAACCCGAAATAGTTCTATTAGAATTAGGCGCAAACGATGGTTTACGTGGATTCCCACCTTTCCTCATCAAGAAAAACCTGCGCGAATTAATAAAACGCAGTAAAAAAGCCGGCGCACAAGTGTTGCTACTCAGCATGCGAATCCCCACCAACTACGGCAAACGCTACACCGATATGTTCTACAACAACTACCCCGACTTAGCCGAAGAAATGGATATTCCCTTCGTACCGTTTATTTTAGAAGATATCGCACTAGTGCAAGGCATGATACAAAAAGATGGACTTCACCCCAGCGCAAAAGCCCAGCCGATTATTGCGGATAAGGTTTGGGGGTATTTGGAGCCCGTTTTGCGAGCTGATTAAACAATATAACTTTCCGAAGCTTACGCCCAGCTCCACTATTCGTACCACAGCTTGAATACCCAAAATCTGCTATAATAAACCTTATGAAAACAAAGTCTCTTACTGCCTCCAACCCCTATCTAAAAGATACAGCAACCGCCCGTAAGCGTATTATTCGTAGCATTGCCAGCTCTACCGCGATTGAAACGGGTGAGTCAATAAAAGCTATTGAAACTAAACTTACCCAGAAGACGTCTCGGTATCACGTAACACTTGCCTAAACACGGCTCTCATCACCTTAAAGCCCTAGACTAACAACTTCTATTCAATTTGTAGCATTATGCTACAATGCAGTCGTGTTTCAAAAAAATTGAGGTTCCTATGGCAAAAGCATCATCCCCAGTTCGTCTGCAAAGCGATTTAATGCAAGCCGCAAGCCTAACCGCGAAGCGCTTTCACCGCAGTGCTGCTGAACAAATTGAATACTGGGCTGAACTTGGCCGCTCTGTATCGTCTACACTCGACCCAGACGTGTTGCTATCGGTTGTTTCCGGCTTAACTAAAATAAAAACAGAACCAGTACACAGCCCAAGCATTGACCCTACCGATGTTTTTGATGCCTTAGAGCGTGAAAGAGAAGCCGGCACCTTATCCAATAGCGTTACTCAAAGCACCATCAAGTACCAAGCATCCACAACGCACCCAGGTTACCTAGAGCGCTTAGAGCCTAACGGAACCATCACCGTTGGCATGTTCGAGAACGGGCAGTTCATTCCAAAACAACATTGAACACCCGCCATAAAAAACAACTCTGGTTACTGGCTGGCGGTAATGGCGCAGGCAAAAGTACCTTTTACAAAACGCGCCTAGAGCCGCTGGGTATGGCCTTTATTAATGCTGATGTATTGGCCAAACAACTGTTTCCCGATGAAGCCGAAGCACGCAGTTACGAAGCCGCAAAAATAGCAGAAACCATGCGTTTAAACCTTCTGAGCGAAGGCCGTAGTTTTTGTTTTGAAACCGTGTTTTCGCACCCATCAAAAATAGACTTTATCGCCAAAGCAAAAGCTCTTGGGTACGAAATAATACTGGTTTATATTCATACTGAGACCTCTTCACGGAAGGAGCTTTCCCTTTCAGACAAGGCAAAAACGCGCGGAAAGAGAGAGTTTACTGGTGTAAATGACCGATTGAGCACTTTTTTAACGCCGTATGAGAGTGAAAGAACTTTCGTGCAGAGGTCTCGTGCAGCGCTGAATCTAGCTCGTATATCTCAACGCGTTAGCGAAGGTGGCCACCATGTACCCGATGATAAAGTCATCAGCAGAATCCCCAGAGTGATGCAGAACATAAAACAAGCCCTTCCCCTATTTGATGTCAGCTATATCCTAGATAACTCTCGCCTAGACAACCCTTTCCAAAAAGTCGCGGTAATAAAGGGCGGCAAAATAGCCTTTTCTAAAAAGCCACTGCCAACATGGGCTACCCCATTGCTAAGTGATTATTTGGAATAATGGGCGTTTAACACGAAAGTTTTACTATTGTAAAACAATATCCAGCAGTTATACTATTGTATAATACGATTCTAAAGGAATACCCATGACAGCTATATCAATAAGACAATCAGGTGGCGCAAATATCGTTAGCATTCCAAAAGTTATTATTAAGACGTTAGGTTTGCACGTTGGTTCAAAACTCAACTTATCCATAGACGGTAACAAAATAATATTAACCCCAGTCGACGAAGAGCTAAGCCTTGAAACCTTGTTAATAGGTAGTCCAAAGGCATGTTTTAACATAACAGATGAAGACAAAGAGTGGCTCGACGCACCCCTAGTTGGTAAGGAAATTTAATGTACATACCCGATAAAGGTGACATTGTATCTCTAAACTTTGACCCAAGCGCCGGCAACGAAATAATGAAACGCAGACCCGCCTTTGTTATCTCACGCAAACTGTTTAACGAACACACAGGCTTTGCAATAGTAGCGCCCATAACCAGCACCCTACGCAACATGCAATTAGAAGTTGTATTACCAAAGGAAGCCAGCACCAAAGGTTCTGTGCTTATTCACCAAATGAAATCTTTAGACTATAAAAATAGACAAGTATCTCTTATTGAAAAAGCATCCGATAAAACCATTGAAGCTGTTACAAATTTAGCTGCCATCATTATTCGGTAATGTTGAAAATATACCGAATCAATCCAACGTCTATTAACAAAACCATGTTCCGTCCCCGATTGTTCGGGGCAATGTCGTAACCGATGGATTAAAACCAATCGAGGCAAAGTTGTTCTAGTTGATCTTCCGTTATCACTGCGGCTCCTCACCTTTACTGCCCTTCAATAAAATAAACTGCTGCACTAAACGAATAATTAGCTCTTTTTGCTCTGGCTTACTTTCCGCCACCAATAAAGCCAAAGCAACCAAGGTATTGTCATTAACCAATGCTTCAACAGGTTTTGCTAGAAACTTCTGGTTAATACGCAGATACCACAAGAACAGGAATGACCCCGTGCGCTTGTTACCATCGGCCAGTGGATGATTTTTAATCACAAAATACAACAAATGAGCCGCACGGCTCGCCACATTGGGGTAGAAAAACTCATCACCAAAACCCTGCTCGATAGTCGCAATAGCGGATTCCAATCCATCACCACGCAGCTGACCAAACAGTGCGGTGGCTTCACCTTTAGCCATCAATATTTGTTTTAATTCGGCTATTGCTGTTAAAACAGGGGGTAATTCTAACGCCTGCATTTCATCTTGCCGAGTGGTTTTATCGCTTAAACTCTGCTCGTCATAGCCTTGCAACAATGACCAGCTACGGGCGTAATCGCTCACCACGCTTAGCACAGCCGACCCGTCTGCTGACACCAACTGCTGGTTTTTCAAGGTTTGGGAGAGCAATTTCACTACTTGCTCAAACTCTACACCCTGCTCTTGCAGCCGTTTCTGGTTAACTGTGTAGCCCTGAACCAAGTGCTGTTTGAGTAGTTTGGTTGCCCAGATACGAAACTGCGTGGCTCGGGTAGAGCTTACGCGGTAACCCACAGAGATAATGGCATCTAAACTGTAGTGTTTGAGTGATCTATTGACCTGACGCTTACCTTCTTGGCGAACTACTAAGAAATCCTTAGTAGTTCGTTCCTCTCCAAGCTCCTGATCTCTAAAGATATTTTTTAAGTGCATCAACACGTTTTCAGGTGTTGTATTGAACAATTCACTCATTTGAAGCTGCGTCAGCCACAAAGTGTCCTGCTCTAATTTAATATCAAGCTGGACGTTTCCATCAGCAGATTGAAAAATTTGAATTTGCTTAATATCTGTCATTATTTACTCCTCCATAAGTCAAGAAAAAATCTTGGTAGGCCTTACCGCCACTAGCCGTATGTGCAATTTTTGCACTGATTGAATCACGCACCAATTCACCCTCTTTAAAGATCTTATTAATGTGCTTAGTAATAACTGATCGCTCACGGCCAAACAACTCACACATCTGCGCCTGAGACAACCATACGGTTTCCTGCTCCAATGTCACTTCAAGCAGGACACCGCCATCAATCGGTTGGAATAGTTGAATTTGCTTATTATCTGTCATTGCTTAGCTCCAGTACATTCAAGCCCATAACTTTCACAGCCATAATCGAAATCGTAGATACTCTGTTTAATTTCAAGCCGAGTGGACGCCGATATTTTCCGTTCATTCTTTACTTGATAGCCAACCGTTTGCCCGACCCTTTCACCCAAGCACCTCGCCAAATAATTCGCAATAGACCTCACCGCCATTCGCCTAGGTTCAAGCATAATAATCCGTTGCCCAGCCAAAAACTCAGCGTTTAATAGCACCAACGGTGCAACAGTAGATTTACCCGCACCAGGTTCTGCTTGCAAAACGACACTTTGATTATCGTTTACCCCCTGTAAAAGGCGCGCGAGTATTTTATGAATGGGAAGACTAATGGTATGGCCCCTGTGTTGGCTTGATAAACGCTTAAAGACTGACAGTATAATAAAATAGTCCGTTGCAAGTTCAGCTAACTCACTAACACGTCAGCGAAGATGGCCACCATGTACCCGATGATAAAGTCATCAGCAGAATCCCCAGAGTGGTGCAGAATATCAAGCAAGCATTTCCCTTGTGTGATGTCAGCTATATCTTAGATAACTCTCGCCTAGATAACCCATTTCAACAGGTTGCGGTGATAAAACAGGGTCGAATGAGCTATACAAAAGAGTCTCTCCCAACATGGGCTACGGCATTGCTCAGTGATTATTTGTAAATAATCCACGTCTATTAAGACCAAAAAATATTTGCCTATTATCGTAACAAATACCATAATCAGGTATATATTGGTACTTAGGAGAAACATTATGGCTAGAAATACAAGTGTGACATTAGGCGATCATTTTGACGGTTTCATTACCGGCCAAGTTGAAAGCGGCCGGTTTGGCTCAGCAAGTGAAGTAATAAGAGCAGCCCTTAGGATGCTTGAAAACACAGAAACAAGGCTTAACACGTTAAGAAAAGCGCTTGATGTTGGAGAAAAAAGCGGTATTTCAGATTATGAATACAACGCCCTCATGACAGAGTTGGATAGCGATATAGATGGATGAATGCATTTAAGCTAACCCGTGAAGCTAAACATGACCTTCGTAAAATCGCTCTTTTCACTGAAAAAAGATGGGGACGAGAACAACGGTATCTGTACATAAAGCAATTTGATAACGCCTTTCATTTATTAGCTGAAACGCCTTCTATCGGCAAGCAATGTCACCACATAAAAGCAGACTACAGAAAACTCCCTCAAGGAAGCCATATCATTTTTTATAGCGAAGCGTTAAAAGACAACATTGTTATTATTCGTATTCTTCATAAAAGTATGGATGTTGAGCTGAGGGTTTTAGAAGATTAAAGTTATTACATTATTTGTGTGAGATTGGCGGCATTAGACTTGGGGGTGTAAGCTGAAAATCAAGCTGACAGACCCCACGATTTCCTTATGCTAATTCTTCAAATGCAACTCTAAATTTCTCTCTAGCACTCCCACAAGCGTAACCTGCTTCCATCAATCCTTTTTTATCGTAATCAAGCCACATTGCTAAGGCGTTTTTCTTACCAAACTCACCTTCCGACACCCCTTCCATAAAAGCTCCTGGGTTAAATAACCAATGATCTGGATGCCACTGATTCAACACTTCATCCTTTTCTACAAACGCAGGCTTTTGATATAACTGGTATACAAACTCATTCCCTTTACACAGATCTGAAAGGTTCGCTATCGTTCTATACGACTTAAGATATATTGGGTGTTTTAAGGTTAATGCTACGCAGGCTGCTAATTCCGCCCGACACTTCCAATATTTATGCACCCACCCTGCACACAAATGGTACTTGGTTATAACCTCCTCGCCCAATTCACCAATCTCTTCTTCAAGAATTAACACCGCATCTTCTTCCCATGCTGAATCTAAAGAAATTGCTAATAATGCATAAATACGGTGTTTGTCAGTATTATTTATGAGTTCCTCAAGAAAACTCGCATAACTTATAGGGTCTTTATAAAAATGATGCATCTTATAAACTTGATCATCAGCACATTCCAACCACTCAAGCCGAACTGCAAACAATTCGGCTGCAGCCTGTAATACATCAGGCGTTAACGTTGGCAACAAGCTTTTATCAGTTGCAACATTCTCTAACGATAAATTGTGATCAAAAAAGCGTGGTATTTGATTTCTATGAACACCATGCGCTTCAAATAACATCACAAAACGACTAACGACCGTTTCTTTAGAGCCTTTATCTGCACGATGTTTTTTAAACCTATCCCATAATGAAAAACCAGCATCTATTTCATCAAGCACCATAATCAAGCTCCTTCAACCTAGTTGTAAATACCACCAAGTCATCATGTAACTTCATTCCTCTACCTCCTGCTAGGAGGTAGGTAATTTCGGTAGTTTCAACTCTTTTAGAAAGCCATTATGCTCATCGGTTGCTTTAATAATGTTCTTCTCTATGTTCACTAGGTCATTATTAATGACCTCTAAATTAATGACTGGTTCTGGTTTAGCGGTACTCACGTAACGTGAGATATTCAAATTGAAATCATTTTTTTTAATTTCATCCATTGAAACTTTTCTGGCATACCGTTCTTCTTCTTTACGGAACTGGTACGTATCAATAATTTTTCCTATATGCTCAGGTAATAATTTGTTTTGGCGCTTACCTTTTTCAAAATGCTCACTGGCGTTGATAAACAAGACATCATCGAACTTTTTGCATTTTTTCAATACGAGAATACAGACAGGAATACCCGTTGAGAAGAACAGGTTGGCGGGTAAGCCAATAACCGTGTCGATATGATTATCTTTTAACAATTTAGTGCGTATGCGCGCTTCTGCGCCACCCCTAAATAAGACACCATGAGGCAGTATGATCGCCATAGTGCCCTCATCACCTAAAAAGTGAAACCCATGTAACAGGAAGGCAAAATCGGCTGCTGACTTAGGCGCTAGACCGTAGCTCTTAAAACGAAAGTCTTCACCTAACGCGTCATTAGGTTCCCAGCGGTAACTAAAAGGCGGGTTTGCCACCACAGCATCTACCTTTAGCTTTTTAGCGGGGTTCATTTCATTAAGAAGGCTCCAATCATTCAGCAGTGAATCACCATGATAGATTTCAAATTCAGAATCCTTAACCCCATGCAGCAACATGTTCATACGCGCTAAGTTATACGTCGTAATGTTAGACTCTTGCCCGTATATTTTACCAATACCGTTAGCGCCTAACTGCTGACGCACGTTTAACAATAACGAGCCCGAACCACAGGCAAAATCGAGAACTTTATTTATTTTTTTCTTTTTTCCTGTAGATGGGTCTTGGCTATCAAGCGTGACGATTTCAGATAAAATATTCGACAATTGTTGAGGCGTATAAAACTCACCGGCTTTTTTTCCAGACCCTGCCGCAAACTCACCAATAAGGTATTCATAGGCATCGCCTAATACATCGCTATCGGTTGAAAAATTAGCAATACCTTCTGCGATTTTAGAAATGATATTGCATAGTTTAGCGTTGCGGTCTTCGTGCTTTTTGCCCAGCTTTTCAGAATTTAAATTAATTTCTGAAAATAAGCCTTGGAAATTATTTTCAAAGGACTCGTTTTCAATGTATTTAAAACCGTCCTGTAGGGTAACAAGTAAGTCACCCTCTTGTTTTCTAGCTAGCTCTGCAATACTGCTCCACAAGTGTTGTGGCTCAATCACATAATGCACTTTACGGCGCATTTGCTTTTCAAACTCAACAATATCCTCTGCATTTTGTTCATACCATACTGCCAAGGGCGCACTCTTATCGCTTTTTTCAAGCTTAGGGTAGTCAGGCCCTAATTCTTTTTTTGCCGCCAGCTCGTAGTTATCCGATAAATACCGTAAAAATAAAAATGACAGCATATAATCGCGGAAGTCATCAGCATTCATTGCGCCACGTAATTGGTCGGCAATATCCCAAAGGGTTTTACCCAATTCTTTTTGTTGTTGTTCTGTCATGGTTGGGTTGCCTCTTCTATGTTTTGATCTGATTGCTCAGGGAAAAGTTCGGGGTTGAACCTGTAATTAGTCATAAAATCTCGAAGTATTTTTTTGAAATACTGTTTGTTTTCATCCAGCATTTCCATGGGTTCAAACAGCGAATAATTGCCATGGCTTAATACATTAATCATACGTGCATGGACAATATCTTCAGGGTCATCGTTATCCTTTTTGATGCATGCTGAAAAGTTTTTAAAACCATGAAAGGTGGCTGTTTTCTCAAGTAAATTACGCAGTATGTTGAAGTGATAGGTATATAGGTTGTCAGATTCAGCCGCTTCATGTAATTGTTTTAGCAAAGCAACATGGTGAAAAAACGGCGTGCTATTGGTGTAACGCAAGTTATAACCATTTGAGTTGCTGTCGTTGCTCAGATAATAAGGTTGGCATTTTTTCTTATCGTTTAGCTCATTCCATAACACGTTAAAAAATAAGGTATGGTGTGACGATATAACCGTTTTTATCTTGCTTGGCTTTATAAGTAACTGTGCTAAATGGCTAGCCACAGCAATGGCATTGTTATCATCCAATGATGATATAGGGTCGTCGATGTAGATGTATTTCACCCAAGCGTAAGCCTCTTGCTCGTCAATAGCGAGTTGCGCTACAGCAAGAAAGAAACACCAAATAAAAATATTTTCCTCTCCTCGGGAGATTTTAATATCCTCTATTGTTTCGCTGCTTTCATCGTTAGTAACCTCACGATGAAAGCTAACCGTCCAATTATTGGTATCAATTTTAAAATCAAAATCTGCATAGCGTTGTAACAATGGGCGAATACGGTTATCCATTTCCAGCTCTTGCAGGCCAGCGAAAAAGCGAGAATCCGCATTAAGCTTCAATACCCTTCGGCTGTCGCTTTCTTGAATAGAGGCTAAGTCATTATCCCAATTAAATAAATCTTCGGTAAAGGCATTGAAATACAGGGTGTCTCTTTCACTCTCATGTTTACCCGCCTCTTTAAAGCTCATAGATAAACGTGTCTTACCTGTGCCGTTATAGGCAAACAGCAATATTTGTCTTATCTGCTTGTTGTTTTTATTTTTCTGCGTCACGCCGTTTTCCAGCACATCTCGCAAATGCGTTACGAGCATGTCTAAATCGGTGAAATTAGTGGTTTTACTCATGAGGTTATCTCACCAACAGCGGGGAATAACTGCTGCATCAAGCCTTTTTTATGGATTTTGATTGATTCTATTTTTTGAGCTTGGGCGGTGGTTAGGTTGTCGATGGAAGAAAGGCAGGCGGCAATTTTTTGTTGTTCGCCTTTTAATCTAGGAACCAAAAAAGTCAGATTTTTTAATTCACTTAAACCAATTCTCTTTCTTGTAGAACCAGTAGCCGTTTTCTCAACTAACGAACGAAATGGTGTTGCATTGATTAGTGAATAAATAAAATATTTACTATACAACTCTTCATCAACCACTAGGCGTATACCGTCAGAACACATTACATATCGTGAATGGGCATCGGGGATTAGACATGCACGACCAACTGGGTCACCCATCTTAGATAAGATGATATCCCCAGGGTATATGTTATTACTTAAAAGTTCATTTGCCTTCTCTTCCGAAGTAAATATTTTGTAATTATTATTAAATTTAGCATCACCTATGTTTTGTAACTGAATTATCCGAACTCCTTCTTCCACATAATCCGAAGATTTGAGATTTGAGCCGAATGGGCCACCAATAAAACTCCACTTTATTTCTTTGTCGGCAATATCAAAAAATTTTATTTCTTTCCATCCTTTATCATCTCGAAACTCAGGAAAACGCAATTTAGGAACGGTTTCGCCTTCAGTGGGGAATAGCTGCTGCATCAGCCCTTTTTTATGGGCTTTGAGTGCTTCGTGCTTTTGTGTGTTTGCGGTGATTAGATCGTCGATGGAAGATAGGCAATCGGCGATTTTTTGTTGTTCATCAGACGACGAAGGGAAACTTATTGGAAACTCCGTAAACATAGGTAAGCGAAGTGATGGAACCGTTGAGCCAACTGCTACTTTATTAAAATGTTTCCGGTTTTGGTGCATCCAGTAAAAAACATATTTCCCAATAATGTTTTCTCGGAAATCTAAAGTTGCATAAGCACGTTGATGTAGATCAAACTTACCTACAAAATACTTTGGTATGAATTCTTGCCCTTCACCAGCTACAATAATAGCCTCTGTATCGAATAGGTACCTACTACTTGCCCTAATTTCTTCTGATCTGTCAAAGAATGCATATCTTCCCTCAGAAGTTGAGTCTTCACGATTTGATTCTCCTGTTGTAGATCTTGCCACATTGCCTAGCTCTTTCTTACACCATTCCCCCGCTTCCTTAAACTCAGGAAAGCGCAGCTCAGGCACAAGTGCTTTTGTTGTAGGCTTATTCATATGCCGACAACCCCGATATATCACGCCCTTCAGCCAGTTTTTTCAATAGGGTCACAAGGTCTTCCATTAACGCCAGCTCTGCTTTAGTACGTGCTTTCCAGCCTAGTTCCAAGGGTTCGAGTAAATCGCCCAGTTGTTCGCCATCAAAAATCATTCTGTCCATAATGGCATCAACAAAGCGCTGTAATGATTCGCTTGTTAGCCCGTGTTTTTTCGCTATTGCGGCCAGTTCCTTAGCCGATTTTTCTGCTTTAAAGGCGTTATAGCCTTCGCGCAGGGCTGCTATGTTCTGGTTTTTGCCGGTTGGTAGGCTGTTGATGTAGTCAACAATGTCATCACGCTCTTCCATCATGTTGCTGCTTGAGCAAATGAGGTCTATCACTTCTTGGCGTGTCATGTTCTGTTTACTGGCGGTATCGCTGGTGGCGTTGGCGATTAGTCCCATGATGTAGTCGTAATCTATGATGCTGGATGAGAACAAGACCAGTTCAAAGTCCAGTTGTTGTGTGGCATCATTGGCATCAGCACCTTTGCCTTGCTGGGCTTTAAGGCGTTGTGCTGTTTCTAAGTACATGCTGCGGAAGCCGCGCAATTGGTCTTCAGGCAGGCATGCTTTTATTTTTTCTGCTTGCGCCTTACTTAGGTCGGTGTATTGATCGAGCTGGGTTTTTAGGCGCTGCACTTTTTTAAAGTGGTTGATAAATTCGCCCCGTGCAGCATCACCCTTGAGGTTGTTGACCTCTTCAGGTGTGCTAGCCAGGCCTTGTGATTTCATAAATTCTTCCAGCTGGCTAACGGCCTTGTCTAGTTGTTTAATAACTTTAGGTGCGGGGTCTACAAGCCAAATTTCTTTTGCTTGTGCTGTGTTTGCACCAGAGAATAAGGCAATGGCTTCGTCAACGGCTTCTTCTTGGTAGCGAAAATCAAGGATTTTACCGTGGGGTTTTGTGCCGTTTAACACACGATTGGTACGTGAGAAGGCTTGAATTAAGCCATGATGCTTTAGGTTTTTGTCCACATACAGTGTGCTTAGGTATTTAGAGTCAAATCCCGTGAGCAGCATATCTACTACTATGACGATATCGATTTTGTTTTTTTGTGCGTAGTCTTTATTGTTGTACTTTTGGTCCTTTATGCGCTGCTGTACATCTTGATAGTACAAATCGAATTCGTTAATTTTATGTTCGGTGCCATATTGCTGATTATAGTCGGCAATGATAGCCATTAATGCAGCCTTTTTCTTTTCTGGTTCTTGTTTGTTGTCTTCTTTTTCTTGGGGTAAGTCGTCTTGTAGCTGTTTGATGTCTGCTATGTTCTTGTCATTTTTACTGTCTTTCGCCAATGTTTGTGCAGGTGGCGAGAACACGCAGGCAATATTTAAGGGTTGGTAGTTGTCGTCTTTTAGCAGCTTTTGTGTCTGTGCTTCCTTAAATAGCTCAAAATACTCAATGGCGTGGTTTATTGAGCTGGTTGCTAAGAAGGCATTAAAACGGCGATGATCACTAGCGGCGGGGTGTTTATTGAGTATTTCATTAACCACAGCTTCTGGTGCAGGTGCTTTAACTTTTGCCTTGCTTTTCTTTTCTTCTTTTGGTTTTTCACCAAAGTAGTCAATCGCAAAGCGTAGTACGTTACCGTCTTCTATTGCATGGGTAATGGTGTAGGCATGCAGTTCTTTTTGGAATATATCTTTGGTGGTTTTAAATGTTTCTATTGTGCCGTCAATCTTTTTAACGCTGGCGTTTTTTTCAAAAATAGGTGTGCCGGTAAAGCCAAATAACTGGGCATTGGGAAAGAAGGATTTAATGGCTTGGTGGTTGTCGCCAAATTGTGAGCGGTGGCATTCGTCAAATATAAACACAATACGTTGGTTACGCAGTGGTGCTAGCCGTTCTTTGTATGTTTGCTTGCCGTTTTGTTTATTAGCGACGCTGCGCTTGCTGGTTTCATCCAAGGCGAGGCCTAGCTTTTGAATGGTGGTGACGATGACTTTATCGGCTTTTTCTTCTGAGAGCATTCGCCGTACTAATGTTTCAGTATTGGTGTTTTGTTCTACGCAGCCCTCTTGAAATTTATTAAATTCTTCACGGGTTTGGCGATCAAGGTCTTTGCGATCGACGACGAACAGGCATTTTGCAATATCGTCATTATCTTTAAGTAACGTTGACGCTTTAAAAGAGGTTAATGTCTTACCGCTACCGGTGGTATGCCATATATAACCATTCCCCCGGTTTTGTTGGATGCAGTCATCAATCGCTTTAACTGCATAGATTTGGTACGGGCGCATAATCATTAATTTTTGCTCACTGGCCACTAAGACCATGTAGCGGCTGATCATTTGACCTAGCGTGCATTTGGCGAGAAAAATTTTGGTAAAGTCATGTAAGTGGTGGATCTTTTTATTGTCTTCCGTTGCCAGCTCATAGACGGGTAAAAATTGCTCGTCGGCATCAAAGCTAAAGTGACTGTTTTGGTTGTTGGCAAAGTAACGCGTGTTGTTTTCATTGCTGACAATAAACAATTGTATAAAACACAGCAGTGTTTTGGTGTAGCCGTTGCCGGGGTCATTTTTATAATCGACGATTTGTTCCATAGCACGGCGCGGGCTGACATCTAATGACTTGAGTTCAATTTGCACTACAGGTACGCCGTTGATGAGTAGAATCACATCGTAACGGTGAAAACTGTTATCAGTGTTCATGCGTAGTTGATTAATGACTTCAAACTCGTTTTTACACCAGTCTTTGGTGTTGACCAGCGTGTAATGCAGCGGCGTACCATCTTCACGCTGAAAGAGGTTACGTTCACGAAGCGTTGTGGCGGCGGTGAATACATTATCGCTGACTATCTCATCGTGTAGGCGGGCAAATTCTGAGTCTGTTAGGTTGACTCTATTAAGTGCCTCAAATTTTTGACGAAAATTTAGCTCGAGGGTCGCTTTGTCGCGAATGTCTTTGCGATAGGTGTATTTTAGATCTTCGAGTTTGGCAATGAAGGCTTCTTCTATTTGACTTTCCAATGTCGCACTTTTATTCATTATGTTAGAACACCCTATATTCCAGTGGATTTACTTTCTTCTTATTTTGAGCCCTGCTTCTGTTTGCGTATCTTACCTCTAAATAACTAAGTTAGAAAAAACTTAACACCTAACCTAATGCAGGGGGTAATTGTGCATCAACGATAAATTTATACATTAATGATAGCGTTGACGGTGACCACGATATTATTAAGCAACATGAAGTACGGGATGGTCGAACTGTCGCGCAGCTTAGCTTAAGACAGCCGTAATATCGTCTTCTACCAGATAAGGGAAGTCTTCAAGGATTTCTTTATGCGTCATACCGCTCGCTAGCATATCGAGTACATCCGTGACACGAATACGCATATTGCGGATACAGGGCTTTCCACCACATTTATCGGCTTCTATAGTAATGCGTTTTAGTAATTCTTTTGCCATGTTGTTTTCCTATTTATCGGCCTAGTGCCATCTACTTTCGTGCATTTTACGCTTAAATCATAACAGATAATATTAAGCGGATTCATCTTGCCTGAATAGCTCTTGTTCAAAATTTTGAACCGCTTAATCATAAGCAGTTTTATGACCAAAGGCATTCTTTATATTTCTTTAAGCTATCGCTCGAATAGCATCTAAATGCTCTGGGTGGCACTGGCTCAAGTCGTAGCTACTTTGTGGGCTTGCCCAATAGTCGGGTGAGGTATTGAAGTATTTAGCCAATCTTAATGCTGTATCTGGCGTAATCGAACGTCTTGCTTTAATGATGTCGCCCACTCTGGTCGCGGGCATAAACGTATCTTTTGCTAACCGATAGGGGGTTATGTGCATTTCTTCCAATAGTTCTTGTAAGAAAACACCGGGGTGGAATGGGTTGTTAATCATAATGGACTCCTAGTGGTCATCTGTTATTTCAACATTGCCGGTGTTAATACGGAAATCGGCACAGCAAATAATTTCTCACCGAACGATAAGATCCTCTCGCCATCATAAAATACAACACCTGCTGCAAATTTTTCGCCAGAAGCTTCTTTTAGTTTAGTTAGGCCTTTAAAATCTTGTAGGGTAACTGTTGCCGCAGCTTTAATTTCAATGCCAGCCAACTGACGATTTTTCTCGATAATAATATCTACTTCTACTTTGTCTTTATTACGAAAGTGGTAAAACTTCAAGTCTTCGTCTTCCCAGTCTGCGTGCTTGCGTAATTCTTGATAAATATAAGTTTCCAGTAGCTGACCGAGCAACGTTTTATCTTTCCAAAGAGACTGGCTGCTTATGCCTAACAAAGAACACGCTAGGCCCGTATCTGACAAATGCATTTTTGGAGTTTTAATTAAGCGACTTAATCGATTGCTATGCCATGGTTGCAATTGTTCGATTAAGAATATCTTCTCCAATAGCGCCAAATATTCGCGAATGGTGGGGCGGCTGATAGAAAATGGTGCGGCCAAGTCAGCTGCGTTAAATAAGCGTGCAGTTTGACTGGCAGCTAAGGCCAGTAGCTTTGGCAGAATATCGAGGTTACGAATACTGGCAATGTCCTGCACGTCGCGCTGGATAATGGTCGTGATGTAATCACGGTACCAGGCGTTGCGTCGTTTTGCTTTGCTACGTGCAATGGCGGCGGGGTACCCACCTGCGCCTATTAGTTCTGCTATTGCCTCACCTAAACGTGGGTATTTGTTTTTATTGAAATTTAAACCCGTATCGGCGCTGAAAAGTTGCTGGAGGAATGTTGGTTTTTGTCCTGCAATTTCGCTTTGCGCAAGAGGTCGAAGATGGATGATTTCCATTCTACCCGCCAATGAGTCTGCCAATTGAGGGAGCAGTAATACGTTGGCAGAGCCTGTCAGAATAAACCGACCTGGTTTGCGGTGCTGATCGACACTGGCTTTGAGTGCAGTGAAGAGCTCTGGAGTGCGCTGTATTTCATCAAGAATTGTTAGCTCGGGCAGTCCTTCAACAAAACCAATTGGGTCAGCCTTAGCCGCTTGGAGCTGGTTGTTATCGTCGAAACTAATATAGTGGTAACCTAATTCATTACCAATCGCTTGGGCAAGCGTTGTTTTACCACATTGACGTGCGCCATGAATCAGCACCACGGGCGTGTCTTGGAGTGCCTCTAACAATGTATGCTCAGTGAACCGGTGGTAGCGTGTGTTATTCATATTATGACGTTTTTTATCTACTAAGGGAGGGAGAAAGTATTCGTCCAAGTGTAAGTAATCTTTCGTCCAAATGAAAGTATTATTTCGTCCAAATGAAATTAAAAAGGCTTTTGTTCTAACCTTATCCCAATGCGGCTAGTTCCATAACAACAACCATAGCTTATTGTTATGGTTTAATCTGGTACTAACCATTTGCATTACCTCCAAAAAATTCCTAAGATAATTCCACTCAATTAGCGGCATACCTGATGACAGATCAATTCGAACACCTAAACGAACAATTAGCCCAGCACCAATACATTGCGGATGCTGATTTAGTAACCACTCTATCCTTAATGGATTCACTCCAACGGCCATTACTAATTGAAGGCGAAGCGGGTGTGGGAAAAACGGAAATCGCTAAGGTGTTGTCTGAGGTGTATGACTGCCCTTTGATTCGTTTACAGTGTTACGAGGGCTTGGACGCGAGTACGTCTGTTTATGAGTGGAATTACTCGCATCAGTTGCTATCTATTAAGATGATGGAGGATGCGGGGTCGTCGTATCAGCACAAAGAGTCTAATATTTTTAACGATGAGTTTTTGTTAGAACGGCCTTTGTTAAAGGCCATTCGCCAGCCTACTTCGCCTGTTTTGTTGATTGATGAAATTGACCGTACGGACGAGGCATTTGAGGCGTTTTTATTGGAGTTGTTGTCGGACTTTCAAATTACGATTCCTGAGCTTGGCACGATTAAGGCGGCGTCTATTCCCAAGGTTATTCTTACCTCTAACGGCACGCGTGAGCTAAGCGATGCGCTACGTAGGCGTTGTTTGTATCACTACATGGAATACCCCAGTTATGAAAAAGAACTGCGTATTATTCATACGCGATTGCCGGAGATTCAGGATAAATTAGCGATGCAAATAGCGACATTTTTACAGCAATTACGTGATATTGAATTGCGCAAACAACCTGGCGTGGCTGAAACATTGGATTGGGCGACTGCATTGATGGGGCAAGGCATTACTGAACTAACGGCCAGCGATTTTGTGATTCAATCTTCTAAAAGTTGCTTATTGAAAACGCAAGACGATGTGACGCGTTTAAATAACGCTGAAATGACGCAGCTGATTAATAACGTTTCATAGCACCTTCCAATGGTAGCCACCCAACCCACCAGCCGTCTGATTAGTTTTGTGCATTTTTTGCGCGACACGGGTTTTAATATTGGTGTGCGTGAAATTTTGGACGTGTTAACCAGTTTGGGCAGTGACGTTCTAACAGACAAGAAGCAGACCAAAAACATTCTTCGAGCGCTGTCTTGCCATAGCCGTTTGGAATGGCAGCAATTTGATCGTTTGTTTGATTTTTATTGGTTACCCGCTACGGATACAGGGCAACCGTCTAACGTTGACATAAGCGGCTTACCGCAACTGCCTAGCAACAAGATTACAGGCTTTAGTGGTAGCTCGCACGAAGCGCCGGACTTGATAAAAGACATGTCGGGCGACACTACTGTTGGCGCTGGCAAGCAAAACACCTTTTCGAAAGCTGATTTTCGTTTTTTAAACAACCATAAGGCGATGTACGAGATTGAGAAGCTGGCCGAACAATTGGCATTAAAACTTAATAAACGGTTGAGTTATCAATACGTGATTAAACCGCAAGGCTCGAAAATTGATATACGGCAAACGATTCGCCGCAATTTATCGCAAGGCGGCCAACCGCTTAAATTATTTTATCGTAACCGCCGTAAAAAACCGATTCATTTGGTGATTTTGCACGATGTCTCTCATTCAATGACGTGGAATAACCCCTTATTGTTTCGTTTTGCGCGCGGCTTGATTCGGGCATTTAAAACCAGCGAAGCGTTTGCATTTCACACTGAACTTTTTAAGGTAACCGAATATTACCGGGAACCTTCTATTGAGAAAATGCGAACGAAACTGGAAGAACACAATAATATTTGGATGGGAGGTACGTGCATTGCAGACTCGCTGAACAAGTTTAATCGTCTCTACGCGGCTAAAACGCTGAATTCTAAAACTGTGTTCATTATCATCAGTGATGGTTTTGACACCAATAAACCCGAGCAACTGGCAGGCGAGTTAAAGCACATTAAACAAACCTCAAAAAAGATTATTTGGCTTAACCCGATGTTGGGCCGAGAGGGCTATAACCCAGATAAAGGCCCTATGCAATTTGCCATGCCGTATATCGACAAGCATGCCCCTGCACACAGCTTGGATTCGCTAAAACAAGCCGTTAAACTTATTGCCCAAGCGTGCCGTTAGTTCGCTTAACGACCCACTGCTTTCCAAGCAACTGCGCTTTTTTAACGTCTTCTTCCGCCATGATGTCGGTCAGGTGGTTTTTTAGATCAATAGCTTTAGCGTGACCATTAGACGAGGCAATTTGCGCAAACATATGCGCTTTGATTAAACTTTTCTCCGTACCTTGCCCCGCTTGATGCATTAGCGCTATTTCGTATAGAGAACGGGCATAACCTTGTTCTGCCGATTTGGTATGCCACACCATTGCTGTTTCAAAACTTTGCGTTACGCCTCGTCCTGCTGCGTACATTCTAGCTAGATCATACTGAGCGGCTGCATAATTTTGTTCTGCTGCTTTTGTGAACCACTCAATGGCTTTCTCGTCGCTTTGAGTAACCCCATCACCGTGTTGATAACGTAATGCTAAATCATTTTGGGCATCTGCGTAACCTTTATTAGCTGCCCTTTCCAACCACAGTATGCCGCCGTAATATAAAGGAATAAGCAGTAGTAAAAAGAATATGATTTGGTAAGATTTTTTCATGCTTTTAGAGCGCTTTTTTAGCTAGAAAAATAAAAAGCAACGTGACTCAATACTTTCACGAATAAAGTCATCGTCATCTGAATTTTTATTTGAAAAGGCGGTATGTGGTGTGAATCTCGCGCGTCCGTCGGTTTGTGAATCAAATGTTTTAAATATAAGTACTTCATCGGCGTTAAGTTCCGGAAAATAAAACCAACGCTGCGCCTCATTGAAAAAAGCGAATTGAATTTCGCCCTCACGGTTGTCACTTTTTCTTTTAATAGAAACGAGGTCGTTAGGGCCTAAACTCGTTGCATCACAAAGCGCTAAAGTATGATTTTTAACCACGCCAGCCATTGAACGCCACACATTGACGATGGCAAACTGCTTTTTTAATACATCTGTCGTTACTTCGGGGTTTTCGGCAAGGTAATCTTTAAGACGCTGAATACCAGAGTTTGAAGAATAATCGTTATGGACAAGAAATACGCCTTCGCGCAGCTTTTTTTCGAGACGAGTTTTAGACGATGTCGAACGGCGGGTATGATCAAAAACTTCGACCTGTTGCGCACCAGTTTGTTTTTTTAGCAGTTCAATTAATTCGTTTTCATAGATATCGCTTACTTCATCATCGTTTAAAAAATTTTTAACTGCCGTTGGATGTTTAGCCAGTCGAAAACCTTCTAAATCAAGACTGAATTTGTTGATAAATTGTCTACCGCTGAGTAAAGACACCTCTATATTTTGGTATTGCCCTTGGTGTGGCTTAATTTCCTCGCCCGCTGGGTTTGCTATAAAAACAGCTTCTTTATCAATCGATTCTAGAAATTGCAGGGATGCTTTCAATGTGCCCAATAAAAACGATGATTATGATAAATAGTTTTAATCTTCTAATCTAAAACCAACCTTGATAGTCACTTGCCAATGTTTGATGCCACCATCAACGATATGCCCACGGGTTTCTATTACTTCAAACCAGTCCATGTTTTTTACCGATTTGGATGCTGTTTCGATAGCGTTGTTAACCGCGTCGTCCGACCCTACTTCTGAACTGCCGGTGATTTCGATATGTTTATAGGTATGATGACTCATGTTTATCTCCTTTTCATTGACGATAAATTCAGCATACTCCCAAATTTACCCACGAACAACTGAACGATTTTAAAATTGGTTGATGAGTAACCCTACGCTTTGCGGTACACTTTCAACACGTCAAATAGTTAGGCAATTTACCGCTATGCAAACCCTGCAACATTTATTTAAAAACAATAAAGCTTGGGCTGAGTCTATCCTTAAAGAAGACCCGGATTTTTTTCTACGCTTATCTAAACTTCAAGCACCCGAATTGTTATGGATTGGCTGTTCTGACAGCCGTGTGCCTGCTAATGAAATTATCAACTTGGCGCCGGGTGAGGTGTTTGTACACCGTAATATTGCCAACGTGGTGGTGCATACTGATTTGAACTGTTTATCGGTGATTCAATTTGCCGTGGAGGTGCTTAAAATCAAACACATTATTGTTTGCGGTCACTACGGTTGTGGCGGGGTTGCAGCAGCACTTGAAGATAAAGACCACGGGCTTATTGATAACTGGCTCGGCCATATTAAAGATGTGAGTCGTTTAAATCAGCAAGAACTAAACAATTTGGATGATACCGATAAGCTTGATCGTTTATGTGAGTTGAATGTGATTGAGCAGGTTAGTAACGTTTGTAACACAACCATTGTAAAAAACGCGTGGAAAAACGAGGTGGATCTTCACGTACATGGTTGGATATACAACATTGAGAATGGCATTCTAAAGGACCTAATAGAAACGCCTATATCAGGGCAATCTACGTTTGTTTAACGCTTGCTAGCGATCTAAATCTTCTAACTCAATCGTTAACGCATTACCTGATATTTTCAATTCGTACAGCGATACGGCTAATGAAAGAAGCATTAACAACATACTGATAAGGAACATTGCTTGGCCTAATTGCGCGGATTCTACAAATAGTAAAAACATTGTTACCACGCAAAAGCTGATACTAAGCACACCTAAAATTTGCATCCAAATAATAAGTTTAATGCGCAATCTCAAATTGATGATTTGACGTGCGATTAGCTCTTTGTTGCTGTCATTAATTTGCCCATGCAAGCCGCGAATTACATTAGCTAAGCCCATAAATCGGTTGGTATAGGCCAGTAATAGCAGTGATATAGCTGGAAAGAGTAGCGCGGGTGTGGATAAGTCCAATTTACGTCCTTTGTTACAAACAATTTAAATATTCATTATACTCATCGTAATGAACGTTAATAGGTACAAAAAACCAATTTAAATGAATAAACAATAAGACTTATTAACACTATGGATGCATAATAAACCACCATTTACTTAACATAGGAGAATAACAATGGGTTTAATTAAAAAACTTTTAGCGAGTATTAAAGCGACTATTGCAGCGGGTTTTGTTCTTGCAATTCTGATTGCAGTCTTTGGATGGGATAGTTCTGGCAATTTCAATATGCTTGAGGCCACTGTTTGGCTACACGTGATTGTGGGCATTACTTGGATTGGCCTACTGTATTACTTTAACTTTGTGCAGGTGCCTGCTATGGCAGAAGCATTAGGTGACGAAGGTGGTCCTGGTCCTGCAGCTATCGGCAAATACGTAGCGCCACGTGCTTTACTTTGGTTCCGTATGTCGGCTGCTGTTACATGGTTAACGGGTGTTAGCGCACTAGAGTCCACGGGTGTAGGTATTATGAATGCATTTACTTTGGCGAGCCCTGTTATTGGAGTTGGCGCATGGCTAGGTACTATTATGCTATTTAATGTATGGGTATTGATTTGGCCAAATCAAAAGAAAATATTGGGTATTGTTGAAGCTACAGCTGATGAAATTGCTTCAGCTAAAGTGGTTGCTTCAATGGCATCAAGAACGAATGTTCTACTTTCAGTTCCAATGCTTTTGTCAATGACAGCGTACGGTCACGGTAACTTGTTTTAAATAATTTTAAGAAGCCCCTGGTCATACCAAAATTGTACGACCAGGGGCTTTTTTTATTTCACAGATTTGAGGCTCACCTAGTTTAACGGATACTTTAAATAAGCGACAATGTCGCATAAGGAGTATCCATATGAATAGCAAAAGAAAACCATATAAAACGTACACCAGAGAATTCAAAATAGAAGCGGTTCGGTTGATGATTGAGTCTGAAAAACCCTCATCAGAACTGGCGGTGCAGTTAGGCATCCGCCGCAACCAGTTGTATAAATGGAAAGAGCAGCTTGAACATAAAGGCGACAAGACCTTTTCAAATAAACTAGGCCGACCACTTAAAGAAAGCCAAAGCGAAATAGTGACACTTCGACAGGAAAACGATCGCCTTCGAGAGGAAGTTGATATTCTAAAAAAGGCCGCAGCGTACTTCGCCTAAAGCGCCTACTTTTGGTGCAAGGGAACTCAAGTGAAGTACGCATTCATTAAAAAGTATCGACGGCGACATGCATTAACTCATTTATGTGCAGCGTTAAATGTGTCGACTAGTGGTTATTACGATTGGCTAGATAGACGCCCTAGTGAGACACAACGCAGTAATAGTAGCTTAATCACTAAGATTCGCTGTTTCCATCAATCAAGTCGTCAAACCTATGGCTCGCCTAGGATCCATAAAGACCTGATAGCTTCCGGAGAAAGTGTCAGTATTAACCGTGTTGCAAAACTAATGAGGGTTGCTGGTATTCAGGCAAAGATGGCAAAACGTTTTGTTATAACGACGAACTCTAAAAACACCCTAGCACCTGCGCTTGATCAGTTGAAAAGGGAATTTCGAACCGACAGACCAAATCAGGCCTGGGTCTCGGATACGACCTTTATACGCACCCGTCAGGGCTCTGGCTGTACCTTGCAATGATGCTTGATTTATACTCACGTCAAGTCATAGGCTGAGCAATGAGTGAGCGTAACAACACGAAACTGGTTGTTGATGCCTTACAGATGACAATCTCTCATCGGCGCACGGAAATGCCGGTTATCGTGCATTCCGATCAAGGCAGTACCTATCCTCAGGCGATTACCAATCACTGCTTAATGATCACGGCATGCTGCCCAGTATGAGCCGTAAAGGTGAATGTTATGATAATGCGGTGGCGGAGAGTTTCTTCGGAACATTAAAGGTCGAATTGGTTGATGATGAAGATTACCGAACAAGAGAGCAAGCAAAACAAAGTTTGTTTGAATATATTGAAGTGTTTTACAATCGACAACGAAGACATTCGTATTTGGGTTATGTAAGCCCTCATGAATATGAGAGGGCTAACACCCTCTAATTAACCCGTCCGTTAAACTGGGAAAGCCTCAAAGTCATGTAGTCAAATTTCACCAAAGTTTTGCGTATAAAATTATATCGTTCAGCTTTGTTGCCTAGAACGGAAAAGGCAACAGGTTGATTACATTGAAGAAATTCATCAAGCGCTTCAATCGTGTTTAAATTCTCAATATGCATTATTGTTCTCATCGGGTGATTATGAACAATTTCGTTTATTTGAGACTTATCTCATAATTAGACAAGGTTACCGCCTTGACAGAATACTTAGAATATAGACAATATAAAAACCCAGTTTTATACATAAGGAAACGATAATGCTAGATTTATATGACCTAACATCACGGCATATACTTATAACTGGTGCAAGCAGCGGGTTGGGGCAACATGCTGCCCATTTGTTTTCCAGCAGAGGTGCAAACCTGACACTTGCAGCTCGTCGCGGTGATCGTCTTGACGCTTTAGCGCGTGAATTGCGTACAATACGCCAGACCAGCCGTTTTAATGCAATAGCGGATGATTTGTGCGCGCATAATGCACAAATCTGCGTGGTGGAAATGGATGTTTGCAATGAAGAAAGTGTTGCTAATGGCTTTGCGGCATCAATCAAATCTTTGGGTGTGCCAGATGTAGTCTTGAATAACGCAGGTGTGGCCCATACAGCCTCAGCTTTAAAAACCGAAAAATCTGATTGGGAACGAGTCATGGATACAAATCTGAAAGGGGTCTGGTTTGTAGCTCGTGAAGCGGCCCTGCGTATGACCGAAGCCCAGATTAAAGGCAGTATCATCAATGTCGCCTCGATTTTGGGAATGCGCGTTGCGGGAGGTGTTTCGGCATATGCTACATCCAAAGCCGCCGTGATTCAGCTAACGAAATCACTGGCACTTGAATGGGCAAGGCACGATATCAGGGTAAATGCACTGGCACCGGGTTATATGGAAACTGAATTGAACCGTGAATTTTTTGCCACCGCTGCAGGTAAAGAGCTGATCAAGCGAGTGCCGCAACGCCGCCTGGGTAATCTTTCAGAACTTGACGGACCAATGCTACTTTTGGCCTCGGACACTTCCAGTTATATGACCGGATCAATTATCGCCGTAGATGGCGGGCATCTGGTTAGCAGCCTTTAATAAACAATCAATGATAGGATAAACCCATGGATTTCACACTCTCCCCCGAAATAGATGCATTACGAACCCGCATTCGCAGTTTTGTGGATGAAGAAATAATTCCGCTGGAAGCGGATCATGCCAATTATGATGCGCATGAAAATATCCGTGAAGACGTGCTTGCCTCGTTGCGCGATAAAGTGAAAGCCGCAGGCATGTGGGCACCGCAAGTGTCAAAAGAATTTGGAGGGTTGGGGATCAATACGGTTGCTATGGCGGCCTGCTATGAAGAGATGAACCGATCAATCTTTGGTCCGGCCTGCTTTAACTGTGCTGCACCCGATGATGGTAATATGTTCATTCTGAACAGGGTCGGCACGCCCGCACAAAAAGAACGCTGGCTGCGCCCGATCGCAGAAGGCCGTGTGCGTTCGGCCTTTGCCATGACTGAGCCAAAGGGCTGCGGTTCAGACCCGTCTCTGACCTATACTACGGCTACAAAAGACGGTGATAACTGGGTGATCAACGGGCGCAAATGGTTCATTACCGGGGCCGAAGAGGCGCAGCATTTTATCCTGATCGCCAAAACATCTGATGATCCACGTAAAGGCCTGACGGCATTTTTGTTTGACGCAGATGATACCGGCTGGAACATTGAGCGGCGCATTCCGATCATGGGCCCCGAGGAACATGGTGGGCATTGTGAGCTGAGTTTTGATGGTTTGGTAATTCCTGATGAAAATCGCCTGATGAACATTGGTGATGGGCTGAAAGTCACACAAATTCGGCTGGGCACAGCACGGCTGACCCATTGTATGCGATGGCTTGGCATGGCGAAGCGTGCGATGGAAATTGCGCTGGAATACGTTGAGGACCGCGATAATTTCGGCGCAAAACTAATCGACCGCGAAACCATTCAAACCATGCTGGGGGATGCAGCCATGTCTATTCAGGTCGGCCGCTTGTTGACAATGAACGCGGCCTGGAAACTGGATCAAGGCAGTTTCGCACGCAAAGAGGTCTCTATGGCAAAGATACAGGTGGCGGACACTTTGCATAAGGTTGTGGATACTGCACTACAACTGAACGGTGCGCGGGGCTATTCTAAGGATACTCCACTGGAATGGATGTACCGTTATGCGCGCCAAGCCAAAATTATTGACGGCGCATCCGAAGTACATAAAATGGTGTTGTCGCGCAATTTGTTGAACGACCGAACCGATTTTTGGGGATGGGGGAATGACGCGTGATAGATTTCCGGCTCGGCATAGAAAACTACCTGTTGCATCTGGGAAAAGTCGACACGGTTGAGATAACCAATCTATGTTTATTGTCCGGCGGGGCTATACAGCAGAACTGGTTGCTTGATGTCACAGTGAACGGCGCGCCGCTGGAAACGGTTTTGCGTACAGACTCTGCCTCGTCTTTAGAGGATAGCCTGTCGCGTGCACAGGAATATGCCGTATTCAGGCAGGTTTTTGATGCAGGTGTGACCGTCCCTGAACCGCTTTGGTTGTCAGTTGATCCGCAATGGATTGGCAAACCGTTTTTTATCATGCGCCGTGTGGCTGGAACTGCCGCTGGTCATAAGATCGTGCGCAACGCTGCGATGGGCGGAGGGCGCAAGGTTTTGGCCAATCGTCTGGGGCGGGAACTGGCACGCACCCATACGATCAAATACGGGCAAGCTGAACTCGATTTTTTAAGCCGGCCTGCACCAACCCCGGCTTTGTACTGTATCAATGAATATCGTGCGGCACTGGATGCGTCTGACATGCCGCAACCAACATTGGAATGGGGACTTTATTGGCTAGAACAAAACGCACCTGAAGCGGTTAAGGAACTTGTGCTATGCCACAATGATTTTCGCACCGGGAACTATATGGTGACCGAACAATCATTAACGGGTGTTCTGGATTGGGAATTCGCCGCATGGGGTGATCCGATGGTTGATATCGGCTGGTTCTGCGCCAAATGCTGGCGTTTTGGAGCCGTGCAAAATGAAGCGGGTGGCATCAGCGCACGCGCTGATTTTTATAGCGGGTATGAGGCTGTTTCAGGGGAGAAGATTGACCGTAAGGCAGTGTTATACTGGGAGGTTATGGCAGCAATGCGTTGGGCGATTATCGCAATAAAACAGGGGGATCGCCATATATCCGGACGTGAGCCCTCACTGGAACTTGCCTTGACACGCCATATCGTGCCCGAGCTTGAACTTGATATAATGCATATGACGCAGGAGGCCGACAATGCGTGATAATCCGCAAGCAGATGATCTGCTTAAGATCGCAGAGGCAACTTTCAGGCAGGAAATTTTGCCACTACTTCCTGCCGATAAGAAGTACACCGCATTGATGATTGCAAATGCAATGCGTATTGCTGCTAGGCAGTTCGGAGGAACTGAAAGTAAAATCACGGCAGAAATTACTGCACTATCAGAAATACTGGGCAAAAAAGCACTCTATGACGACCCAGATGCACTTTTAAACATCAACAAACAATTTGCCGCTGCCATTCGCTCTGGTCAGTTTGCATCTGGCCGAGATGGTCATGATAAGGCCAGACAACACTTGCTAGCTTGCGTGCAAAACCGGTTGGCGGAAGTGAACCCGAAGGCAATAAACGAGGGTGGTGGTGATGATCGGTGATGAACGCGCCATGCAAGGCGAACTGCAAAAGACGCAAGCAAACTACGTACCCTTAAGTCCGATTTCATTCCTGACACGGGCGGCAAAGATTTATCCTGCTCGGCTGGCAATATCTTATGGTACGCGACACATCACATATGATGAGTTTAATGACCGAGTTCGCCGTTTTGCCTCTGCGTTAAAAACCTTTAATATCGGTGTTGGCGATACGGTTTCTATCATTGCCCCAAACGTGCCTGCACTGCTGGAGGCGCATTATGCAGTACCCGCACTTGGTGCGGTTTTGTCGGCGATCAATACAAGACTGGACGCACCCAGTGTAGCGTTTATTCTGGAGCATAGCGAAGCTAAGGTTCTGTTAGTGGACGACGAATTTGCCGATTTGGCAACGAAGGCGCTGCAGTTGTCCAAGGCCAAACCCCAGATTATTCGTATCGCGGATAAAGCTACTGCGCCTGCGCCACAGCTTGGCGTGGTTGAATATGAAGATTTTCTGGCCAAGGGCGATCCGCATTTTGACCTTTGCCTTCCCAATGACGAATGGCAACCGATCACACTGAATTACACATCAGGTACGACAGGCAACGCAAAGGGGGCGGTTTACAGTCATCGCGGTGCTTATCTGAATGCGGTCGCCAATACGATCTCTTTTGGTATGACGGCCGATACGGTTTATCTGTGGACCCTGCCGATGTTCCATTGTAACGGTTGGTCGCATACGTGGGCGGTGACTTTGGTAGGTGGCACCCATGTATGTCTGCGCAAGGTAGAACCTAAGATGGTATTTGATCAAATAGAAAATTCTGGCGTTACACATATTTGTGCGGCTCCGATTGTGCTCAATATGTTGATCCATGCGCCCGCTGCGGTGAAAAAACGCCCCGCGAATATTATCAAGATTGCAACAGGCGGGGCTCCACCACCCAGTACTGTGATTGTCGGCATGGAAGATATGGGGTTCGAGGTTGTCCATCTTTACGGACTAACCGAAACTTACGGGCCGGCAACGATTTGCGAAAAGCAGGATGACTGGGTAAATTCGTCAAAAGAACAGATTGCGCAACGTCTTGCGCGTCAGGGACAGAGCCACCCGTTGGTTGAAGATTATCAGGTTGGCAACATCGACAGTTCAAAAAGTATTGTGTCAGATGGTAAGACCGTTGGTGAAATTCAAATCCAATCAAACACAGTCATGATGGGTTATCACAAAAACCCCAAGGCTACCAAAGCCGCCTTTGAAGGTGGGTGGTTTCATACAGGCGATTTGGCTGTGATGCACCCTGATGCAGTATTGGAGATTAAAGACCGGGCTAAGGATGTGATTATCTCTGGTGGCGAAAATATATCCAGCATTGAAATAGAAGAGGTTTTGACCCGGAACCCGAAAATCCGCGAAGCAGCTGTTGTGGCAAAACCTGATGAGAAATGGGGCGAAACCCCTTGCGCTTTTGTTGAACTTGTAGAAGGTGCGGTCTGTGAGGCGCAAGAGGCCATTGAGTGGTGCCGCCAGAACATGGCTGGTTTCAAGGTTCCTAAGCATGTTGTGTTCGGTGAATTGCCAAAGACTTCAACTGGTAAAATAAAGAAGTTTGTGCTGCGAGAACGAACGCACGATATTGATCTCTGAACCGCATATTAATAGGATGCAGCCCAACACAGCCTGCTTGTCAGGCATTGAAAGCAAAGGAATACCTGCGCCCAATGCTGTAATTTTAAACGGTGCACGCACTGCTATCGGTGGTTTTGGTGGTGCACTAAAAAGCTTTTCACCAACTGCATTAGGCACGCTTATTGCGACAGAAGCGATTAAACGCGCAGGCATATCACCGGAAGACGTGGATCAAAGCTTTTTCGGTCATGTGATTCACACAGACACAATTGACGTGTATATTTCGCGGGTTATTGCAGTGAATGCCGGTGTTCCAATTACCTCACCTGCGCTGATGGTAAACCGTCTTTGCGGTTCAGGTTTGCAAGCGATTGTATCCGGCACACAGGCAATCCGTGATGTCGCACGCACTACATTCAACGCGAGATATGCGCTGGGGGGTAAATGCCTGGACAATCCGGAGTTTAACGATATGTTGCTAGGCGCACTTTCTAATTCGTTTGGCCATGGCCATATGGGAATTACCGGGGAAAACTTTGCGGAAGAGCATGATATTTCACGCGAAGATCAGGATGCGTTTTCGCTTGAAAGTTATCACCGGGCCGAAGCTGCCCAAAAGGTGGGTTACTTTGATAGTCAACTCATGCCCGTTGAAAGCACAAATCGTGGCAAAGTCACGGTTTTCGATAAGGACGAGCAGATTCGTTATGGTGCTGTTGCCAGTGATTTCAGCGGTTTACGACCTGCGTTTCGCAAGAATGGTACTGTAACTGTGGGCAATGCCTCTGGCAACAATGTGTATCGACGGCGGTCAAGCTATCGCAGTTACGATAGAGCGCATGGAATAGGAAACAGATAACTGTGGCACAAATTTTTCTCATAAGACACGGGCGACCTGCAAGGGGTATAGACGGGTTTGATCCTGGCCTGTCTGAACAGGGAATACTGCATTCGAAAAGCATAGCGGCATTTCTGGGAGCCAGAAAAATCTCCGCAATCTACGCCAGCCCTTTAAAGCGGGCGCACCAGACCGCAGAACCGCTGGCGTCCGCAGCAAAGACCAAGCTGACTTTGCTTGATGGGTTGGCTGAGGCCGACAAGAATAATCATTATACCTTCGCCGAAGATACCATGACCAATCCGGCGGAATGGGCAAAGTTCCAAAATGATCCCATTGGCTATCTAGGCGGAAACCATGCGGAATTTGTCACAACGGTACTGGACGCATTCCAGACTATTCGTGATGCAAATCACACGGATAATGTGGTCGTTTACACCCATGCAATCCCGATTAACATAGTATTGGCTGATGCGCTTGGACTGGACGGGGTATTGAACTTCATTCCACATTATTGTTCAATATCACGAATAAAAGCACTTAGTTTGAATGCAACCAAAGTTATCAGCGTGAATGAGACAGCACATTTGGGTTAGGCATTGATTGATCGGTTTTCTATCATTGCGGCACAACTTCGGCGTGCAGAGCCAATTCCACCACAAAAAAAGATGATGCAAGAAATGAAAAAACTAACATTGTTTTAGGTTATGAATTATCTGGAACCGATATGCCTCTACAGTTGATAATTCTTATTTGAAAAAATCACTCAACGCCACGTAATGTGGCAGGCAATAAAAGTGCCTCTTATCGTTGGAACCCTTCTAAAGAAACCGCCTTCATTTTAACGGCCTCAATTGGGTAATCGGCCTGTTTCCAAGCTGCGAAGCCACCCTCGATATGACAAAGGTTCTCTAAACCCATTTGTTGTACCGCTAACGTAGCAAGCGCAGAGCGCATACCGCCACCGCAATAAAAAGCAAGGCGTTTGCCGGATAAGAAAATAGGTTTATGGTAG
>NVUJ01000012.1 GCA_002733135.1 Cycloclasticus sp. | reverse complement strand
GGTCATGTTTTTCATGATTTATTATCTCATTTACTGCAAATAAACGCGCTTAAATCACAGGCTAAATACCCTTAACTTAGTGCCATTCGAGTCTGACCCCATTGATTCCTACGAGTCTGACCCCATTGATTCCCATTGATTCATTCCATTGATTCATTGATTTCACAGCAAAAGCGATGGAAGTAACAGTACCCACTATCTACATAAAGACCACCTAGGATATTTGAGGATATTTGGGGTCGGAGTAAAAACTATTTAAGAGCTTCAAGAATTTGAAACAATTAGGGTTAGTAGTATTTGGAGTCAGCCTGAAGCACCCCAAGTTTAACGGATACTTTAAATAAGCGACAATGTAGCATAGTGTAAGCTTCCACCTTTTTGATATCTGTTCCTATGTAGAAGCTGTTTTTTCAACTGTCAGTGAGAGTCCTACAGCGTGCAGTATTTTATTCACAGTTGCTAATTTAGGCTGATTGTTTCCAGACACAGCCTTGTAGAGGCTTGCTCTACCTAAGCCGGTATCTTTCGATATTTGAGTCATCCCTCGAGCCTTCGCAACATTGCCTAATGCTTGCATAAAAAACTGAGTATCATTTTCTTCAAGTGCTGATTTTAAATACTCGGTGATTATTTCTTCATCATCAAGGTATTTAGATACATCAAATTCTTGCATGTTCATAATAGCTCCTTCATCTTTATTGCTTGTTTAATGTCTTTTTGTTGGCTTGATTTATCACCACCACACAATAGCCAAACAATCTTACCGTTAATTTTCGTGAAATAGACACGGTATCCTTTACCCTCAAATATTCTCATTTCACTAATGCCTTTTCCAACAGGCTCACAATCACCAAAACTCCCTCTTTTAGCACGTTCAATCCGAATTATAACTTTCGCTTTTGCACGGAGATCTTTCAGGTCTTTAAGCCAATTAGAAAATTTATCTGACTCATATACTTCATACATGGCATGAATTGTATCCTATAGGATACGTTTTGTGCAAGACTTTAGTTTATTTACATCAATAATTAAGGTTAGAGCAGAGTTAAATCTGCTATACCTACTCACGTGCCGATACCATCACCTATCCCATTAGCACCCAATACCCTGCAGGTCTGGTTGTACAAAACAGCTATACCGATGGGGCAACGGATGGTTCTGATGGCTATTTAAAAGCGGTCACCAACACCACCGACTTTACCGTTTACTGGCGTGCGATGAGCCAGAACGCGGCCGGTCAACTGACCGAAGTGAAATTGGGTAACGGCATTACCACGCAATATAATTATGACGCCCAGACTAATCTCATTGAAAGCATCCGTAGCGCCACCGCAGGTGGGAATGGTTATGATGATATCCAGAACCTAGGTTTTGAGTTTGACGCGATCGGTAACCTCACCAAGCGCATAGACTATAACCAATGGATAGATTTAGCCCAGTTAGAGGAAACCTTTAACTACGATAACCTCAACCGCATGGTCAGCTCAGCGGTATACGACCAAGCAGCAAAAACCTATAGCTACGATACCCTAGGTAATATCACCAGTAAAACTGGGGTTGGCAGTTACACCTATGCACAAAATGCCGGGCCTCATGCGGTCACCTCAGTGGATAACAACGGTACCATCAGTAACTACGCCTATGATGCCAACGGCAGTATGATCAGCGGAGCAGGGCGTAACATCGTCTACAACAGCTTTAACAAGCCGACACAACTGAGCAACGCCAGTGCCGATATCCGCTTTAGCTATGGGGCAGACCGCTCACGCGTCACCCGTCAAAACACCGTCACCGGTGAGCTACGCCATTATGTAGGCAGCTTATTTGAGCGCAAGGTATTAGCAGGGCTGACCACTTATACCCACTACATCAAAGCGGCTGGTAGTACCGTGGCGATCGTTAACTCAAAAAGCGATGGAAGCAACACCACCCATTACCTGCACAAAGACCATTTAGGCTCTATTGCAACAATATCCGATGCACAAGGCCTAGTGGTAGAAAGCCAAAGCTATGACGCACACGGTAAACGAAGAAACGCCGACTGGAGTGATATCAGCGGCAACCCAGCGCCAAGCACCAGTACCGACAGAGGCTTTACCGGTCACGAGCACATCGACGAGGTAGGCTTAATCCACATGAACGGGCGGGTGTATGACGCAACACTTGGGCGCTTTATCTCAGCAGACCCCAACATCCAAGCGCCGTATAACGCACAGAACTTTAATCGGTATACGTATGTGCTTAATAACCCCTTAAGTTATACCGATCCGAGTGGGTTCTTCTTCAGTGGGCTTAAGAAAGCGTTTAAGAGTATTTTTAAGGGGATAAAAAACTTTTTTAAGAGTATATTGCAGAATGAGATATTACGAACGGTAATCTCGATTGCCATAGCGATATATGGTATTCCAGGCTTAATAGATGCAGGGGCTATCTTCTCCAAAGGCTTTGCAGCTGGGTTCGTTGGCAGTGGGGGTGATCTTAAGGCTGGGTTGGTAGCGGGTATAACAGCAGGCGCATTTAAAGGGATAGGTGATTACGCAGAAAATATTGTGAAAGCCACAGGTAAGGCATTAAGCACAACTGCACAAGTAGTTAAAACATTAGCTCACGGGGTTGTTGGTGGGGTAGCATCAGTTGCCAATGGTGGTGAATTTAAACATGGCTTTTTAGCAACAGGTACCGCGCAGGCATTTGCTAGTGAGATTAGTGGGCTTGATAAAGGAAATGCAGGTTTCTCTGCGCAGCGTACTGTTGCAGCAGCGGCTGTTGGTGGTTTTGCAGCGGAGTTGGGTGGAGGTAAGTTCGCCAATGGAGCCATAACAGGGGCGTTTAGCCGGGCGTTTAATGATGAGATTCATATAAGTATTAATGCTGAGGTCAGTAGTTGGGTGAGTGATGCGTATGAATATGTGACTGGTGACCCACTTATCTCTAACGGAGGTTCTTTCGGGCTATATGTTTCCGCACCAAATATTAATAATGCAGGCGAAGTAATTAGTGGTGAGTGGGATGCTGGTTACACGTTATCGGCTAATATCATGCCTGAAAGTATAGGAGTTGGTGCACTTCGAATTGCTGAATTTGGATGGAGTACGGCATCGTCTGCTTATGAAATAGCAGGAATCGGAGCTGAAGGCAGTTTCCAATACGGTAGTTTTGGAGGTAGTGTTAACTTAAATAGAATAGGGTTTGATATATCACTGCTTGGCACAGGCTATCATGCTGGTGGGAGTGGCACATTAACGTCAGTAGGAAGTCTGAAACATGGATTTATTTCTTTTGAGAACAATAAGTGATACTGCAATATTTTTAGTAGGAATTTTTTATTTTCTTTCTATATTAAAATTAATTCAGCATGGTAAAGTTAAACTTCCTGCACCTATTTGGAAATTATTGCCAAGTGCTCACCGAAACAAAAAGGCGAAAGTGTGGGCGTGGTTAAGCATAGCGGCACTAATTGTGTTAGTTGTTGCATTGATATTTAGGGGGTCAAATTGAACCTCCCCTAGTTTAACGGATACATTAAATAAGCGACAATGTTGCTTAGGAGTATCCAAATGAATAGTAAAAGAAAACCATACAAAACCTACACCCGAGAGTTTAAAGTCGAAGCGGTTCGACTGATGAGTGAGTCAGATCGTCCATCGTCACAACTCGCTGCTGAGTTAGGCATTAGACGCGGTATTTGGGGTCCGGTATTTGGGTCCGGTATTTGGGGTCAGAGTAAAAACTCTCAATACGCCTGAGTTTCGTTATATTATGGTTTGATTCAGTTCAATAAAGATATTTGGGGTCGAATATTCGGACCCCAAATATTCGGAGGCCATTCGTTTAATTCTTAGAATATCTTTTTCTTGGACGCGAATGGTCATCGGCTTGCGCTTCATTGTTTTTTTAACCGCGCCAGCCCATTTTGTTTTTGCAGCCTCTTGAGATACATCAGAAGCCTGCATCGCTTGCTCTGCTTGTTCAATGATGGCTTTTTCTTCTGCATCAAGGAAGGGCGCATCAAATCCTATGTTTTTTTCGTTGTCATCATTCACCTCCTAAAAATTTTTTCTGATACACACGGCTACGAGAAATTATTTTAAGAAATAATTTCTCGTCATCCTCAACATAAGGCACAACACAAGCATAACCATCCTTTCCCACAGACACCATGTTTCACTTCCTAATCTAATCAGGGAGATATCTGATAAATAGTCGAGTATCGATTGGTTGTTCTGATTTTATACTGATGTTTTGATACGCTAGTTAAATGAATTTTACTGACATTTTTACCGCCATTAAAAGTGGCACTGTTGTGCTAACCGTTAACCAGCGTTTGGCACGCCATTTATTGAATAAAGTTGAACAAGCCTACATTATAGATGGTGTTGCTGCTTGGGCTTCACCAGATATTGTTTCGTTTGATAGTTGGCTTTTACAAGCATGGGAGCAACGCTTTAACCGAGATGGCGGTGAGCCTGTTCACCCGAAAATTAACAAAACCTTGTTAGCACCTGAACAAACGTTGGTGCTTTGGGAAAAGGTTATTCGTAACGGCTCAGGTGCAGAGCTTTTAAATGTGTCGGCTACGGCTAAAGCGGCGAATAAGGCGCGCCAATTGGGTGTTCAATGGGATATTGCTCAAACGAATTCACATGATGTGACATCACACCTTGATTTGGCGATGTTTGAACAGTGGCATACGGACTATAAAACAGAGTTAGCGAAGGGTGATTGGGTAGATAAAATTCAGTTGCTTGAGTGCGTAAGCGCGATGGTTGAGCAGTCTTTTATAGACTGCCCTGATCAGGTTGTTTTGGCGGGTTTTGATGTTTACACGCCAACGCAGCAGTCGTTTTGGGAATTGTTGCAAGCTAAGGGTTGTGATGTAACCGAATACTCACCGAGTGTTAGCGCGAGCCAAGCGCAGGTTATTAAAACAAGTGATGAGATGGAAGAAGCGGCGTTGATGGCGCAGTGGGCGAGAGAGCGTTTGCAGGAGAACCCTGCCGCTTCAACGCCTTCAATTGGCATTGTAGCGTTGGATTTAAATGCACAACGCGAAACGATTGAAGCGGCGTTTAAAGCTGCGTTTTACCCCAGCAAAACGTACGCGGTGGATGTGCCGTTTGAGAAGCCTTATAACGTGTCGCTAGGTTTGGCGTTATCAACCTACGTACCCATTCAACAAAGCTTGCGTTTATTGCAGTTTTTTAGCCAGCCGTTGCCGTTAAGCGAGTTGTGTTTGTTATTGCGTTCGTCATTTATTTCAGCAGGGCAAGCGGAATGGGGGCAACGTGCCAAGTTAGAGGTGGTGTTACGTAAACGCGGGTTTATGGAGCGCTCGTTGAAGCAATTACGCAATGCATTGCAGCCATTTGAAGATGAAGTATCACCGTGTCCGAACTTGTTATTGTCTTTAAATGAAGTGGCTGAACGATTAGACGCAAGGCCAAACCGGGTGATGCCATCGGCATGGGTGAGCGTGTTTAGGGCGTTATTAACGGCGGCGGGTGTGCAAGGTGATCGCGAGTTAAGTTCTACCGAATACCAAGTGTTCCAAGCGTGGGACGATGTGTTGCGAACCTTTGCAACGCTGGATGCGGTGCATAAGGTGATTGATTACGGCACGGCATTGAGTGCGTTGCGCCGTTTATTGGGCGAACGGGTGTTTCAACCCGAAACGCCGCCAGCACCCATTCAAATAATGGGTTTAATGGAAGCGGCAGGGCACACGTTTGATGCCTTATGGGTGTGCGGTTTGCACGATAAAGCGTGGCCACCTGCGCCACAACCAAACCCGTTTTTACCGATTGTTGAACAGCGCAAACAAGGCTTGGTGCAGTCATCTGCCGAGCATCAATATCAATATGCCAAGCAAGTGACGCAACATTGGGCAAGTGCTGCGCAAACGGTGGTGTTTAGTTATTCGCAATCAAACGGCGACACGGCGCAAGCCATTAGCCCTTTAATTGAAGATTATCAAACTATTAGCAAAGAGCAGTTATTGCAGCAACAACCCATTAACCGCGTTGAACAACGGCTAAACAGCGATGCCATGAGTCAGATAGAAGACATCACCGGCCCGGTGGTACAGACAACGACGATTGCTAAAGGTGGCGTGGGCGTTATTAAAGACCAAGCGGCGTGCCCGTTTAAAGCGTTTGCGCACCATCGTTTACGCGCTAGGGCGATGGAAGAGCCGGAACCGGGTATAGATGCGCGATTGCGCGGTAGCCTTGTTCACACGTGTTTAGAGAAGATATGGCAACAAATTCGCACGCATCAAATTTTGTGTGATTTGTCAGCCGACGAACAAAAGACCTTGGTTTATGGCATTGTGACGGCGGTTATTCAACAAGAGAGTATGCGCACGCCAATTCTAAAGAAAGCCTTTGGGCAATTAGAAAGCCAACGCATGACGCAATTATTACTGGATTGGTTATTGATAGACGCACAACGCGAGCCGTTTGACGTGACGGCGACTGAGTTAAAACAAACCGTAACCGTCGGGCAGTTGCAGTTGAATACGGTGATTGACCGTGTTGATACATTACAAGATGGCTCGATAGCGATTATTGATTACAAAACGGGCGAGAGCAGCATCAATAAATGGTTTGGCGAGCGGCCAGAAGAACCCCAATTACCGCTGTATAACGTTTTTGGGAGTAATGATATTCAAGCGGATGTGCGTAGCATGAGCTTTGCGCAACTGAAAAAAGGCAAAATTAAATACGAGGGCTTAAGCGATAGCACCGAAAATTTTTCAGGCTTAAAACGCCTAGATGAAAGCAAAAAGGCCGATAAGCCTGATTGGGACAGTCAAATGGCATATTGGAAAGACGTTTTAGGCGGATTATCGGATGAGTTTGTCGCCGGTGATGCACGAGTAAACCCAACGAAAAAGGCCTGCGATTATTGCGACTTAACCAGCCTGTGCCGAATTAATGAGCAAGGCGAGCTTATGGGGGCTGATGATGAGTAAGCCATACGATAGTGTACAACGTCAGCAGGTATTAGATGTAAGCCAATCGTTTATTGTGCAAGCGCCGGCGGGTTCGGGCAAAACCAGTTTGTTGACGCTGCGTTTTTTACATTTACTTACGATTGTGAATAACCCAGAAGAAATTCTAGCGATTACCTTTACCAAAAAAGCCGCTGCGGAAATGCATCAGCGGATTATTGAGTCGATAAAATTGGCGACAAAACCGTGCCCCGATAATGAGTTTGAGGCACAAACGTGGACGATTGCTACGCAGGTATTACAACGCGATGCGGATTGCGAATGGCATTTATTACAAAACCCAAATCGCCTACGGGTGCAAACGATTGATTCGATGTGCGCGCATTTAACCAAGCAAATGCCGGTGACGGCCCGATTTGGCTCACCACCGAGTATTCAACAAGATGCGCGTGATTTGTACACAGACGCGGCTAGAAACTGTTTAAACGAGTTAGAAAGCGACGATGCCGTCGGTGAAGCGATTAGATTGTTGTTGGCGCATGTGGATAATCAGTTGACGCGAGCAGAGGGGTTAATTTCAACCATGTTGGCATCGCGTGACCAATGGTTGCGTCATGTGGTGTCGAGAGAATCGAACTTAACTGATCGCGAGGTGCTAGAGGGTGTATTAACACGCACGGTTGAGTCGGTGTTGGAAGGCATCGCGCAGGGTTTTACCCAAGAGCAAGCTGAGTTGCTCGACGAGTTATTGCAATTTGCTGCGCCGAATATTGAGGACAGAACATCCCGTTTATGTGGTTTAGCCGATGATTTAGATTTAACTGAAACGACAGCCAGTGCCTTGCCTATGTGGTTAACGCTGGGTGAGTTTTTACTGACAGGTGCGGGTAAATGGCGCAAACAAGCGGATGCCAAAATGGGCTTTCCCGCGCCCAGTAAAACAAAAGATAAAGACGACAAGTCGCTGTTTACCGAAAAGAAAAAACAGTACAAGACATTATTACTTGAGCTTCAAGAAAACGCCGAATTAACCGGAGCCATTGGCTGGTTACGTTGTTTGCCAAACCCTAGTTATAGCGATCAGCAATGGCAAATTATTCAAGCGTTATTGCTGGTGTTGCCACAAGCAGTGGCGCATTTACGGTTAGTGTTTCAGCAACGGGGTTGTGTGGATTTTTGCGAGGTGTCTTTGTCTGCAAGCCATGCGTTGCATGACGCAACGGGTATGACGGATGTCGGTCTAAAGCTGGATTACCAACTACAGCACATGTTAGTGGATGAGTTTCAAGATACGTCTGAAACACAGTTTATGTTGCTGAAAGACTTAGTGGCCGGCTGGCAAGTGGACGATGGTCGTACCTTGTTTTTGGTGGGCGATCCGATGCAGTCGATTTATCGTTTTCGTCAAGCAGAAGTAGGCTTATTCCTAAAAACCCAAGAAGACGGTTTGGGCGAAGTAAGGAATATTACACCGGTAAATATTGCGGTTAATTTCCGCTCGCAACACGCCATTGTAGATTGGGTGAACAGGGCGTTTAGCGATGTGATGCCGCAGGCTGACAATGTGTTTAGTGGGGCTATTTCGTACAAACCCTCGGTACCTTTTAAAGCTGAATTAAGTGGAAGTTCTTTATCTTCCACTTCAATGAAACTTATGCCCGTTGGGTATAAGACAGAGGGCACGACCGACAACGCGGTTCAATATTACGGGTATGAAAACAGAGTTGAAGAGGGCGGTGGTTTATTAACCTTGATTCAACAGATTAAACACGATACGCCGGATGCAACGATTGGCGTGTTGGTGCGCGGCAGAAAAAGCTTAACGGATTTAGTTATTGCCCTAAATGAAGCGAGTGTGCCTTATCAAGCAACCGATATTGACCCGTTGAATACGCGACAAACGGTGATTGATTTAATGTCGCTAACGCGTGCTTATTTGCACCCAACCGATAGGGTGGCGTGGCTGTCTGTGTTACGTGGGCCCTGGTGTGCGTTGAGTTTGGACGATATGCATTGCTTGTTAGATGGTTTCCCAGATGAAAATGTAAGCGAGTTGCTGCACGATAGCGACAGCGTGCAGGCATTGAGCACACAAGGCCAAGCGGCAATAGGGCACGTGATGCAAGCGTTTGGGGTGGCGTTACGCCATCGGGACAGAATGAGCGTGGCTGATTCGATTAGAGGGCTGTGGTATCAGTTATTGGGGCCAGAGTGCTTATCGTCGTCAGCTGATTTGGCCGACTGCGAGCGTTTCTTCGACTGCTTGGCGGCGTTAGAGTCGGAAAGGGAATCGATTGATTTATCGGTATTGCAAGAACAGGTTGAAAAACTGTACGCAGCACCTGATGTAAGTGCGCCTAATACCTTGCAAATAATGACCATACATAAAGCCAAAGGTTTGGAATTTGACCACGTGATTTTGCCTGGTTTGGATAGAAAAGCGGGCAATGACGAAAAGCGTTTATTGGCATGGTTAGAAAGGCCATCTGATATGCCCGGCGAAAGCGAATTGATGATTGCGCCGATTAAAGAAACCGGCTCGGATGAAGACGATGCGATTGCTAACTACTTGAATAAAGTGGAGCAAGACAAAGGGCGTCACGAAAGCCAACGGTTGTTATACGTGGCCGCAACACGCGCCAAAAAGCAACTGCATTTAAGCTTTTGTTTGAAGATGGATGAGAAAACAGGCGAACCCAAAACACCCGCTAGTAATACCTTGTTAGGCCTGCTTTGGCCAACGATTAAAGATGATGTGATTATTGATTTTAACAATGATAAATTAGATATAGAAAAGACTATATCTATTTGTTATTTAAAAAAATTAAATATTAATAAGGTTGAAAAAATTGATGTGTCAGATTTGGATTATCAACATCAAGTCAATACAAAATTTCAGCCACAAACCAACATCATCGAGTTTGATTGGGCAACTGATTTGGCTGCGTCGGTGGGTACGGTGTGTCACCAATGGATGCAAATACTGGGTGAGCGAGGAGAGCTGAATTTCGCCAATGGTGTCAGTCAACAACACGCTATTCGACATCAGTTATTAGAAGTGGGTGTGCTGCCTAAAAATATTGAACAGGCTATCGAACGCGTAGGGCAAATTCTTTCGCATTGCGTGAAAGATAACCGAGGCCAATGGGTTCTAAATAACCAGCACGAAGATAGCCAATTTGAATTGGCGTTATCGGGTGTTGTTGACGATGCTGTTGTGCATTGTCGCTTAGATAGAACCTTTGTGGATGATGGCACGCGTTGGATTATTGACTATAAAACCAGCCGCCACGATGACGATAATAAAGAAGAATTTTTAGATGCTGAAATGACCCGTTACAAACCACAACTTGAACAATACTCAAAACTTATGAGGGCAATGGATTCCAGGCCCATTAAATTAGGGCTTTATTACCCTGCGTTTGGTGGGTGGCGTAGTTGGGATTTTACGGATGCTTAAATCGAAGAAAATATGGCTGCTTGGCGTAATAACCTTAGTTGTTATTGGCTTTTACGCGTTCGGCTTAAATGATTACTTCAATCTATTGGTTTTAAAAGAACAGAGCGCTGACTTCATCGTCTATTACAACGCCAATCCGTGGCAAGTATCGGCTTGGTTTTTTGTTATTTATATCGTATCAACGGCGGTGTCTATCCCTGGTGCGAGCATTCTTACCTTGGCGGGTGGTGCTGTGTTTGGCTTATGGTGGGGCGTTGTACTGGTGTCGTTTGCATCGACGATTGGTGCTAGTTTGGCATTTTTACTGTCGCGTTATGTGCTGCGCGACACGGTTCAGCAAAAATTTTCAGACAAATTAGCCGACATAAACGCGGGTATTCTAAAAGAGGGCGCATTTTACCTGTTTACGCTTCGATTGATCGTGGTGTTTCCGTTCTGGTTAATTAACCTGTTGATGGGGTTAACGCCGATAAAACTAAGAACCTATTTTTGGGTGAGCCAACTCGGCATGTTCCCCGCGACCATCTTGTTTGTGAACGCTGGTACACAGTTGGCTAAACTGGAGCACGTTAGCGATATATTGTCGCCCGCTATTGCTGTTTCATTTGCATTATTGGGCTTATTTCCCTTATTCGCCAAAGCATTGCCGGGGATTATCCGCCGCTATAAGGTATCAAAAGCCTACAAAAAGCCAGAAACCTTTGATTACAACTTGATTGTGATTGGCGGCGGTTCAGCGGGCTTGGTCAGCTCTTATATTGCAGCGGCGGTAAAAGCCAAGGTGCTGTTGATTGAAAAAGATAAAATGGGTGGCGACTGTTTAAACACAGGCTGCGTGCCGTCTAAATCACTGATTAAATCCTCACGTTTTTTAGCAGAATTATCGCGAAGCGGGCACTACGGTATTAAACGTGCGTCAGCTGAGTTTGATTTTGCTGAGGTAATGGAGCGTGTGTCGTCGGTCATCAGACAGATTGAGCCACATGACTCTGTAGAACGTTACACAGAGTTAGGCGTGGAATGTAGGCAGGGCGATGCACGGATTGAGTCACCTTGGGAAGTGTCGGTTAACGGCAAGACCTTGAGCACGCAGAACATTATTATTGCCACGGGCGCAAAGCCCAGAGTGCCGAAAATAGAGGGTTTGGATCAAGTACGCTATTTCACATCCGATACCATTTGGTCGTTACGTGAACAGCCAAAGCACCTGCTAGTTGTTGGCGGTGGGGCGATTGGGTGTGAGTTGGGGCAGAGTTTTAATCGCTTAGGTTGTCAGGTCACTATAGTTGATATAGCCGAGCGGATAATGTTGCCGGAAGATGAAGATGCAGCTGGGTTGCTAATAACACAATTAGAATCTGAGGGAATTGAATTAAAGCTTCAATACTCAATCGATTCGTTTAGTGTTGAAAACAATCAACAATTTGCCACACTTAAAACAAAACAAGGCGAAATTCTTAAACTTGCTTTTGATTCGGTACTATTTTCCATTGGGCGTGAGGCTAATACGAGCGATTTTGGGCTAGAAGAATTAGGGGTGCAAACAACGCCTTCCGGCACGATTGAAGTAGACAAATACATGCGAACCAGCGTGCCAACAATCTATGCCTGTGGTGATGTGGCAGGGCCGTATCAGTTTACCCATACTGCGGCGCATTACGCCTGGTATAGCACTGTTAACAGCTTGTTTGGTGATATTTGGCGCTTTAAGGCCGATCACCGTGTGATTCCTAGAGTAACGTTCACAGACCCTGAAATTGCCAGCGTTGGGCATAACGAGCAATCAGCCAAAGCCGCAGGGTTAGGCGCCGAAACCACGGTATTTCAATTAGATGAGCTGGACCGTGCGATTGTTGACGGTAAAACTGAGGGCTTTATTAAAGTGCTGACGCCTGTGGGTAAAGATAAAATATTAGGCGTCACCATCGTGGGCGAGCACGCAGGAGAAATGTTGCCCGAATTTGTTTTAGCCATGAAACACGGCTTAGGGTTGAATAAAATACTCGGCACGATTCACGCCTACCCAACGTGGGCAGAAGCCAATAAATATACCGCCGGTATATGGAAGAAAAATCATCAACCGCATAAGCTATTAAAACTGCTTGAGCGGTATCATTTGGCAAAACGTAAATAACAAACTATGCATCCAACATTAGACAGGCTAGCCAATACAGACTTTCCACCAATAAAGCGGAATGCGCTTACAACGCTGCAAGTGAACCTAGGTTACTTGTGTAACTTGTCGTGCTTACATTGCCACGTGAATGCAGGGCCAACACGTACTGAGCTAATGGATAAGGCGACGATTGATCAGTTGTTCGAGTTTATCGACCAACAAGGTATTGATACGCTAGACTTAACCGGCGGCGCACCAGAAATGAACCCGCATTTTGAATACGTTGTAACGCAAGCAACCAAGCGGGGTGTAACAGTAATTGACCGTTGTAATTTAACGATATTGGAAGAACCGGGTTATGAACACATGGCTGATTTTTTGGCTAAGAACAAAGTGCAAATAGTCGCTTCCTTGCCGTGTTATTCGAGCGATAACGTGGATGCTCAACGCGGAAACGGCGTGTTTGATAAAAGTATTACCGCGCTGCAAAAGCTTAATGCCTTGGGTTATGGAACAACGTTAGACCTTAGTTTGGTTTATAACCCGCAAGGCGCGCAGCTTCCACCGAGTCAAGACGCATTGGAACTTGAATACAAACGGCATTTATCTGAGCACTTCGGTATTGTGTTTAATCGTTTATTAACCATCACCAATATGCCCATCAAACGGTTTGGTAGTACGCTTATTTCCAAGGGGTCGTTTGATGAGTATATGGATTTGCTCAAAGCATCATACCAATCCATAAACCTTGATAATTTGATGTGCAAAAATATTTTAAGCGTTGATTGGCAAGGCTATGTGTATGATTGCGATTTTAATCAAATGCTTGATTTGCCCGCAGGGTTTGCGGGCAGTAAAAAACATATTTCAGATTGCTTAAAACTTGATTTTAACCAACAACCCATAACAATAGCCGACCACTGCTATGGGTGTACCGCGGGTAGTGGTTCCAGTTGTGGTGGTTCACTTACATGACGGATAATCTTTTGCTTTCATGCGGCGTTATAAATGCACCCAAAGCACTCGCTATGCTCGCGGGGCAGGCTCTACTCAATCGGTCATTTATGAATTATAAACTCTCTCTTTCCGTGCATTTATGCCTCGCCTACAGCGCCTACTTTTGGTGCCTGAAAACAAAATCTTTATCCGCCCTAACTTTTATATAGGAAAAACAATGGACATGAAAAACAGCGTAGTTGAACGCTACACAGAAGGGGCAGAAGCGGTACAACCTGCCTTGTGTTGCCCAGTGGATTACGACGCCGCCTTATTGGCAATGCTTCCGAAAGAGGTGATTGAAAAAGACTACGGTTGTGGTGATCCATCTCGTTACGTGCAAGACGGCGACGTGGTACTGGATTTAGGGTCGGGTTCCGGAAAGATTTGTTATATGGCGGCTCAATTGGTCGGTGACACAGGCCGCGTAATTGGCGTTGATATGAATGACGAGATGTTGGCCTTAGCCAGACAGTATCAACCTGAAATGGCTAAAAAACTCGGCGGCGATAAAGTGAGTTTTGTAAAAGGCCAAATTCAGGACTTATCGCGCTCGTTAGACAGCCCAGACAGTAACGAACCGATGATTGCGGATAACTCAGTGGATTTAGTGTTATCGAACTGCGTGCTCAATCTAGTGAATGACAGTGATAAGAAACAGTTGGTTGAAGAAATATTCCGCGTCGTGAAACCGGGTGGGCGCATTGCCATGTCGGATATTGTCGCCGATGAAACTATTCCTGAGCATTTAAAAGCTGATCCTGAACTTTGGTCAGGCTGTATTTCAGGCTCATTCCTTGAAGATGAGTTTTTAGAGAGTTTTAAACAAGCCGGTTTTAGAGCCGTGAAATGCGACAAATGGGATGCAGAACCGTGGCAAGTAGTTGAAGGTATCGAGTTTCGTTCTGTGACGATTACCGCCGTTAAAGGCGAAGACGTGCCGTGTATTGATAAAGGCCATGCGGTTATCTACAAAGGGCCGTATGCAGAAACAACGGATGATGAAGGTCATGTGTTCTACCGAGGTAAACGCATGGCGGTGTGTGAACGTACCTATAATTTTTTAACGAACGGCCCTTACGGTGATGACTTTATTGGTATTAACCCTTCGCAAGATATAGAAGGCGTTGAATGGTGTGCGCCAGCAGGCACGTTACGCCCGGCCAGTGAAACCAAAGGCAGTTCACACAGTAATGCTAAAGAAGGCGGTTCCTGCTGTTGATGATCGATGTTTCCATCATCATCCCAACGCTGAATGAAGAAAAGGCGTTACCAATTACATTAGCATCGTTGCAGCCCATGAGAGAGCAAGGCGTTGAAGTGATTGTGGTTGATGGCGGTAGTACCGATAACACCGTTAAGTGTACTGAAGGTCTTGCTGATGCCGTGATTGGTTCACCCGCTGGTCGTGCGTTCCAGCTGAATAAGGGTGCTAGTTTGGCGACGGGTCAAATACTGCTTTTTTTACACGCGGATACGCTGCTACCGGATGGCGCTATTGACTTCATGTTACAAAAAACACGCCAACAAAAAGCCAGTTGGGGTCGGTTTGATGTGCAGTTGGATGGTTCAATTTTAGCCTTTCGAATCATAGGAAAAATGATGAATTGGCGCTCTTGCTTAACCAGCATTGTCACGGGTGATCACGCGATGTTTGTGTCAAAAGAACTATTCGAAGAAGTGAATGGCTATCCGCCCATTGAATTGATGGAAGATATTGCTATCAGCAAGAAGCTAAAGCGAAAAGCTAGATCTATTTGTATTCATCAAGCCGTAGTTACCTCTAGCAGACGTTGGCAACAAAATGGCGTATTAAGAACTATTTTACTTATGTGGTGGTTACGAGGCGCCTATTTCTTTAATAAAGCGCCGTCTTTGTTAGCGAAGCAATACCGTCATAATCGTTTTAATTAATGCTTTTTTCTGGCGAAAGTTTTTTTAACAATAATAGTTTTAATTGGTCTAAAACTGCGGTATCACTAATGGGATGATTAGTGGAGTCTGTTAGGTAAAAAATATCTTCTGCAGTCGTGCCTAAAGTCGTAATTTTTGCATTTCTAACGTTGACCTTACAGGCACTAAAACATTGACCAATAATTGAGAGCACGCCTGGCTGATCAAGCGTGTTAATTTCCATGATTGTATATCGCAGTTTATGGTCATCTTTGAAGGTAACGGTAGTTTTAATATTAAAATGTTTAGATTGACGTGTTCGATGACGGTCAACTGACAATATGGTTTGGTCGGGATTCAATAGGTTATTTCGTAACACATTAACAATGGTTTGCTCACGTGCTAAGTCTGGAATGGGGCTGCCATTATCTTCAAGCACATGAAGACTAATAAGGGCGATGTCTTCGTGAGTAGCGATGATTCTGGCGTCTAAAATATTAAGCCCCATTTGGTCGAGCGTGGCTGTACAGACCGCAAACATACCATGCCGATCATTGACGTAAATAAAAATTTCAGAGCCGCCCCGATGTGTTTGCGGACGAAGTAATACGAGTGGTAGTTCGTCTTCTTTACACGATGAGATGGCGAGTGTGTGCCAGATACTGTCTTCGACTGAAAACCTTGAAAAATAATCTTTGCTGATTTTATTCCAGACGTTATCGATTTTTTCATCATTAAGGCCGCGAGAATGCAATCCATGTCTGGCTTGGTATTGCATTTCTTTAATGTTGTCACCTTCTTGATTGGACGTTTGTAGCCCACGGCGTAATAATTTTTGGGTGTTGTTATAGAGCTCTTTTAACAAAGAGCCTTTCCAGTCATTCCAAAGACTTGGGTTTGTGGCTCTGATATCTGCAACGGTTAATAGATACAGGTAGTCAAGGTATTCTAGGCTACCAATTTTAGAAGCAAATTTATGAATAATAGTGGGGTCATTTATATCTTTACGTTGAGCCGTCATTGACATAATTAAATGATTTTGCACAATCCAACCAACGAGTTGACAGTCATAGGTGTTGTAACCATGTTGTTGGCAAAATTCGATCGCGTCTTGCATGCCTAATTCAGCATGATTGCCACCGCGACCTTTAGCAATATCGTGAAATAAGCCAGCTAGATAGAGCAATTCTGGTTTCTGGATATTTTTGAATATTTCGTAGCAATGAGGGAGTTCTTCTTTGTGCTTTTCGAGTGCAAAACGGCGTAAATTCCGAACAATAAATAAGGTGTGTTGATCGACTGTGTAGGCATGAAATAAGTCGTATTGCATACGCCCAATAATGTCATCAAACGCGGGTATATAAGCAGCAAGAACACCGTATCTATTCATACGTCTAAACTGGTGAGTAATGCCGTGCGGCTGTCGAATAATGTCGAGGAATAAGGCTTTTGACTTTGAATCTGACCTAAAACCATCATCAATTAGGTGCAGATTCTCACGAATGAGGCGAATGGTTGCTGCTCTAACGCCTTTGATATTGGCATGTTGTTGTAATTGGAAAAAAATATCCAACAAAGCAATCGGTTGTGATTTAAATGTGTCTGGGTGTGTGACTTCGATATAACCATTAAGAACTCGAAACGATTCATTAATCGGACTAACGTCCATGACTTGATTTTCGAGCGCCTCGCTGAACATTTGAAGAATTAGCTCATTTAGACGTTCAAGTTCCATCACTGTGCGATAATATTGCTGCATAAACCCTTCAACAGCGAGATTGTTGGCACCGTCTTCAAACCCAAAAGCTAAGGCAAGAGACTTTTGATAATCAAACAGAAGGCGGTTTTCAGGGCGATTAGCTAAGTGATGTAATTCGAAACGCACTTTCCAAAGAAAGCTCTGCCCCTTCATTAGTAGCCGGTATTCGTTTTTGGTTAAAAAAGCATTATTAACTAACTCACCTAATGAATTTGAACCAAAATAACGCTGGGTTATCCACTGGATAGTTTGAATATCTCTTAAACCGCCAGGCCCCTCTTTTATATCTGGTTCTAGGTTGTAGGCTGTATCACCAAACTTCAAATGCCTTTTGTGTTGCTCAGCTACTTTTTCGTGATAAAAATCAACGGCTGGCCAGATATTGTCAGTGCTTATTTGACTTTGCATGTCGTTGAAAAGATCTTCAGAGCCAGTAATTAACCGTGCTTCCATTAAATTTGTAATGACAGTAATGTCAGATTTAGATTGTTCGATACAATCATCGATGGTTCTAACGCTTAGCCCGGGTTTTAGCCCAATATCCCAAAGAAAGGTAGAAAAAGATTCTAAGACGGGTTTGCATTGATCAAACTTAGCCTCATCGAAAATAATCAGCAAATCAACATCTGAAAATGGATGTAGTTCTGCTCGGCCATAACCACCAGTGGCAACGAGAGATAATTCGTTGCGGTAATTGCCAATAATGTCGCTCCAGCAACTGGTTAACAAGTGATCAATGAAATCACTGCGTTCTTCCAGGAGTACTTCAATGCTGATATTGGATTTCGCGCGCTCGAATAAGCCGTCGTTAAACGACTGGATGCGCGCCTTAATTTGCACAATACTTTGATGTTCAATGTTAGTTGAGCTGCTTTGTTGGTTCATGAATTGAAATGTTCAGGCGAAATAAATGTGGGCTCAATCGTTTCGTTATTTCTTAAGGTGAATATTTCAAACCCTGTAGAGGTAACAGCGAGTGTATGCTCGAACTGTGCCGACAAGCTGCGGTCCTTAGTGACGACCGTCCAGTCATCAGCCAGAACTTTAACGTGACGCTTGCCTGCATTAATCATCGGTTCAATGGTAAAAGTCATGCCTTCTTCTAAAACGACACCCGTATCGGGCTTGCCGTAATGTAAGACTTGAGGTTCTTCATGAAAAACACGGCCAATACCATGGCCGCAGTATTCACGAACAACGGAATAGCGCTTATGTTCAGCAAATGTTTGAATGGCATGCCCAATGTCGCCTAGCCGTGCCCCGGGTTTTACCATGCTGATACCTAAGTACATGGCCTTTTGTGTGGTATCGATAAGGCGTTTAGCGAGTATGCTGGGTTCGCCAACAACAAACATTTCGCTGGTATCACCATGAAATTCATCTTTAATGACGGTGATATCAATATTGATAATGTCGCCTTTCTTTAATTTTTTATGATTAGGAATACCGTGACAGACCTGATTGTTAACGGATGTGCATATGGATTTGGGGAAGCCGTGGTAATTCAAAGGAGCGGGTATGGTTTGCTGATGATTAACCATAAACTCGTGGCAACGTTGATCGAGTTCTTCTGTTGTGACACCAGGGAGCACATGTTCGCCAATCATTTCCAATACGTCAGCTGCCAGCCGGCCAGCAACGCGCATCTTTTCGATATCTGAAGGTGTTTTTAAACTAATACTCATTAACAAAACGTGTTGGTCATTGATGAACGATTGATTATAACGGTTTGAGGTAAAATTAGCATGTTGTAGAGCTTGTTCTGCCAAATTTAGGAGAGGACGTTATTGGTCTTTTAAGCCTATGTCAAAAAAGACAAAATGAGTAGTATAAATTGTCGTTAAGGCAAAAATATGGTATAAAGCGTCGCCACTTTTGGCAATACGATCACATGCATCAACATATACGGTAGGGTGCTTGAGTCACATCAAGTTACCGTTTGGGATGTGTGGTAGTAATAACCCGAGTCAGTCCAGTTTAACTGGTCGGCTATAACAATGAGAAGGAAGTAAAGAATGACTAATATCACTATGCGTGAAATGCTCGAAGCAGGTGTCCACTTTGGCCACCAAACGAGATACTGGAATCCTAAAATGGCCCCTTACATCTACGGTGAGCGCGGCAAAATTCATATTATTAACTTAGAAAAAACATTGCCATTATTCAATGATGCTTTGAATTTCATCAATAAGTTAGCAGCAAACAAAGGCACTATCATGTTTGTTGGTACAAAAAAAGCGGCTCGTAAAACAGTGGCTGAAGAAGCTAAACGTTGCAACATGCCTTATGTCGACCATCGCTGGTTAGGTGGTATGTTGACAAACTTTGGTACCATCAAAAAATCGATCCAACGTTTAAAAGAGCTTGAAGACATGCGTGAAAACGGTGGTCTAGAGCGTTTTAGCAAAAAAGAAGGACTTAAATTCATGCGTCAGCTTGGAAAGTTAGAGCGTAGTGTTGGTGGTATTAAGGAGATTAAAGGCCCACCAGATGCTATTTTGATCATGGATGTTGGCTATGAAAAAATCGCTATTAAAGAAGCAGCTAAATTAGGCATCCCAGTTATTGGTATTGTAGATACAAACAATAAACCAATTGATGTGGATTACGTCATTCCTGGCAACGACGACTCAATTAGAGCCTTAACGCTGTATTGCCAAAGTTTTTCAGCCGCGATTCTTGAAGGTAAGGCGAGTGTTATTAAAGAATTAGTTGATAATAAAGAAGTAGCTAAGGCTGTTTCAAAAAAACCGGCCGCTAAAAAGGTAGTAGTTAAAAAAACAGCGGACACTGAAGACGCTAAAGAAACACCAGTTAAAAAGGCGGCTGTTAAAAAAATAGTTAAAAAAACAGCCGACACTGCAGAGGCAAAAAAAGCACCAGCTAAAAAGTCTGCTGCTAAAAAAGCTGCAATGGTAGAGAAAACAGAAGATAAAGCGGAAGATAGTAAAGAAGCTTAATAATTGCTTTCTAGTTAAGATTAAGCGCCTCCAATTTGGGGGCGTTTTTACAATTAATAAATATATGAGGTTTATAAAAATGAGTGTAACAGCTGCAATGGTGAAGGAATTACGTGAAAGAACGGGTTCTGGCATGATGGAGTGTAAGAAGGCATTAGTAGAAACGGCTGGTGATTTAGAGCTGGCTATTGAAAATATGCGTAAATCAGGTATGGCTAAAGCTGATAAGAAAGCGGGTCGTATTGCTGCGGAAGGCATTATTGCCATCGCAACATCGGGTGATGGTTCAACAACTTCAATTGTTGAAATAAACAGCGAAACAGATTTTGTTTCTAAAGGTGACGATTTCTTAGACTTTACAGCGGCCGTTGCTTATACAGTAGTTTCTAACGATATCGCTGATGTTGATGCGTTAAATGCGACAGAAGTAACGGGTGGTTCTGTGACAGTTGATGAAAGCAGGCGCCAATTAATCGCTAAAGTGGGTGAAAACATTAATGTTAGACGTTTTAAAAAGATTAAAACAGATGGCACCATCGTTGGTACGTACATGCACGGCATTAGGATTGGCGTGTTAGTTGAAATGGAAGGCGGTGACGTTGCATTAGCCAAAGATATTGCGATGCATATTGCGGCGATTAAGCCGATGTGTATTTCTGAAGCAGAAGTGCCAGCTGAAGACATTGAAAAAGAAAAAGAAATCTTTAAAAGTCAAGCGGCAGAAAGCGGCAAACCACCTGAAATCGTTGAAAAAATGATTGTTGGTAAAATTAAAAAATTCTTAAAAGGGATTACATTGCTTGGTCAACCATTTGTTAAAGATGGTGATGTGACTATTGAGCAGTTATTAAAATCAAACAATGCTAAAGTTATTTCTTTTGTTCGCTTTGAAGTGGGCGAAGGCATTGAGAAAAAAGAAGACGATTTTGCTGCCGAAGTAATGGCTCAAGCACGAGGCGAATAATTGATGGGCGAGTTAGCGTACAAACGAATTTTATTAAAGCTAAGCGGGGAAGCCATGATGGGCGACTCTGCTGGCGGAATTGATGGCGCTACCGTTCTAAGATTGGCCGAAGAAGTAAAAGAGCTGTGTGATTTAGGCGTTCAGGTTGGTTTGGTTATTGGTGGCGGTAATATCTTACGGGGCTCAGAGGTTGCGTCGGATGTATTGGGCCGAGTGACCAGCGACCATATGGGCATGCTAGCCACGGTTATTAACGCACTTGCCATGCAAGACTCATTAGAGTCGCTTGGCCAAGCTGTGCGAGTGATGTCGGCGCTTCAAATCAATCAAGTGTGTGAAGACTTTAAGCGTAGAAGAGCTATCCGCCATTTTGAAAAGGGGCGCGTTGTTATTTTTGCCGCCGGTACGGGTAATCCATTTTTTACCACAGATTCTGCTGCCAGCTTAAGGGGCATTGAAGTGGACGCTGAGCTGCTTATTAAAGCGACCAAAGTAGATGGAATTTACTCAGATGACCCAAAGAAAAACCCAGATGCGGAGTTTTACTCGCGAATCAGTTTTGATGAAGCGATTGATAAGCGTCTTAATGTGATGGACGCGACGGCATTAGTGCTTTGTCGAGATCATAAATTACCGCTACGAGTGGTTAATATTTTCGATAAAGGTGCGGTCAAACGTGTTATTTTCGGCGAAAATGTTGGTACGTTAGTTCAATAACGACAGAGGCAATTATGATTGACGATATTCTTAAAGACGGCAATGTAAGAATGGATAAGTCTGTTGAGGCTTTCCAAAAGGCATTAACTAAAATACGCACAGGGCGAGCTCACCCCAGTCTTCTGGAGGACATTGTTGTGTCTTATTACGATGTGGATACGCCGCTTAATCAAGTAGCGACCGTTAATATAGAAGATGCTCGGACGCTTTCAATTATGCCCTGGGAAGCGACTATGATTGGCCCTGTAGAGAAAGCCATCATGAAAGCTGATTTAGGTTTAAACCCAGTTACAGCTGGTAATGTTATCCGTGTTCCGATGCCACCTTTAACAGAAGAAAGACGCCGTGACTTCGTTAAGGTGGTACGGCAAGAAGCTGAAAATGCCAAAATTGCCGTTAGGAACATTCGCCGTGATGCAAATTCAGAGTTTAAAGAAGCGCTTAAAGAGAAGATGATCACGGAAGATGAACTTCGAGCTGGTGAAGACAAAGTTCAAAAGACAACAGACAAACATACAAGGGATATCGACAATCATCTTAAAGGCAAAGAAGAAGATTTAATGTCGATGTAATGAGGCCTGTTTGTAGTTAGTTCAATTATGGCAACTCAGTGATATTTAAGTTCTCATACCTTTGAGATAAAGGAACAAAAGGGACGCTTGTGTACGATAGCTTAAAAAAATCAGAACAACCTACCATTCCTAAGCACATTGCCATCATTATGGATGGTAATGGTCGTTGGGCTAAGCGACAAGGTAAACTTCGAACATTTGGGCACAAAGCAGGGGTTGGCTCTTTAAGAGAGACGATTGAAACCTGTGCAACTTATGGCATAGAGGTGCTAACAGTATTTGCTTTTAGTAGTGAGAACTGGCACAGGCCTACAAAAGAAGTGGATGTGCTAATGAGCTTGTTCATGGCGACATTAAAAAGCCAAGCAAAACGGTTACATAAAAATAATATTCGTTTGCGAGTGATTGGTGATCGCAGTAAATTTTCAAATAATTTACAAAGTAAAATAAAAGAAGTTGAGTTTCTAACGAGCGAGAATACGGGTTTGTTACTGATGATAGCTGCTAATTATGGTGGCCAATGGGATATGCAACAAGCAGCAGAAAAAATGCTTAAAAAATCAGTTATTGACGGTGTTTCAGTGTCTGAGTTTGAGCTAAGAGACTTCTTATCAACAGCTGGAACTCCTGACCCTGATTTATTCATTAGGACGGGTGGTGAAAAAAGAATCAGTAATTTTTTATTGTGGCAACTGGCTTATAGTGAACTATATTTCACCGATACTCTGTGGCCGGATTTTAACAAAGAAGCGTTGGATTTAGCGATTATGAGTTTCTCTACGCGTCAACGTAGGTTCGGCCAAACGGGTGAGCAAGTTAATGAAGGTGTTTAACTTATGAGCAGTCTAGTTCAACGATTATTAACAGCGGTTGCTTTAATTCCGCTGGTTGTTTGGCTGGTTTTATTTTCACCAACTAGTGTGTTTACAGTCGTACTCAGCCTGATTATTTTGATTGGTGGTTATGAGTGGGCTGCATTGAGTGGTTTAGGCAATAAGGGCTATAAGATGTTGGTAGCTCTTATTATGCTCGGCAACTCACACGCACTCGCATTAATGGATGAAAGCGCTCTAAATATATTGATGTTCTTTAGTTTGGCTTTTTGGTTAATTGTTATAACGTTGCTTATTATTAAAGCAAAATCTTTATTGGACACGTCTGTTAACCTGACTTTTATGTTGCTATTGGGTCAATTCATTGTAGCCATGACATATATTTCTTTAGATCAAATAAGACATGGCTTTGAACAGGGGCCGGGTTTATTGATGTATCTTTTGTTGCTCATTTGGATAGCAGATAGTGGTGCTTATTTTGCAGGCCGAGCTTTTGGTAAACATAAATTATCATCAATATTAAGTCCAGGTAAATCATTAGAAGGTGTGGCTGGTGGCTTATTAGCGTGCCTTGCTTTTTCATTTTACGGTGCGCAATATTTCACCATTAATGACAACGTCTTGTTTATCTTGTTATCAGTTTTTATTGCCTTCGTATCTGTGTATGGAGACTTATTTGAAAGCCTAATGAAGCGACGTGCTGGCGTAAAAGATAGTGGTAATATTCTACCTGGGCACGGCGGTATCCTTGATCGTATTGATAGTTTGATTGCTGCTTCTCCAGTATTTCTTGCCTGTATGTTTCTCACGGATTGGTTTGTATGAAAGGGCTTTGTTTACTAGGATCTTCAGGTTCAATAGGAAAGAGTACGTTGGATGTTGTAAGGCTGAACAAAGAGACGTATTCGATAGTAGCGTTAACGGCTAATAAAAATATTCAGTGTTTATTAGAGCAGTGCATTGAGTTCAAACCTGCCTATGCTGTTGTTCCTGATAATGCCCTAGCCGATATTTTTCGTAAGAATATTGAGTCATCTGAAGCATCCGATACAGTTGTTTTATCGGGTATTGAATCTTTAGAGTTTATCTCTCAGCTAGATGAGGTTGATATTGTTGTGGCTGCTATAGTCGGAGCTGCTGGCTTATTATCGACACTAGTTGCCGCCAAAGCCGGCAAAAAACTTTTATTGGCGAATAAGGAATCATTGGTTATTTCAGGTGATTTGTTAATGTCGGTAGTTAAAGAAAACGGGGCGACGTTACTGCCTTTGGATAGCGAACATAACGCTTTGTTCCAATGTATGCCTGATGCTTATATTGCAGGGCAGCGCCCTAAGGGTGTTAGGAAGTTAATATTAACCGCATCCGGCGGCCCATTTTTGAATACGAGTTCTCAACAACTTGAGTCGGTAACGGTAGAGCAAGCCTGCGCCCATCCAAATTGGTCAATGGGTCAAAAAATTTCTGTAGATTCAGCAACGATGATGAATAAAGGACTTGAAGTGATAGAAGCCAGTTTTTTGTTTGATATGCCGATCGAGCAAATAGACGTATTAGTGCATCCTCAGAGTATCATTCACTCTATGGTCGACTATTTGGATGGCTCAGTCATAGCGCAACTTGGGAATCCTGATATGAGGACGCCCATAGCTCACGCACTAGCGTGGCCTGAACGGCATTTAAGTGGTGTATCGGCACTGGATTTTAGGAAACATCAACAATTAACATTTGAGCCGCCTTCATACGAGAGATTTCCATGTTTACGTCTCGCATACGAGGCGTTGGAATTAAAAGGCTCTGCACCCGCGGTTCTTAATGCTGCTAATGAAGTGGCGGTTGACGCCTTCTTAACGAAGAAAATTCGATTTATTGATATTCCTAAGCTTATCGAAAAAGTGTTAGAAAATTCAATGTTTAATCGAGCTGAATCTATCGCGTCCATATTGGAAGCAGATAAAGAGGCACGGGCGTTAGCTGGGCTTCAGGTAGAGCGTTTGCAATGACAGTCATAATTGCAATCATTTCATTTATTGCTGCGCTAGGCATTCTTGTGACAATACATGAATTTGGTCATTTCTGGGTGGCTAGATTGTGTGGCGTCAAGGTACTACGGTTTTCAGTCGGTTTTGGTGCGCCGTTGTTTAAATTTAATAGAAAAAATGACCCCACAGACTATGTGATTGCCAGTATCCCATTAGGTGGTTACGTAAAAATGTTGGATGAAAGAGATGGCGATGTCACGGAAGATGAAAAAGAGTTAGCGTTTAACAACAAACCTTTGCTCAGCAAAATAGCCATTGTTTTGGCCGGCCCCTTGTTTAATTTAATATTTGCGTTCATTTTATTTTGGGTAATTTTGACAGTAGGTGAAGAGGGTTTAAAACCTATCGTGGGTAAGCTTGAGCCATCCGGAATTGCCTCTCAGTCGGGTATTGAAGTAGGCGATTCATTCGAAACAATTAATAATCGTCCTGCTAGTATTTGGCGAGTGGCTATTGGCCTAATTTCTAGCGAGTTGTTAGATGATGGGCAAGTTACAGCTACCGTTATTAAGCCTGATGGTCGAACGAATAAGGTAATTCTTCGTCTTCGTGACGGTGCAATGATTGAGCCCAATGAAATGGTAGCAAGTATTGGAATAGAACCATTTATGCCTACTATGAAGCCTTATATTGGTGAGGTGATTGATGGGGAGCCAGCAGATAAAGCGGGGTTTAAAACAGGTGATTTAGTCATATCAGCAAATCATCAACTTGTTGATACTTGGCGCCAGTGGGTAACAGTGACCCGTGCGAGCCCAGGTGTTCAACTAAGTGTTGAGGTATTGAGAGATGAGCAAGTAACTCAGTTATTGATTACACCTAAAGAAATAATTGAAAATGATATTGTCATTGGTAGAATTGGCGTTGCGCCAATGATTGACGAGCAATTTGTTGAAACATATTACACATCCTATTCCTTAGCTGTGTTGCCGGCGATAAACGAGGCATTTACCCAAACAATGAGCTACTCGGTATTAACAGTTAAGTTAATCGGCAGAATGTTGATTGGAGAAGCTTCTGTGAAGAATTTAAGCGGTCCGATTAGTTTAGCCCAATACGCAGGGATGACAGCTTCTATTGGCTTAATAACGTTTTTAAAATTCCTCGCATTTGTGAGCGTTAGTTTGGGTGTTATAAATTTATTACCGATACCCATGCTTGATGGTGGTCACCTACTTTTTTATTTCATAGAGGCTTTAAAAGGAAAGCCAGTATCTGAGAAATCACAAGCCATATTTATGCGCCTAGGTATTTTCATGTTGCTCTCTATGATGCTGCTGGCTATTTTTGTAGATTTAGAGCGGTTTTTTGGTTAAATAAAAAATACGTATTGAGTCGGTTAGATGTTTTATCTATACTATCTTGCTACACCAAATTGGATAATGAAACTTTATTGTGATTAATATGTTTAAACGGATGTTCATTACTATTTCTTTTGTATTTTTAATGCTTAGTTCTGGTAGTGTTTTTGCTGCCGATGATTTTGTTATTAAAGATATTCGGGTTAATGGTCTTCAGCGCATTACAGCGGGCGCTGTTTTTAACGCGTTAACAATTAAAGTGGGTGATCAATTTAATGATGAGCGTTCAGAGAATGTCATCAGAGAATTATTCAGAATGGGGTTTTTTAGTGACGTCGACCTTGCTCAAGATACCGAAACATTGATTATTAATGTTAAAGAACGCCCAGCTATTACTAGCATCGATTTTGAAGGTAATGATGATATTCAAACAGAACAGTTACTGGAAGCATTTAAAGACGTGGGTATGGCTGTAGGTCGAGTCTTCAATCCTTTAGTATTGGACAAAGTAAAAAACGAAATGTTGCAGCAATATTACAATAATGGTAAATATTCTGCTGAGGTTGACAGTAAAGTAACGACTCTAGAACGCAATCGTGTTGCTATATTAATTAGTGTTGTTGAGGGAGAAGCCGCTAGCATTAAGAAGATTAACGTAGTGGGGAATAAAGCATTTTCTGATGAAGAAATACTGGAGGAGTTTGAATTAACTGGGCCGACACTTATTTCTTTTTATACCAATAGCAACCAATACTCAAAACAAAAATTATCAGCAGATTTAGAGCGTATAAATTCGTTTTACCAAGACCGCGGTTATATAAATTTTAAAATTGAATCAACTCAGGTATCAATTAGCCCTGATAAAAATGGAATTTTTATCACCATTAATGTGGACGAAGGAAAGCTACATAAGGTTAGTGAAGTGAAATTAGCAGGCGAATTAATTGTTAGTCCAGATAAACTGATTCCTTACGTTATCGTTCAACCCGGCGACATTTTTTCTAGAAAGAAAGCGACTCAAACGTCTGAATTCATCACCACCATTTTAGGTCATCAAGGTTACTCCTTTGCGAATGTAAACATGATTCCAGAAATTGATAATGAGAATGCGACGGTAAAAGTTACGTTTTTTGTAGATCCTGGGAAACGTGTATATGTTCGCCGTATTATTATGCAAGGAAATACAAAGACTCGTGATGAGGTGCTAAGAAGAGAGATTAGGCAAATGGAGGCAGCGCCCATTTCTACTTCTGCTGTTGAGCAGTCCAAAGCTAGACTATCTCGTTTAGGGCATTTCGATGAGGTAGATGTTGAAACACCCGCTGTACCAGGAACTACAGATCAAGTGGATGTGAAGTACACGGTTAAAGAAAAATCATCGGGTAATATAACCGCCGGTGCTGGCTTTTCACAATCTCAGGGTATCGTGCTTAATGCAAGTATTAGCCAAAATAACTTCTTAGGTACAGGCAAAAGAGTCAGTGCTAGCTTTAATAACAGTGAAGTAAATACTGTTTATAGCCTTGGTTATACAAATCCTTACTATACAATTGATGGAGTTAGCAGAGGATTCAATATTAGTTACCGCACGACAGATGCCGAACAGGCAAATAGCTCAGATTATTCAACGGAAACATTTAATATGGGTGTCAACTTCGGTATCCCGCTCAATGAGAGTGACAGGATAGGGTTTGGTTTTGATCTTGAGTTCACTGAGCTTGATCTTGGTTTTGATCCGGCAGCATTAAAGCAAAGTTTTATTGATGGCGGCTTGACTGATGCTGAAGCAGAGGCTGCATTGAGTCGAACAGGCCGATTCGTTTTGAATAATGGTGAGTCATACACTAACCTTAAAGCAACGGCTGCTTGGGCTACAGACACAAGAAATAGGGCTGTTTTTGCAACCCGTGGCGGGTCTAAACGTTTATCGGGTGTTATTACTGTACCGGGCTCAGATTTAGAGTTTTATAAAATCTCTTATAATCAGAAACAATATTTCCCCATATCACGTCATACAACGCTATATTTAAATGGTGATTTTGGCTATGGCGATTCCTACGGCGACGCAGACTCTCTGCCGTTTTTTGAGAATTACTATGCTGGTGGTAAAGGTTCAGTACGTGGTTTTACAGACAATACACTGGGGCCTAGAGACGCATTCGATGACCCAATTGGTGGTAGTGTGAAATTGGTTGGTAACGCCGAATTTATATTCCCAGTACCCTTTATGGCAGATAATAACTCTGTTCGATTAAGCACCTTCGTTGATGCAGGTAATGTATATGATGATGAAATTGACCTTGGAGAGTTGCGCTATTCAGTGGGTGTGTCAGCAAAGTGGTTATCTCCCTTTGGCGCGTTATCATTTAGTTTAGCGCAACCCATTAATAAAGGTGATGACGATGAAATTCAAACATTCCAATTCGCTTTCGGATCGGGCATATAAATTTTTAGTTGTAAAATAGCAGGAGAAGTAAATTGAAATTTTTAAAACAAAGTATTATTGCAAGCGTATTAACACTTGCATTAGGTGCTACCGTTCAGGCAGCCGAGATTAAGATTGGTGTTGTTAACTTTGCGGTAATACTTGAAAAAGCCCCGCAAGCTGAAAAAGCTAGAGTGGCATTAGAAAAAGAGTTTTCGCCGAGAAATAAACGCCTATTAGCCAGCCAGAAAGAAATCAAAAAACTGGATGAGAAACTTGCTCGCGATGCAAAGATGATGAGCGAGACAGAAGTAAGAAAATTACAACGAAGTATTCTTGAGAAAAAACGTGACTTGAAACGTGATCAAGAAGAATTTAGAGAAGATATTAACTTAAGAAGTAATGAAGAACGCGCTAAGTTACAACGGTTAGTGTTTGAGGCTATCGAAAGCTTATCTAAGGCCGAGAAATATGACTTGGTACTACAGGGTGGCGTTGTTTTCTCCAGTGAAAATGTAGATATTACTAAAAAGGTACAACAACGACTATCAACAAAATAGGCTACATTAAGGTTCTATTTTGTGAACATTACTTTAGGTGAATTGTCTGATTTATTAGGTGCCGAAATACATGGTGATTCTACACGGGTAGTTAAAGGATGTGCTACGTTATCCAATGCAAATTCGAATCAGTTATCCTTTATTTATAATACAAAATATATCCCAGCTTTAAGTAACACTAAAGCTGGTGTTGTAATTTTATCCGAACCGTTTCTAGTTGATTGTCCAGTAAATGCATTGGTGGTTAATAACCCGTATTTGTCTTATGCGAAAGCGGCAACTATCATTACATCGGTAGAAGCTCAGAATGGTTCTATCCATTCATCTGTGACAATAGGCTCTAATGCTGCAATAGCAGAAAGTTGCGTTATATCCCCCAATGTATGCATTGGTGATAACGTTACTATTGAAGAAGGCTGCGTCATTGGCCCTGGCTGTGTTATCCAAAATGACGTGTTTATTGGGCGGCATTCTAATTTAGTTGCCAATGTAACGCTAGGGAGTTCTACAGTCATTGGTCAGCACTTTATTGCTAATTCGGGTGCCGTAATTGGCAGTGATGGATTTGGCTACGCCCCTGAAACAGAATCAAAAGCTTGGTTTAAAATCCCTCAACTTGGAAAAGTTGTTATTGGTGATAATGTTGAAGTTGGAGCGAACACGACGATTGATCGTGGGGCGCTGGATGATACGGTTATCAGCAACGGTGTGAAAATTGATAATCAAGTGATGATTGCACATAACGTATGTATTGGTGAACATACGGCAATTGCAGGATGCGTTGGCATCGCAGGTAGCGCAATTATTGGCAGCCATTGTACGTTGGCAGGTGGTGTAGGCCTTGTCGGGCACATAACCATTGCAGACGGTGTGCACATTACGGGAATGACGATGGTAACTCACTCTATAAAAGAAGCGGGCGCATATTCGTCAGGCACTCCTTTTCAAAAAAATAGTGATTGGCTTAAAAATGCTGTTCGATTTAAACAATTAGATAAGCTGACAAAGAAAATTAATAACTTAATTAAGTCTCAGAAGGAATCTTAATGAATCAAGATGATGTAAGAAAGGTCATGGAATTTTTACCACATCGGTATCCTTTTTTGATGATTGATAGAGTTGTTGAATATGAGGCTGGTAAACGTCTGCTTGCGCTGAAGAACGTTACTTATAATGAACCGCAATTTACAGGTCACTTTCCTCACAACCCCATCATGCCAGGGGTGTTAATTCTTGAGGCATTAGCTCAAGCAACGGGTTTGCTTTCGATGAAGACGCTCATTGATCGGGGTGAAGATTTCGGCGAATATTATTTGGTGGGCATTGATAATGCTAGATTTAAACGCTCGGTTGTACCGGGTGATCAGATAATGATTGAAGCAATATATAAAAAAAATAGACGTAATATCTGGACCTTTAGTGCCTCGGCTACAGTTGAGGGTAAGCTAATTGTGTCTGCAGATATTATGTGTGCATCAAAGGATTCAACTAAATGATACACCCAACAGCGTTAATTGACCCAAGCTCTAGCGTTGACGAAAATGTAAAAATTGGTGCATATACGATTATAGGTGCCAATGTTTCAATAGGCTCCGGTACAGAAATCGGCCCTCATGTTGTGGTTAATGGAACAACAACGATAGGAAAAAATAATCGTATTTATCAATTTGCTTCAATAGGAGAGGATCCGCAGGATAAAAAATACGCCGGCGAAACATCGTTTCTTGGAATTGGCGATAATAATGAAATTCGTGAATTCACTACCATTCACAGAGGCACGACTCAAGATAAAAATCTGACGTCTATTGGTAATAATAACTTACTGATGGCCTACACACACGTCGCTCATGACTGCGTTATTGCTGATGGTGTCATTCTTGCCAATGCAGCGTCATTAGGTGGGCACGTTCATATTGGTTCACACGTTATCTTGGGTGGTTTTACAATTGTGCACCAGTTCTGTCACCTGGGGGATCATTGTTTTTCGGCAATGGGCAGCGCAATTTCGAAAGATGTGCCACCGTATGTGATGGTTGGCGGACGGCCAACTAAACCTCATGGTATCAATTCAGTTGGTTTGGATAGAAAGGGGTTCTCTCCGGCATCAATACTTAATATCAAACGCGCTTATAAAGTGTTATACAAATCAGGTTTAAAATTATCAGAAGCAACGGTTGAGCTCGGTAAACTTGCAGCTGATGAGCCTAAGTTAAAAGGAATGATGGGTTTTCTAGAAAATTCCAACCGCAGTATTCTTAGGTAAACATAGGCAACTATAAGCTCTTGGGTGTAGTGACTATGCCTTGCATCATATTTTCAAATAAGCACGACTAACTATTGAGATAGCGCACTATATGACTGACAACCCAATACACATCATGATGGTTGCTGGTGAACACTCTGGCGATATTCTTGGTGCAGGGTTGATTCGGTGTCTGAAAGAACGTTATCCCAACGCTAAATTTTCTGGTATTGGTGGTCAAAGAATGATTGCCGAAGGTTTTGAATCTTCTTGCCCGATGTCTAAACTGTCTGTATTTGGTTTATTTGAGGTGTTAAAGCATTTGCCTGAACTGCTAGGTATTAGGAAACAATTAAGACAGTCTATTTTAAACGTAAAACCAGATGTGTTTATTGGTATAGATGCCCCAGACTTCAATTTAAAATTAGAGCGAGATATTCATCAGTTTGGTATAAAAACGGTACACTATGTGAGTCCGACCGTATGGGCATGGAGACCCAAACGAATAAAAAAATTAATTGGTTCCTTAAATGCTTTGTTATGCATTTTTCCTTTCGAAGAGAAATATTTCGAAAACACGCCAGTGCCCGCTTACTTTATTGGACACCCTTTAGCTGATAAGTATAGCGGAGAGGCTGATATTTTAGCAGCAAGAAAGAATCTAGGAATTGATGTTGATGCTCCTGTATTAACAATCATGCCAGGTAGTCGCATAGGTGAGCTTAATAGACATAGTTTGTTATTTATTCAGGCGGCTAAGATTTTTGCAAATAAAATACCCGGGTTACAAGTATTGCTGCCAATGCCTGACGAGAAGACGGCGACGCTTTTTAATGAAATTTATGCCAATTCTGCTATTAAACTTGATATAAAAGTAGCAGTCATGGCGTCCAGCTTGATGATATCTGCATCAGATTCTGTTCTGGTTGCTTCTGGAACAGCAACCTTAGAGGTCATGTTATTTAAAAAACCGATGGTTGTTGCATATAAATTATCTGCATTAACGGCGTGGGTTTTTAAAACCTTCGATTTACTCAAAGCACCTTTTGTATCAATGCCTAATTTAATAGCAGGTAAACAAGTAGTGCGAGAATTTATTCAAGACGATGCGAAGGCGGAATTGCTTGCAGCAGAATTAATCAACATTTATCGTGATCCAAAAATAACGTCTGATATGGTTAATCAATTCAGTGATATGAAGATAAATTTAACGCGAGATGCGGACAATCGGGCAGCTGATATTGTTTCACGTGTTATAAATGGTGAGATATAAGTTTGAGTAAGCTAATTGTTGGAATTGACGAGGTAGGCCGCGGGTGTATAGCAGGGCCGGTTATGGCGGCTGCGGTTATCTTGGATACCAATAAGCCAATTGCAGAGTTAGCCGACTCCAAAAAATTAACACACAAAAAAAGAGAGTATTTAGCAGCACAAATTCAAGAGCAAGCATTAGCTTGGTCAATAGGCCGCGCAGAAGTGAATGAAATTGATGAAATAAACATTCTCCAAGCTAGTTTGTTGGCGATGAAGAGGGCGTTTGATGGCCTTTCTTTAAAAGCTGATTTTGCACAAATTGACGGCACTTTTTACCCTACTATTGATGTGCCCGGTGAATGTATTAAAGGTGGCGATGCGTTGATTCCGGAGATTTCTGCGGCGTCTATTATTGCAAAAGTGTATCGTGATGATTTTTTGGGAACGCTTGATGTGATGTATCCAGGATATCAACTGTCAGGTCATAAGGGTTACCCAACGCCAAAACATAAAGAAATTATTATTCAACAAGGCGTTGCGCCCATTTATCGTAAATCATTCGGACCAGTTCGAGCATTGCTAACATGAGCGATAGCGTTACATTTATTCATTTACGGAACCATACTGAGTATTCCTTAGTAGATGGCATTATGCGCGTTAAACCGATGGTGAAACGTGTTACAGAATTATCAATGCCTGCTATTGGCGTAACAGATCAAATGAACCTGTTTGTAGCAGTAAAGTTTTACCGAGCAGCAATAGCCTCTGGCGTTAAGCCTATACTCGGTGTGGATGTATTAATTAAAGATTCCGCTGATCAAAAGAAACCATATGTCATTACATTACTGGTTCTAAATAAACAGGGTTACTTGGGGCTGTCTGAGTTAATTTCAGATGCTTATTTGCATGGCCAAGATAAAGGAGTCCCTTACTTAACGACGGATGCGATATTAGCTAAGAATGATGGGCTAATCGCGTTATCGGGTTGTCTAGATGGCCTGTTCTCTGGTCTTTTTGCCTCAAAAAATAGTGAAGTTGCGGAGGAAACGGCTGCTCGATGGAAAACGGCGTTTGCAGATCGCTTTTATCTTGAGGTGCAAAGACTAGGCCGTACTGGTGAAGAAGGTGTCGTTAATGAGATGGTTTTGTTAGCGACAAAACTTAACTTGCCGATTGTTGCGACGAATGCGTCATGTTTTTTGATGGAAGAAGAATATAACGCACACGAGGCTAGAGTTTGTATTAATCAAGGGCGCGTTTTATCAGACACTCGTCGTGCAAAAACTCATACTGAGCAGCAATATTTGAAAAGCCAAGAGGAAATGGCTGAATTGTTTTCAGATTTACCTGAGGCACTTGAAAATTCAGTAGAAATTGCTACGCGTTGTAATATTGAGCTGAGTTTAGGTGAAAACTTTTTACCAGATTTCCCTGTCCCGAAAGGGATGACAACAGATGAGTATTTCTCAGAGTTAGCACAACAGGGTTTAGCGAAGCGCATTGATGAAACGTCTGAACGCATAAATTTTGACGATGATAAGCGTCAAGTCTACCAAGCACGTTTGACAAGGGAATTAGACGTTATCTGTCAGATGGGTTTTCCAGGCTACTTTTTGATTGTGGCTGACTTTATCAAATGGGCAAAAAATAATGGTGTCCCAGTAGGCCCTGGCAGGGGATCCGGTGCTGGGTCGATTGTTGCATATGCTCTTCGAATTACTGATTTGGACCCTATCGAATTTGATTTATTATTCGAGCGTTTTCTTAACCCTGAACGTGTATCGATGCCAGATTTCGACGTCGATTTTTGTATGGAAGGTCGTGATAGAGTTATTGATTATGTTGGTGAAAAATATGGCAGGGATAAAGTATCGCAAATCATTACCTACGGTACTATGGCGGCCAAAGCTGTTATACGTGATGTAGGACGCGTATTAGGCCACCCGTATGGGTTTGTTGATCGCTTAGCTAAGGCTATTCCGTTTGAGATAGGCATGACCTTAACTAAGGCGCTAGATGAAAGCCCTGATTTATTGACCGCCTATCAGGATGAAGAGGAAGTAAGAGAACTGATTGATCTTGCCTTGCAACTTGAAGGTATTGCTAGAAATGCTGGTAAACACGCGGGTGGCGTTGTTATATCACCGAGTAAATTAACCGACTTTTCACCACTTTACTGCGAAGAAGGCGGGGCTAACTTGGTGACGCAGTTTGATAAAGATGATATCGAAGCCGTTGGCCTAGTTAAATTTGACTTCTTAGGTTTAAGAACGCTTACGATTATTGACTGGGCACTGCAAAATATTAATGCTCGATTAAGTGCCAAAGGTGAGGCCATTATCGATATTGATGTATTACCTAGAGATGATGAACTAACCTACGAGTTACTAAAAAATTACGCAACCACGGCGGTTTTTCAACTTGAGTCTAGAGGGATGAAAGATCTAATTCGTCGCTTAAGACCTGATACCTTTGAAGATATTATAGCCCTAGTGGCGTTATTTAGGCCGGGGCCGCTTCAGTCCGGAATGGTGGACGACTACATCAACGTTAAACATGGGCGTAAAAAAGCTGAGTACGCACACCCAACTTTAATTCCTATTTTAGAACCGACAAATGGGGTTATTTTATACCAAGAACAAGTGATGCAAATTGCCCAGGACCTCGCTGGTTATAGCCTTGGGACAGCTGATTTGTTACGCAGAGCTATGGGGAAAAAGAAACCTGAAGAAATGGCTAAGCAGCGTGAAATGTTTACCACAGGTGCAGTCGCTAATAATGTTAAAGAAGAAGTTGCCACTTATATTTTCGACTTAATGGAAAAATTTGCCGGTTATGGCTTTAATAAATCCCACTCAGCTGCATACGCTTTAATTGCTTATCAAACGGCGTGGCTTAAGGCTAATTATCCATCAGAGTTTATGGCTGCTGTGCTGTCATCTGATATGGACAATACCGATAAGGTGGTCATGTTTATCGATGAGTGCCGTGATATGGGGCTGGAAATCTTACCGCCTGACATCAATCAATCTGCCTATCGTTTTACAACCAATGAGGACGGGCACATTATTTATGGTCTAGGTGCGATAAAGGGTGTTGGTGAAGCAGCGATTGACTCGATTATTGAACAGCGCGTCTCTGGAGGTGTTTATACTGACCATAAAGAATTGGCTAAACGTATAGATGCTCGCAAGGCTAACCGTCGCGTGCAAGAGGCGCTGATTAAATCAGGCGCTTTAGACTGTTTGGAAGAAAACCGTGCCGAACTTATGCGTGAGTTGCCTAAAACACTTCAATTGGCCGAGCAGCACGTTAAAAGTGTTAAGGCTGGGCAAAATGATCTGTTTGGTATCAGTATTGAGGAGTCTCCACAAAAGTCGGCAAATGTTTCCGTTGAACCTTGGAGTGAGAATGAGCGTTTAAAAGCCGAAAAAGTTACATTAGGGCTATATTTAACTGGGCATCCATTTGATGCTGTAAAAGAAGAAATGTCGTCGATTATTTCCGGCAAGCTATCTACTATGCTTGAAATGGAGCTGGGCTCTGCAGGCGGTGGTCAATATAGACGCACGAAAGGAAAGCCTGTGACGATAGCGGGCTTAGTGCTCGAAGTGCGCACGAGACCAACGAAAAATGGCAGTAAGATTGCTACCGTTATTTTAGATGATGGAAGCGCGCGGATGGAGGCTGTTGCCTATAGCGAAGTGTTCAATAATTATAGCGAATCTTTAGTTAGCGAAAGCATCGTGGTCATTCAAGGTAATATTTCATTTGATGACTTTGTGGGGCAAAACAGGGTGTCTATTGAATCTGTAATGACCGTTGAGCAAGCACGCCAAAAATATTTAAAAGATTTGTTAATAGAGTTTAATCCAAATGACGCAGATGGTATTGAAAGGTTGAACTTACTGTATAAACTTTTTAAAGAACATAAAGGGGGTGCGTGCCCTATTAAAATCAAAATGACTTTAACGGGTGCGTCGTCTGCGTTAGCACTACCAGATGAATGGTCTGTTTCACCCTCTGATGAGCTAATAGATTCGCTCAAGAAGATATTGCCTGAACAACAAAATTTTATTCGATATTGAATACTGCTAGCTGATTTCAACGAGTCAATATAAAATACCCCTATGAATATAAATTACTTAGATTTTGAACAGCCGATTGTTGACCTTGAAGAAAAGCTCGAAGAGCTAAGACGCGTAGGGTCTGACAATGAAATAGACATTCAAAAAGAAATAGATAGATTACAAGAAAAGAGTCTTTCTTTAACAAAGTCGATTTTTTCTAAATTAAGCGATTGGGAAATTTCTAAGTTATCTAGGCACCCCAAACGCCCTTATAGTCTGGATTATATTGATGGCGTTGTCGATGGTTTCATAGAAATGCATGGCGATAGACACTATGCAGATGATGCGGCTATTGTAGGCGGTATGGCAAGGTTAAATGGCCTTCCTGTTATGGTCATTGGTCATCAGAAAGGTCGTGATACTAAAGAAAAAATTAAACGAAACTTCGGCATGCCAAGACCAGAAGGTTATAGAAAAGCACTTCGTTTAATGAAGTTAGCAGAACGGTTTAATTTGCCGATTATTACGTTTATTGATACACCGGGCGCATACCCAGGCGTTGGCGCAGAAGAACGTGGTCAAAGTGAAGCTATCGCAAGAAACTTGTTCGAAATGTCTAAATTAAAAACACCTATTATTAGCGTGGTTATTGGCGAGGGTGGCTCAGGTGGCGCGTTGGCCTTGGGTGTTTGTGATAAGTTGTATTTATTAAAATATAGCACCTATTCAGTTATCTCCCCTGAAGGTTGCGCCTCCATTTTATGGAAAAGCGCTGAGAAAGCATCACAAGCGGCAGAGGCAATGGCTATTACATCAGATAAGTTACTATCGCACGGTTTGATAGACGGTATTATTGAGGAGCCAATGGGGGGAGCGCACCGTGACGTTTCATTTATGAAAGAAAAAATAAAAGAAACCCTGGTTGCAGAAATGGACGTGCTTAGTACCTTGTCTATTGAGGACTTATTAACAGAGCGTTACCAGCGTCTGATGAGTTATGGGCGGTATTCCGTATCATAAAGATTGGCTAAGTAGTTTGATTTTCGCTTTAAAAGTGAGAATCCAAACTTGCTTCACATGCAGGCATGGTCATGTCTAAATAATCGATAGGGTTATGAATTGAATCAGCTCATCAAGAGTGTTGAGCAGCTTATCGAGTCAACACCTAATATAGATAACATTGTTATCGCCTATAGCGGTGGCATAGACTCACACGTTTTGCTTCATGTGTGTGCAGTGGTGCAGACGCAATATGCCCACATTAGTTTTTTGGCTGTTTACATAGACCACGGCTTGCATATAGATTCTACAAAATGGCGAGTTCATTGTGAGAAAGTGTCTTTTGATGTCGGTGTTAATTTCTCTACACAAACCGTTAATGCTATTGATAAGAAGGGTGAAGGGCCTGAACAAGCGGCTCGCCACGCTCGTTACGACGCGTTACGAGAATATGTAGATGGCAATACAATTTTATTAACAGCGCAACACCAAGATGACCAAGCCGAGACCTTGTTGCTGCAATTGTTGAGAGGTGCGGGTGTTAATGGACTTGCAAGCATGCCGAGATGTGCTTCTTTTGGTTCGGGTTTAATGATGCGACCTTTTTTGGCTGTTTCCAAGCAAGATATTGTTAATTACGCTGAACACCACAAGTTGGACTGGGTTGAAGACCCGAGTAATAAGGATGTATCGTTTAGTCGCAACTTTCTTCGTCAGGAAGTTATTCCACTTATTCAGCAGAAGTGGCCTGCTTTTTCCAAAACAACTGCAAGAACAGCGTCACATTGCGCAGAAATAACATCATTATTATCTGATTATGCGTCTCTATATTTTCATAACGATGTGGCCGGTGAACTAGCGCTTAACCCCCTCAGGGGATTAAGTAATGAGACACAGCGTTTAGTCATTCGTCAGTGGTTGATTAGTAATGATGTTCGTTTGCCATCACAGAAAGTGCTTAATCAAATGCAGATGATTATTCAGGATGAAACCAGACAGGCATCATTGATTGAGTGGGGTGGCTATCAGTTACGACTTTTCAAGAATACGTTTTATATATTGCATCATTCGGATGAAACAGTTTTATTAGAAACGCCTTGGCAAGGCGAACGTGTTGATTTACCAAATAATTTAGGCCAACTTGCTATTAAGCCGGTTGTTGGGTTGGGTATTAAGAAGGTACTTTGGGATGATTGTGATGTGTTCGTTAGGTCGAGGTTAGGCGGTGAAAGGATTAAATTAGCAGGCCGTTCAGGTACGAAATCGTTAAAAAAATTACTCAATGAATCGTCTTTTTTCCCATGGGTGCGTGACTCTTTACCGTTAATTTTTATTAACAACACACTAGTTGCCGTGGCTGATATTTGGATGGCTGAAAAGTTTTTGGCGAAGGATCAAGAGCAAGGTTATGAAATAGAGTGGCAGCACCCAACGTTGCGTATTAAATAATCAGTAAGAATTTTTGTTTAATTTGTTTTGTGGGTATAACGATTGTTTTTGATTAACGTATAATAATGAAAAATTAACCCTTCGATATTCATGAGATTCTATGGCTAAATTTATTTTCATAACGGGTGGCGTGGTGTCATCACTAGGCAAAGGTATCTGCTCTTCCTCATTAGCCACAATTCTCGAGGCTCGAGGATTGAAAGTCACGATGACTAAATTGGACCCATATATCAACGTTGATCCCGGCACAATGAGTCCCTTTCAACACGGTGAAGTGTACGTGACGGATGACGGCGCAGAAACTGATTTGGATTTAGGCCACTACGAACGTTTCAGCAATAGCGTGATGTCTAAGGCGAATAATTTCACTACTGGCCAGGTATACGATAGCGTTTTAAAGAAAGAAAGGCGTGGTGATTATTTAGGCGGCACGGTTCAAGTTATTCCGCATATTACGGATGAAATTAAACATAAAATTATTAAAAGTTCTGGAAATGCTGATGTCGCGCTCATTGAAATTGGCGGCACTGTTGGTGATATTGAATCATTGCCTTTCCTGGAGGCGATTCGTCAAATGCGAATTGAAATGGGCGATGAGCGTTGCTTATTTATCCATTTAACCTTAGTTCCTTATATTGCATCGGCCAAAGAAATCAAGACCAAACCAACGCAACATTCAGTCAAGGAGTTAAGGACAATTGGTATTCAACCGGATATTTTAATTTGTCGTTCAGAGCGCCCCGTACCATTATCAGACAGGCAAAAAATCGCATTGTTTACCAATGTAGAAGAGAAAGCAGTAATTACCGCTCTTGATGCTGACAGTATCTACCGTATTCCTATGATGCTGCATGAGCAAGGTCTCGATCAAATTGTCGTCAATAAATTACATTTAGATACCAAACCTGCTGACCTATCAGATTGGCAACATGTTGTAGACGGTTTGTTCGCTCCTACAGAATCAGTGACTGTCGCATTAGTTGGTAAATATGTGGATCACGCGGACGCCTATAAATCATTAACAGAAGCCCTTATTCATGCAGGTATACATAATAAAACTCAAGTAGAAGTTGTAAAGGTGGACTCTGAGGCAATAGAAGAAAATGGCACATCTGTACTGAATGATGTTGATGCCATTCTTGTACCAGGCGGTTTTGGTGAAAGAGGCGTCGATGGAAAAATAGCAACGATTAGGTATGCGAGAGAAAACAACGTGCCATTTCTGGGTATCTGTTTAGGTATGCAATCGGCGGTGATTGAGTATGCACGAAATAAGATGGGTCTTGAAGGCGCTAATAGTACCGAATTTATGCCAGAATCGCCTTACCCTGTTATTGGTTTAATTACTGAGTGGTTAACTGAAGAAGGGGAAGTTGAAAAACGTGATGAAGCGTCCGATTTAGGTGGGACAATGCGTTTAGGCAGTCAAAAGTGTCAATTAGTGCCGGGCTCTCTGGCACATAAAGTATATGGCAAAGATGTGATAACAGAACGCCATAGACATCGTTTTGAATTTAATAATACCTTTTTAGAACAATTTGAAGCGGCAGGCCTTAAGATTTCGGGTAAATCAATGGATGGCCGTCTAGTAGAGATTATCGAGTTGCCGGATCATAGATGGTTTTTGGCGTGTCAATTTCACCCAGAATTCACCTCTAAGCCACGAACCGGACACCCTCTGTTTAGTGGTTTTATTTCAGCGGCTATGGAATTTTCTTCGTCAAAGGACAAGGTGCAAAAATAATGAAGCTATGTGGATTTGATGTTGGTATTGAGCATCCATTTTTTCTAATTGCGGGCACTTGCGTAGTCGAAAGTGAGCAGATGACGATAGATACAGCTGCCACACTTAAAGAAATGACGGATGATTTAGGGATACCTTTTATTTATAAATCATCATTTGACAAAGCAAATCGATCCTCAATAGATGGCTTTCGTGGGCCGGGTATGGAAGAGGGCTTGAGGGTATTGCAAGCCGTTAAAGACCAACTCGGCATTCCCGTTATTACAGATGTTCACGAAGATACACCAATGGATGAAGTAGCCTCGGTTGTAGACGTGTTGCAAACGCCTGCATTTTTATGCAGACAAACCAATTACATTACGCGTGTTGCTGAAACAGGATTGCCAGTTAATATTAAAAAAGGGCAGTTTTTGGCACCTTGGGATATGAAACACGTGGTCGATAAAGCACGTTCAACAGGTAATAAAAATATCATGGTCTGTGAAAGAGGCGCATCTTTTGGCTATAACAATTTGGTATCGGATATGCGTTCACTTACGGTTATGCGCGAAACGGGTGCCCCGGTTGTTTTTGATGCGACGCACTCTGTGCAGTTACCGGGTGGCCAAGGTAGCTCATCGGGTGGGCAACGTGAATTTGTTCCAACACTAGCTAGGGCAGCAATCGCAGCCGGTGTATCTGGCGTGTTTATGGAAACACATCCATATCCTGAAAAAGCATTAAGCGACGGCCCCAATTCTGTTCCACTCGGCAAGATGAAGGACTTGCTAATAGTCATAAAAAAAATAGATGATACGGTGAAAAATGCTGGCGTTATGCGCGGTGATTTTTAGATAATAATTTGAGAAAGATATGGCCGAGATAGTAAATATAAAAGCGCGAGAAATTTTAGATTCGCGTGGTAACCCAACATTACAAGCTGACGTTATACTGGCATCAGGTGTTGTTGGTAGCGCAATGGTGCCTTCTGGTGCGTCCACTGGTGAACGCGAGGCGATTGAGTTGCGTGATGGCGATAAAAGCCGTTACGGTGGAAAAGGTGTGCTGAAAGCAGTTGGCCATGTGAATGGTGAATTGAAAGGTGCCCTCATTGGGATGGATGCCACTGAGCAGCAAGCTATAGACCAAACAATGATTGACTTAGATGGCACAGCTAATAAAGCACGCCTAGGGGCAAATGCAACTTTAGGTATATCGTTAGCGGCTGCTCATGCTGCTGCAAATGAAGGCAGTGTGCCTCTATACCGTTACTTAGGTGGAAGTGATTTTGTTTTGCCTGTGCCGATGATGAATATTATCAACGGTGGTTCTCATGCCGATAATAGTGTCGACCTGCAAGAATTTATGATTTTACCGGTTGGTGCGCCTAATTTTAGTGAAGCGATGCGTTATGGAACAGAGGTTTTTCATGCGCTTAAATCCGTTTTGTTAACAAAAGGTTTAAGCACATCAGTTGGTGATGAAGGCGGTTTCGCACCGGACTTGTCTTCTAATGTAGAAGCGATTGAAGTTATTTTGCAAGCGATTGAAAAGGTTGGTTTAAAAGTAGGTGACGATATTGCTTTGGGTCTTGATGTTGCCAGTTCTGAATTTTGTGACAATGGTGAGTATTTCTTAGCGTCTGAAAACAAGCGGTTTAATTCTCAACAGATGACTGACTTTTTAGCAGATTGGGTGGACCAGTATCCGATTATCACTATTGAAGATGGCTTGGATGAAAATGACTGGGACGGTTGGAAGTATATGACTGAGAAATTGGGCCATAAAGTTCAGTTAGTTGGTGATGATTTGTTCGTTACAAATCCAGAAATATTTAAACAAGGCATTGATAAGAGCATCGCCAATTCAATTTTGATTAAGGTGAACCAAATTGGCACCTTAAGTGAAACATTAGCAGCGATTAAAATGGCTCATGATTCTGGCTACACATCAGTGGTATCTCATCGTTCAGGTGAAACTGAAGATACGACTATTGCAGACCTAGCTGTTGCAACGTGTTCAGGACAAATTAAAACGGGTTCCCTGTGTCGCTCAGACCGTGTGGCTAAATATAATCGTTTGTTACGCATCGAAGAAGATTTGGGTGCTAATGCGAAATACGCAGGTAAAAAGGCGTTTAAATACCTGAGTTAAGTTGAAAGCACTGCTCTTCATTCTTATACTTCTTTTTGGCTACCTTCAGTACAAACTTTGGGTGGCTGAGGGGAAGGTTCAAGACTCTTGGGCTTTAGAACATCGAATAGAAACACTACAAACGAACAACAAAAAACTCTTGCAGAGAAATAACGCACTGCAAGCAGAAGTGGACAACCTTAAAAGTGGTCAAGACGTTATTGAAGAAAAAGCAAGGCGAGAGTTGGGCCTAGTTGGTAAAGACGAAACGTTTTTTCAATATATTGAGCCTTATGACAAACAATAACGCTGAAAAAATTTGGTGCGTCGTGCCAGCTGCTGGCATCGGCTCTAGAATGTTAACTGATTGTCCCAAACAATACCTTCCTTTTCAATCCTCAACAGTGCTCGACACAACAATCAGTCGATTATTGGCGTCTCAACAGATTGAGAAACTAGTAGTTTGTCTTCGCGAGGCTGATAATTATTGGCCTAAAAGCGCATACGCTAGTCATAACAAGGTGATTGTGGCGGCAGGTGGTGAGCAAAGGGCTGATTCAGTATTGAACGGTATTCTCGCGTTTAAAGAACATGCCGGCCCTGATGATTGGGTGCTGGTGCACGATGCTGTGCGACCCTGCGTAAAAACCAGTGATATAGAGTTCTTAATCCAACGAGCATTGGAGATTCAACAAGGTGCCATTTTAGCAGCACCTATACATGACACCATCAAGCAAGTGAATAACGATGTGTCGGTGAACACAGTTGATCGCTCACACCTTTGGCGGGCTTTAACACCACAATTATTTAAATTGCTTGATTTAGAACAAGCGCTATTAACTGCTAGGGCAAATAATGTGCAGGTAACGGATGAGGCGAGTGCAATCGAGCAATTTGATAAGCCAGTGCACATTGTTGAGGGTAGTACGGATAATATTAAAATTACGTCACCCGGTGATTTAAGCTTGGCTGGTTTTTATATGCAACAACAGGAAGTAAACTCATGAGGATTGGTCACGGTTACGATGCACATCGCTTTGAAGAAGGTAAGCCATTGGTGCTTGGTGGGGTAAGTGTTGAATATAAAGATGGTTTATTAGCTCACTCTGATGGTGATGTTGCGCTGCATGCATTATGCGACGCTCTTCTAGGTGCAATAGGGCAAGGTGACATCGGCCAACACTTTCCAGATACTAGTCAGGAGTTGAGTAATGTTGATAGCCGAATTTTATTGAGGAAGGTCTTTGAGCTGGTTGATAATGCTGATTATCGTATAGGTAATGTTGACATGACAATTATTGCTCAAGTACCAAAGCTTGCGCCATATTTAACGTCGATGTCAGCAACTATTGCTAATGATTTGAATTGTGACTCAGCTCAAATCAACATTAAAGCGACGACAACGGAGGGTATGGGGTTTGCAGGGCGTAAAGAAGGCATTGAAGCCCATGCGGTTGTGTTATTGATAGCCCGTTGATAGTTAGTTAAATTCGAATAAATGGAATTTGCAGCGCACGTAGAAGAACTTGCTTATGCACATCAAGGCCCTGTTAGTTCTGGGTTAATAAGAGAAAAGCCAGAATACTTTTGTGTTGAAGAAGAACTATCATTTGAACCTTCTGGAGAAGGTGAGCATGTATTTTTATACGTTCAAAAGATTAATCTTAATACTGCCGATATTATAAAAATTTTGGCTAAGCATGCGGGCGTAACAAGGCGCTCTGTGTCATATGCGGGTATGAAAGACCGCCATGCGATTACAAAACAATGGTTCAGTGTGCAATTGCCGGGGCAAGAAGGGCCGGATTGGAGTTTACTGGAAACTCCTCAAATTAAAGTATTACAAGTAACGCGGCATCTAAGAAAGCTGAAAAGAGGCGCGATAAACTCAAATGGATTTGAAATTGTTGTTTCTAATTTAAACGTAGATACTCAGGCTGTTAATGATCAAACTGAAAAAATCAAACAACGGGGCGTGCCTAATTATTTCATGGAGCAACGATTTGGTTATTTATGTCAAAACCTTAGTCGTGCCTATTCGATTTTTGAAAAAAATCAACCCATTAAGGATAAAAAATTAAAAGGACTCTTATTATCCTCTGTTAGGTCTTATTTGTTTAATTTAGTCCTTTCGCAGCGTGTAAAAAGTAATACCTGGGATGCGGCTGAAGAAGGCGATGCGTTTATGCTGAATGGTACACGCCAATTTTTTCAGGAAGCGCTCTTGTCCAATGAATTATGTGCCCGCATAAAAGAGCATGATATCCACCCAACAGGCCCATTATTTGGTGTTGGGGATAGTGTGGTGAAACAAGGTGTGTATGATATTGAACAACGCGTATATGCTAATAACGCAATTTTTTGTGAAGGACTTATCAAAGTAAAATTAGAGTCATCTCGTCGGGCATTGAGAGTGGTTCCAGAAGGGCTTGAATTGAACTGGTTAGAAGACGACAAGCTTCAACTGTGTTTTAAACTACCATCGGGTAGCTATGCAACGGCTGTTATCCGTGAGTTACTAACAACTTCTGTACAGCGAGCAGGTTAAAAGATAAATATGGATCTTAATCAAATTATTGGCTTAGGTTTGTTGCAAGGGCTTACCGAGTTCTTGCCGATTTCAAGCTCAGCCCATTTAATATTATTGCCTTTATTATTTGGTTGGGAAGACCAAGGTTTAGCGTTTGATGTGGCTGTTCACGTGGGTTCCTTATTAGCCATTAGTACGTATTTTCGAAAAGACTTATCTCAGATAATACAAGGTTGGTTGCGTTCTGTTTTTAAACAGCAATCATCGAAAGATAGCCGCTTAGCTTGGCTTATTATTATCGGTACGATTCCAGTGGGTTTGGTGGGTTTATTTTTCGGTAATTTGGTTGAAATTTATTTAAGGTCCCCCCTAATTATTGCAGCGGCGACCATCTTTTTTGGTTTGTTATTGTGGCGCGCGGATAGTAAAGGAGCACGTTATAGAGAACAGCATCAATTAACCTTAAAGGACGCGGTTATCGTTGGCCTGTTCCAGGTGTTGGCGTTGATTCCTGGTGCTTCACGGTCGGGTATTACCATGACGGGCGGACTCTTTTTGGGGCTTACAAGAGAAACCGCAGCGCGCTTTTCGTTTTTATTGTCCGTGCCACTTATTTTTCTGGCGGGTAGTTTAAAAACATTGGAATTAGTTAATAGTGCCGCAACAGTGGATTGGTTTTCAATTATAAGCGGCGTGGTTGTTTCAGCAATTAGTGCATTTGTCTGTATCGCTGTTTTTTTAAGACTGATTGAAAAAATTGGCATGTTCCCATTTGTTTTATACCGATTGCTCCTCGGTGCATTTTTGATATATGTCTACAGTTACTAAAGAAGACGTTTCAGTAGAACATACAGTGCACCTGTCCCTCCATCTCTGGCTTGGGCTGAAGAAAAAGCGAGTACCGTTGGTTCATTTTTTAAGATATTGAAAACAAGGTTCTTAAGAGTGGGGCGATTATTTAACGAACCTATTCCTTTGCCATGAATAAGCAATATACAACGTTGGCGCTGCTCTATTTGATACGCTAAAAATTCTTGAAGCATGTTCGTGGCTTCTTGTTTATTTAGGCCGTGCAAGTCCACTTTGTCATCAATGGGAATAGCACCACGTTTTAGCTGACGTATGGTTTTGTTTTGAATGCCGTGTTGTGCGTAAAAAAGAATATCGTCGCTTTGAATGTTGTTGGTGCTTTCACATGTTATTTCATTGTGCGCTGATTGTTCGCTGAAGTGTTTTTTGATGGGCTTGGGCTTAGGTTTATTATCCAGTGTGTTTTGATTGTCAGAGTTTAACGGTTTTACATCCCCCATCGATTGCTTAAATAAATCAGAATCATTGTTTGAACTTGGGCGTTTGTTTTTATCTTCAGGCATAATAAGAGTTTAGCAAATTATATATTTGATATTTTTTTAACATCTTTTATTTAAACAGAATTAATGCATATTTTAATCAGTAACGATGATGGGTACCTTGCGCCAGGCATATCAATTTTAGCTAGTCATTTATCAGATGTCGCAAAGGTGACCGTGGTTGCACCTGATAGAAACAGAAGTGCAGCGAGTAATTCTTTAACCTTACAAATGCCATTGCGTGTAGAGAAAATGGATAACGGCTTTTATAGCGTTGACGGAACCCCTACGGATTGTGTTCACCTTGCTACAACCGGTTTACTAAAAGAAGATCCAGATATCGTATTTTCGGGTATTAATAACGGTGAGAATATGGGCGATGACGTGCTGTATTCAGGCACGGTTGCGGCGGCAACTGAGGGGCGCTTTATGGGTTTGCCATCTATTGCTTTATCCATGACATCAGGTCAGCCACAACACTATGAAACAGGTGCGTATGTTGCGGTTCAGTTACTACAGCGGTTACTTAATAGTCCTCTTGCATCGGAGACGATTTTAAATGTGAACATCCCTGATATTCCAATTGCTGAATTAAAAGGCTTTAAGGCCACAAGGTTGGGCCAACGTCATCGTTCTGAGCCTGTTATAGAGGGACGAGATCCGAGAAATAACAAAATATATTGGGTAGGGCCGCCCGGGGGTCAACAAGATGCTGGAGAAGGCACTGATTTTTATGCTGTAGAACATCAATATGTTTCGATTACCCCGCTGCAAATTGATTTGACTAACCATCAAAGAATAGCTGACGTTGCTCAGTGGTTAAGTTTATGAATGAGCGTATTAGCATTGGGGTGACATCTCAACGAACACGTGATCGGCTTGTTGAGCAATTACAAGAGCTGGGCATTAAAGATCAACGTGTACTCGGTCTCATGAGAAGGATTCCACGGCATCTATTTGTAGCAGAAGCTCTGGCCAGTCGTGCGTATGAAAATAACTCATTACCCATTGGGCATGGGCAAACAATCTCCCAACCTTATATGGTTGCGCGTATGACCGAGTTGCTGATAGAGGATGGGTTACCCGAGAATGTTCTTGAAGTTGGCACGGGTTCAGGCTATCAATCTTCTGTTTTAGCGAGTTTGATTCCGAGAGTGTTTTCGGTTGAGAGGATACGTCCATTACAGGAACAAGCAAAAAAAATACTAGGCGATTTAGGTTTTCGAAATATAAACTTCAAGCATTCTGATGGCGGATGGGGTTGGAAGGCGTATGGGCCTTATGGAGGTATTTTAGCAGCTGCGGCACCCGATGAGATTCCTGTCAATCTACTGGAACAACTTACCATAGGTGCAAAACTCGTTATACCTGTTGGTAAAGAGGGGCAGCAAGTATTGCAGCGTGTTACTCGGACAAAAACGACGTATGAAGTTGAAACCATTGAGCCCGTTAGCTTCGTTCCCTTTCTTAAAGGCCGACTCTAAGTAACTATCGTGTTCAAACGTTTATATAATCAAGTTTTATCATGGGCCGCTCATCCTAAAGCTAATCGTTTTCTGTTTGCTTTGAGTGTTGCAGAATCCTCCTTTTTCCCGATACCGCCGGATGTAATGTTGGCGCCAATGTGCCTCGCAAAACCATCAAAAGGTTTTCAATTAGCGCTATTAACAACTGTGGGGTCAGTAATTGGAGGTGTGTTGGGTTATTTGATTGGCATGTATTCATTCGATTTAGTAGAACCGATTATCGAAACCTTAAATTACAGTCAAGAACTCGAAGAAGTTAAAACCTGGTTTGCCGAATGGAGTTTTTGGGCAATCTTTGTAGCCGGCTTTTCGCCTATTCCCTATAAATTATTTACCATCGCAGCAGGCATGTTGGGCATGTTATTTATTCCGTTTGTTTTAGCGTCCATCATTGGTCGTGGAGCACGGTTCTTTTTAATTGCCACACTGGTGTTTTATGGCGGTGAGAACTTGCGGGATAAGTTAGAGGAATACATAGAAAGCATTGGATGGGGTGTAGTAGTGCTCGTAGTTAGCGGCTTAATAATTTATAAACTTTACTAAAAATCATCAAATTGACAGATAAGCAAAACATTTACTTGACGCCCCTTTTGTTATTACTGCTTGCTGTTCTTGTTTCTTGTAGTTCAACACAACAATATGCCCCTGTTTATTCAGATAAAAATTGGGCAAAAAATACTAGCGCTACCAAACACGTTGTTCGATTAGGGGATACTTTGTACTCAATCGCGTGGCAAACTGGCAAAGATTATAAAAAAATTGCGACATGGAATAATATCTCTTGGCCGTATACGATTTATAAAGGCCAAACTCTATCTTTAGTAGCTCGTAAATCTGCCTATAAAGTTACGCAAAAGAAAGCAGTTAAAAGACAAAAAACAGTTAAAAAACAAAAGATAACAAAGAAAACTTCAAATATTTCTAAAAAAGAGGTACAGTTAACTTGGCAGTGGCCAATTAAGGTTAAAAAATTAGAAAAAGGCCTGGTTAATACGGGTTTGATATTGGTTGGAAGTACTGGTGAACTAGTTCGTAGTAGCGAAAGAGGTAAGGTTGTTTATGCTGGTAATGGTTTGAAAGGGTATGGCAACCTTCTGATTATTAAGCATGACGAGGAATTTCTAACGGCGTATGGATACAATAAACGGTTACTAGTAAAAGAAGGCAGTGTTGTTAAAAAAGGGCAGGCTATAGCTGAAATCGGCATAGATAAGAAAAAACGCAGGGTTCTTTTTTTTGAAATTAGACAACACGGTAAAGCGCTTTCGGTTACTAAGTACATGCCAAAATAAGGGAGAGAGAAATGTTAGGCGATAAAACAAAACCATCTGATGAAGAGGCTAGCAGTACTTTAGCAAGTGCGCCAAGTGAAAAAAGCAGTGATGCTACGCAGCTTTATTTAAATGAGTTGAGTAAGTCTGTTCTTCTAACAGCCGAAGAAGAAATCAAATATGGGCGTTTAGTACAACAAGGTGACCCGCAAGCAAGGCATCACATGATTGAAGCTAACCTTCGCCTGGTGGTTAAAATTTCTAGACGATATATGAATCGTGGGCTGCCGATATTAGATCTTATAGAGGAAGGTAATTTAGGTTTGATACGAGCAGTCGAAAAATTTGATCCAGAAAAAGGGTTTCGTTTTTCTACCTACGCCACATGGTGGATTCGTCAAACGATTGAACGGGCCATTATGAATCAAACTAGAACTATTCGGTTGCCGATTCACATTATTAAAGAGATGAATATTTATCTCAAAAAAGCACGTCAATTAAGCCAAGAGCTCGACCGTGAAGCTAGCGCTGAGGATGTTGCTGAAGTGACAGGAAAATCTGTCGATGAGATAGAAAAAATGTTTCGGATGAATGCCGAAAACGTGTCTTCCTTAGATGTGGCGACTGGAAAAGATACAGATCAACAACTACTAGATACTGTGGCTGATGAAGATTCAAAGGAACCTTTAGACATCATCCATTCTGATGCAATACGTGAAAATTTAGGTGAATGGATTGACCTTCTCAGTGACAAACAAAGAGAAGTGATCTCAAGGCGTTTTGGAATAAGAGGTTATCACGTGTCCACGTTGGAGCAAGTAGCTAAAGAAATGGGTGTTACACGTGAACGTGTTAGACAGATTCAAATGGGCGCACTTAAATCACTTAGGGTGATCTTAGAAAACGAAGGTTTATCGCCTTCAGCCTTGTTACATTAATGGACAAGTAGTCACACTTTAGATAATTATATTGACAGTTAAATTCTTGATGCGTAATGTAGCGCGCTTGCCTTTTAAAGATTTAAAAATAACCTTATAGCTATGCACGATTTTGCACGGATCAAACGCTTACCCCCTTATGTATTTAACATCGTCAATGATTTAAAGGCACAGGCACGTGCCGCGGGCGAAGATATTATCGATTTTGGTATGGGTAACCCAGACCAACCCACGCCAAAGCATATTGTTGATAAGTTAATCGAAACAGCTCAGCGTGGTGATACGCACCGTTATTCAGTATCTCGCGGCATTCCAAGATTGCGCAAAGCCATTTGTGGCTGGTATAAATCTAAGTTTGATGTTGAGCTGGATTTTGATACAGAGGCTATTGTCACCATTGGTTCAAAAGAAGGTCTAGCGCATTTAGCGTTGGCAACATTAGGCCCAGGCGATGCAGTTTTAGTACCCAATCCCGCTTACCCCATTCATCCGTATGGTTTTGTTATTGCGGGTGCAGATATTCGCCACGTACCGATTAGCCCTGAAGTAGATTTTTTCAGTGAACTTGAAAAAGCCATTAAAACGTCCTACCCAAAACCAAAAATGTTGGTGCTTAACTTTCCAGGTAACCCAACGACGCAATGCGTTGACTTGGAGTTTTTTGTGAAAGTAGTGGCGATGGCGAAAGAGCACGATATCTGGGTCGTACACGATAATGCTTACGCTGAAATTGTGTTTGATGGCTATAAAGCGCCTTCAATTTTGCAAGTCCCTGGTGCTAAAGATATTGCTGTCGAGTTTTACTCGTTATCGAAAACCTACAATATGCCAGGTTGGCGCGTTGGTTTTATGTGCGGTAATAAAGAACTCGTTGGTGCCTTGGCGCGTATTAAATCGTATTTAGACTACGGCATGTTTACGCCCATTCAAGTGGCGGCCATTGCTGCGTTAGAAGGCCCACAAGATTGTGTTGATGACATAAGGGCGCTGTATAAAGAACGTAGAGATACACTATGCGAAGGTTTAACTGCCATAGGTTGGCCAGTTGAAAAACCTAAAGCTACTATGTTTGTTTGGGCTAAAATCCCGCAGCAATATCGTGAAATGGGTTCTTTGGAGTTTTCCAAGAAGTTGTTGAAAGATGCAAAAGTCGCTGTTTCACCGGGCATTGGTTTTGGTGAATTTGGTGATGAATACGTTCGCTTTGGTTTGATAGAAAACGGCCATCGAACACGCCAAGCTGTCCGTGGTATCAAACAGATGATGCGCGACGATAGTAACAACTAAGCTCTTTTTAGACGCATACAGTTTCCTGTATAATCACGCCTTAATTTATACTTAAATTTTTATCTGAATTTAAACTTGGGGAATCTCTTGAACGTTGTAAAAGTTGGGCTATTGGGCTTAGGCACAGTTGGCGGTGGTACTGTCAATGTCATCAAAAAAAATGCTAATGAAATCGCACGTCGCACGGGTTGCAAAGTAGTGGTAACAAAAGCTTGCGCTCGCGATATTTCTCGCCCACGTATTTGTAATACCGATGATGTCGAATTAACGACCAATCCAAATGATGTTATCAACGACCCCGATATTCAAATCGTTCTGGAATTAATGGGTGGTGATGAGCCAGCAAAATCATTAATACTGTCGGCTATTTCTCAAGGTAAACACGTTGTCACTGCTAACAAAGCCTTAATAGCGAATCACGGAAATGAGTTGTTTGCGGCGGCGGCTGATAATAATGTCACGTTGGCTTACGAGGCGGCGATTGCTGGTGGTATTCCTATCGTTAAAGCCATGCGTGAAGGGCTTAGTGCCAATAAAATCGAATGGTTAGCGGGCATCATTAATGGTACGGGTAACTTTATCCTGACTGAAATGCGCGACAAGGGCAGCGCCTTTGCAGATGTGCTTAAAGAAGCGCAAGAGTTAGGTTATGCCGAAGCGGACCCTGAATATGACGTAGAAGGTATCGATGCGGCACATAAGCTGTGCATATTAGCGTCACTGGCTTTTGGCATGCCACTTAACTTTAAAAAAGTGTATACAGAAGGGATCTCTAAAATTACACCACTTGATGTTACCTACGCTGAAGAACTGGGGTATCGCATCAAACATCTAGGTGTCGCGAGAAAGTCTGATAAGGGTGTAGAAATGCGCGTACACCCCACGCTTATTCCTGAAACAAGGCTTATTGCCAACGTAGATGGGGTAATGAATGCGGTGGTTGTTAAAGGCAACGCAGTGGGCCCAACTTTGTATTACGGCCCTGGTGCGGGCGCAGAGGCAACCGCCTCAGCCGTTATTGCTGACGTGGTTGATATATGCCGCCAGATGAGCCAGTCGGCTGAAAATAGTGTGCCATCTTTAGGTTTCTTAAGCGATGAACTTCAAGAACTAGCGATCCTACCCATCGAAGAAATTGTAACCGCTTATTACTTACGCTTGTCGGTAAAAGATAAACCGGGCGTTATGGCTGCTATCACAACCGTTTTGGCAAATAACGGCATCAGCATAGAAGCGGTGTTACAAAAAGAGCCGAAACACGGGTCTAATGCACAAATTATATTGTTAACCGATAATGTGCTAGAAAGCTCATTACTGTCGGCATTAAAAGAAATCGAATCATTGGATTCAATCAACGAACCAGCCATTCGCATTCGCGTCGAATCGCTACAATAGGAAAACTCATGGCATCAGCTAATCGTTATTTAGGACTTATTGATAAATATAGAGCTGTACTGCCTGTTTCAGACAGTACCCGTTTAATCAGTATTGGTGAGGGTAATACACCGCTCATTAAACTTGAAAACATTCCGGCGTTGATTGGTAAAAACGTCGATATTTACGTTAAGTACGAAGGTTTAAACCCAACTGGCTCGTTTAAAGACCGTGGTATGACCATGGCGGTGACCAAAGCGGTGGAAGAGGGCAGCAAAGCGATTATCTGTGCGTCTACGGGCAACACATCGGCGTCAGCAGCGGCTTATGCAGCACGTGCCGGCATTAAAGCCTTTGTGTTAATCCCTGAAGGCAAAATTGCACTGGGTAAATTAGCCCAAGCTATGATGCACGGCGCTGAAATTATTCAAATTAAAGGTAATTTTGACCACGGCATGCAGTTGGTTAAAGAAGTGGCAGAACATGCGCCCGTGACGATTGTTAACTCAATTAACCCTTATCGCATACAAGGCCAAAAAACGGCGGCGTACGAAATTGCAGAAGCATTAGGCAAAGTGCCAGACTATCACTGCTTACCTGTGGGTAATGCCGGTAACATTACGGCGCATTGGTTAGGTTATACCGAAATGGGTAAAACATCAGGCGAACACCCTACGATGGTTGGTTATCAAGCAGCAGGTGCAGCGCCATTCCTAAAAGGTGAAATGATAGATGACCCTGAAACAGTCGCTACGGCTATTCGTATTGGTCGCCCGCAATCATGGGATCAAGCTTGGGGAGCGCAAAAGGAATCCGGCGGTTGGTTTGATCTGTTAAGTGATGAAGAAATTCTAGCCGCACAAAAATTACTGAGTGAACAAGAAGGCATTTTCTGCGAACCTGCCTCAGCAGCATCAGTTGGCGGCGCAATACGCGACATTAAAAACGGTAAAATCCCAGAAGGCAGCACCATTGTATGTACCTTAACTGGCCACGGGCTTAAAGACCCAGACACGGCTATTTCACAATGCGCCGTTAATCCAAAAGCCATTGATGCATCATTGGATGCAGTAAAAGCAGCGATTTTAGATAAACTCTAAACGTCAGCAGGTGAGCGACTCAGCATCAGATAGCTCCACAGTAAACATCAAGCAGCGTGAAGCGATTAAGCACGATGCGGATACGCTGGCAGACCTGCACCCAGTTTTACGACGGGTGTACCTCAATAGGGGCATAACGACTCAAGCGCAGCTGGATCGTACTTTAAAGAACTTACCCAGCTTTCAAACGCTCACGGGTATTGAGTCAGCAGTTAGTTTGATTAAACAGGCAATTCAACAAAATAAAAGAATTCTGATTGTTGCGGACTTCGATGCCGATGGCGCAACATCGTGCGCGGTCGCCATCCGTGGGCTACGCATGTTAGGCGCGCAGAACGTAGATTTTGTTGTGCCCGATCGCTTCAAGTTCGGCTACGGCTTAACGCCTGAAATTGTCGATGTGGCGCTAGAACTAAAACCTGACCTCATCATTACCGTCGATAACGGCATATCCAGCGTAGACGGGGTGGCTTACGCCGTTGAAAAGGGTTGTCAGGTCGTCGTAACCGATCATCATTTACCGCCCCAGCAGCTACCCAATGCTCACGCTATTGTTAACCCTCAATTAATTGGCGATGAATTCCCCAGTAAAGCATTGGCGGGCGTAGGGGTCATGTTTTATGTGCTACTTGCGTTACGCGCATCGCTCAATAAAGAAGGGGCTTTTGAAGATAAAGCAAAGCCAAATTTAGCCAGCTTGCTCGATATAGTCGCACTCGGCACCGTGGCCGATGTGGTGCCAATGGACGAAACCAACCGTAAACTCGTGCATCAAGGTTTATTAAGAATCCAAGCCGAACAATGCGTACCCGGTATAGCCGCTTTATTACGACTCGCAAAGCGAGAGCCAGCACGAGTTGTTGCTAGCGACTTAGGTTTTGCTATCGGCCCAAGGCTCAATGCAGCAGGGCGTTTGGACGATATGTCACTCGGTATTCGGTGTTTACTCACTGATAACGACCAAGAAGCGAGCGATATCGCAGAACAGCTCGATATGCTCAATATCGAACGCCGTGCAATCGAAGATGATATGAAGCAGGGTGCGTATAAAATCCTCGCCTCATTAAAGTTAAAAGAAGATAAAAATAGGCAAGAACAATGGGGCGTTTGCCTGTACGACGAACATTGGCATCAAGGTGTTATCGGTATTCTCGCCTCGCGTATAAAAGAAAAACTTAACAGACCCGTTATTGCTTTTGCAAAAGCAGATAAAGGCACGGTCAAAGGCTCAGCGCGTTCAATCACAGGCTTACATATACGCGATACCCTAGATGACATTGCCAGCCAACATCCCGGTTTATTAACAAAATTTGGCGGCCATGCAATGGCAGCTGGTATGAGCTTTGCCGAAAAAGACTTAGACACGTTTAAAGAAGCGTTTAACAACGCGGTTAAAAAACGCCTGAATAACCAAACACCCGAAAACGTATTTTTAGTGGATGGCGAAATACCTGGCAACGACATCAATTTAAACCTAGCCGAAACACTTCGCCAAGCAGGGCCGTGGGGGCAGCTCTTCCCTGAGCCACTTTTTGTAGGCACGTTCAACGTCACAAAAGCCAGAATAGTAGGGCAAAAACACGTTAAATTAGAACTCGCAACAATCAGCCATAATAGAAAAATAGATGCGATTTATTTTAATGTTGATAACCCCGATAGCGTAATTGGCTTAGCAAAAGTAACACTGGTGTATCAATTAGATGTAAATAACTATCTGGGGCGTTCTAGCGTGCAGTTGATGGTGAGGTATTTGGAAGAATCGGAGTAACTTGTTGCAAAGCAATTTATCCATGCTTACTATATCAATATCATAATACATTGAAGTACTGCCCACCTATAAAGCTGAGCCAAATGGATTTATCATTTGTGCGAAACTTATGCCTTTTGGGTATATCTATTTAATACGTGGAACACCGTTTCCGCTTATTAACACTGTTCGCAACCGGCGCTACCTATACGGTAAACTGATCGGAGTAGACATAAAGGGAGTCCAGTGGTAAATCGAACCAGAGTACATATTAATACGCGCCGCGCGCGAACGGCCGAGTTGAGCGGCAATAGCTTAAAGAACCTTTGCTTGGTGAATCAAGTTCGGCGGTACCCTAGTGAGAACAAGTCGTTGGAGAGGCATG
>NVUJ01000001.1 GCA_002733135.1 Cycloclasticus sp. | reverse complement strand
TTTGCCCCCCCCCAACTCACACTCTTAAAAAGAGTTAGAATTTAGCATATACAAACCGAAGCCTTTACTTACATATTACGTCGATATTGACCACCCACTTCAAAGAAGGTATCGGTAATTTGGCCTAGGGAACAATAACGCCCTGCTTCCATTAATACGTCAAAAACGTTTTCATTACTTTGCACTGCTTCTTGAAGCGCTTTTAATGATTGAGCTGCCTTATCTTTATTATCTTTATGACAGGTGTTCAAGCGGCTTAATTGGCTTTGTTTCTCTTCTTCTGTAGAACGTGCCAACTCTATCGTTGTTTCAGTGCTATCTTCATTTGGGTTTCTAAATGTATTGACACCTACAATCGGGAGTTCACCCGTATGCTTCATCATTTCATAATTCATCGATTCGTCTTGAATTTTTCCGCGCTGATAACCTGTTTCCATCGCACCTAACACTCCACCGCGTTCTGAGATTCTTTCAAACTCACGTAATACGGCTTCTTCTACTAAGTCGGTTAATTCATCAACAATAAACGAGCCTTGCAATGAATTTTCATTCTTTGCTAAACCGTATTCTTTGTTGATGATCAGTTGAATTGCCATCGCGCGGCGAACCGATTCTTCTGTAGGCGTTGTAATCGCCTCATCGTACGCATTAGTGTGAAGGCTATTACAGTTATCATTAATCGCTATTAAGGCCTGTAGCGTGGTTCTGATGTCGTTAAAATCCATCTCCTGCGCATGAAGTGAGCGACCTGAAGTTTGAATATGATATTTTAGTTTTTGTGAACGTTCATTCGCACCGTATTTAAAGCGCATGGCCACCGCCCAAATACGACGCGCCACACGGCCCATCACGGTATATTCTGGGTCCATGCCGTTTGAAAAGAAGAATGATAAATTGGCCGCGAAATCATCAATATCCATACCGCGAGATAAATAGGTTTCTACGTAGGTAAATCCGTTTGACAAGGTAAAGGCTAATTGTGAGATAGGGTTCGCGCCTGCTTCGGCTATGTGATAGCCCGAGATAGACACTGAATAGAAATTCCGCACTTTTTTTCGTATGAAATACTGTTGAATATCACCCATCATTTTCAGGCTGAATTCTGTTGAGAAGATACAGGTATTTTGGCCTTGGTCTTCTTTAAGGATATCAGCTTGAACTGTTCCTCGCACATTGGCTAATGCCCAGTCTTTAATCTCGTTTCGCTCTGTGTCGTTCGGGTAATGCCCTTTTTCCGCCTCAAACTTTACGCATTGTTGATCAATCGCTGTGTTTAAGAAGAATGACAACAAGGTTGGCGCAGGGCCATTAATGGTTAATGAAACCGACGTGGTTGGCGCACACAAATCAAAGCCATCAAACAATACTTTCATATCATCCAAGGTAGCGATAGATACGCCTGAGTTACCGACTTTGCCGTAAATATCAGGGCGCACGCCCGGGTCATTTCCATACAACGTCACTGAATCAAACGCTGTTGATAAACGGGTCGCATCGGAGTTTTCAGACAGTAATTTAAAACGGCGGTTGGTTCTGAATGGGTCACCTTCACCCGCAAACATACGCGCTGGATCTTCGCCTTCTCGCTTAAAGCCAAACACACCCGCTGTGTACGGGAAATTACCCGGCACATTCTCTTTTAATAAGAACCGCAATTGCTCCCCATCATCTTCATAAACAGGTGTTGAGACTTTTGGAATACGCGTACCAGACAGCGAATACGTGGCAATGTTTGTTTTAGACTCTTTGCCCCGACTACTCGTAATATAGGTATCTTTTTTATAGGCTGATTTAATGTCTTCCCATACTTCCAGTAAACGCTTACAACGCGGGTCTAATGCGTCTTCACGTTTAGCAATTTGTTTGCTAAATGCACCTTCAACGACGACCTCATCTCCCAACATACGCTGGGCCTCTTTAAGTTGTTGACGCTCTCTTGCAATCGTTACCTGTTCTTTAATGGTTTTGTGGTAATCACGAACTGCTTCAGCAATTTCGGCTAAATAACGTTGGCGTTCTGCAGCAATGATAGAACTGCTGGTTGTTGAACGTTTAAGTTCGACGGGTGCAAAAAACTCACCTTCCCAAGTATTTAGTTCTTTGTTTTCAAATGTTTTCAATAAACCTTGGTATAAAGCGGTGACACCGTCGTCGTTAAACTTTGAGGCAATGGTGCCGTATACCGGCATGTCTTCCATTGGCGTCATAAATAATTCGAAGTTACGTTGATACTGTTTTCTCACGTCGCGGTACGCGTCTTCACTGCCTTTACGGTCGAATTTATTAATGACCACCAAATCAGCAAAGTCCAACATATCAATTTTTTCTAGTTGGCTGGCCGCACCAAATTCTGGTGTCATCACGTACATGGATGTATTCACGTACGGCACGATGCCCGCATCACCCTGACCAATGCCCGGCGTTTCAACGATGATTAAATCAAAGCCCGACACTTTGCAGGCGTTAATAATATTAGGCAACGCTTCTGGTACTTCGCCCTGCGTGTTACGTGTGGCAATAGAACGGAAATAAATATTCGGGTGGTTAATCGCGTTCATGCGAATACGGTCGCCGAGTAATGCACCACCGGTTTTACGTTTGGTTGGGTCAATTGCAATAATAGCGATTTTTAACGCTGGCAACTCCAATGTAAAACGTCGTATCAATTCATCCGTTAATGATGACTTGCCCGCACCGCCTGTGCCGGTAATGCCCAATACGGGTGTTTTAGCAAATTTAGCCGCGCCTTCTGATAGCGCAATGATTTGTTTATCTGAGACGGTTTTTTCATCTAAACCCGTGATTAAACGCGCTAGATTTTTGTATTCATTCGCCGTTAAATCATCAAAATTTGAGGGAATATCTTTCGTCGCCAAATCATAATCCGAAGTTTCAATCATCTCATTGATGATGCCTTGTAATTGCATCGTTTGGCCATCATGCGGTGAGAAGATATGCGATACGCCGTAAGCATGTAACTCGGCAATTTCTTCCGGCACAATCACGCCACCGCCACCGCCAAATATTTTAATGTGCGACGCGCCCTTTTCTTTCAGCAGATCAATCATGTACTTAAAGTATTCAACGTGGCCTCCTTGATACGAGCTAATGGCTATACCGTGCACGTCTTCTTGAATCGCCGCGTTTACTACTTCTTGCACAGAGCGGTTATGGCCTAAGTGAATGACTTCCACACCTGTTGATTGCAAAATACGGCGCATAATATTAATCGCCGCATCGTGGCCGTCAAACAAGCTGGCGGCCGTTACAAAGCGCACGTGGTTCTTGGCTTTGTATTTAACTATTTTGTGTGGGTCGATAACGCTTTCTTGTGCTGCTGACATGCTTTACTCCTAACAGTTTTGCCTTAATTCAATACGTCTGATTTTTCCCGAAATGGTTTTCGGCAACGATTCGACGTATTCAATTTCGCGCGGGTATTTATACGGCGCGGTGTGTTGTTTCATGAATGTTTGAATTTCTTTGGTTAGCTCGGGGGTACCTTTATAGCCTTCGGCCAAAATAATGAACGCTTTTACAATTTCACCACGCGCCTCATCAGGCTTGCCAATGGCGGCAGACTCAAGCACCGCTGGATGTTCTAACAATGAACTTTCAACTTCAAATGGGCTAATTCTGTAGCCTGACGAGGTAATAATGTCATCTGAACGACCAACAAACCAAAAATAGCCATCTTCATCCACCGTGCCATTATCGCCGGTGTGGTACCAGCCGTTTATAAAGCATTTAGCCGTTGCTGCATCATTTTCCCAATAACCGGGGAACATACCAGGCTGTAATGGATCGGTGATTTCAATAGCAATGCTACCGACGGTATCTACTGCACAAATATCGCCATCTTCATCAACAATTTGTACATTAACACCGGGAACGGGTTTGCCCATCGAGCCTGGTTTAACCGGCATGCAAGGGTAGTTGGCTACGATATTAATCGTCTCTGTTTGTCCATAGCCATCATAAATATCAGAACCCGTGGCCTCTTTCCAAATTTTAATCACTTCGGGGTTAAGTGGTTCGCCTGCACCAATCGCATGGCGAATAGAGCTTAAATTATATTGAGCTAAATCCAATTGCGCGAACACACGGTAGACTGTTGGTGGTGCACAAAACGTCGTTACCCCCAGTTTTTCAATTAAATTCAAATGTAATTCTGCCTCAAACCCTGTGCCGTTAAACAACACCATTGCTGCGCCCATTTGCCACGGTGAATACAACATACCCCACGCGGCTTTTGCCCAACCTGTATCTGAGAGCGTCCAATGAATGTCATTCTCTTGTAAATCCATCCAGTATTTGCCGGTAATGGTATGCGCATGGGCATAAGCGTTGTCTCTTGCTACCATTTTTGGCATACCAGTCGTGCCTGACGTAAAGTAAATCATCATTAAATCTGACGATTTACTCGGTGCTAATTTGGCCTTGTCTAATGCGGTATCAAAATTTTCAGTCAGTTGTTTGAATGTATGCCATCCCTCTCGGTCATCGCCAATAACGATTAACGTTTCAAGCGTTGGGCATTTGCTTTTTATCGCATCCACTTTATCGGCATTCTCCGATGTCACAATCGCCATCGTCGCTTTTGAACGATTAATGCGGTACTCAATGTCTTTAGGGGTTAATAAATTAGTGCCGGGCATAGTGACCACACCTAATTTGCAACAGCCAATCATAATGGCATACCACTCAGAAATACGTGGAATCATCACAAAGGCCAACTCGCCTTTTTCAGCGCCCATATCAAGCAGACCATTAGCAAATTGGTTAGAAATATCCCGTAAGTCGCTGAAGTTATGACGCTTAATATTTTCGCCTGAACCATCAACTTCTATAAAAGCGAGTTTATCTGCTTCCGCAGCTCGTTTATCGATAACATCAAAACCGAAGTTATATACTTCTGGTGTTTCTAATTTAAAACTCGCCTTAACCTCTGGGTAGTTTTCCATATTTGACATACTTTTCTCCGCAGATTTATTTGTTATTCTTTCCATCATACATTTTTCTAACCATCATTAGAATATAAAGCTCAGCTTTTATTTATACCCAATTTTTCATAAAACAGTTACTTATATGCATAAAAAAGGCCCTACTTTCGTAGAGCCTTTTTATTAATACTGAATTTTGTTTATCCGAATGGGTTATTCAGGATGATTGTTTCTGTCCTTTCTGGTCCCGTTGAAATAATGTCGATAGGTACCTCAACCAACTCTTCCAATCGCTTGATATAGGCTATTGCTTCAACTGGAAATCCTTCTAATGATTTACACCCTTCCGTTTGCCCTTTCCAACCCGGCATGGTTTCAAACACGGGTTCACATTGTTCGTAATTCTCTGCACCGATGGGTGGCACATCAATAACTTCACCGTTTAATTTATAGCCAACACAAATCTTTACTTCTTTTAAGCCGTCCATTACATCCAGTTTGGTCAAGCAAATGCCAGTTAGGCTGTTTAAACGAGCTGAGCGGCGAAGCGACACAGCATCGAACCAACCGCAACGTCTTTCACGGCCTGTTGTTGCGCCAAATTCATGGCCTTTTTTACCGAGGTATTTACCCACTTCATCATCAAGCTCTGTTGGAAATGGCCCACTGCCAACGCGTGTTGTATAGGCCTTAGTAATACCCAGAACATAATCCATATCACAAGGGCCCATGCCACTACCACTAGCCGCACTACCGGCCGTTGTATTGGAAGATGTTACGTATGGGTACGTGCCGTGATCAATGTCCAACAATGCACCTTGTGCACCTTCGAATAAGACATTTTTACCCTCTCGGCTGTAGTTATGCAGTGCATCTGCAACGTCAATCAGCATCGGTTTAATCACCTCTGCCTGTGCCATTACTTCGTCGTACATGGTTTGGAAATCATAGCTATCTGCTTGGAAATAGTTTTCCAACACAAAATTATGGTATTTAAGTAATTCTTTAAGTTTTTCTGCAAAAATGTCTGGCGTTAACAGGTCACCTGCTCGCAAACCACGTCTCGCAACTTTGTCTTCGTACGCTGGGCCAATGCCACGACCGGTTGTGCCGATTGGTTTATCACCACGCGCACGTTCACGCGCCAAATCTAAACCTATATGTACCGGCAGAATTAATGGACACGCTTCACTGATTTTTAAACGATTAGAAAAGTTAATGCCCGCCTTTTCTAAACCAGCCATTTCTTTAAGTAATGCTTCGGGTGATAACACCACGCCATTACCAATCAGGCACTGTACGTTGTCTCTTAAAATGCCGGACGGGATTAAATGCAAGACTGTTTTTTTGTCGCCAATAACCAAGGTATGGCCTGCATTATGGCCGCCTTGAAAGCGCACCACAGCGGCTACATCATCGGTTAATAAATCCACCAATTTACCTTTGCCTTCGTCACCCCATTGAGTGCCAATTACGACAACATTCTTTCCCATCTTTATTCTCTTTCTGTCTTTATTTATAAGTGTTAACGTTTTAAATAAAACGTTATTCGGAGACTGTCCACTGGCCGTTAACACGGCCCAGTTCGGCTGTGTGAGCAGGCGTTTGCTGTTCATCTGGCAGTTGTTGAACAACCGCCCGTCCTGACGCACGTAAGTCGCGTATGATTGTCTGTAAATCAATATCATCAAGATTGGGCGCCAAAATACACTCTCTGGCCACCTCCACCTTTAAAGCGCTCAACCGTGACAGCACTTTGATGTCAGCACTAAAGCCAGTTGCAGGTAATGATTTGTCCAGCTGTGCCGTTAAATTATCATAACGGCCGCCACGTGCAACCTCTGAACCAAAGCCTGGTACAAAGGCAGCAAATACGATGCCGGTTTGGTATTGGTAACAGCGAAGTTCAGCCAAGTCAAAATACAACGGTAAGGCGGGATAAATAACTTGCAACATGGATGCAACGCTCTGCAGCTCAGCTATGGCATTAAGCACTTCATCACCACCTACGGATAAGCTTGATTTGGCCTCTTCAAGAACCACTAAATTACCATTAAGGCTAAGTAATGCGAAGAAAGCTTTTTGCCAAACCGCGTCTAGCTCATACGCCGTTAATAACTCATCAACTTCGTCCGTTGCTTTTCGCTGAAGTGCATCAAACAGCTCCGCCTCTTGGTTATCTGATAACCCTGCTTTTTTTGTTAAGCCCCTAAAAATACCCACATGGCCTAAATCTAGGTGCACTTCTTGTAAGCCGGAAACGGCGAGTGTTTCGAGCATCAATCGAATAATTTCAACGTCGCTCTTAATGTGTTGACTACCATATAACTCGGCACCCACTTGAATTGGGCTGCGCGACTTTTCGATTTTAGCGCCACGCGCTTGAAGCACAGTGCCTAAATAACACAATCTTGTTGGTGATGCATTATGGATATGGTGAGCCGCCATACGGGCAACTTGTGGCGTCATATCTGCTCGAATACCCAGTGTTCTGCCGCTAATTTGATCGGTCAATTTAAACGTTTGTAAATCAATCTCTTGACCCGTTCCCGAAAGAAGTGAGTCCAAGTACTCTAACATTGGAGGGATAACGTATTGATAACCCCAGGTGCTGAATAGGTCTAATAATCCACGCCGCATTATTTCTAAACGCGCAGCATCTTGAGGTAGGAGTTCCTCAATGCCTTCTGGCAACATCCAATTATTATTTGTCATTTGTTAGTTAACCTTAACGTACTAACGTTAATAGCAATACGCCAGCTATCATACTGACGAGGCCAGAGATACGGACCGTTTGATCACCCATTTCTGCTAACCGCTGATAGGTTTTGCGCAATATATCTGGGCTCATAAAAGGAATAACCCCCTCCAAAATGAGCACCAAAGCCACTGCTGTAAACAGTTCTTGCCAAGCCACTATTTCAAGTTATCTTGTTGGTTTATGCGCTACTGGTTCTTAAAATATTTAAAAAAGTCTGACGTTGGCTCAAGCACAATCAAGTCGTTACCCGAACCCATACTTTTACGGTACGCATCCATGCTGCGGTAAAACGCAAAGAATTCTTTATCTTTATTGTAAGCATCCGCATACGTTTTAGCTGCTAGCGCATCACCTTTACCACGTAATTCTTGTGACTCTTTATAAGCCGTCGCAAGAATAATCTCGCCTTCTTTGTCAGCGTTCGCCTTAATTCTTTCTGCCGCTTCCTTACCACGAGACCTAAAATCACGCGCCACACGCTCACGCTCAGACTCCATCCTTTTGTAGACAGACGCACTCACTTCGTCAGGCAAGTCAATTCGCTTAATTCGAACGTCAACAATATTAATGCCTAAGCCTTCGCCTAATGTATCCATATCTTTTACAAGGCCTATACGAATTTTATCTCTACCAACAGAAATCAACTCTGAAATAGTTTGCTTACTAAACGCCGCTCTCATGCCTTCTTTTATAAATTGATTCAATCGTGTATCTACCTGACGAGGATCACCACCCACTGCTCGATAAAAGTTATCGACATCAGCAATTTTCCACTTAACAAAGGTATCAACAATTACGTTTTTCTTTTCTGACGTTAAGAATCGTTCAGGCCTAGAGTCTAGCGTTTGTATCCGGCCATCAAATTTTCTTACGTTATTGATGAAAGGAAACTTAAAATGTAAGCCCGGTGCAAGGTCCGTACGAACAATTTCACCTAGACGGAAAACAATAGCTTTTTCACGTTGGTCAACAGTAAACACACTGGCTGACCCTACCAATAAAACGACGATTAAGCCGATCATAATTAATGGATTGATTTTCATTATCTACCTCTCCCTGCTCTATCTCTGTAACTGGTATCTCGACCTGTGTTAGCAGGCGTGGTTCTTTCTGGTGGTGTTATAGAACGGTTCGACGTTGCTGGTGAAGACTCCATTAATTTATCTATCGGTAAATACATTAAATTATTACCCCCTTTAACATCCATAATAACCTTTCTAGAATTACCTAAAACGTCTTCCATGGTTTCCAAATACAAACGTTTACGCGTTACTTCTGGCGCCAATTCGTATTGAACTAACAGTTGAGTAAATCGTGATGCATCACCATCTGCTTCTGAAACAACGCGTTGTTCATACGCTTCAGCTTCTTGCACTATTCTTGATGCTTTACCACGTGCTTTTGGAATCACCTCATTTGAATACGCTTGAGATTCGTTAATATAACGTTGTTCATCCTCACGCGCTTTGATGGCATCAGAGAATGCGCCTTGCACTTCCTCAGGGGGTTGGGCTTCAACCAAGTTAACGGTCGAAACAATAAGCCCTGTTCCATAATCATCTAACATTGCTTGAAGTGCTGTTTCCACTTTAGCCACTACATCACTACGACCTTCAGTTAATACAAAGTCCATTTTGCTCTTACCAATAACTGCTCTTAACGCACTTTCAGTTGACTGCTTTAGAGTGACTTCGGGGGCTCGAACATTAAACACATAATCTTGCGCATTTTTTACTTTGTATTGAACCGCTAATTGCACGTCAATAATGTTCTCATCTTCTGTCAACATAAGCGCTTCTTTTCTAACGCCAGTAGATGCTTGCTGATTAGCACCCGAACGATAACCCACTTCAATGAAGCGTTGCTGATCCACATTGACAATCGTCGCGCTATCTATTGGGCCTGGAAAACGCCAGTGAGGGCCGGGCATCGTCGTTTCGTAGTATTTTCCAAAGCGTAAAATAACACCTCTGTTACCTTCATCTACGATATAAATACCTGAGGCTAGCCATACTAAAGCCGCTATAACAACAAGCATTGTTATATTAGAACCCGAAGGCCCTGCACTAGATGTCTTGTTACCGCCAGAGTTCTTCGGGTTTTTTGGTCCACCACCAAACAAGAACCCTAACTTCTCTTGCATAGAACGAATCACTTCATCAAGGTCTGGAGGACCTTGCTGCTCTTTCTTTCGACCACTCCACGGGTCTTTCTTTTTATCGTTATCTGAGTCATCCCAAGACATAGTTAAAACCTCAAGTTAATTTGTTTTGTGCCAATTGTTAATTCTAGGTGGCTAGCCACTTGTTAGCAAGGAATATTGCACCAAGTTGCCCCAATTATTCGTCTATTTCATTTAATAAATACTGAAACCTATTTGGAATATTTACATCCAAAAGCCAATCACCATTCTCTTGCACATCTTCACTAATAATCTGCGCGTTCTTAAACAAGGCAGCCCTCAATTTAGCTTGATTCGGTTTTAGCGTTAACGTTAGTCTGTTATTTTCCTGGTGACACGTTGTAGACAAGCTTTCTAATAAAAGATTCAATCCTTCTTTTTTAATAGCGGACAGCCAAACAGCGGTTATTTTATATGCCTCATCTTGATCGATATGTGGATTAACCGCTGGTAACTGATCAATTTTGTTGTACACCATCATTTGTGGAATCTTATCAGCACCAATAGCTTTTAGAACCGTATTTACTTCTCTCATTTGCTCTTGTCGATTAGGGCTGCTCGCATCAACCACGTGAAGCAACAAGTCGGCTTCAATAGTTTCTTGCAATGTCGAACGAAAGGCCGCCACCAATTCATGCGGCAAATCTTGAATAAACCCTACCGTATCAGCCAACACAAATTCACCATAATCCACGTGCTTTACTTGCCTAAGTGTGGGATCAAGCGTTGCAAAGAGCTGATCTGCGGCATAAATAGATGAATTAGTGAGTGCATTAAATAGCGTTGATTTACCCGCATTGGTATAACCGACTAACGAGATAGTGGGTACATCTGCACGCTGGCGACTTCGCCGGCCTTGCTCTCGTTGTTTAGCGACTTTAAGCAAGCGTGATTTAATTTGACGAATTCGTTGGCCAATTAAACGCCTATCTGTTTCTAACTGAGTTTCACCTGGGCCACGTAAACCAATACCGCCTTTTTGTCTTTCAAGATGGGTCCAGCCTTTGATTAAACGCGTAGATAAATGCTGAAGTTGCGCCAACTCAACTTGAAGTTTGCCTTCAAACGATTGCGCCCGTTGGGCGAAAATATCTAAAATTAAGTTCGTTCTATCTAATACACGAACCTCTAGCTCTTTTTCTAAGTTTCTTTGTTGGCTTGGGCTAAGCGTATGATTAAATAGCACCACATCCGCGCACGTTTCATGCAGCAGGTGCTTTACTTCATCCAGTTTGCCTTTACCAATAAAAAATCTGGAGTCAGGAGCGCGACGCGATCCCTTTACCGTAACAACCGGTTCTACATTTGCAGAAATGACCAATTGAATAAATTCAGCTAAGTCATCTTCTGAAAAGCTGTGATTAATGGCTAAGTGGACGACAAGTGCTTTTTCACCCGAATCTGGGCGGTCAAATAATTCCATTAAAAATTGCTAACCACAAGGATTGCGCGCAAATTCAGTTACTCTTCTTCATCATTTCTAGCCATGCTAACCGCTCTAGCGGGCACAACTGTTGAAATAGCGTGCTTATACACCATCTGGTTAACGGCATTTTTAAGAATAACGATGTACTGATCAAACGAATCGATTTGACCTTGTAACTTAATACCATTCACCAAAAAAATAGCGACGGGTATGTGTTCTTTTCTTAATGTGTTTAGAAATGTATCTTGCAGGTTATGGCCTTTAGACATGAAGTGCTCCTTATTATTATTCGTGCAATACCTTATTAAAAAATACTGCTTCCAATCATTTATTTCGTTACAACAGTAACTAACACCTGGTTTTTAATACTACCATCAAGCGCTTGATAGAAATATGGAGCCCTTCTTGCGTTATTTCAAGTCTAATTCGTGTTTTTTGAACCAAATTGCGCTAAAACGGTGCTTTTATTAATTTCATCACCTGTTGCAAGCCAAGTGACGTCGTCCTGTTGCCTTAACCAGGTAAACTGCCGCTTAGCCAGTTGCCTAGTCGCGATAATAGCCTTTTCTCGCATGGTAGCCCGATCATATTCGCCACCAATATGCGCCCAAGCTTGACGGTAACCTACTGATCTAATCGCAGGCATCGATGCATCTAAATCCCCTCTTTCATACAAGGACGATACTTCTTGCATAAACCCATTAGCCAACATTAAATCAAATCTTAGCGCTATTTTTTCATGTAGCTCGGCACGATCAGTGGGGGCGATTATCAACTTAACGGGTTGAAACGGCAGTTCTGTGGATTGTTGCTCGCGTATTAATTCTGTTTGGCTACGCCCTGAGACTAAATACACTTCTAAAGCGCGCTGAATTCGTTGCGCATCATTTTGATGTATCCGCTTGGCTGCAACAGGGTCCACAGTCTCCAATTTTTTGTGTATAGCCAACCACCCTTCTGATTTAGCTTGGGCATCAATACGTTGACGAATCTCTTGGTCTGCGTCAGGTAGTTTTGCGATACCGTTTAATAAAACGTGGAAGTACAACATGGTTCCACCGACTAAAATGGGTGTTTTACCTGACTCTATAATGTTGTGTATAAGCTTTAACGCCTCTTCACGAAACTGTCCGGCAGAAAAAACCTCGCAGGGGTCCAATATATCGATTAAATGATGTTTTATGCCCTGTCGCTCATCCATGTCTGGCTTGGCAGTACCGATATCCATCTCTTTATAGACTAAGGCAGAGTCCACACTAATAATTTCACCATCTAATGCCTTGGCCAATTCAATACCCAAAGTCGTTTTACCCGAGGCCGTAGGCCCCATCAACAAAATGGCGCGTGGTAATACTGCCACGACCTACCGACCTCTTAAAAACAACGCATCTAATTGCCGCACATTCAGCAACACCCACGTAGGTCTACCGTGGTTGCACTGCCCACTATTATCCGTTTGTTCCATATCGCGTAATAAAGCGTTCATTTCAATGTTTGTTAACCGCCTGTTGGCCCGAATAGAGCTATGGCACGCCATATTGCCCAATATGGTATTACACGCATCTTGTACGCTCTTAGAATCGCCCGTTTGTGCTAAATCTTGCAACACATGCCGCACTATAATCTCCGCATCATCTGAAGCTAACAAAACAGGGATTGTGCGTACCAAAAGGGTATTTGGTCCTGACGCGCTTAACTCCATACCTAAACCATCCAACATAGATTGGTGTTCTTCAAACACCACCATCTCTTCATCTGATAACTGAATTTTTTGAGGAATTAACAACGGCTGTTTCACCATATTGCCCGTATCAAATTGCTTTTTGAGCTTTTCGTATACGATTCTCTCGTGTGCGGCATGCGTATCCACCAGAATTAACCCTTTTTCAGATTCCGCAAGAATATAGGTGTTATGTAAATGCGCTACGGCAAAACCCATTGGTGGCACAGCATCACCATCGCCGTGTGTTGCAAGCTCATACGCACGGTGGCTGGGTGACATCGATGGCATTTTGTATGACGAATTACCAGCGTAATTAGAAGAAGGTTCTGCGATAGTCAACGGCATATGCTGTTGCTGCATATCATCGTAATGAACGTTAGTTACGTCTAGAGGAGGCTGAATAGTTTTAACCGAGTAATGATCAACAGGCCGAGTATCCGATAGTAATTGCTTAATTCGGCGATAGACGAAGTCGTGGACTGCTTTGCTTTCACGAAACCTCACTTCCAGCTTGGCGGGATGCGCGTTCACATCCACCAACGTCGGATCAATCGTTAGATATAAAACATAAACAGGATGACGACCGTGAAATAATACGTCTTGATAGGCTAAGCGAACGGCGTGATTTATCAATTTATCGCGTATTAAACGGCTATTAACGTAAAAAAACTGCATATCTGCTTGCGACCTTGAATACGTTGGCAGCCCAACCCAACCTTGTAACGCTAAATCGCCATTAATGACGTCAATTTCAAGTGACTGTTCCACGAAGCCATCGCCACACAACATGTCAACACGACGGTCTTTTTCTGCATTTGATATCGCTGGTTTTAAATCCACAACTTGTCGCTGATTGTGCACCACATTAAAGCCAACATCAAAGCGGCTTAACGCCATGCGTTTAATCACTTTGTCTATATGGCCAAATTCCGTTTTATCGGTTTTTAGGAACTTCCGTCTCGCTGGTGTGTTATAAAAAAGATCGCGTAACTCAACACAAGTACCAATTGAACTCGCTGTAGGTGTTGGGTCTAACTCTTCTTCTGTGCCGTCCGCTTTAACAAACCAACCTGCACTATCGTTTGCTTGCCTGGACGTCAGCGTTAAACGAGAAACAGAACTCATGCTCGGCAAAGCCTCACCTCTAAACCCAAAGCTCAACACAGATTCAAGGTCGTGCAATGATGCGATTTTACTGGTTGCGTGCCTAGACATCGCCAACCCTAAATCTGACTTATCAATGCCTGAGCCATTGTCACTAACGCGTATTAAACGCGAACCGCCCTCTTCCACTTCAATACGTACTTGCGATGCTCCTGCATCTAACGCATTCTCAATTAATTCCTTAACGGCGGATGCTGGTCGCTCAATGACCTCGCCAGCCGCGATTTGGTTAATAAGTTGTGGTGGTAATTGCTTAATGGACATTAAATTTCGATACTAAACTAAGGGGAACTTGCGTATAGAGTACACGCATTGTATCGAAAAAAACTAACTTGGTATCTGAATAACCTGCCCAATTCGAATACGGTTGGTTCGCATTGCATTCGCTTTCTTTAACGACACAAGAGATATTTGGTAACGTTGAGCAATAGCAGACAATGTGTCGCCTCTTTTAATTTTATACGTCGTTTTTGCCAGTCGTGTCGTTGGCCTTGCAGGGACACGTTGTTGGGTAAAGTAGGCTTTAACGCCTCGCATAATGGCGGTAGCAATTTTTGTTTGATGCTTCGAACTACGAAGATTAGCTTCTTCTTGTCTATTAGAAATAAACGCCGTTTCAACCAATATAGAAGGGATGTCTGGCGACTTTAGCACCATAAAACCAGCACGCTGGACTTGTTTTTTATGCACATGCCCAACACCTTTTAAGTTTTTCAAGACTTCGCCAGCAAACGTTGCACTCGCATCTTCCGTAGCATTTTGTGACAAATCGAGCAACACAGAGGCAAGCATGTCATCTTTATCATCTAAGCTTACGCCGCCAACTAAATCAGCTGCATTTTCACTGTCTGCTAGCCACCGAGCCGCCTCACTACTCGCGCCCCTATTAGACAAAACATATACAGACGAACCTTTCGCTTGTTGGTTTCTAAAAGCATCCGCGTGAATTGAGACAAATAAGTCGGCTCTAGCCTTACGGGCTTTTTCCATGCGTTGACGTAAGCCAATATAATAGTCACCCGAACGAACCAAGTATGCTTTCATATTCGGCTGTTTATTAACTTGCGCCGCTAACTTTTTGGCAATAGCCAAAACGACTGTTTTCTCCCGTGTTCCTCTATAGCCTTTAGCACCAGGATCTTCTCCACCGTGTCCCGCATCAATTGCTACCACCCATTTTTTATTTTGTGGCGTATTAGAAGCTTTTTTTATGGCAACAGGAGAATTGTTAGTCTGTTGGCTCTTCGGATACAAATCGACCACTAAACGATGCCCATAATCTGCATTTGGCTTTAATACAAAACTTTTCGGCCTAACCGTTTCTTTCAAGTCAATAACCACGCGTAAATCATTTTTATTACGTGCTGCTTGCCTTAACAAGCTTACAACTTTATGCCCGGCTGAAAAAGAAGGTAATTCGGTGTCAAAAGTTACATTTTCTATATCTAACACTATTCGTGGTGGATTATCTAAAACAAATACTTTATGACTGACCGGTGATGTGATGCCAAAAACCAACCGCGTATGGTCAGGCGCCGTCCAAAAACGTAATGACTCAACTTTCTTCACGCCCACCGCAGAACATGTAGAACTAACTAACATCATCAAAATGCCAAATATGATTGCGATAGAACCTTGAATGTATGTGAATTTTTTCATAAGCATTGAGTTTTTCAGGTGAATAAACTCATTATTTTTCGAGAATAGTTGTATAACTACATGTTTGTCAAGTATTTTTTATACTTTCATATTTGACGATAAGAGTAATTCTCGCTCACATCCATTAATCGTTATCTCAACTTGCAAGTCGGGCTTGGGCAACAAGCCTGCACCTTTATTTGGCCATTCAACAAAACAAATAGATTGCTCGTTTAAATAATCACGTATCCCCATGTACTCCAATTCCTCCGAGTCTCTCAAGCGATACAAATCAAAGTGGAATACCTGCCGGTTATCAACGTTGTATTCCTCAACCAAATTATACGTAGGGCTTTTTACCGAGCCCATATGGCCCATACCATTTAAAACACCGCGAACGAAGGTTGTTTTACCTGCACCTAAATCACCGATTAAAAAAATCAACATGCCAGGTTTCAATTGTGCAACCAATTCCTTACCGGCTTTTAACATCGCCTCTTCGTTTTTAATATTCATTAACGACATCACGTATATATTGCATTAAATCGCTAGCCATTAGTCCTCTTTCACCTTTCTTTGCTGCTCGGTCGCCAGCTGTGGCATGAATCAGAACGCCAAATTTTGTTGCGTCCATAAGACTAAAACCCTGCGCCATTAATCCTGCGATTGCGCCTGTCAAAACATCGCCCATACCAGCCGATGCCATACCAGGGTTACCTGCATTGCAGATAGCTAGTTGTTGGCCGTCGTATATTAAGCTACCGGCCCCTTTTAAAACGACTACACCACCATACTGTTTTTGCAACCGGATAGTTGCCTGAATCCGATTAGCTTGAATCTCGGCGGTTGTACACGTTAACAATCGCGCCGCCTCTGCTGGGTGAGGCGTTAAAATCCAGTTGTTATTTACACGTGGTTCTTTTGCTAACAGGTTTAAGCCGTCAGCATCCACCACTATTGGCAACGGGGACTCGAGCGCCGTTTCAAAAACCTTATAAGACCATTTCGTTTGCCCCAACCCTGGCCCAATAGCTAATACAGTCGAGCGATTAATAAGCCTCTTTAATTCACTGGCTGTATTAACACCATGACACATGAGTTCTGGCTGACTCATTGTTATTAAGGCGGCATGCTCTTCACGGGTAGCAACGCTTACCAACCCTGAACCTATTCGCAATGCAGCACTGGCTGATAGACGTATAGCTCCGCTGTAGCCTTGATTTCCACCAATCAATAGCGCATGCCCAAAATCACCTTTATGTGCATTTTTTTGGCGCGGAGAGAGTGCTTTCTTCAGCTCTTCAATTGTTAGAGGGCTTGCTTCTTTGGGCGTTGAATTAAGCATACACAAATTCTAATTTATTTTTAATGTATCCTACCGCAGATGAATGCAAACAGCACCGACTTCCACGACCTAGCGCAAGAAATAAAAACGCTTGGACAATCGCTGGGTTTCCAGCAAGTTGGTATTTCAGACACGGAATTGTCTGAGGCTGAAAAGCAGCTCGCCGACTGGCTCGATGCCGGTTTCCATGGCGAGATGAACTATATGCATAAGCACGGCACAAAACGTACGCGCCCTAATGAACTGCATCCAGGTACGGTGCGCGTTATATCTTGCCGTATGGATTATTTACCAGAATCGATGTCCATCACAAATGAGTTAATGGCAGACCCTGCTCGGGCATATATTTCTCGCTACGCACTTGGACGTGATTACCATAAGGTTATTAGAAAAAAACTTCAGCAACTGGCTACCCTGATTGAAGAACTAATCGGCCCTTTTGGTTACCGTGCTTTTGTCGACTCTGCTCCGGTGATGGAAAAATCCATTGCGGAAAAAGCGGGCTTAGGTTGGATTGGAAAACACAGTAATCTAATCAATAAAGAAGCCGGCTCGTGGTTCTTCCTCGGCGAACTATACGTCGACCTACCACTGCCCGTTGACCAACCCATCAAGGACCATTGTGGGCATTGTACAGACTGCATCGACATATGCCCGACACAGGCCATTGTTGCGCCATATGTTGTTGATTCTAGACGTTGCATCTCGTATCTAACAATCGAACTCCAAGGCGCCATTCCCGAACACTTACGCCCCTTAATGGGTAACCATATTTATGGTTGTGATGATTGCCAACAGGTGTGCCCATGGAATCGATTCGCCAACTTAACCGTTGAAAAAGATTTTATGACAAGACATCAACTCGATACGGCGAGCCTTTTAGACGTATTTAGTTGGTCTGAGGAAGATTTTCTACGTAACACGGAAGGATCAGCCATTCGTAGAATTGGCTACGTGAGTTGGATAAGAAACATCGCTGTTGCGTTGGGTAACGCATCATATGATCCCGATATTTTAGTGGCTTTAAACAAAAGAGAAAATCACCCAAACCCAATTATCAATGAACACGTGCGATGGGCTATTGAACAACATGTAGCTGCCCTTCATGAGGTAACTACTTAATAAACGTTTCTCGGTAATACCTAAGTTCTTCTATCGACTCGATGACATCGTCCAACGCTTGATGGGAGGCTTTCTTTTTAAAGCCTTTGATAATCTCCGGCGCCCAACGACTTGCTAGTTCCTTTAACGTGCTCACGTCTAAATTTCTGTAATGAAAATATGCTTCCAACACGGGCATGTAGTTAGCCATAAAACGCCTGTCCTGGCAGATACTATTGCCACACATAGGTGATGCACCCTTAGGCACCCACTTTTCCAAAAAGGCTATTGTTTCGTTTTCAACATCATTCTCATTTAATGGGCTATTCAGCACACGATCAATTAAACCCGATTGACCATGATGTTTTTGGTTCCAAGCATCCATTGCATCCATCTTTTCTTTAGTTTGGCGAACTGCTAACACGGGGCCTTCTGCCAATATATTCAATTCTTTATCTGTCACAATCGTCGCTATTTCAATGATAGAATCTGTTGCAGGCTCTAAGCCTGTCATTTCTAGATCGATCCAGATTAAATTTTGCTTATCTTGTGACATTTAAATACCTTTAATACTGTGAATATAAATACAACTTACATCTTAATGAATTTATGAACCAATTTAGCTATATATTTTTATTTTTTTTAGTCGCTTCTCTATTATTAAAACTTTGGTTAAACAAACGCCAAATGTTTCACATTACGCTTCATCGCAACAATGTGCCAAAAGATTTCAAAGGTAAAATTGATTTAGACGCTCACCAAAAAGCGGCGGATTACACCTTAGCTAAAACTCAAGTTGCCACAATAAGCAACATCCTTGGCAGTGGACTATTAGTCATGCTTACGCTTGGCGGCGTGATTAATATCCTCGTTGATGTCTCTCAAGCACAAATAGCGAATGACTTATGGGCCGGTGTTGCCATCATCATGTCGGTGTTTATTATTTCCCACCTTATTGAGCTACCTATAGACATATACCAAACCTTCAAAATTGAACAACAGTTTGGCTTCAACCGCATGACGGCTAAGCAGTTTGTTAAAGATCAGTTCTTACAAGTGTCGCTCATGCTCATTATCGGCATTCCGATACTCTATGCCTTATTGCTCGTGATGGGGAAAATGGGTGAATATTGGTGGCTATATGCTTGGTTACTAACCCTCACCTTTACTTTTTTTATGACATGGCTCGTACCAACCGTTATCGCACCATTATTCAATAAATTTACGCCACTTGAAGACGAGCAATTAAAAACTCGCATTCAAAGCTTGTTTGAACGTTGCGGCTTTAAAAGCAACGGCATTTATGTGATGGATGGCTCTAAACGCTCAGGCCATGGCAACGCGTACTTTACGGGTATTGGCAATAACAAACGCATCGTGTTTTATGACACACTCATTGAGTCACTGAACACAGATGAAATTGAAGCCGTACTAGCACACGAGTTAGGGCATTTCAAATGCAAACACATTGTTAAGCACATGCTTGCATCAACGGTGATAACCCTACTAGGCTTTGCGCTGCTGGGTTGGTTAAAACAACAAACTTGGTTTTTTGATGGTTTAGGTATGGTGATGATTAATGATGCCATTGCACTACTATTATTCATTTTGGTAACACCCATATTCACGACATTTTTATCGCCAATCGGCAGTCATTTCCAACGTAAATTTGAGTTTGAAGCTGACGCCTTTGCTAGCACCATGGCAAAACCAGAACACCTTATTCAAGCACTTGTAAAATTGTACCGCGAAAATGCTAGCACCCTAACCCCCGATCCTATTTACTCAAACTTTTACCATAGTCACCCACCCGCTAGTGTTAGGATTAATCATCTTAAAAGCCTAAGTAAGACGGCTTTGTAAACTAAGAGGCATGCCATGAAAAACTTATTATTCGTTGTAAGCGTTTATTTTTTACTATCACCTATCGCCTATGCTGCCGATATTGATAATGGACGAACATTACACGCAGAGAATTGTTTGGCCTGCCACACAACAGATAAATACACCTCTAAACTACGCAAAGTGCACGATTTAGCCGCATTAACGAGACGTGTAAAACGTTGCGATTTCTCATTAGGAACGCAGTGGTTCGATGATGATATTGCAGACGTTGTGACGTACTTAAACAAAGACTTCTACCAATTTAAATAATCATTTGAGCCAAGCTAAAACAGTAACACAAACCATTTTAAAAGGGCGTGTTGTCGCGCATTTGGGTAAGGCGCTTATTGTCGAGGACGACGAAGGAAAAACCGCCCGCTGCATGAAGCGAACACAATTAGAACAACCTGCGGTTGGTGACTACGTTGAATGGATGCGCACTGAACACAACGCTGGTCGCGTTGAAAAAATACTTGAAAGACAATCTCTTCTTTCTCGTCCAGCAAAAAACGGCAAGACGAGGCCGGTTGCAGCAAACCTTAATCAAATTGTCGTTATTCTTGCGGTTAAGCCCAATATAGACCCTCTCCTACTTGACCAATACCTTGTGGCCTGCGAGTTCCAAGACATTGCCCCACTCATCGTGTTAAACAAAATAGATTTATTGGACGCGAGCGCACGAGAAGAAACCAATAAATTGATACAAATTTATAAAGACCTTAACTACGAAGTATTAGAGGTTAGCGCAAAGGAGTTGTCCGGCTTAGACGCGTTAAGAAAACGATTACAAAACGAAACCAGCCTTTTGGTGGGGCAATCTGGTGTTGGGAAATCCACCATCACCAACGCTTTACTACCCGATTTGGAATTACAAACCAAAACGCTCTCAACCGCTTCAGGTTTGGGGAAACACACCACCACGTCTTCAACCCTCTATAAGCTGCCAGAAGGTGGCGATATTATTGATAGCCCCGGGGTGAATATTTTTGGTTTAGCAAATATAACCGAACAAAACTTAGCATATGGCTTTCGAGAAATTCGTGAATTGGCAGAACAATGCAAGTATTCAAACTGCTTGCACGTAAAAGAGCCGAAGTGTGCCGTAAAAGACAATGTGGCCAACGGTAACGTGTCTGAGCAACGTTATTTGAGGTACCTCAAATTAAGGGATAAGCTAGCCTATTAGGTTACCCCGGCGGCCACTGCATCGCCCTACCACCTAATACGTGCAAGTGGATGTGATACACCTCTTGTCCCGCATCTTGTTTGCAGTTAAACACTGTTCTATACCCCGAATCAGCTATACCCTCCTGTTCAGCTACTTTTTTTGCAGCTTGCATTATTTCACCCATCAGCATGGTGTCATCTTCTGTCATATCAGCTAATGTTGGGATATGTTTTTTTGGGATAATCAAAATATGCGTCGGGGCGCGCGGATTAATATCTCTAAAGGCTAGCACCGCATCGTTTTCATACACAATATCTGGCGCTATATCACCGTTCACCATTTTACAAAACAAACAATCACTCATCTCACGCTCCTTTAGACTTCGCTACGCCCGCTAAACGCGTGTGATAACGTGCCACTATCAATATATTCTAATTCTCCACCAAACGGCACGCCGTGTGCAATACGCGTTGCTTTAACGTGATGTTTTTTAGCCATTTCACTGATGTAGTGTGCCGTGGCTTCCCCTTCAATCGTTGGGTTAGTCGCTAAAACAATCTCTTTAATCTCGCCTAACTTAATGCGTTCTGCCAGCTTATCTAGCCCTATTTCGGCGGGCCCTAGTCCATCCAGTGGCGATAGGCGACCATTTAAAACAAAGTACAATCCTTTATACGATGTAGCGCCTTCGATGGCCATAACATCTACTGGCGTTTCTACCACACATAATATCTGTTGTTCACGACGTTCGTCCGAGCACAAGCTACAAATGCCCGTTGATGTTAAGGTTTGACAGATAGTACAGTTCCCGACTTTATCAACCGCCTCAGCTAAGCTTTGCGCTAACTGAAACGCACCTTGACGATCGCGTTCTAATAAATGAAACGCCATCCGTTGAGCCGATTTTTTCCCAACCCCCGGTAAACACCGTAAGGCTTGCATCAATTGTTGAAGAATAGGTTCTGCTTGCATAGTTAGAACGGTAATTTAAACCCCGGCGGTAATGGGATGCCCGCTGTCATACCAGACATGCTGTCTTTATTTGCATCATCGACTTTACGCACAGCGTCATTTATCGCCGACACAATTAAATCTTCCAACATTTCTTGATCGTTATCTGCGATTAAACTGCTATCGATAGATAACTTTCGCGCTTGGTGCTTGCCCGTCATTACTATTTTAACAAGACCCGCGCCGGCTTCACCGGTAACTTCTAACTCAGCAAGTTTTTCCTGCGCTTCTAGCATTTTTTCCTGCATCTTTTGCGCTTGCTGCATTAAATCGCCTAATTGGTTTTTCATTTATTTCTCCGACTATCTCTATTTGTCTATTGGTTTAATTGAGCCTTCTATAATTGTTGCGTCAAACACGTCCATGATTTTTTTTACCATGGGGTTGTTCCGAACTTCTTCTTCCGCCTCTCGCTGCCTTTGGGCTATTTTTCCATCTGCAATGCTATTAGGTGTGACAACATCCTCTCCACCTTGTACTAAGGTCAACTGAAGTTTGCGTCCGTAATAATTAGATAACGCTCGTTGTAAATTCTGTTCTGATTTTTTATTCAGCGAAACGTGCCCATCTATTAGTTGTAGTTCACACTCACTTTCCTCTAACTTACTCAACGTTGCATTATTCGCAAGCTGTAAGGTCATTGGGTCTAAGTCCAATTTCGGCACTACCTCAACCCAAGCTAAATCTGCTTTAACTGGCTCAATAGTGCGGGCTAACTCGTCCGGTTTATGGCATGACTCGTCCTCATCCAACCCCTTTTTAAATTTAGCTATATTTTCAAGACTTTTTTTTTCAGGAACAACTATTTTAGGTGCTTTTTTGCGTTCAAACGAGGGCTCTTTTTGGCGCGGGCTTACGGCCGATGTAACGGTTTTTTGAACATCTAAATTTTCGACACTTTGTCCAATTTGTGTTGGTGAAAATGCCAACATACGCAACAACACCATTTCGAAACCGATTTTCGGTGTTGGCGCTAAAGGTAAATCTTTTTGGCCCATTAAAGCAATCTGATAATAAAGCTGTACGTCTTCTTTAGTAAATGCTTCGACTAATTCAACTAAAGAATTGCCGTCGCCCTCCTCGTCATTACCTACTATTTGAGATACCGCAATCCGATGCAAAAACGTTAATAACGATTGGAGCACCTCAGCATAATCTGGGGCAAATTCATCTAGTTTTTGAATGCTTTGAATAACCTCGCTGCCTTGTTTTGTTAATAAAGCTTTCAGCAGATCAACTACTGGCTCGCGTGCAACGCTGCCTAACATATCGATGACATCGGTCTCATGCAAGCCACCATTGCCATGCACAATGGCCTGGTCTAATAGACTGAGCCCATCGCGCATACTACCGTCTGCAGCGCGCGCTAATAGCTCTGTTGCTTGAGGCTCGTATTCATTTCCTTCACTATCAAGAATTAATTTAAACTGCCCTTCAATTTGACTAGGTGTTAATCGTTTAAGGTTAAATTGTAAACAGCGCGACAACACGGTCACTGGCATTTTTTGAGGATCCGTCGTCGCTAATAAAAACTTAACGTGATCGGGTGGTTCTTCCAAGGTTTTAAGCAACGCATTAAAGCTGCTTTTGGAAAACATATGCACTTCGTCAATCAAGTAAACCTTATATTTACCACGACTAGGTGAATACTGAACATTCTCAAGCAAGTCGCGCGTATCGTCGACACCCGTCCTAGATGCCGCATCTACTTCAATTAAATCAGGGTAACAGCCTTGATCAACCTCTAAACAAGCCTCACATTTCCCGCACGGTTCAGCACCATCAATATTTGGGCAATTTAACGCTTTGGCAAGCACTCGTGCAATCGTTGTTTTGCCAACGCCACGCGTACCCGTAAATAGATAAGCATGGTGTAAACGGTCACTCTCTAAGCCATTCACCAACGCTTGCACAACGTGCTCTTGCCCAACAACTTGGGCAAAATTCAAAGGACGCCATTTTCTTGCAAAAACTTTATAACTCATATTTTGATAGGGTAACAAAGCGCTGAGGATTTGTGCGAATTTTAAACGCTTAGATGAACAAAGAATGGGTGGTAACTCATGCCAGCCACACCCCGGCACACGATTCCGTCGCTGCCGTTGCTCCCTTCCAGGCCTGGCGGAGTTCACGACTTCACGTTGCGAGGGGACCGACATGAGTCACCATTGTTCATTGGTGTAAATCAGGATGGGAATTGTCCATGATTGCGTTCAATCAATCAAGAAGAGACAATGATGTTTTACGACTTTATCAATAAAAGAACCAAGCTGAAAGTGACTACTTATGAATTATAGCTACCCTCTCTACCGCCCACCATCTGAGGCAAACAGTCTTATTTTTCAAATAACCGAAGGTTGTAGCTTTAATCGTTGCAGCTTTTGCTCCATGTATCGCGACAAAACCTTCAGTGAAAAGTCACTGCAGCAGGTGCTCAACGACATCAGCTCCATCGCGCAATCACAACCACATACAAGACGTGTTTTTTTAGCCGACGGTGATGCGCTGTACCGTGATACCGACACCTTATTAGAAATATTGCGCGCCTTATACCATCACTTTCCGCAATTAGAGCGCGTTAGCAGTTACGCACTACCGAACAACTTGCTGACAAAAACTCAAGCTGAACTATTGGCTTTAAAAAAGGCCGGCTTAACGCTTTTGTATTACGGCATTGAAACAGGCAACGCTACTTTACTGAAATGCATCACCAAAGGTGCCACTCCAGAAAAAATGAAAACTGGGCTAACAAAGGCTTTAGATGCCGGTATGGATGTATCCGCTACCGTTATCTTAGGGCTCGGCGGCAAACACCACTGGCAAGAGCATATTCAACAAACGGCCGAGTTGGTTAATGATTTGGCTCTCACCTATTTATCAACTTTACAACTCACCTTAGAGGGAGAAATTGAATCTGAATTTTTGGACAAATTCGCCCGACAAGGTTGGCAGTATACAGCTCAAACAGATGCCGACCTTCTACAAGAACAAGCATTGCTGATTTCTTTAATAGCGCCCAAACAAGCCGTTGTATTTCGCTCAAACCACGCATCAAACGCGCTGCCACTAAAAGGCATTTTGCCTGATGATAGAGACGCCTTGCTCAAGCAGCTAAACTTAGCCGCTGATGATGAAACAAAACTCATACCAAAGTGGCTGCGAGGCTTGTAAAATTACTGCCGAACAGGGTGTTTAGCTAATTTTCTTTGTAAAGTACGGCGGTGCATTTTAAGCCGCCTAGCCGCTTCAGAAACATTACCATCACACTCAAGCAATATTTTTTGCATATGTTCCCACTCTAATCGCTTAACAGAGAGCGGCTGAGCAGCTGGCATTATCTCTGTATCGGGTATTGTTTGCTCAAAAGCTGCTAGAATTTCATCGACATTGGCTGGTTTAGTAATGTACTGAGTTGCGCCCAACTTAACCGCCTCCACCGCCGTTGCAATACTCGCAAAACCGGTCAACATAATAATCTTTGTGTTTTCATCACTTTCTTTAAGCCGCTCTATTAAGTGCAAACCCGAGCTTTGCTCTAAACGTAAATCCACCACGGCTAATTCAGGCTCGAAATTTTCTATCTGCTGTATTGCTTGTTGTTCGTTATATGCAACTTCAACGTTAAAACCGCGCCTTGTAAACGCATCTCGCAACACAGTGCAATAAATTTCGTCGTCATCAATTATTAACAAACGTTTATCGGTATCTGTCATTGCATTAGCCACTTAAACAAACAAAGGAATATTGATACTGACTCGAACGCCTTTTTTTTCACGATTTCTCCATTGAATACTGCCGCCCATTCGTTGAATAATTTCTTTCGCTAAATACAGCCCAATGCCCAAGCCATTTTCTTTTGAAGACCCCTCTTGTGTTCCAAGTTTAGCCAACTGTGTTTCGCTCATGCCATCACCTTCGTCGTCTATAACGACACTTAAACTGCTAGCATCCCAATCTAATTCAATGCTGACATAATTCGCTGACGCATAAGCCGCATTATCCAGCACATTACACAAAGCCCGCGTAAGTTCCACATCCGAAATAATGTTAGGGACTGGCTCGATGCCTTTTTGTGCTTGGTTCAAAGATACATTCAAATTAGAAACTTTCCAGCGGTTAATAACATTGGCAATATAACTATCCACTCGTAACACCTGCCCCGAGTCATGCCGATCAGATGTCGCTGTCTGCGTAATGCTCAACAACACCTTTTTACAGCGCTTAATTTGTCCTTGAATAATAGACAGCTTATCGCTAACTGACGGAGCATTAGAACCACGAAGTTCAGCTTCTAGCTCATGTGCCAACACGTCCATTGTTCCAAGCGGCGTTCCTAATTCATGGGCGGCACTTGTAGCCATTGCGCCTAAAGCGACAAGGCGCTCATCGCGAAGAATACGCTCTTTCATTTCGAACAATAAGGCGTTTCTTTTTCGCAGTGATTCGGCCATTCCAGCAACAAAGTGAGCCATCAATATAGTAGACAAAACAAAACCAATCCACATGCCCATAACATGTTCTGCAAAGTGACCACCCATACCCATTTCCATCAGGTGATCAAGATGAACTAAAGGCTGATAAAAGAACACAATCACCGTGTAAGACAAAGACGTTAGAGCCGCCATAAACCAAACATAACGACGCGACAATAAAGTAGACGCAATACTGTGCGGAACCAACAAAAACCACGCGAAGGGATTAGTTGCACCACCGGTAAAATATAAAATAGCCGTTAAAGAAACCACATCAACAGCTAGTTGAAAAAAGAAAAGGTTATCTGTTATATTTTCTGGTTTTTTGAGTAACGATAGCGTAAATACACTCAGAAGAATCAAGCAGATTAAAACGATAGCCAAAGGTTTTACGGGTAACGTTATATCCAAATAATAAATCGCCACCAATATTGCGATAATTTGTCCGCTTATATTAAACGCGCGCAAAGAAAGTAAACGTTTTAGATTATCATCAGCTACTGACGAAGTAATGTTCGGAAAAAAATCAGACATAAGCACTCAATACATTCAGTCCGCTTACTTTAACAGGATGCAATTATTGCTTCGACCCCCTGCGTCAATATGTCGCAACCTCACACTTGTAAAGATTTTTATTTATTTTGCAGAACCCCTAGTAAATTCGAAAAAACGTGCCATATTTAATACACAATATTGTAAAAATAGGTACTCATATGTCTTCAATTTCTTCAACCAATAACAACTCCATCTCAGACTTACCTAATGAGACCGACTTTATAGCGCTAACTGAACAATTACTTGAATTTAGTGCCCGCACCCATGCAAAAGCCTCGATGTTATTCATAACCTTTGATTCTAAAGTAGAAGAAATTAATACTGCACAAAATGATCTTGCGCTCGATGCCATTAGTAATCGTTTACTATCTAAAGCACGTGAGTCTGATATCTATGCACACTTAGGCGGAATGAACTTCGCAAACCTCTCAATTGAAACTAGCGAGCAACACGCTTCAATTCTCGTTGAAAAACTAAAAAATGAACTAGCTGAGCCTATTGTCTTATCAGACGGCTCATTAATTAAGCTTAACGCTAAAATTGGCGCTGCTCAATTTCCCACGCAGGGTGAAAACTATCAGGCTCTAGTAGATTACGCAAAAAACAATATCGTTTAATTTAGTACTCTGTTACCCAACATTAACACGCTAAAATTGACACTTTTTATTGCTTCATTCATAAACGTTTACTTACTTTAATGCCCAACAGTCTAATTCGAACTTAATTATTCGCAAAAATGTAAGCGTGAAATCATTTATCAATACACTAATTTTACTTTGCTTGTCTTATAGCAGTCTTGCAGTAGAAATACCTAAAGTCGGCACCGTTATTGATAACAGTAATGTTAGCCAATTTATTCACCTGCTTGATGAGCCCGTCAAAAACTTAATTAGTAAAAATAGTCTGACTATCACGATAGGCGAACAAACTGATATTTCTCAAAACGGGGTTTTTACTGCACTGACCAAAAAACATCAAGGTTCAGCACAAATTAACAACGATAACGGTCAAATCAACAATTACAAGGGCGGCATTCCATTTGCTGATGAGCCGAATACCTCCGATCCACTGGCAGGGTTAAAGATTGCTTGGAATATGCGTTATGCCTATGGAGGCGACACATCGATTGTAGACCCATTTATATGGGATTATAAAAACATGAAGGATGGCAAGGTTGAACGCTCAATTTCGTTTATAGGCAAAACGCTTCGTTACAAGCACCGCACAACTATCGAACCTACGCCCAATCTGCCCAGAAACCCTGCTGGAATTTTTAATGCTATTTATCTTTATGCTAAAGAACCTTTCGATCTAAAAAACACGCAACTTCTTGTTCACCGACTTGAAGATGACAGTGCTCGTGAAAGAACCTGGTTATATCTGTCCGTTCAAAGGCGCGTACGTCGCTTGCCAGCAGGACAAACTACGGATGCATTTTTAGGTAGTGACATCATGATTGAGGATTTCTTAGGTTATAACGGTCGCATTAACGACATGACCTGGCGTTATATTGGCACTAAGGAGTTGCTAACACCCTTTTATAAGCATAACGAGCACTACCCTTCCTCCGGGACGTCAGATGATTATCAATTTGGCGACTTTCATGGGCAAGGAAAATGTTTTCCCAACGTACCTTGGCAAGTACGCACAACTTACGTTGTAGAGGCAAAACCGGTATCCGACTCACACCCGTTATCAAAGCGCATTTATTACATAGATGCACAGACTTTCGTGCCCATTGCCGGACGATATTACGATAGAAATAATAAAATATGGCGACTAGCCATCGGGGCTTTTTCACATCCTGATTATCACTTAGCACACAACAAAGGGTCAGGTGTTGCCGCCCCAACGCTTATATCCATGATAGACGTCCAAGCTAATCACTGTACAACGTTGAAAATGAAAACAATTATTAATTCAACGAAAGTAAAACAAAAAGACTTTACGGTTCAATCACTACGAACCAGAGGAAAATAAATCAAACTGAATTAAAAAGCCTGAAACCAGTATGAAGATTTTAGGCTCTTACCACTTATTTTATAAATTAGTCCAACGAAGCTAACGTATCATTAAATAATTTTGATGGGCGCATAATAGCAACCGTTTTATCTCTATCCGTTCGATAATAACCACCAATATCAACGGAGTGCCACTGATGCGTTGTCAAGTCATTCACTATTGCTTCTTCATTATCTGATAACGCTTTCGCCAACGGCTTGAAATGCGCTTGCAATTCAGCGTCTTCAGTTTGCTCAGCCAACGCCTTCGCCCAATACAGCGATAAATAAAAATGACTTCCTCTGTTGTCAAGCTCGCCAGTTTTGCGGGATGGCGACTTACCGTTACTTAATAAGTTCGATGTCGCTTGATCCAACGTTTTAGCCAATATAAGTGCTTTGGTATTATTTTGCTTAATACCTAAGTCTTCAAGAGACGCGCCTAAGGCGAGAAACTCACCTAACGAATCCCATCGTAAATGGTTCTCCTCTATCAGCTGTTTAACGTGCTTAGGCGCTGAACCACCGGCACCCGTTTCAAACAAACCGCCGCCTTTCATTAACGGCACAACCGATAACATTTTAGCGCTTGTTCCAAGCTCTAAAATGGGGAATAAATCAGTTAGGTAATCGCGTAATATATTACCGGTGACTGAGATGGTATCTTTACCGCGAATAATTCGCTCGAGGGTAAAGCGCATCGCGCGTTGCTGGGACATGATTTGAATATCTAGACCAGATAAATCATATTCTTTTAAATACTCCCGAACTTTTAAAATGAGCTCATGTTCGTGTGGACGGTATTCGTCCAACCAGAAAACGGCGGTGGTACCTGATAAACGCGCACGTGACACGGCGAGCTTAACCCAATCTCGAATAGGCGCGTCTTTAACCTGACACATGCGCCAGATATCGCCCTCTTCCACGTCCATCTCAAGCAACGTAACGCCGTGCTCATCTACTATACGAATATTGCCATCACCTTGCACTTCGAAGGTTTTATCATGCGAACCGTACTCTTCCGCTTTTTGCGCCATTAGGCCCACATTAGGAACACTGCCCATTGTGGCCGGGTCAAATGCACCGTGTGTTTTACAAAAGTTAATAATTTCTTGGTAAATCCTAGCGAAGGTACTTTCAGGCATTACCGCTTTAGTATCTTTAAGCTTGCCATCAGGACCCCACATTTTTCCGCCTGCGCGAATCATTGCTGGCATAGAGGCATCTACAATCACCTCATTAGGCGTATGTAAATTAGAAATTCCTTTTGCTGAATCGACCATCGCCAATTCTGGGCGGCTTTCGTAACACGCATGCATGTCGGCCAATATCTCTTCTTTGATAGACTCAGGCAGGTTTTCAATATGGTCATAAACACTGCTTACACCATCGTTTGCGTTAACGCCTATCTTATCGAACAGCTTTTCGTGCTTATCGAACATTTCTTTGTAATAAATCTTCACGGCATGACCAAACACAATCGGGTGCGACACTTTCATCATCGTTGCTTTTACATGAAACGAAAACATAACACCGGTTTCTTTGGCATCATTCATTTCTTCCTCAAGAAACTTACACAACTCTTTCTTGCTCATGTGCATACTGTCGATGATTTCGCCTTTCAGCAACGATGTTTTTTCTTTCAACACGGTCACCGCGCCGTCTTTAGCAACAAACTCAATGCTTACATCACACGCTTTATCGAGCGTTAAACTTTTCTCTCCAGCATAAAAATCGCCGAAGTGCATATGTGAAACGTGTGTTCTAGACGCCTGACTCCAGTGGCCCATTGAATGTGGGTTTTTACGCGCAAACGCCTTTACCGCAGCTGGCGCACGACGGTCCGAATTACCTTCACGCAAAACGGGGTTAACCGCACTGCCTAAGGTCTTCGCATACCGTACAAGTGCGTCTTTTTCTTCATCGGTTTGTGGGTCTTCAGGGTAATTTGGAATACCAAAACCTTTTTCCTGAAGTTCATGAATAGCTTCTTTTAGCTGAGGAATAGAAGCGCTAATATTAGGTAGTTTAATAATGTTGGTGTCTGGGTTTTGCGTTAGCCTGCCCAGTTCAGCTAATGCGTCTTCAGCTTTTTGCTCGTCTGGCAACAAATCAGAAAAAGCCACTAATATACGTGTGGCTAAAGAGATATCTTTTAACTCAATATCAATATTTGCTGATGCAGCAAATGTTTTTATAATGGGTAATAATGAACACGTTGCTAATAGCGGCGCTTCATCCGTTAGTGTGTAGATTATCTTTGAACTCATTTTAACGTCTTCCTTAGAGATTAATATTTAGCGATATTAACGCGCATACGCCATCAAAATGAAGATAAATAGAGGGTAATACACATAAAAGTCTTATAACAAAATTGTACCGTAAAACGTCGTATTCAGTTACAAAAAGTATAAGAAATTGGAGGCTGAGAGCGGAATCGAACCGCTGTACACGGCTTTGCAGGCCGCTGCATAACCACTCTGCCACTCAGCCGAAGAGGGCGATAAAAAAGCCGTGGTGGAAACACGGCTTAAAATTTGGAGCGGGAAACGAGATTCGAACTCGCGACCCCAACCTTGGCAAGGTTGTGCTCTACCACTGAGCTATTCCCGCAGAAGGCGTGTATTCTATCTTTAACAGCAAAACTGTCAAGTTAGAATGCTTACTATTTCTTAAATTTAGGTAGTGCGAGTTGTATGTATTGCCACATGGACCAAAGTGTCAAAATAGCAGCTATATAAATAGCCCCTAAACCAACAGCACGTACCGGCACGCCGTATAAATCTGAGTTGTACAATAAACAAACAATCGCTAACATTTGAAAACCTGTTTTACACTTTGCCAACCAAGATACTTGTAGCGTTGATCGTTGCCCCAACTCAGCCATCCATTCACGCAATGCAGCCACAGACACCTCTCTACCAATAATAATGGCAGCAGGTATAGCAATAAAAATAGCGGGGTCACCTTGAACAATCAATACTAACAATATCACCACCATTAGCTTGTCTGCAACGGGGTCAAGGAATTCACCAAATGCAGTTTGTAGATTAAGCTTTCGCGCTAAAAAACCATCAAACCAATCAGTTAATGAGGCAACAATAAATATCAATGTGCACCATAGTCTTGGTTCTTCAATAGGAAGGTAGAAGACCACCATAATGACCGGTATTGAGGCAATACGCAGTAACGTTAAAATGGTGGGGATGTTGAGAGTCATACTGCTACAGAAACATTGTCATTTTCATACATGGTAGCATTTTTATGATGCCGCTCCATCATGAAACCGGTCATAAATACGTTGCGCTAAGGATTCATTAATCCCGTCAACGGTACACAGATCCTCTACGCCTGCCGATTTAATTTCACGTAGTCCGCCAAACTGTTTTAATAGGCGCTGCCTCTTTTTTGGGCCAAGTCCTTGAATCTTCTCTAATGTAGATTGTTTTTTCAGCTTGCCACGCTGTTGCCTATGCCCACTAATAGCAAAACGGTGAGCCTCGTCTCTGATTTGTTGAAGCACGAGCAGCCCATGGTCATCTGACGGTAAAATTAACGTGCGCCCATCATCTCCACGGTATATTTTTTCCATACCAACTTTTCTATCACTACCTTTTGAAATACCGATAATAAAGATTGAGGTGCAACCTATATCATTTAATGCTTCAGAAACCGCACTTACTTGCCCCCTACCTCCATCTATAATCAACACGTCTGGTAGCGGCTGCTCACCCTTAAGGCTTCTAGTAAACCGACGTGACGTAGCCTGCGCCAACGCCGCATAATCATCACCCGCCGTAACATCGTTGATATTAAAACGCCTATACGCTTCTTTTAAAGCACCTTCGTTATTAAACACAACGCAAGATGCCACCGTTTGATCGCCTTGTGTATGACTGATATCAAAACATTCCATAAGGTTTATCTCATGCTCAAACTCAAGCAATGTTGCTAGCTTGTTTAACCTATCGCGGGTATTTTCCTGGCCAATTAATGTTTGCTTAAGTGCTATATGCGCATTGTTTTTTGCCATGTTTAACCAGCGCGCCCTTTCCCCTCGTGGTTTTACCGTTATAGATAACCTTCTTTCCGCTTTATCCGATAAAACCTGTTGGACTAACTCTTGTTCATTCAACACATGGCTAATTAATATGGCTTTAGGCATTTTTTTCTCTAAATAAAATTGCAATAAAAAAGCGCTCAATACATCACTTTCATTTTTACCTGACGGTACTTTAGGGAAAAATGAACGATTACCCAAATGTTGCCCATGGCGAATAAAAAATACCTGTACACAGGCCACACCCTCTTTTATCGCACACGCCACCACATCCAAATCACCACCTTGCCCACTAACATATTGACGCTCGATTAATTTACGTAGGTGAGCAATTTGATCACGGTATTGAGCCGCTTTCTCAAAACTCAGTGCAGTCGCAGCGGTTTCCATTTTAACCACCAAATCATTAATCAATAACGAACTTTTGCCCTGTAAAAAACGCACGGTATGAGCAACATCTTCCTGATACTCTTCCTCTGTCACTAGGCCGACACATGGAGCTGAACAACGCTTTATTTGGTGCTGTAGACACGGACGTGACCTATTTTTATAAAACGAATCATCACACTGTCTAACAGGGAATATTTTTTGTAATAATTGCAAGCTTTCTCGTACCGCACCAACACTGGGGTAAGGGCCAAAATATTGACCTTTGGCTCGTTTAGAACCACGTTGCAGTGATAACCTTGGAAATTTTTGATGCGACGATAAAAAAATATGTGGGTAACTTTTATCATCCCGTAAACAGATATTGTAACGCGGCTTTAATTTTTTAATAAGTTGGTTTTCTAGCAGTAAGGCCTCACCTTCAGTATGTGTAATGATGGTATCTATCCTCCGTACGTGCGACACCATTACTTTCTTTTTTATATCTTTGTCGTCCTTTTTAAAATAGCTTGAAACACGCTTTTTTAAATTTTTCGCTTTTCCCACATAAATGCAATGATCATATCGGTCAATCATTTGATACACGCCCGGCTTTTGAGTAAGGTTTTTTAAAAAACGCTTACTATCGAAAGTCTCATTTATGTCAACTTCTTTCATAAACCTAGTGTACCTACTTGCGATTCAAGAACAAACGCAAGACATAAAAAAAGCCTCACTAATGAGGCTTTTGGAAGTAATCATTTGTTTCACTTCTTTTTGTCAGTTCTCGAGCCGTCTAACATTTTAGAAAACAGCCCATCTTGCATTTCTTTAAATACTTCCATATTACGGTTAGCAAGTTTGGACATTAAAGATAATGGGTCAGACACTTTTTCAATGCTACTTCTAACCTTCGCACGTTGTTCAGCAATTAGCTTCACAGAATTTTCTAGATAGCTTGCAAAATTGTTTTGAAAGGGATCCCCGTAAAAACGTATGAGCTGCTCTAACATTTCAGCACTCATAATCGGCTTACCTTCTTCTTCTTGCTCTAAAATAACTTGCAGAAGAACGCTTCGAGTTAGATCGTCTTTCGTCTTGGCATCTACTATTTGCACGTGCTCTTTGTCAATCACCAACTGCTTAACGTCATTGAGCGTGACGTACTTACTAATCGCCGTATCATACAATCGGCGATTAGGATATTTCTTAATAATGCGTTTCTCGCTCATATCAAATACCTATGTTATTAAAGTAACTAATTATTCCGTTACTTCTTTCATACTTAAACGGACACGGCCTTGGCGATCAACTTCTAGCACTTTTACTTTTACAACGTCGCCTTCCGCTAATTTATCACTCACTTTTTCAACGCGTTCTTCTGAAATTTGCGAGATATGAACCAAACCATCTTTGCCCGGTAAAATTGATACGAATGCGCCGAAGTCCATTAAGCGAACGACTTTACCTTCGTAAATTCTGCCGACTTCAATTTCGGCAGTAATATCTTCAATACGCTTAAGCGCTTTTTCACCCGCTTCGCGGTCAACAGAAGCGACTTTTACAAGACCTTCATCTGTAATATCAATCGAAGCACCCGTTTCTTCTGTAATAGCACGGATGGTCACGCCACCTTTACCAATAACGTCACGAATTTTTGCTGGGTCAATTTTAATGGTTAAAATACGTGGTGCAAAATCAGACATTTCTGCACGGCCTTCAGATAACTCAGCATTCATTTTTTCTAAAATATGTAAACGACCTTCTTTGGCCTGCTCTAACGCTGTCGACATAATTTCATGGGTAATACCTTGGATTTTAATATCCATTTGTAACGCAGTCACACCAGCTTCTGTACCCGATACTTTAAAGTCCATATCACCTAAGTGATCTTCATCACCTAAAATATCAGATAATACCGCAAAGTCATCACCTTCTTTAATAAGACCCATCGCAATACCAGCAACCGGTGCTTTCATCGGCACACCCGCATCCATCAATGCCAAACTTGTACCACAAGTACTCGCCATTGAACTTGAACCGTTAGACTCAGTCACCTCAGCTACTACGCGTAATACGTATGAGAAATCTTCTTGGCTAGGTAATACCGCTTGGATACCACGTTTTGCTAAACGGCCGTGGCCAATTTCACGTCTTTTTGGTGAACCAACAAAACCTGTTTCGCCTACACAAAATGGAGGGAAGTTGTAATGCAGCATAAAGTGATCACGGTATTCACCTTCAATCGCATCAATCATTTGAGCGTCGCGGTCTGTACCTAAGGTAGCCACTACCAATGCTTGGGTTTCGCCGCGTGTAAACAATGCAGAACCGTGTGCGCGTGGTAATACGCCGGTACGCACGTGAATTTCACGAACCGTTGATAAGTCACGTCCATCAATACGTTTCTTAGTTGATAGCACTAATTCACGAACGTGTTTCTTTTCTAGTGAAGAGAAAATATCTTTTACTTCGTCAGTGTCTTCGTCTTCTAATTGAGCCAATACTTCGTTACGAACTTCTTTTAACTTAACTTGGCGGTCAAGCTTAACTAGCACAGTGTATGCATCCGCAATGCCTGCGTTAGCTAGGCCAGCTACTTTTTCTACTAATGCTTGATCTTTCTCAGGTGCCGACCATTCCATACGTGGCTTCCCACAATCAGTCGCTAATTCATTAATCGCTGTGATAGCAGCTTGCATTTGTTCGTGACCAAACGTAACCGCGCCTAACATAACGTCTTCAGGTAGGCAGTCTGCTTCAGACTCAACCATAAGAACCGCATCCACAGTACCAGCAACAACTAAATCTAATTTAGAATCAGCTAGTGCTGTTTTAGATGGGTTAAGTGCATATTCACCATTGATATAACCAACGCGAGCAGCTCCAATTGGACCGTCGAATGGTAGGCCGGAAATCGCCAATGCAGCAGATGCGCCAAGTAACGCAGGAATATCTGGATCAACTTCTGGGTTTAGTGAAATAACAGTGGCGATAATCTGAGTTTCGTTTTTGTAACCTTTGGGAAACAATGGACGAATTGGGCGATCAATAAGACGACACGTCAGTGTTTCTTTTTCACTTGGGCGGCCTTCACGCTTAAAAAAGCCGCCTGGTATTTTACCAGCGGCGTAGGTTTTTTCTTGGTAGTTAACGGTTAGCGGGAAGAACGAATTATTCTCACCACCTTCGCGTTTGCCTACAGCTGTTACTAAAACAATCGTGCCATCTATTTCAACTAATACAGCACCATCTGCTTGACGAGCAACTTCGCCCGTTTCGAATGATACTGTTTGATTACCGAACTGAAACTCTTTTTTTACTGAATTCACTATATGTCTGCCTATTAATTAAATTATTTTCTTAAACCTAAACGCGCAATCAGTGCACGGTAACGTTCAACGTCTTTACCTTTTAAGTAGTCTAACAATTTACGACGACGGTTAATAATTCTTAACAAACCTTGACGCGAATGGTGGTCTTTTGTGTTCTCAGAAAAATGCGGTGTCAAATGATTGATTCTCCCCGTTAACAAAGCAACCTGGACCTCTGGAGATCCTGTATCACCTTCTGATAACGCATATTCTTTAACTATTTCTTGCTTTTGTTCTGTACCGAACGACATATTACTTACTCCAATTACAATTTATCTTAAAAAAACGGTGCATTATACTCCGCAGGCTAATCGCTAACAAGCAGTATAAGCGAATGTATTGACTGTTATTTAAACGAAAATTCTAACAGGTGCCAATTGTTTATCGGCCACCCATTTTCCCAAACCAAAGATATTGCCATCCATATCATTTAGTCGAATCAACGATGCTTCACTTAACCCCTCTATGCATACTTGTCTACCTAAGCACAAATCACTTTTAGATTTGTCACTACAGGTAATAACAGGGTAATTATGTAGCGCCATATCCAGTGGCTGAAGAAACTCATCCAACGCTTTATAATCGCCCGCCACCGCTTCAAGTTGCTCAATGCTCATTGAAAGCTCCAGCTCAAAAGATCCCGTCCTAATTCGCCTTAAAAAAGTAACGTGCGCACCACAACCTAATGCTTCACCCAAGTCTTCAGCCAACGTACGCACATAAGTACCCTTAGTACAGCATACTTGTAACGTTAAGCTATCTGCCGTTATTGACTCTAACGTTAGCGATTTAATCGTCACTTCACGGGACGACCTTTCAACTGTTTTGCCCGCCCTAGCTAACGCATATAAGCGTTGCCCATTATGTTTTAGCGCAGAATACATCGGCGGCACTTGTTGAATAACACCCATAAACTCGTTTAATAAAGCAGAAATATCTACTGAGCTGAGATCTGGCAGGGGCTTACGCTGAACCACGTCACCTTCCATATCACCTGTAGATGTTGTCTCCCCAAGCTTCATGGTAAATAAATACGTTTTATCTGATGCCAGTAGATATTGCGACACTTTCGTAGCATGACCTAAACAAATGGGGAGCACACCAGATGCTAGCGGATCTAAACTTCCGGTATGGCCCACCTTTTTTGCGCCATACAAACGTTTAACAATTTGAACAGCGCGGTTAGAAGATATATTCAGTGGTTTATCTAAAATCAAAATACCGCTAATATCACGGCCTTTCTTGATACGATTTGCCACGTTTTACTTCTCGTTATCTGGATTCGTCGCTTTGAGCAACGCATCCATTTTAATCCCTTGCTCAATAGACTCGTCTAAAAAGAACCTTAACTCAGGCACCATCCTCATGCGCATACGTTTAGACACCATGCCATGAATATAATTAGACGCTCGATTCAGTGCGGTCACACTAGATTGCTTGTCTTCGTTATCTTTTGTCGTTAAAACGCTGATAAACACTTTAGCCACCGCTATATCTTTCGTAACTTCCACACCGCTAACGGTCACAAAGCCGACATCAGGGTCACGAATATCCCGCTGTAGAATCTCAGCCAATTCACGTTGAAGCTGCCTTTCAACACGTTGAAAACGTAAAAACTCTCTAGGCATTAATCAATTATTACAGCTTACGTTTAACTTCAATACGTTCGAAGACTTCAATTTGATCGCCGTCTTGAACGTCGTTGTAATTTTTAACGCCAATACCACATTCCATGCCCGACTTAACTTCTTGCACATCATCTTTAAAGCGCCTTAATGACTCAAGCTGCCCTTCGTAAATCACCACACTTTCACGCAACACACGAATAGGTAAGTCTTTTTTAACATAGCCTTCTGCCACCATACAGCCGGCAATTGCACCCAGCTTAGGTGATTTAAAGACGTCACGCACAGTGGCAATCCCAACAATTTTTTCTTTGATTTCTGGCGCTAACAAACCAGACAGGGCATCTCGAACGTCGTCGATTACATCATAAATAATACTGTAGTAACGAACGGACACACCTCGGTTTTCAATCATGCGTCTTGCGCTAGCATCGGCACGCGTATTAAAACCAATAATCAACGCATCTGACGCTGAGGCTAAATTCACGTCACTTTCGTTAATACCACCAACGCCACCCGCAACAACAGAAACTTTCACCTCATCCGTTGAGAGGTTTATTAACGAGCCTTTTAACGCTTCCAAACTGCCGTGCACATCAGTTTTAATTAATATATTCAGTGTGGCGCTATCACCCTCTTCCATCTGGGAAAATGCTTGCTCAAGTTTTACAGCTTGTTGTTTAGCCTGCCTCGCTTGTCTGGTTCTATTTTGACGGAACTCGGCAATTTCACGCGCTTTACGCTCGCTTGGTGCGGCATATACTTCAACGCCAGATTCTGTGGCACTTGATAGGCCTAACACTTCAACAGGCACTGCTGGTGTTGCTTCTTTCAGCGCCTTTCCATGCTCATCAAACATCGCCTTAACACGGCCATGCGCTTCACCGGCAACGATATAGTCACCCAAGCGTAGAGTCCCTTTCTTTACCAAAATCGTACCGATTGGTCCTCGCCCTTTATCTAGGCGTGATTCAATGACAACACCTATCGCAGGCACATCGACTGGTGCTTTTAATTCAAGCAATTCTGCTTGTAGCGAAATGCCTTCGAGTAATTCATCAACACCGTCACCTGTCAGTGCAGAAATATTAACAAACTGTGTGTCGCCACCCCAATCTTCAGGTGTTACTTCAAGTTGTGCTAATTCATTCTTAACGCGGTCAGGCTGCGCGCCTTCTTTGTCCATTTTATTAACAGCTACAATCATCGGCACACCCGCCGCTCGCGTGTGTTCTACCGCTTCTATTGTTTGTGGCATCACGCCATCATCAGCAGCCACAACCAAAATAACCAAATCGGTTATTTGTGCGCCACGTGCACGCATTTCACTAAATGCGGCGTGACCTGGCGTGTCAATAAACGTCACCATACTGTCGCCTTGTTTCACACGATAAGCTCCAATATGTTGAGTAATGCCACCCGACTCACCTGCAGCCACTCTACTTTCACGAATATAATCGAGTAACGATGTTTTACCGTGATCAACGTGACCCATAATAGTAACCACTGGACCACGAGGTACTTCCTCGCCATCTTGCTGAATAACATCAGCTAACAACTCTGCTTGGATGTCTTCATCACTACGTAACGTCACCTTGTGGCCCATTTCTTCAACCACAATGACCGCTGTATCTTGGTCTAGCGGTTGATTAATGGTCGCCATTGTCCCTAGGCCCATTAGTGTTTTAATTACTTCGCCCGCTTTAACATTCATACGTTGCGCAAGATCAGAAACAATGATGCTTTCTGGTATCTCTACGTTGTACGTGATGGTTTTAGTTGGTACTTCAAATGCGTGCTTGTCGTCAGACTCAAGTCGAATATGATGTGCTTTTTTCGCACCTTTAGTTTTACGACGTGGTTTCTTGTCTACGTGTAAAATTCGACCTGTGGGTTTTGAACCACCTTTCTTTTTATCTGGTTTACGTGCAACTGCTTGCGCTTTTTTCGCTTCAGTTTCCGCAGCCCTTTTTTTGACTTGTTGAGCAGTTTTCACAGAATCTTCCGGCTCTTCTTTCTCGTTCGACTCAGCTGCTTTTGTAGCTAATTCAGCTGCTTGTACAGCTTCCAACTTAGCTTTCTTGTCTAGCTCTAGCTGTTCTTTTTCAAAGCGCTTTTTATCTACTCTTGCTCGTTCTTTTTCACGTACAGCACCTTTTTCCTCAACCAATTGTTGATGTGCCTGAGCTGCTTTTTTAGCCTCTTCAAGTTCGTCTGAACTTAATCCAGTTGCGAGCTCCTCAGTTGACCGTCCCAATATTTTCTTTTTACGTACTTCAATGCTAACGGTACTGCTTGGCGCTCCTCTGCCTTTACTTTTTTGCTTTAGTTCGATAACTGACGTTTTACGCTTCAGGGTCATTTTCTTAGGCGCTGATATATCTTTTTTACCTTTGCCGTGACTTTCCCTAAGATAAGCGAGTAGCTTCAACTTATCCTCTTCACTTAACGTTGAAGACGTTTTTTTACCTTTTACACCTGCGTCTTTAAGTTGCCCCACCAGTTTCTCTGCTGTGGTACCAACAACTTTAGCCAAGTGTTGAACTGTAATATCTGCCATTTTGCTTTCTCCAGAGAGTCTTTACTTATTCAGCGAACCAAGGTTCACGTGCCTTCATAATTAATACAGTCGCACGTTCTTCACCAATGTCGACTAAGTCTAGCAATTCATCTGTCGCTAAATCCGCAAGGTCTTCCATTGTGACGACTTCTTTACTTGCAAGTTTAAATGCTAATTCGCGATCCATGCCTTCCATTTCTAATAAATCCTTCGCGGGCTCGTGTTCTTCCAACACTTCTTCAGAAGCAATCGCTTTAATCAATAGCGCATCTTTAGCACGCTGCTGTATTTCTTCAGCAATATCTTCGTCGAACTCTTCAATCGCAACTAAGTCTTCAAGCTCTACAAAACTGATTTCATCAATGGATGTATAGCCTTCCTGGACAAGAATCAACGCAACATCTTCATCAACATCCAAGTCCACCATTAACTGCTGAACAAAAACATCTGTTTCAGATGCGCTTTGCTCGTCTGCTTGCGTTTCACTCATCACGTTCAGTTTCCAGCCCGTTAATTCACTGGCTAAACGAACATTTTGGCCGCCACGCCCAATTGCCTGCGATAAGCTATCATCACGAACTGAGACGTCCATGCTGTGTTTGTCTTCGTCCATAACAATAGATACAACTTCAGCAGGCGACATGGCATTAATCACAAATTGAGCTTCGTTTTCATCCCATAAAATAATATCGACTCGCTCACCTGCTAATTCATTTGAAACCGCTTGAACTCGCGAACCACGCATACCTACACAAGCACCCACTGGATCCAAACGTTGGTCACGCGTACGTACTGCAATTTTAGCTCTTGAACCTGGATCACGTGCCGCACCCAAGATTTCGATTAAACCATCGCCTACTTCTGGCACTTCTAGGTTAAATAAAGCAATTAAAAGTTCAGGCGCGCTTCTTGTAACCGTTAATTGAGGGCCACGTATTACTTCTTCTACCTCTTTCAAGTAACCACGGATTCTGTCGCCTGTTCTCACAGGTTCTCTAGGAATCATCTCCTCGCGAGGAATAATTGCATCTGCCGTACCTTCCAAATCAACAAACACATTACCGCGTTCGATGCGCTTAATAACGCCCGTTACTAGATCACCCACTTTGTCTTTATAAAACTCGTAGACTTTCTTGCGCTCGGCTTCGCGTACCTTCTGCACAATAACTTGTTTAGCCGCTTGAGCACCAATACGACCAAATTCAGCCGATGCAATTGGCTCTTCTATAAAGTCACCTACGTCCAAAGATGCGTCAGATTTTTTTGCATCTTCAAGCAAAATTTGGGCATCTGGCTTTTCTAGGCCATTCTCAAATTCTTCATCCGCCTCAACCACTTCCCAACGCCTAAACGATTCATAGTCACCTGTCTCTTGATCAATTGAAACACGCGCATCAATATCTTCGCTATACATCTTTTTGGTTGCCATTGCCAAAGCCGCCTCAATTGCTTCAAACAGAATTTCGCGCTCAATTTCTTTCTCATTCGAAACAACGTCTACAACCATTAAAATTTCTTTATTAGCCATTTTTAACCCTAAAAATAATTTTTAAAATTTAACTTCAAGTCTTGCTTTTTTTAACATTGAAAAAGGGACTTCAATCTCTTCATCATCCACATGTATATGAATGACATCCACTTTTACATCTAATATTTCACCGGTAAAACGTCGTTGACCTTCAACGGTTGCTTGGCGCAGTTCTAATTTGACCATCGAACCTTTAAACCGCTCAAAGTGACCCAAGGTGAACAATGGCCTTTCCATGCCTGGTGATGAAACCTCAAGCCTATATTGGCCACTGATTGGGTCTTCAACATCCATAATTCCACTAATCTGATGGCTGACTTTAGAACAGTCTCCCACCAAAATACCGTTGTCTGAATCGATATAAACCAACAGGGTAGCATCACGACCTTGTCCAATAAACTCTGCACCAACAAATTCATATCCAAGCCCTATGACGGCAGGCTCAATGAGTTGTAAAATTTTCGTTGGTGCTTGATTCATACCATTCGTTACATATAAAAAAAGGCCCGACGGCCCAATTAATCACTATGATTTACACTTATGAATCTAACAACAGATTAATAAGAGGCCAAACAAAAATACCCCAAAATGGGGCACCTTTTAAAACGTTGGTAGCGGGGGCAGGATTTGAACCTACGACCTTCGGGTTATGAGCCCGACGAGCTACCGTGCTGCTCCACCCCGCGTCCATTTAGGTGCGGAATAATACTAGAACATCAGCGCCTTTACAATCTAAATTGTGATTATTTCCACGCTTAATAAGCCGTATACAAGAATAAATTAAATCCATACAAACAGGCAGCAGCCATAATCCCAGCTATCAAATCATCTAACATAATCCCAAAGCCGCCACTTACTTGCTTATCTGCCCAATTTATTGGCCATGGTTTCAAAATATCAAAAAGCCTAAACAGCACAAATCCAAACAACATATTTAACCCACTAAAAGGAACCCAATACATCGTTAACAAATAACCCGCAATTTCATCCCAAACAATACCGCCGTGATCATGCACACCAATATCATCCGCTGCTTTTCCACATATCCATATACCCGATATAACAACGACTAAAAGCACCTGTAAATAATTACTTATAAAATACATCGACAAGCAATAGTATATGGGCATCGCAGCCAACGTACCCATTGTCCCCGGCGCTTTTTTAGCCAACCCTGAACCAAAGCCAAACGCTAGCATATGTATAGGGTTCACACACAGTTGTTTAAATGTAGGGGTGTTTTTATCCATAAGAATACCCAATCATAATCCACTATTCAGCGGTTGATATACCAAGTTCACCCGACACAGGCTGGAAATGATCAAAACCTTTATTGAGCGTTATAAGTTTACCGTCGTTAAATTTAATCCTAAGACCCTGTTTCTCTTCAATAACACCTATCTTAGTCACGTCATATGTAGCTAGTTCGCTTATCGATGTTTGTGGCGGCATTGTAAAACATAGCTGATAATCGTCTCCTGTTGAGTAGGGCCATAAATCATCATTATTCTCTTCCATATACTCTTTTACTGATTGCGTAAAGGGCATATCTTCGTGGCTAATCGTTGCCCCAACATGACTCGCCTTAAGAATATGATTTAGGTCAGCTGACAACCCGTCTGAAACGTCAATACACGAATTTGCCATACTTAAAATAGCTTCTCCTAGTGATACACATGGCTCTGGCTTTAAATAACTGCCCACATCTGGGTCTTTTTGGTCAACATCGGCTTTAATAGCTTTTTTTAACCCCAAGCCAGCATTACCAATAGTGCCGGACACATAAATAGCATCACCCACCTTTGCACCAGATCGAGCTAAACACTGCCCATTGGGCAACAGCCCCATAATATTCACAGTGATTGAAAGCGGGCCGCGTGTCGTATCGCCACCAATAATTTGCACGCTGTGTTCTTTAGCTAACGCAAAAAAACCTTGGCTAAATGATGACAACCAACCCTTATCTATCGCTGGTAATGTAATCGCCAACGATACCCAAGTAGGCGTTGCACCCATTGCTGCAATATCACTTAAATTAACCGCTAATGCTTTATGACCTAAAAGCCTTGGGTCGCTATTCGATAAAAAATGCACGTCTTCAACTAAGGTATCGGTACTTACCGCAAGCTGCTTATCACTCGGAATATCGAGCACCGCACAATCATCTCCAATACCCAATGTTGGCATCATCCCTTGTGCAGAATTTATCGCAAAGAACTCTTCTATTATGGAAAATTCAGACGATGGCATAGAGTTGAATTAGCCGGATTTTTTCTTACGCTTAAAATTCGCCTTAATTTCAACCGAACGATTTTTTTTAGCCAACTGATCTAAGATACTATTGACGTACGCATGACTTTTTTCGGAGCCGAAACTCTTAGCCAAATTAACGAACTCATTAATAGCCACTCTATAAGGCACTTCTGGCTTAAACATTAATTCGTAGGCACCTAAACGCAGAATCGCCTTTTCTATGGGGTCTACTTTTTCAAGCTCACGGTCGGTAAATTTATTAAGCGCTTCATCTATTTCACCCAATTGATCAACAACACCATTCAACAAGAGTTGAAAGTAACTTTTTTGAAATTTAGGGACTTCAGGGTTTTCTTCAAACTGACGCTGAAGCTCTTCTAAGTTTTGCCCTGTTACCTGCCATTGATAAAGAGCTTGAAGTGCTACTTGCCTTGAACTGCTTTTTGCTGATGTCATTCGGCGTCTATCACCTTAAGTACATTAACCATCTCTATTGCAGCTAAGGCCGCTTCTACGCCTTTATTACCTGCTTTAGTACCTGCCCTTTCAATAGCTTGCTCGATGGTATCGACTGTTAACACGCCGAATGTAACCGGCAAGTTAGCTTGAAGCGACACGGTTGCTAACCCTTTCGTTACTTCACCAGACACATACTCAAAATGTGGTGTTCCGCCGCGAATAACAGCACCTAAACCAATAATAGCATCGTACTTCTGCTTTGCTGCAATTCGTTGAGCCGCTAATGGCATTTCAAAGGCACCTGGCACGCGAACTATGTCAATGTTTTGAATAGACGCACCATGCCGCACCAAGGTGTCAATGGCACCACTTTCTAATTGGTCAACAATAAAACTATTAAAACGCCCAACCAATAAACAGAAACGCGCATCGCGTACTGTCATATTGCCTTCAATTACTTTTGCATCTGCCATTTTCAAGCCTGTGTGAATTTTGTGTTTTGCGGATTATATCAGTGTTCGTTCGAACTAATCCAAAGAGACGTGCTCTACGATTTCTATATCAAAACCGCCAAGCCCCGTATATTTCATTGGTGAACCGAGTAACTTCAATTTTTTAATACCTAAATCAGATAAAATTTGACAACCCACACCCACTGTCCTTGGGTCAATAGGTGACTGCGCCGCCGCTTGCGAAACACCTTTATCTTTCAACTCTTGCTCATGAATGAATTCAACAATAGATTGATTATCTTCTTGGTTACGAATCAAAATCAACGCGCCGCGCCCTTCGTCTACAATTTTTTGCATCGCTTTAGGTAACGGGTAATGATCACTCTCTTTCGCATGTAATAAATCCGCCAAGGTGCTTTTGGCATTGACGCGAACCAGCACGGGTTCATCTGTGTTCACATTGCCATACGTTAGCGCCAAATGCAGTTTGTTATCTATCTGGTCTTGAAAGGCATGTAGTCTAAAATCGCCATATTCCGTCGGATATTGACAACTACTCACTCGCTCAACATTTTTTTCATTTCGAATGCGGTAGTGAATCAAGTCAGCAATTGTGCCTATTTTAAGCTCGTGCTTTTCAGCGAATTGCTTTAAGTCATCTCGACGCGCCATACTACCGTCATCATTCAATATTTCAACAATAACCGCCGCTGGCTCACCACCCGCCAATCTAGCTAAATCACAACCGGCTTCTGTGTGACCCGTTCTATTTAACACACCGCCCGGTTGCGCCATTAATGGAAAAATATGCCCCGGTTGTACGATATCTGTTGGCTTGGCCTCTGGTTGCACCGCCGCCAAAATAGTTGTCGCCCTATCCGCTGCCGAAATACCGGTTGTAACACCTTCTGCGGCTTCAATAGACATCGTGAAATTAGTTGAAAATGCCGCTTGATTGTCATTCACCATCAATGGCAGGCGCAATTGCTGGCAACGCTCTTTTGTTAACGTTAAACAAATCAATCCACGCCCATAGCTCGCCATGAAATTGACATCTTGTGGGCGCACGTGTTCTGCGAGCATTAATAAGTCGCCTTCATTCTCGCGGTCTTCATCGTCCATAATAATGACGATTTTGCCTTGCTTTAAATCATCAATAATTTCTTGTGTACTATTCATAAGGTCTTTTCTCTACAGTGGCGCGTATTGTAGCCGATTAGCCGTACTGGCTTTTAAATTATTAGAAATCTTTGCACGGAAGATGATTTTACTTTCAGGCAAGGCAAAAATGCGCGCAAAGAGGAAGTTTACTGGAGTACATGACCAATAGAGCACTTTTTTAACGCCGTATGTGAGTAAAAGGACTTTCGTGCATAGATTACTATTTAATAAACCCGTTATCATTCAACAACCGTTTAAAATCTACGGATTGCTCAGTCTTTACACCACCGAGCATTAACCGCTCTAAATAACGCGCAATCACATCCACTTCAAGGTTGACCGAATCACCGATTTGTCGGTCACCTAAGGTTGTCATTTTCAGTGTATGCGGCACGATATTCACTGAGAAAGAGGCATCGTCAACGGTGTTCACCGTCAAGCTAATACCATCGATGCAGATAGATCCTTTTTGCGCAACATACCGTGCTAACTCTTTTGGCATTCCGAAGGTAAAGCGAACAGAACGCGCATCGGCTTTACGTTCGATGACTTTACCTACGCCATCAACATGACCACTCACCATATGGCCGCCCAAACGCGTTTGCGCTTGTAGGGCGCATTCTAAATTAACGGTGGAACCGGCTTTTATATTACCCATGGTCGTTGCCGACAAGGTTTCATTCGATACGTCAGCTACAAACTGCCTAGGCGTTAATTCGATAGCCGTTAAGCACACGCCGTTCACCGCAATGCTGTCACCCAACTGGGCGTCACTAAGATTCAAACCTTTTGTTGAGACGGTTAAGCGAACATCGCCTTGCTGTTGCTCAACCCGTTGAATCTCGCCAATCGCTTCTATGATGCCTGTAAACATTTAGTCGTCTCTTTTAACCGCGTAGGTTAGCTTAATGTCGTCACCCACGGTGTCCATTTGCGAATATTTCAGTTGAATTCGGTCTGACAATTGCGTCACCGTTGGCATTGAAAACGCACCACGGGCATCTGAGCCTAACGCGCTGGGCGCCATATAGACAACTAATTCATCAACCATACCCGCTTGCAAGCAGGCTCCGTTTAGCAACGAACCCGCTTCAATCATCACGCTATTAATAGGTTGCTCGTTAAGCCAAATTTGAACGGCTTGCAAATCCACTTGGCCCTTTGCATCTGCTGCGACCACTTCCACCTGACAACCTGCCTCTACAAGCGCCTGTTTTGCTTGTTCGTTATCACTGCACGTGAGAATGGTAGTGTGGGCAGCGTTGGTTATAACCGTAGCATCCAACGGCGTTTTTAGTTGCGAATCTAGCACCACAATTTTTGGTTGTTGCACCGCTAAGTCACCTAAACCATCTCGTGCCATTAATTGCGGGTTATCCGCAAGAACCGTCCCAACACCCGTCAGCACAACATCACTTTGAGCGCGCAAACGATGCACATCTTCCCGTGCGGCCGCGCCTGTTATCCACTGGCTTTCGCCTGATGCCATGGCGGTTTTGCCGTCTAAGCTCATCGCCACTTTATTCATAACGTACGGTTTGCCGGTGGTCATTTTATGGATAAACGATGTGTTTAAGGCAATGGCTTGCTCTTCTAATAAGCCAACAGATACATCAATACCTGCATCGCGAAGCTTTGTAATGCCTTTGCCAGAAACTAGAGGGTTTGGGTCTTGCATCGCGACAACAACTCGCAACACTCCAGCTTCTATCAAGGTATCCACACAAGGCGGCGTTTTACCGTGATGACTACAAGGTTCTAGTGTGACGTAAGCCGTTGCGTTTTTAGCCAAGTCGCCCGCTTGTTTTAGGGCGTGAACTTCTGCGTGAGGTTCACCGGCTTTTTTATGCCAGCCTTCACCAACAATTTGATTATCTTGTACGATAACGCAACCCACACATGGGTTGGGTTTGGCGCTGTATCTACCCAATGCTGCCAACTCTAGAGCTTGGGACATAAACTTTTTATCGTTAGACGTGAACGTCATCTCGCTTGTTATGTCTTTGTTGAAACAGACGTCAGCGTTAATTGCTCGTTCTTTCCGCCTTTTTCTAGCGCATCAATCACTTCTCTAAATTCGCTGATGTCTTCAAAGCTTTTATACACGGAGGCAAAACGAACATAGGCCACGTGATCTAAATGTTTCAACTCTTCCATCACTAACTCGCCAATTCTCATCGACGGAATTTCACGCTCACCCAGTGACAACAACTTCTTCTTAATGCGACTCATTGCCGCATCAATGTCTTCGCTTTTAACCGGCCTTTTTTCTAACGCACGTAACACGCCAGAACTGAGTTTTTCTTCCCAAAACGGCTCGCGAACGCCATCACTTTTAATCACTCTGGGTAGATTAAGCTCGGCGGTTTCAAAGGTTGTAAAGCGTTCTTTACACGCCTGGCATTCACGGCGCCTTCGCACGCTATCGCCTTCGCCAGCAAGGCGGGAGTCGATGACCCGCGTGTCACTGTCATTACAAAAAGGGCATTGCATATCGGTTAAAAATTAGTCTGCATAAACAGGTAGGCGCAGGCAAATAGCCAATACGTTTTCTTTAACCGCTTGTTGAACGTTGGTATTTTCAACGTCGTCTAAAATATCGCACATCCAACCGGCTAGGTCTTTACTGTCTTGCTCGGTAAAGCCACGCGTCGTTATAGCCGGCGCACCTAAACGTATGCCGCTGGTCACAAATGGAGACTGTGGATCATTCGGCACAGAGTTTTTGTTAGTCGTAATGTTGGCTACTTCTAACGCCGCTTCTGCCACTTTGCCTGTTAAACCTTTGTCGATTAAATCCACTAGAAACAAGTGATTATCTGTGCCGCCCGATACGATGTTGTAACCGCGTTCAATAAACGTATTAGCCATGGCACTTGCGTTTACTTTGACTTGTTTTTGGTACACGGTAAATTCTGGTGATAGTGCCTCTTTAAACGCCACCGCTTTAGCCGCAATCACGTGCATCAATGGGCCTCCTTGCGTACCAGGAAACACCATTGAGTTTAATTTTTTCTCAATTTCAGGGTTGGCTTTAGCCAAAATCAACCCGCCGCGTGGGCCGCGTAATGTTTTGTGTGTGGTTGATGTAGTGACATCTGCAATAGCCACTGGGCTTGGGTATTCACCCGCTGCTACTAAGCCTGCAACGTGAGCCATATCCACAAATAAATACGCGCCAACCGAATCCGCGATATAACGGAATTTTTGCCAATCCATCACGCGAGAATACGCAGAGAAACCCGCCACAATCATTTTAGGTTTGTGCTCATTCGCTAACGCTTGAATTTGATCGTAATCTACTTCGCCGGTTGCTTCATTCAAACCATACTGAACAGCATTAAAAAGTTTACCGGAGAAGTTTACTTTTGAACCGTGCGTTAAATGACCGCCGTGCGCCAAGCTCATACCTAAAATCGTGTCGCCTGCTTTAAGTAATGCAAAATAAACCGCCGCATTCGCTTGTGAACCTGCATGCGGTTGCACGTTTGCATAATCCGCACCAAACAATTCTTTAACGCGATCAATCGCCAATTGCTCAGCAATGTCCACGTACTCACAACCGCCGTAATAACGTTTTCCTGGGTAACCTTCGGCGTACTTATTAGTTAGCATAGAACCTTGCGCTTGCATCACACGGGGGCTTGCGTAGTTTTCAGACGCAATCAATTCAATATGATCTTCTTGGCGCTGTTCTTCTTGTTGGATAGATGCCCAAAGTGCGTCATCGAACCCTTCTATTTTCATGCTTTTGTTGTACATTCAGTTGCCTCGTGCTTTTTTTCAAAGTTGCTTATTGTGGTAAAGCCGGCAATTTTACATCATGTAGTGCCCATAACGCTATAAATCAGCATAAAAACACAAGTGAAAACAAAGTAAAAAGACAATTCGAATATCAGTCCAGCTCTATGCACTACGCATATAACTAGGCAATAGGTAGAAACCTCCTGTTTCTCAATCTACTATTTAATGAGGCTTCTCACTCTCTTGTACTACCATAATGCCAGGGCCTGCATCTAGGTAGGCGCCTCTTGTATCATAGGTATGGTTAGCTTCAAAAGACATCAAACCAATTAGCACCAACAAACAGCCCGTTGGTATTAATATTGCGCACGCTAAGGCTAGGCGCTCATAGCGCATATGCATAAAGAAAGCAATAATAAATCCTGCTTTTAAGAACATAAAAAGGAGAATCAAAGACCATCTGAGATAACCTTGAAATTGCATATAGTCAACCATGTAAGACATGGCACTAAGCACAAACAATAAGCCCCACACCCAAAAATAAATAGCAATTGGATGCTCTTGCACTTCTGCTGTCGCTTCACTCATATCAGCCCCCTACCAAAGATAAAAGAACGCAAAGATAAATACCCATACTAAATCAACGAAATGCCAATATAAGCCCACAATTTCGACAATTTCATAACCACCCTTTCGCCCGGTAAAAAATCCCGGTCGCATATTTTCCAAATCGCCAGTCCATACCTTCCTTGCCACAATAAGCAGTAAAACCACCCCAACAGAAACGTGAAAGCCATGGAAACCTGTAATCATAAAAAAAGCTGCTCCGAACTGCGCTGAACCCATTGGGTTACCCCAAGGTCTAACACCCTCTTCAAAAATCAGCTTTGACCACTCGAACACTTGCATACCAACAAACGAAGCACCGAATAGAGCTGTGGCCAGTATCAGATAGGTGGTTATCTTACGTTTTTTTTCATACCCGAACTTAACGGCCATCGCCATAGTGCCACTGCTACTGATAAGTATGAACGTCATGATGGCGATTAAGATAAGCGGTATATGTTCGCCAAATACGGTTAACGCAAAAACCTCACTTGTATTTGGCCAAGGTACAGTAGTGGTCATCCGCACCGTCATGTAACTAGTAAGAAAGATCGAAAAAATAAACGTGTCACTGAGTAAGAAAATCCACATCATCGCCTTACCCCAAGGAACTCTTTTGAAAGCTCGTTGATCGGATGACCAATCAGAGACAACGCCTGGTAAACCTTCTACCATTGCAATAGGACGTCCTGCTTCATCTACCACTGCTTCGTTCGACATGTTTTATCCTTATCTTCTAAGTTGATAACAGCAAACTAAATAAAATGACCCATATCACCAGCAAAAAGTGCCAATAAAACGCACATAATTCTACGCTCAAACGTAGCCGTTCCAATTCGACTCCTGCCAGCAACTTTATTGTGGTCATGCTCCACACCACTAGACCGCCCAGTAAATGCAAAGCGTGTAAGCCAGTAATAAGATAAAAGAAGGCGTTAGCGGGATTGGATTGTGCTATATACCCTGATGCTATCAGCTGTTGCCAAGCGATTAATTGCCCTGCCATAAAAGCAATAGCAAAAAAACCACCTAAGACCATGCCGTTACGCACCGTTTCGATCTGATTCTTTTTCGTCGCAATAAGCGCCCATTGCAAAGCTATACTACTAAGAACTAACGCAGCTGAGTTCCACCAGAGTAACCCAGGGTCGGACAAAGGGCGCCAATCACCCAATTCCATGCGCATCATATAAGCGCTTATAAACAAAGAAAACAAGGATGTAACGACGGCAAGAAAAACAAACAGGCCAAGCTTAGAATTAGGCTGAGGTAAAGAGCGACCGCTAAACCTCCCAATCTCTGGGTGACCGGCTTTGGCTTCCCACGGTTGAGTATTGACCGTTTGTTTTATTATCCACCACGCTACTACGAGCATTAAGGCGGACATAAAAATTAGACTAATTGTCATAATCTAGTTTAGGCGTTAACTATGTTGCTCATAATCTTCCTCATCTTCATCATCAACCGTTTGTGCCCCGACGGAAGGTGGAACATTTTGCGGTATAAAATCCTGTTCGGCACCTGGCACACTGTAGTCGTAAGCCCAACGATAAACTAATGGTAACTTTTCGCCAAAGTTACCATGCTTCGGCGGCGTGTCTGCCGTTTGCCACTCTAACGTCGTAGCTTCCCATGGGTTCGGGCCGGCTTCTTTCCCACGGAAATAACTCACAAATAAATTGTATAAAAACACTAGCTGCACAGCGCCCACGAAGATGGCTGCAATGGAGATGGCTACATTCAAATCAGCCGCTGATTCAGGAATAAAGCTTGTACCTTCGATTGAATAGTATCGACGTGGCACACCCAAAAAACCTAAATAATGCATTGGGTAGTAAATGGCATAAGTACCAAGAAAGGTCGTCCAAAAGTGGAATTTACCAAGCGTATCGTCCAACATACGGCCCGTTATTTTGGGATACCAATGATAAATAGCACCGAACACGACCAATATGGGTGATACGGCCATCACCATATGAAAATGGGCCACTACAAACATCGTGTCGGAAAGTGGCAGATCAATGGTCACATTGCCGAGGAATAAACCCGTCAAACCGCCATTAACAAAAGTAAAAATAAACCCTATAGCAAACAACATCGGCACGTTTAAGCGAATATTTCCACGCCATAAAGTAAGCACCCAGTTGTAGACCTTAATGGCAGTGGGAACAGCAATAATCAGTGTGGTGGTTGCAAAGAAGAAACCAAAATATGGGTTCATTCCGCTCACATACATATGGTGCGCCCAAACTACAAAACTAAGGGCGGCAATAATAACAATCGCCCACACCATCATACGATAACCGAAAATATTTTTACGTGCATGGACTGACAGAAGGTCAGACACGATACCGAAAGCGGGTAAGGCAACGATATAAACCTCAGGGTGCCCGAAAAACCAGAATAAGTGTTGGAACAAGATTGGACTACCGCCTTCATAATCCAGTTGTTGCCCCATCGACACAACCGCGGGCATGAAAAAACTGGTGCCGATGGTAGCGTCAAGCAACATCATAATACAAGCGACCAACAGCGCTGGAAATGCGAGCAGAGCCAATACAGTCGCCATAAAAATACCCCAGACTGTCAAAGGCATACGCATCAACGTCATACCGCGCGTACGTGCCTGTAATACGGTAACTACATAATTTAACCCGCCCATCGTAAAACCCACGATGAACAACGATAGCGAGACTAGCATTAATATAATTCCGGTTCCCGAGCCTGGGGTGCCAGGCAAAATAGCTTGCGGCGGGTATAGGGTCCAGCCCGCGCCTGACGCACCACCTGGTACGAATAAACTCGCCACTAACACCAGCACAGCGATAAAGTAAATCCAAAAACTGAGCATATTAACGAAGGGAAACACCATATCTCTGGCACCGACCATCAACGGAATCAAGTAGTTACCAAAACCACCCAAAAAGAGCGCCGTTAACAAATACACGACCATAATCATGCCATGCATAGTAACCAGTTGAATATATCCAGCCGGGTCAATAAAATCAAACGTTCCCGGCCAACCAAGTTGCACCCTCATCAATAAAGACATCACAAGAGCTACTAGGCCTATTCCTATCGCAACAATAGAATACTGGATAGCGATGACCTTCGCGTCTTGGCAAAAAATGTATTTACCTAGCCAAGTTTTAGGGTGATACAGCTCCATCTCCGGTATTTCAACAGGTGGCACATAATCGTGCGCATCATGTGCAACATTAGACATTAGAGTATCTCCATAGTTGTTTTGTGTGTTGATTAAACAAATCCATTATTTTAAGTCGTCCTTAACGTAGGCAATCAGTGCTTTCATTTCAGCGTCAGTGAAGCTACTAGGCGGCATAATTGGCGAATAACCCTCTACAACTTTTGCATTCGGGCTAACGATGGACTCAATAAAGTAAGCCTCATCAACCACAACATTACTGCCATCGACCAGTGTTTCGGTTTTGCCAAACAAGCCTTTCCACGTTGGACCAATACCCGGCGTGCCGTTTGTGGTGTGACAGGCCACACATCCGCGGGATATCGCAAGCATTCGACCTTGTTCACTCGCACTGACCCCTTCCATTGACGCGCCAGCATTATCACCAGACACGGTTTGCGCATACGTTCGTTGGCTGCTTAACCATATGTCATAGTCTGCCTTTGTATCGACCACAACATAACTACGCATGTTGTAATGACCAACACCACATAACTCCTCGCATAAAACATCGTATTTACCCTCTACAGTAGGGGTAAACCATAAAGAAGTAACGTGCCCTGGCACCAAATCCATCTTAACTCGAAATTCGGCCACTGCAAAATCGTGCAGCACATCCTGCGAACGTAGTAGCATCTTAACGGGTCGATTAATAGGTATATGCATATCACCTAGAACCAACACATCATCTTGGCCATTAGGGTCTTCTGGGTTCATTCCAAATGGGTTCTTAGTCGTCGTATGTCGAGTATCAACAGAACCTAGTTTTCCGTCCTCACCAGGATAACGATAACTCCACTGCCACTGCTTACCAACAGCTTCCACAATTGAGGCGTCTTCAGGAGGGCTAACGAAGTCTGCCCATACGTAAAGCCCCGGCGTCAGCATCGCAGCAACACCAATTGAAGTGATTATTGTGAGCCAAATTTCTAGCTTTTTATTTTCGGGTTCGTAATGTGCCCGCGCGCCTTCTTTGTGACGAAATTTATACACGCAATAGGCCATGAATAAATTAACGACGACAAAAACAAAACCAGTAACCAAGAAAGTGATATCAAGCGTATCGTCAATAGTGCTCCAGTTTGAAGCAAGAGGGGTTAAATACCAGGGACTTAAAAAATGAAACAGGACAGAACCAATGACCAAGATGACCAAAGCAATCGCAAATATCATAAACTCTACCCCTCTCCCTATTTTAACAACAGTTTTAGAAGCTATTTTTTTATGTCTAAACTACTTGATTTTTTTAATAGTATCGAGAATTTGCGATTTATACCACTATTTTTTAATTACAATTTTCGACTTAAGGAATCGGCCTGCTTGTTTCTATCCCTAAGTGAGTCCATTGGCATTATTTCTTCTTTACAATGGTTAAACGTTGAAAGGCTCGTAGAAAAAAACTCACTCCAAACATCCGAGCTAATAGTAGTGCAAATAACGCAAGACCAGCCATAATCATTGCATATGTGTCATCAAACCCGCCTACCTTAAAATAGAACACTGAATGATATATTTTCGCTTTTTCAGGGTGAGTGGCCGTTACGACCCCGATATAATCCCCCGCTTGTTGAAATTTGAAATTAGCCTTAAGCACTCCCTCTGGATAACGCATTGGCGGCAAATAATAAACCGTATGTTGACCCAAGGGCTGCATATTCATGATGTCTTCCCAACTAGCAAACTTTCCAACACCGTTTATATCTCTAACAATACGAAAATCAACCTGCATTTGCTTTAAAAAATCATGCAAGTACTCAACAACGAAGATACTATCAGCTACTTTGGGAGCGTCTTCGCAAAACTCTTCTGAGCCATTATCCGTCTGTTGGTAGCCAGTAAAATGCGCCTTTAAAAAACCTATCTTGATGATGCACAGGTCATCTTCCATACCAACACCACCGTGCGCAACAGCCTGCTCGCAACAAAATATTAGAGATATAATTAAGAGAATTTTTTTATGATTCGCCATTTTTTCTAAGGCTTTAAAAATACAACTTGTCTCATTATCAGCTTAACAGCATCTATGGAAACAGGCTATTTAGGGCAACTTTCGTTCTAAACAAATCAAGTAAAGCTATTGGTAGCGGGTTTACGCTGTCTGTTAAATCCAGTACGCTACCTACAATTAATTTTCTAACCTTTTAACCTTATGGTTCTTTCGAAATTACGCAAACTAGCTTACCTTATCGGACAATGTACAGGCATTCTCTCGGGTGTTGGTGTTTGTTTATTGTGGAATTACGCAATGTGGGGACCAACTAGTGTTTTATCGCTATCCGGAACCAGTCTAACGGGTGCTTTTATCATGAGCATACTTGCTATAGTCACTGTTATCGCATCAATACGCGGTCATGGAGCTGTCATATTACTAATGTTCTTTGTATCATTTTGCCCAATCGGGTTTTTCTTTTTAACTGAAGCCCACTGGTTAAAGTGGACTGGCGTACTAAATCTTGGTTATTTATTGGCTGCGCTGCTTATTATGCAGTCTAATAAACCCGCCATATCGAATAGCACACAAAACGACCAGTCATCTATCTAGAACCACCTCACGATTTAACTGAAGCACCTTAACACTATGGCCCAATACATTTTCACCATGAACGGCGTTAGCAAGGTCGTGCCCCCTAAGCGCAAAATTCTGACGGATATTTATTTATCTTTTTACCCCGGCGCAAAAATTGGCGTCTTGGGCTTAAACGGTTCAGGTAAATCCACGTTGCTTAAAATCATGGCGGGACTGGATGCCGACATTGAAGGCGAAGCTCGCCCACAACCCGGCATTAAAATTGGTTATCTGTCGCAAGAGCCGCAGTTGGATGAAAGTAAAGACGTGCGCGGCAACATTGAAGAAGCACTGGGTGATTTCACCAACGCCCAAGCTGAGTTAGACCAGGTGTACGCCGCTTACGCAGAACCTGATGCAGACTTTGATGCACTAGCAAAAAAACAGGCCGAACTGGAAAATATATTGCAAGCGGGTGATGGCCACGACACCGATCGCACCATGGAAATTGCCGCCGACGCACTCCGCCTTCCGCCTTGGGACGCCGATGTTAGCAAATTATCCGGTGGTGAAAAACGCCGTGTTGCGCTGTGTAAATTGCTACTATCAAAACCCGATATGTTATTACTGGATGAACCTACCAATCACTTGGATGCTGAATCCGTTGCGTGGCTAGAACGCTTCTTGCACGACTTTACCGGCACCGTTGTTGCCGTTACCCATGACAGGTATTTCTTAGATAATGTCGCGGGTTGGATTTTAGAACTTGACCGTGGGCGAGGCATTCCTTGGGAAGGCAATTACTCATCGTGGCTAGAGCAAAAAGATGCACGCCTTGAACAAGAACAAAAAGCGGAAGCTTCTCAAAAACGTTCTATTAAAAAAGAACTGGAATGGGTACGCTCCAACCAAAAAGGTCGTCACGCTAAAAGCAAAGCACGGATGGCTCGATTTGACGAACTGCAATCAAAAGATTTCCAAAAACGCAGCGAAACACAGGAAATTTATATACCACCTGGGCCGCGATTAGGCGACTCCGTTATAGAAGCCGTGAATATCAGTAAAGCCTTTGGTGATCGCTTGTTATTTGATAATGTTAATTTCACCCTGCCACAAGGTGGCATCGTCGGCATTATCGGTGCGAATGGTGCGGGCAAATCGACCTTGTTTAAGATGATGGGCGGCATGGAAGACGCCAGTGGCGGCGAGATTAAAATCGGCGAAACCGTCAAACTCGCTCACGTTGACCAATCACGCGACGGCTTAAACGACAACAAGACCGTGTTCGAGGAAATTTCAGAAGGCAGCGATGTGATAACCGTTGGCACCTACGAAACCCCATCACGCGCTTACGTCGGTCGCTTTAACTTTAAAGGTTCCGATCAGCAAAAACGTATGGGCGACTTGTCCGGTGGTGAGCGTAACCGCGTACATTTAGCCAAAGTACTCAAAGCAGGCGGCAACGTCTTGTTGCTCGATGAGCCGACCAATGATTTAGATATTGAAACACTGCGTGCATTAGAAGAAGCGCTACTTAGCTTCCCTGGCTGCGCCGTTGTCATCTCTCATGACCGATGGTTCTTAGATCGCATCGCTACCCACATGCTCGCGTTTGAAGGCGACAGTAAAGTGGTATGGTTTGAAGGTAATTATGAGGAGTATGAAGCTGATTTGAAACGTCGTTTAGGTGCTGAGGCTAATCAACCCAGACGGATTAAATACAAAAAACTATCTGGCTAGCCATACAAGCGATTACAGCGCCTCACTTTTTTATGAGCTTTGAAACTGCTTACGCTACCTAACATGTCATCGTTTATACGCAACACATCCATTTTCTCTATTGCCCAAGGGCTAATGGTCAGTTCCGTTTCATTAAATGTTACTTGCGCAGCTTTAGTCGGTTATTCATTAGCCGATGATAAATCGCTAGCAACGCTACCGCTTGCGGTGATGTTTATTACAACCATGTTATGCAGTATACCGTCTTCGTTATTACTTGAAAAAATAGGTCGAAAAAAAGGCTTTATGCTCGCCACTATAATAGGTGTTGGTGCAGGGGCAATTGCCAGCTATGCCATCATCATTCATGAATTTTGGTTGTTTGTTGTAGGCGTTGGTCTAATTGGTGTGTTTAATAGCGTAGGGAATTATTTCCGTTTTGCGGCCGCTGATAGTGTGACCGAAGAGTATAAAAGCCGGGCTATTTCTTATGTGATGCTTGGCGGTGTAGTGGCCGCATTTGTTGGGCCTAATCTGGCTAGTTTCGCCAAAGATTGGGTTGTTGATGCACAATTTGCAGGCAGTTATGCAGCCATTATTGGGGCGTATATCATCATGCTGCTCGTGTTGAGTGGGCTTTCAACGAATACTAAACACGTTGATGACAAAGGAGAAGACACTTCACAACAACCTCGCCCATTATGGATAATTATCAAACAACCCACGTTTATTGTTGCGGTTATTTGCGGCATGTTAAGTTACGGCGTCATGTCATTGGTGATGACCGCCACACCCTTGGCCATGATGCACCATAACCACACCTTTGCTAACACCGCCTTCGTTATCCAATGGCATTTACTGGGCATGTTTATACCTTCATTTTTTACTGGGTATTTAATCCGCCACTTTAGCCTATTCATGGTACTAACTGCTGGCGTGATGTTTGGATTTGCTTGTGTCGCCATTAACTTGATGGGGCACGGTTTAAACCACTATTGGCTGGCGCTCATTTTACTGGGTGTTTGCTGGAATTTTTTGTTTGTTGGCGGCACCACTTTGCTTACTGAGGCGTACCGCCCTGAAGAGCGAGCTAAAGTTCAAGGCTTGAATGATTTTATCGTTTTCTCAACCGCTGCATTAGCCTCTCTTTCTGCTGGATATTTACAATTTACATTTGGTTGGACATTGGTGAACCTTGGCATCATCCCAGCATTAATCATTGTATTGATAAGCCTTATTTGGATGAAAATACGCGCCCATTAAAGTGACTTAGGGATTGGTGCCAAAGCACTATTAAACTATAAAGTGCGCATACGCACTTTTTTCAACTATATTCATAGACAAATATTAGAATTAGCCTATATTTACAACTGTTAGGTAGTTCTCAAGACAACCCGACCTCCTCAGGTTTAATAACCTACTTCAGCCTACTTTCTAGTAGGCTTTTTTTTGCCTCTAAATAGACTAAAAACGTTCAAAATACTCTTTATGCTCCCAGTCCGTCACGGTCGATAAGAATCGGTGAATTTCATGCCGTTTAAGGCCGAGATAATAGCCAATATACGTGTCACCAATCGCATCTCTGAGTAATTTTGATTCGTCTAGTGCGGTTATGGCTTCCATCAAGCTCGCTGGTAACGGAGTCTTGTCTGTTTGCGCATACGGGTCATTTAATGGCGGGCCTGGGTCACGCTTTTTACTAATCCCATCCATACCAGCCGCCAACTGAGAGGCAAAAAATAAATACGGGTTTGCCGCTGGCTCGCCAGAGCGATTCTCAATATGTACCGATGGGTCGCCCGCATTGGCTAGCCTTAAACACGCTGCTTTATTATCCACAGACCAGACCGCACGATTGGGCGCTAGCGCGTTGGAATTCATGCGTTTGTAACCATTAATCGTTGGGTTTGAAAAGGCCGTACACGCCCGCGCATGCTCTATTAACCCTGCGATATATTGCTGCCCAATGAGTGACACAAATTCGTCTTTTTTACTTGTGGCGAAAATATTCTCGCCCGTTTTTATATCAACCAAAGATTGATGCAAATGCCAGCCTGATGAATACACATTGGGTAACGCGGGCTTACACATAAAGGTGACTAAATAGCCTTGCCGACGTGCGACTTGCTTCAACGTTGAGCGCATTAACACCATCGCATCTGCTGCTTGCATAGCAGGTAACGGTTCCATTGTTATTTCGCACTGCGCGGGGCCCCACTCATCTTCCAGCGAACGAATGGGCAGGTCTAGCGCTTGCAAACTTTGATGAAAAAGTTCCAGTATCGGCGCCACTTCATCTAAATTTTGTTCACCTTGATATTGATATGCATGCGCCAAAGGCGATACGCTAGGTGGCTCGGGAGGTTGGGTTGATGCCTGCATAGTTAGCTGCGGATCATCAATTTTAAATACATGGAACTCAACTTCTAGCCCGATTAATAATTCATAACCTTTTGCATGCAGTTTCTGCAACTGAGAAGCCAATATCGCTCTGGGTGAGAACGGCATCGCCGCACCCGACTTTAAATATAAGTCAGATAATACCCAGCCCGTTTTATCGGCCCATGGAAGCACGCGAAAAGTTGCAGGGTCTGGCACCATAATCATATCGCCTGCACCGCCCATTTCGGCATTACCAAAACCACCATCGTCACTGAACACCGGTAAAAAAATATTGTTTGCCGAATCCATTGCAAATAGTGCATGGGTGGCGGCCAAGCCATTTTCTAACACCGATATAAACTGCTTAAGTGGAAGCATTTTTCCGCGGGTTAAACCGTGTTGGTCACAATACGTTACCCGAACGTACGTAATATCCTCGGTTTTTAAACGCTGAATAAGATTTTCAGCCGCTTTTTTTTGTTCTTTATTCCACAGTTTATGTTTGCCAATAAAGCCATCTAAGCCGATAGATGACACTATGTTTTGCTTACTCATGTTGCTCCCCTTTATTCATTTTTTTCTAAGAGACATTTATCCAAAATGCTTTATACCCAAAGTGCATAATTTTCGCAGAAGTGTGCGGAAAAACACCAACCACTTAGCTAAGCTTTATAAGAAAAACGTATTATTTTCCTGTAAACAGTCCGCATCAATTAAATTAATTTGTTTAACTGCAATTTTCCATTCACCATTTTCATTCACCAATGAATAACCTACCCATCCCGATAGCGTTCGGTGCTTTTCGTTAAATAATGCATCCATTATAAAGCTGACTCTAGCACGTACTTCGTTATCGTCACCGCGCCAATACTCAATATTTCCTAACACGTGTCGCGTACGAATAACTGGGTGCATGGAATAGGCAACACCCGTGCGTATACGCGCAACACGATCTTGTAAACGTCGTTTATCGTGAAATTCCAAGGTGATTTCTTGCCGCGGATCAGCCGTAGGATAGCTAGCAGGTATCCAATACACACACTTATCGCTATAGCAATCTAGCCATTGTTCCAAGCGCAGGTCGTCTGCTAACCGCACTTCAGCAAAAACAAGTGCTTCACACGCTTGTTTGTCTGTTGCTGTTGGTTGTTCGGCAACGGGCACAGCTCCGTTTAACTGCCAGTCTTCATTTAATACCATCAACTGCTGATAGTAAGCGTTATCTAAGTAATTAGAATTTGGAATTGTTTTATTTTTATCTATCATATCTTTACCCTAAAAGTGACTGATCATCAGACTGCATCAGTTTTTTCCATTCTGCGTAGTAAGCGCGCATATGAATATCGGATGAAATAACCGACGTTACAATGCCATTTTCGTCTGTTGTATCAACACCTGTCTCTAAATGCCGACTGATATCTATCCAATCAATTTCACGTTCTTGCATACCTTTAAAACAGGCTTCAAAATTTGCCGTATCGTCCGGCTCACCAAAGGCGGTAAAGTCCTCTTGTGTGCGTAATCGAAGCGTATTAACGGCGGCAGGTACATTGTCTATGGTCGTTGAATACCACGTCATATCGGATAAGCCGACGGATAGGGGCGTAATAACCTGTAGTTGGTTGCCAATAAATAATAGGTTGGGAAAGATATTTAAGTTCATCCCCGCGCCCGTCGCCATTTCAAAATAGTCTCGGGCCTTATCTTCACCCACCTCAGCAGTCAGTTGCTCAACTATTGCTTCACGACCGGGCTGTGGTCTTTGCCTGTCAAACGCAGATGCTTCGTACATACAAGGGCGCTGATCTAAGAACGTATGGCCATTTCCTAAATCCTGTGAATACATCGGTGTTGAATCAATACCACCACTGAAATAATCCAAGTCCATTCCCGAACCGTATCGTTGTTGCGTCATTTGCAATAATGACTGATGCGAAAATTCAGGGTGATAGCCATCGCCTGCGTTGTCGTACAAACATTTCCAATTTGCATGCACGGTAAATTGCTGCGCCCCACTGATTCGAATGGCTTTATGCTCACCACCGTTATGATCTATCCATTCATCAATTCGGTCTGCTGCTGACTTTAGGTGGTCTTTGATTCCTTTTTTGCCCTTTACAGGATTTAACGTGGCAAATATAAACCCCCTATACTCCGACACATAAGGAATTCGTTTTAAGTTAAAGCTGCTTTTGTCAAAATCTGCACCATAGGCATCATCATGTGGGATAGCCGCGCATTCACCTGTGTTTCGAAATGTCCAACCGTGATAAGGACACGTGAAAAAAGGCGTTTTATCACCCTTTTTTTCACGACAAACGGTGGCGCCTCTGTGCGTACATCGGTTAAGCAACACATGAATTTTTTGTTCTTTATCCCGTGTAACAATAACCGAACGCAAACCCATTTTTCTGGCAACAAAACTATTGGGTTCTTTTATTTCACTCGCGTGTGCAAGGTACACCCAGGTTTCACCAAACACTTTTTGTTGTTCAATCGCAAAGATTTTCTCATCTGTATAAACTGTACGATGAACGCGACCCGCCTGCATTAAGTCATTTATATTTTTTGTCATTTGCCCCTTCTCTAAAATTGGTCTCGTGTATACTTAAACATTACAAAGGTTAGGTAGTCAAGCCCCCCCTAATTAATATGAAAATACACGTATTRCATCATGTTCATCTGRCCATCAAACATGGCTTAACAAACTATCTTGAARCAAGTTCGCACGACGTAACTCACACATACCTATTCGAAAAGCAYTCTTTTCCTGCTATTTTAGACGTTGATTGGCTGATCATTATGGGCGGYCCCATGAGCGCTAATGATGAAGAAAAAYAYCCSTGGCTAAYTGCCGAGAAAGAATTTATTAAACTCGTTATTGATGCGGGAAMAACCGTGTTKGGGATATGCCTTGGTGCACAACTTATTGCCAATGCGCTAGGTGCAAAGGTCACTAAAAATCTAGATGCCGAGTTTGGCTGGYATTCAATAACTCCATCAATCGCTGTTGAGCAAACGTTTTTAGCCGATGTATTTAATCAAGAGATGACCCTATTCCATTCACATGGGGAAACCTTTGATATCCCAACGGGTGCAACAAGAATCGCAKCCAGTAAAGCATGTAAAAACCAAGGGTTTATTTATAATAACCGTGTCGTAGCGATTCAGTTTCACCCAGAGATTACGCCAAAATTAGCGGAACTATTTAAAGCAAACTTAGATGCAACATGGAAAACCAGTCCATTTTGCCGGCAGTCGGTAGACAAATCAATTGAGCAGCAGCTTTTTCGACAGTCTGCCTTAGTTATCGAACAAATACTCGGCAAAATGGAGCTTAAAGCTTTACGGCATTAGTGTTATGTCAACCACCCTCGTGTTCTAGAAATCGCTTTCTCCCAACGCTCTATRTAGCCTTTACGCTGTTCTTCAAGCATATTAGCGGCAAAGCTACATTCAATTTCATATTGTTGCTGAATAAATTCCTCGGTCCAAAAACCTACCCCTAAACCTGCCACATAGGCTGCACCCGTTGCGGTGGATTCTAAGTTGTGAGGGCGTTCAATGGTTATGCCCAATATATCCGCCTGAAACTGTGCCAGGTAATTATTAGCAATGGCGCCGCCATCTACTTTTAATGCTTGAAGCTTAATACCGCTGTCTTTTTCCATCGCCATCAACACATCGTAGGTTTGCAAGGCGATAGCCTGCAAGGTGGCGCGTGCTAGCTCGGCTTTGCCTGAACTAAGACTCAAACCAAACACGGCGCCTCTGGCATCCATATCCCAATACGGCGAGCCTAAGCCTGCAAAAGCGGGTACAACGACGACGTGGTCGTCATCATCTGCTTCATTGGCCAACGTTTCCGTTTCTTCTGCGCTATCAATAATTTGCAAACCATCACGCAGCCATTGCACCGCTGACCCAGCAATAAAAACACTGCCTTCCAATGCATACACGATTTTATTACTGGTGCGCCATGCAATGGTTGTTAATAAACCTGAATCACTGCTGACACGTTCATCGCCTGTATTCAGCAACATAAAACAGCCGGTGCCGTAGGTGTTTTTGGCTTCGCCCTTGTTCCAAGAAAGTTGACCGAACAACGCCGCTTGTTGGTCACCCAATACACCGTTAATGGGAATATTAACGCCATCAAGCCTATAGTCGCCAAAGTGCGCATCGGAATCTTTAACCGTAGGTAAGATTCCTTTAGGAATATCTAACGCTTCGAGTAATTCATCATCCCAAGTGGCCGTATTAATATTGAACAGCATGGTACGTGACGCATTGGAACAATCCGTTGCATGCACCTGTCCATTCGTTAAGTTCCAAATTAGCCACGTATCAATCGTGCCGAACAATAAGTCACCTGACTGCGCTAACTCACGAGCACCATCAACGTTATCCAATATCCATTTGATTTTAGTAGCCGAGAAATACGAATCAATCAGCAAGCCTGTTTTCTCGCGGATAACCGGCTCCAAACCCTTGTCAATAAGGGCTTCGCACATATCGGACGTTCGCTTATCTTGCCAAACAATCGCGTTATATATTGGCTTACCCGAGCGTTTGTCCCACAGTACGGTCGTTTCACGCTGATTGGTAATTCCAATAGCGGCAATGTCTTTACTCGTTAGATTATTTTTAGCTAAAAGCTCCGTCAACACACCCAATTGGCATTCCCATATCTCCATCGGGTCATGTTCAACCCGGCCTGGCTTAGGGTAGTATTGAGTAAACTCGCACTGAGCAATATCAACTATTTTTGCATCATCATTAAATAAAACGGCACGGCTACTAGTGGTCCCTTGATCTAACGAAATTACATAAGAGAGCATGACTAGAACACGCTTACCGCGGATGTAACCATGCCGGTAGGAACGTTAGAGGATCATTTTTTACTGATTCATTGAAAGTAATGCTCGAGGCTTTGAGACGTTCTTGTAACGTTCCGTCTTTGCACTCATCAAAAATATCGATACAACCACCGACAAACTCACTATTTATATAAATTTGCGGTAGCGTCGTCCACGTTGTCTTCTCATTCAACGCTAAACGTATATTTCTGCCTCGATTGTTTTCCACGTAATCTGCTGAGTCCAAGTTTATCGCTCGATACGGTATTTCATACTCATCTAATACTTTTATCACCGCCCAACAAAACTCGCACCATTCCAAAGCAAACATCACAACTTGCTTATCGCTTCCACCTATTTCCTTTTCAAGCTTTTCAACCGCTTGCGCGTCCATACCCACTTCCTTATTTAAGAATGCTACACCTAAAATTGATAGCCTGGCGTAGATTGAGACAGCGTCATCTCATCGTCCGACATATCAATCGAGATATCGTCAAACAACGGTGTTGTTAAATAACGCTCGCCAGTATCTGGCAACATGCATAAAATATTAGTTCCTTCGGCTGCTGTTTCAGCAACTTTTAGTGCACCTGCTAACGTCGCTCCTGCTGAAATCCCCACAAATATACCTTCTTTCTGAGCTAAGTCTTTAGAACATTGAATCGCCACGTTTCCATCAATAGGCAACAACTCATCAATGCGCCCACCTGCATCAACCACTTCTTTAGTCAGTTTCGGAATAAAGTCTGGCGTCCAACCTTGCATGGGGTGTGGGGTAAAATTGGGATGACTTTCGTTTTCTACTTGCGGAATTCCGCTGCCCAATAATTGCGCATTGATGGGCTCACATACAATGATTTTGGTATTCGGGCTTTTTTCATTTAGGACTTGAGACACACCATTTAAGGTACCGCCTGTGCCATAACCGGTTACCCAATAATCCAATGAGATATCTGAAAAATCATCCAGTATTTCTTCAGCGGTGGTGGTTACGTGTATTTGCGCATTGGCTGGGTTTTCAAATTGTTTGGATTGCCACCAACCGTGCTCTGCAGCTAACTCTTCTGCTTTTCTTACCATGCCAGTACCTTTTTCAGACGCTGGCGTTAACACCACTTTTGCGCCTAAAAAGCGCATCAACTTACGGCGTTCAACACTAAAGCTTTCTGCCATGGTAACCACCAATGGATACCCTTTTTGTGCACACACCATCGCCAAGCCAATACCTGTATTGCCACTTGTCGCTTCTACGATAGTTTGCCCGTGCGATAATTCACCTTTGCGCTCTGCATCTTCTATAACGCCCAACGCGAGCCTGTCCTTAACAGAACCCATTGGGTTAAAGGCTTCATTTTTTGCGAAAATATTGACACCCTTAGGGCCTAATTTATTGATACGAACAACTGGCGTGTTGCCAATTGTCTGTAGTATGTTTTCGTAGCGTTTACCCATCATAAATCTCCTATTTATTTACACAGTGTAATTAACACCATTACCTAACGTCTGCTATTAACGCATCACCTATCTTTATCACCTCATTGACCAAATCATCCGCGTGATGCCAGTCTGTTCGCGCGCCTAAAAAGCACGGTCGAATCACAAATTTATCACCCACCATCGTGGTGCTCGGTATATTGACGCCGTGTTTCATTAATTGGCGATGGATTTGTTTATTCAAACCATTTAAATCATCGGCCTTTTCGTGCACATAACGAAAACAGCAAATAGATAACGTGGGCTCTAATGCTAGTTCTAAATTGGGGTGGTGTTTAGCTTGTTCTGCCACTTGTCGAGCCATCTCGTTGTGCCGACAAATCCGCGCCCTCATCCCATCAACACCAATTTCACGAATCAGCGCCCACACAATCGCGCCACGAGTGGGTGCAGACAACTCTACACCTAAGTCATGATAAGGGAAGCCCACCGAATCCATGGAATTTTCGACATCAGCATCATCAACTATTGTTGCTTCAATATAATCTGCCTCGCCTTGTGTGAAAGTGTTACGCAAGGCCTTATCATCACGCACAAACGTTGCCCCGATACCTACTGGCGCACCTAACCACTTATGTGCATCGACGGTAATCGAATCAGCTAACGCCAAGCCTTTATATAAATCCTCAACCTGTGGGTCTAAGGTGCCGGGTAAGCCATACGCACCATCAATGTGAAACCAAATATTGTGTTCGCGGGCAATTTCACCAATCTCCTGTAAAGGGTCAATAGCACCTGTGTTGGTACTACCAGCGTTAACGACAATGGCCACCGGTAACGCATCCAATGCTTTATCTATTAGCAGTTGTTTTCGTAAGGCATCTGCTGACATGCGCATGTTGTCATCTAGCGGAATATTCACCATCGCATTACGCCCCATGCCCAATACAGCAACAGAGCGATGTATCGTATGGTGGCTTTGTTCCGTGGCATACACACGACAAACCCTCTGCACACCATCAGCTGCTACATCTTTACCTATTTGCTGAAACGCCGACTGCCTAGCCGCGCCTAAACCAATTAAATTAGCCGTCGAGCCGCCACTACTAAAGACACCTTGCATGTTACTGGGCAAACCAAACATCTCTGCTAACCACTGTAGCGCTACTCCCTCTAAATGATTAAAAGCTGTCACAGAAATACGCTGAGGAGATGCCACTATGCCAGCTAATGTGGCGATTGAGCCCATATCTGTCGCCGCAGATGTAATATATGACGTACAACCCGGTTTGGAAATTTGTGACCCATTAGGGATTACATGCTCGCCCATTTCAGCAATAACCTGTTCGGCACCAATACCCTTTTCTGGCACGGGGCCACTGAGTGCTGATGTCCAACTATCTATATTTTCCACCGCATCGGGGTGTTCAAAACGTTGGAATTTTTCCAAATGCGTGGTTATTTGTCCTAAAAGTTCAGCCAGATGGTCACAAGTTGCTTGTTCGTTATGCACTAAATACCTTTGTTATTAGCCATGCTATTGGTACTTATATTAACGCCAAATAAGGTTCGCGGCTAATATTTAAAGCATCATGCCCGTATGCATTACCGTTCCAAAAATAGCGAACAAAATACTAGCGACTATCGACATGATAATGAACGCGGGTATCGCCGCAATTGAGAGTTTGACTAAGAAAACAACCATTGATAAAAATGGCATTTTTATATCAATGATGCTGACTTTAGTTATGTCTGAATTGTCCATTTTGAACTCCATTTTATTCTTCTCGAATGGTTAACTTTGCAAGGTAGTCATAATGCGGCCCTTGTTTGATAATCTTACAATTGAAACCATTCAGCTCTGCGGCATCTTGCAGCAGCTCTTCGGCAACGTAAAGCCAATTAAACGATTCGCCATTTATCTCTTTGTACGACAAGTTGAACGCCACTTCACCATGATACTTATCACCCATATCAATAAGGTACGAGCCATCTTCCTCTTCAAACATATAGATAAGGTCTGAGCTGTCTAATAGTATTTGGCCGTTGGGGGTTAATAACGTACGCGCATGTGTAAAGAATTGATCGAAACCATCTAAGGTTTGCACTAGGCCGATACCGTTCATTAACAGCAACATCGTGTCGAACGAGTCGCCTTGGTAGTCGTAAAAATCAATCAGCTCTGTGTTCTTAATACCGCGCTGTTGCATCACATCAACTGAGTTTGGCGATACATCAATGGCCGTCACATCCAAGCCTTGTTGTTGTAAATAGAGGCTATGCGAACCCGCGCCCGCGCCCACATCTAACACCTTACCTCGTGCTTGTTGCAACGCTAATTGTTCAAGCTCTGGGCAGTCATCGTACGCTCTAAAAAAGTAGCTGGGTGGCAGAACATCCTCGTCCGCAATATCCATTTTTACAATAATCGGCGTATCTTCGTGGGTATTAAAAAAGTCCAATAACGCCGAGCCAATCGGGTCTTTATCGTTTGGTATTAACACCGTTTAAGCGCCCGACTTTTCTTGATCAGCACGCTTTTTATCCACCTTCTCTTTGCGATGTTGCTCAATCAGCTCTTTCATTTCGCCACCAATGTGTTCTTCACCACGCGCTTTTGCCAAATCAATTTGATGTTGGCGTTCGATATAACGTGCCTTTTGTTCATCGTCTGTTTTATCAAAACAATGGTGGCAAGAAATACCTTGTTGATAATGCACGTGTAACTTGTCTTGTTCGGTAATCGGCATTCTACAACCGTAACATTGGTCATACTGCCCTTTATCTAAGTTATGATTAACCGACACACGATTATCAAACACAAAACATTCGCCTTCCCACTCGGTCTCTTCTACAGGCACTTCTTCCAAGTACTTCAAAATACCGCCCTCTAAGTGATACACCTCATCAAAACCTTGCTGTTTTAAATACGCCGTGGACTTTTCACATCGAATACCGCCGGTACAAAACATCGCCACTTTTTTATGCTTGCTGGTGTCTAAGTGTTTTTTTACATACGCGGGAAACTCACGAAAGGTTTCCGTTTCGGGGTTTAACGCGCCTTTAAACGTACCAATGGCCACTTCGTAATCATTGCGTGTGTCTACCAGTAATACATCGGGATCGGTAATCAGTGCATTCCAATCTTTCGGTTTAACGTATGTGCCCACAATGCCATTCGGGTCAATATCCTCCACGCCCATCGTCACGATTTCTTTTTTAAGCTTTACTTTGGTACGGTTAAACGGCTGCGCTTCAACATAGGATTCTTTATGCACCAAGTTTTTGAATTCGTCTTTATTTCGTAACCACTGTAATAAATGATCAACCGCCTGGCGTTTGCTCGCAATCGTGCCATTGATACCTTCGTCTGCCAGCAATAATGTGCCTTTAACGCCGTGGTGGTTCATTAATTTGAGGAGAGGCTGCTTAAGAGCTCCGTGATTATCTAGTCGGACAAAGTGATAAAGCGCGCAGACAACGTATTCTTGGTCTTTCATGGTTTTCCTTTATTTAGCTGGCTGGAACGTAAATCCAGTGCCGATTGGGTATTTTAGCAAATTGCTATCACGTTGTTAATATTGAAGACTCTTATTTTGAAATCCGCCACTTCTGAGTTCATTATTGAGCATGTGTTATTGTTGCCGCGAGGGCGTTAATTCTTTTTACGACAAAAAGCACCCAAGGCATAAGTCTCACTAAGCGGATAAAACAATAACAGCAAAGTGAGACTAAAAACAAAACCAAAGAAAAAGGCACCCTAATCGCAGAATTAATTATTTTTCGGGCATGCGCTAAACTGGCTACGCTCTACCCAAAGGGCATAAGTTTCATTGAAGCGAAAAACCCACTTCAATTCAGCTTTAAAATAACGCGTTCACTATTCTGAACCCATTCAAACTTTTAACGCGATAAAGGGATTTGTTCCAAACAATATAAGTTGCCACTAGGGTTTGACCTACCTCTCCCTTAAGCCTCACCGATGAATCTATCTTTTTACAAAGCTTTCCATTGTGGCTGTTTGAGACTGGCGCTTTATCAGGCGAGTTCCACAATGGTTGTAAAAATATAGATTTTGAGGGAACCGTGAGGGGAGGATTTCGGGTGGCATTTTTCTGGTTACTCTTTTGTTGCTATAGACAAAAGAGTAACTCGCCCAAAGGCGAAAGCTTTTGAACTTGTCTTTAAAGAAACAATAAAAAAAACGTAACCCTTACAAATAAGCCTGCACCCTAACATCAACATTCAACTCATCATCCGACAAATACATCTCACCATCTTGAATACTGCATTGTAGGGACATAGTCCGCTTAACCATCGCCTCCACACCTTCAGCCTGAATATGAAAAATGGTTAAATTCTTAAACCGAGCTAATTTTTCACGTTGCTGTTGCCACCAAACAGATGCTTTACCTTCGTGATAGGTATAAATAATTACTCGTTTAGAGCGCCCACACGCTTTACGAATTCGCTTCTCATCGGGCTGGCCTAAATCAACCCAAAGCTCAATGTCACCCGTTAATGATTTTTGCCAAAGCTCAGGCTCATCATCGGTGGATAAGCCTTTAGTAAAACTTAACCGCTCATCTGCATTCGCCATAAAGGCAATCAAGCGAATCATAAACCGAAAATCATTTTCAGATGGGTGTTGAGCAACCGTTAATTCATGCTGTTGGTAGTAATGTCGGTCCATATCGGCGATGTTGATGGACACTTTATTGATGGTTGAGCTGATTGCCATATGGTGTCATTGCTTTGTTCGTTGGATTAGTCATCACAGTTTATGCGGGAAGAGAGGACCTCGTTTTCATCAAACAAGTACCTTGTCTGTGTTTAAAGGGTACTAACTTTAGCATGTCTAATCTTAACCTCATTTATACAATGATAATCATTAGATTAATCAACAAAACCTGTTTTATGCGGTACTATGAAATCATAAGGAAGTACTCTTGATACTATTATTCATAATTGACTAAGGAGAGAGATATGAAACCGGAAATTACGGAGCGACTTGCAACTGGACAATATGCACGACTTATACCTACAGTTGCCGACTCAAAAAAAGAAGAAAGGGCAACCTCAGCTCTTCTCGCATCATTCATGGTAGTTCCAAGTTTTGCTAAAAAAGTACTTTCTAACGTAAGAGCACCAGTCGGCAAACGAATAAAAATCGTTTGCTATACAGAAGTGACTTTTAAAAATAACGAAAAAAATAAAAAATCAAGGCCTGATGGTTTAATCATTATCACAAACGGAACAAAGCAGTGGACTGCTCTGGTTGAATCAAAAATAGGAAATACAGACCTAGCTCAAGAACAAATTGAGGACTATTTAGACTTGGCTAAAGCACATGGAATAAATGCATTAATAACAATATCAAATCAATTTGCAACCACCCCCACACACCATCCAGTTAAGGTTACAAAGAATAAATTAAGATCTGTCGAGCTTTTTCACTTTTCGTGGTTATCATTAAAGTCAGAAGCAGTTCTATTAACAGCTAACAAAAATATAGAAGATCCTGAACAATCCTACATATTAAGCGAACTTGTTAGATATCTTGACCATGATTCTTCAGGTGTCACTTCTTTGACGAGAATGCCAAGTGAATGGAAAGAACTATCGAGTTCTGTACAACGCGGAGCATCACTAGCTAAAACAAGTGAAATGGTTAAGAGCTCCATAGCTGGATGGCACCAACTATTAAAACACTTGTCCCTTAATTTAAGCATGTCAATTGGGCAGCCTGTCAGTATTGCCCTGTCACGATCTAAGGCAAAAAATGCTGAATTAAATTTTACTGATGATTGTGCGTACCTAGCTCAAAATAATAGCTTATCTACAGAATTTGAGATTCCAAACGCTGCATCAAAAATCACTTTCTCTGCTGACTGCTCAAGAAGAACTCTTAACATTAGTATGAAGTTAGACGCCCCAAAAGGTAAAACTAGAGCAACAGCATCAATTAATTGGATTACTCGTCAATTAAAAGGTAAAGATGTAAAAAGTATTGGCATTAGGGCTTATTGGCCGCGGCGCACCCCCATGACATCTGTTTCGCTAACTGAAGCAACAGCAAACCCATCAGCCCTTATTCCTGAGGGAGTTTCCGATTTGCCAACCCATCTAGAAATCATACGGATAATAGACTTAGCTGCTAGATTTAAGGGGCCTAAAACCTTTGCTGAGGACTCCACCAAAGAGTTCCCTTTATTTTATCAGGATGTTGGTCAACACTTATCAAAATGGCGCGCGAAAGCGCCACAGGTCAAAGAGGCAAAGTCGGCAAGTTCTGATATTCCAAATATTCTTGATAAACCAATTATAATCCCAAGTAAAAGCGAACATTTTTCACAAACAACTGAAAAAGCAGAGCTTTATCATACGAACGAACACTAAAAATAGAGTTTTTTTAGCGATAAGTAACTGTACTTAGCTAGTACAAGACAAAATCTAAAATCAATGGGATCAGACTCAATTGATTTAACAAGCCTTTCGTAAAACTCATCCGCCCATCCGCATTTGTCATGAAAACTATTAAACGAACCATAAAACGAAAGTCATTTTACTGAATTCTGTTTATAGAAGAACTTTTGCTGCACGTACACGATATTCTTTTAAGGTGTATATTTAAAGTAGACAAAAACTTTGAAAAGCGGAGCTCAGCATGGAAACACCTATTCATTCTATAACATCGTTATTTGATCAATTAGGGCTAGATAGCACAGATAAAGCCATCAGAGATTTTATCAGTCGCAATAAACCCCTGCCCCAACGTGTCGAGCTATGCCAGGCCAGCTTTTGGAGCGCTTCCCAAGCATCTTTTTTAAAGCAAGTAAAAAATGAAGATGCTGATTGGACGGAAATAGCCGATCAATTGGATGCGATGCTACGTTAAAAGTTCAGAATGGACTCCGTTGGGCGTAACGACCTAAGAACTACAAGACAACATAGAACACCCCACTTTATGCTTCGCCCAATCTGGGCGTTTTTGCGCTAAATGCTCGTGTTCTGGTTGTTCGTCGTACGGCTTTTTTAACACCATCATCAATTCATGCACCATGCTGTTATCGCCCTGCTCTGCTTTTTCTATCGCTTGTTGCGCTAAGTAGTTTCGTAATACGTATTTTGGGTTTACGCGTTGCATGAGTGCTTTTCTCTCCTCACTGCTGATGGCATCTTGCGCTTGGCGTTGTTGATATTTTTCTAGCCATGCTTCTAACAAGGCTTTGGCCTTATCGCCCATTTCTTCTGCATAAAATGAAGACTTTAATGTGCTTATTGCGTCACCAATATTTTTACTTTCAATATGAATTAAGTCTCTGAAAAACAGCGTCATATCCGTTTCATGTTCCGCGAAGAAGGCGAATAACGATTGAATAAGTTCGTTATCTTCATCGCCTAAAGCTTGTGAAAAACCTAGCTTTTGCAACATCATTACATTCCATTGACCGTGATATTTTTCGGCATAGCCATTGAGTATTTTTTCTAACGGTTCCACTTCATCAATTAATGAATAAAGGGCGTTGGCGAGTTGATACAAGTTCCAGTGAGCTATTTTGGGTTGTTCCCCAAAGGCATAACGGTGGTGCTGTGAGTCGGTTGTATTGGGCGTCCAATTAGGATTATACGATTCCAACCACCCGTACGGGCCGTAGTCGATAGTTAAGCCGAGTATCGACATGTTATCGGTATTCATCACGCCGTGTACAAACCCCACGCGCATCCACCCTACAATCATGTCGCAGGTTGTGTCGCAGATTTCTTGAAACCACTTTAAATAGATTTCTTTACCTAATTCGGCATCCGCTTTAAGCAAGTGCGGAAAATCTGTTTTGATGGTGTAATCGACAAACTGCTTGAGCAAGCCACTCTCTTGTTGCGCATAATATTGGAAGTGCCCAAAGCGTGTGAATGAAGGGGCTAAACGGCACACCACGGCGCCAAGTTCGGGTGCTGGGTTACCATCGTACATAACATCTCGCACGACCTGTTCACCCGTGGTAACAAGGCTTAACGCGCGTGTAGTCGGCACGCCTAGGTGATACATCGCCTCACTGCATAAAAACTCACGAATGGATGACCGTAATACCGCTAAACCGTCGGCTGTTCTTGAATACGGGGTTGCCCCTGCACCTTTAAGTTGTATCGCCCAACGTTGGCCTTGATTATTAACAATTTCACCTAAGTTAATGGCGCGACCATCACCTAACTGCCCTGCCCAATTGCCAAACTGGTGGCCGCCATAACAGGTGGCATAGGCTTGCATGTCATCAAGCTGCTGGTTACCTGAAAAGACGTTAAGAAACTCTCTTGATTGGCAGTCTTGCTCTGTTAAACCCAATAATTCTGCCGCTTCTGTTGAATACGCGACCATCGCAGGCGCTTGCATATGCTTTGGCTTTACCCACGAATAACACGCACCTTGAACCTGACGCGGGTAGTTTTCTTCTACTTTATCGGCGGGAAGTTGTTTAACAAACTGATTATCGAACGTTAACGTGTTCACACTGTTATTCCTGCTGGTAGCAAATCGGCAAACACAAAACCATCGCGCTCCACCACCTCACCTGCAGCTATGCTGATAGTGTGTTTAAACATAGGCCCTGCATAAGCAAAACTATGAAACTCACCGTTTTCACCGCAAGGGTCTACCCCATCTGGCAAATCGCTTAAGAATTGTTGATTAAACTCCCGGCCACAAAAGCTAGCGGGTAACTGCTTAGGGTCTACGCAAGTGATGCGTGTTTTCAAACCACCCTCTAGCATCGCTTTTGCGAGTTGCTCGGTCGGTTTTAACCACAGCGGAAATAATGGTTCTAGCCCCGTGCTTTTTAGATTATCCACGCGGTATTGGCGAATATCTTCCAAATACAAATCACCAAAAGCCATGTGCGTGATGCCCTGCCCTTCAATGGATGCAAAAAAGTTATTCATCGCTTCGTTGTACTGTTCGTTACTGCATGGGTGGGGGATATTGATAATATGTAACCGTAGCTCAGCCGCTTTAGCTTGTTGCTTCAATAACTCAACACGAACGGCGTGCATGGCGACGCGTTGATGCGTTTCATTAACCGTGGTGACGAGGCCAACTAATTCAATATCATCGTCTTGCTGTAATTGATAGAGCGCCCATGCGCTGTCTTTCCCACTACTCCAAGATAACAATACCCGTTTTTTAGACATGAGATCTATAACCTTTCGATAGATTTTTCATACGCTACCACCTTTGATTTTATAGCGTCTGGAATGGGTGTCGTTTGTTGGCTTTCAAAATCAAACCAAACCATTACGCCTTTGCTTGTAATCACTGGCTTGTTCTCACCTTCACGATAAATTTTTGCCAACACAGTTGCACTCTTGTTTCCCAGTTTACTTATCCGAGTCACCACCTTTAAATTCTCGGGGTAATGCACTTGTTGAAGAAAAGCACATTGAATATCTGCTAATAACCACCCTACTTTCATATCGGCTATTAGGGGTAAATTTAACACCTCTTTACAATAGGCAACGCGGCCTGATTCTAAATACCGTATGTATTGAACGTTATTAATATGGCCAAACATATCAGCGTCGCCCCAACGTACTGGCACTGTCATTTCATGGGTAAAGTCTTGTTTGCTCATTCGTTGTTCCATTAAAGTATTGTTATGGCTAATTTGTTATTATACCTATTCGGTTGGTCGGCATTAACCTAGCCAACACCAATATGTATTCGCACATGCTTTATAAGAATAATTATAAATCTCTCATCGTTCTCCTCTTTTGCTTCGTTAGCGGATTTTCGTCGTTAGCCTTCGCCAAACCACTGGCAGATACTGGCGTTAACCCTTTCGCTGATGATTTCATCACGAACGAAGTCGCAGAAAAAGCCATTAAAAGCATTTTCTCCACCGCTACGCGTATTGATAAAAAAAACCCCGACACACATGTATGGCCGGTCTATTCCACTGTAGCCCATGTTGGCTATGCCTTTGAAAGTAAAGACTTTATCCGCATACAAGGCTTTGCTGGCGATATCATCAATTTATTAATTGGCATTGATAACGACGGCAAAATTATGGGCGTACGCGTGTTGTTTCAGCACGAGCCTATTTTTATGCACGGCCTTGGCCCAGAAGCGCTGGATGAATTTCTAGAGCAATACCCCGGACACAGTGTTTCAGACCGTATTATCGTGGACAGTAGCCGTTCTCGTTCAACATCCAATACTGGCGAAGGCAGCTTGATTTTTGATGGTGTAACCAAGGCAACTGTCTCAGTTATTGCGGCAAACGATACCCTATTAACTGCCGCATTAGAGGTCGCTCGGAAGGTCTTAGGTAAGTTTGTTCAAGATACCTCATCGTTACCAAAAATGGACATCTTCGAACAGCTAACTTGGCAACAGCTATTGGATAAAAACCTAGTGGGCCATTGGACTGTGACTCGCGAACAACTAGAGAACGAGTTAGGTCGAGATTTGTCCGACTACCCCGGTTACGGTTTTGATGACCCCGACCTTGAGGTGGTGAGTGATATTTATTATGCCTACTTGAATGCACCGATGATTGGCAAAAATCTGCTAGGCGAGCAAGACTACACTCGACTAATGGAAGTAATTAAACCTGGCGAAAATATTATTGGCATCATGTCGCAAGGGCCTTATGACTTTTTGGAAGACGATTTTAGGCCGGGCAAAATTCCAACGCGCATGTCCTTGTATCAAAACGAGTTGCCACTTTTGATTCGTGACATGGCGTTTTTTCGCTTCTACGATAGGAATTTACCTGAAACAGTGCCTGATTTAGACAATTTCAGGCTGTTAAAAATAAAAGGTAATGCCGGCTTTGATCCCTCGCAAGAACTAACCATTCAGCTTAACTTTGATTTACGCCAAAACCATTTACTGGGCGATAACATTAATCAAAAAAGCGCGCACCAATTACCCGCCGAGCTTTTTTACAAACCAGACATTGTTGAAGAAAAACGCATCCCTATTTGGAAGCGTTTATGGAACTCCAGAGTGATGGAAATTAGCATCACAGTCATCTCGTTGATACTCCTAACCATTATATTCGTTAAACAACGTGCATTATCCCAATACCCCAGAGTTGTTAAATACGGGCGCTGGGCATTTATGTTCTTTACCGTCTTCTTTATTGGCTTCTATGCCCAAGGGCAACTTTCAGTCGTTAACATCTACCCCATCTTGCTGTCCCTACGAGACGGATTTAAGTTTGATGTGTTCCTATTAGACCCTGTGTTATTTATTATTTGGACCTACACCTTTATCACCCTATTTATATGGGGCCGCGGCGTATTTTGTGGTTGGTTATGCCCGTTTGGTGCGCTTCAAGAAATCCTGGCATGGTTTGCAAAAGTTTTAAAGTTTCCACAAATAAAAGTCAAAGAACCCGCCCACAGAGCCATACAAAAACTCAAGTACGTGATTATGGCTGGACTATCTATCTTGTGCTTTTATGATTTAGGCTTAGCGCAAACCCTGTCTGAAATTGAACCATTCAAAACCAGCATCACCTTGGTTTTCGACCGTGAATGGTACTTTGTTGCCTTTGCGGTTGGCCTGTTGTTGATAGGCATGTTCATTCATAAATTTTACTGCCGCTACGTCTGCCCGTTAGGCGCGGGGCTAGCGATACTCGGACGCTTCCACGCGTTTAAGTGGCTTGATCGTCGTAATGACTGCGGCAAGCCCTGCCAAGTGTGTACCGTGCGCTGTGAAATAAAGGCGATCCATAAGTCAGGTGCAGTCGAGTACAGCGAATGTATCCAGTGTTTAGAATGCCTTGTTATCTATAACGACGAACACCAATGTGCGCCTGTGATGGTTGCTAATAAGCGAGCTCGCAAGCAAAGGGTCAGCCTTGAAATGCCAAGCAAATAAACCTTACAGAAAATTAGCTTGTCTGCTTGGCATCAATGTAAAAAGATCTCAACACTAAATATAGTGATGACTGGCTGCGAACTGTTCGTAGTCGCGATGTAACTCTTCGGCGTGTTTCAGGTCAGTTGAACCTTCTGCGCGTTCAATACTGTCTAAAAGATACTTCATCATCAGCCGGCATCCCTTTGGCGATTCAGCCAATTGGTGGCCTCGCGCGCACGCTTCCATTGGGGGTAAATGCTCAGCTTCTTCAACTGATAATATTTCTTCGTCCGTTAAACCACTCATATCTACACAATCTTCTAAAGTAATCATCACCATCTCCATTTTTTAATATTATTAGTCGCACCGATTTGAATTATTCAACATGAATCACGCACCATTTTGAAGCAATTCAACACGTTAACAATTTTGTTATCTTTTTAACTAGCTGAAAAATATACGGTTTTATTTTCTTGGATAAAAAATCAGTCCTGTGCACTAACTTAGTCGCATAAGTTATGCCACTTTTATAATCTAGAGATTGTGTTGATTGAACATGTTAAACGGAATGGAGCGCTTAAAAATAGTGGTGTGTTGTCCATAGGTAATTGTGTTTTAGCCCACTGACTTAATGAATGTCGACTGAAATAAAGACCCGATAATTGCATTGGCCGTCGCGTTTTACACGACCAGCCACTTTGCGCGAACACATCACCTGTTAGGTAATGTGCAATATTGTCTAACAGTACCGTTCGCATTTTTTCCACTTTTTCAGGCGGCCGAGCATTAGTAGAAATCGGTTCTTCCCAAGGTTCAAGATTACACATGGCAAAAGCAGCTTGCCATACTGTTAGCACATCTTCGTCCCGCCAATAGTCTGAATCAATAGGCTCAAGCATAAAAGGTTAAGTAACTCCTCGTTCAACTTCACCTTGTTTATTAAGGACACGCTTAACAATTTTACCGGAGGCATTTTTTGGTAAAGCATCTAAAAAAACAACTTTTCTAGGTACCTCGTAGCTACCTAAATGTTTGCGACACCAGGAACGAATCTCCACGGCATCCGCTTCCGATTTTTCTTTTAACGCAATATAGGCCACTGGTATTTCACCGTGTGTTTTATCTGGGTGGCCAATAACCGCTGCTTCTAATACGGCCTCATGACGATAGAGCACCTCTTCAATAATTCGTGGGTACACATTCATACCATTCACAATCACCATGTCTTTTTTACGATCTAGAATACTGAAATAACCATCTTCATCTTCGTTACCTAAGTCACCGGTTAAGAACCAATCGTGGTGGAATGATTCAGCCGTGGCCTCTGATAATTTCCAATAACCTTTCATCACACTGGCGCCACGTACTGCAATTTCACCTATCTCGCCCAAAGGTAATTCATTACCCTGTTCGTCCAATATTTTCATTTCTACATTCGGCACGGGTAAGCCAACTGTGCCGACCTTACGAATACCACCAATCGGGTTAACGCAGGTCACAGGTGAACACTCTGTTGGCCCATCGCCTTCATATATAGCCACGCCAAATTTTTCTTCAAAACGCTTTAATACTTCTACCGGCATAGACGCGCCACCAGAAATACATAGCCTAATAGAGTTAAAGCGAGAGACTTTGTCGTCTTTAGTATTAAGTAATACGTTGTACATACTAGGCACACCAAGAAAAACAGTGGATTGTGTTTGCTCAATCAGCTTAAGTAAGCTGTCTGGCTCAAACTTCGGTACAGGTACAAAACAACAACCGCTCGTTAACGGCGTTAACATACCGACGGTAGCCGCAAACGCATGGAACATGGGTAGTACCAGAGTGACCACTTCTTTCCCTGCACGCCACTTCATGGCAGTAAAAACGCTAGCTGCATTAGTCACTAGGTTGTGATGCGTCAGCATGGCACCTTTAGGTTTGCCCGTCGTGCCGGAGGTATATAAAATAGCGGCTAAATCATTAGCTGCATCAATTTCAATATTTTTTAACTCACCGGAATTGTTAAAGGCATTGTCCCAAGCTACTGATTTTTCAGTATCACTGCTAATACAGATTTGAAAAGGAGTCGAGCTAATTAGCTCAGAAAACTCATCCACGTTTTTTTGAAACGCCTCGTAATAAATTAAACCCATCACATTAGCATTCTCAATGACGTACGCAATCTCAGATGGTTTCTGTAATAAATTTATAGGCACAACAACCGCGCCAGCTTTAACAATACCCATATAAGCAATAGCAAATTGCACACTATTAATACAGTACAAAGCGATCCTATCACCTTTATGAACACCTTGGTCAACTATGCCAACAGAGAATTTATCCGACATTAACTTTAATTCAGCAAAGGTGTATGTTTTGCCATCGTCAATAATGGCGGCCTTTGTCGCATAATCAATCGCTGCAAGGTTAAACGCATCAATTAAAGATAGATTATTCACCATGTTACTAACTCGTTATTAGATTCAATATTTTTACTAACTCATCATAACCCATTGTATCCAGCCACCTATTAACAAAAATTATTTTGCTTTCTTTCGTAGTTTCATGATTCATTTTTGGTAATAGATCAATAAGGCCGCTATTGCTTTGAGCAATAAACTGCCGATTATGCTGAATGTAGTCATACATCATCACTTTTAACTTAAAAAGCTCATATTGATAAACATCAACTAATTTAGGTTCTTCTATTACAGGTAATAAGGGGAAATGTTCCACCAACGCTTTTGCAAATAAACCCGAATTATTCTCACTAAGGATATGGCCGTCTCTTGACCTAATAGAAACCGAATGTAATCCGCAACTTGGAGAACTGGGCGTTAGAACAAAACCCGACAAATGATCTAACGATGCTACTTTATCTTGGCTAAACGTTGTTAGCGCTTGAGTAACATCGATGGTTTTATTGTCTCTGCCAATGACTCTAAGCTCGCCTGCATTCTCTACAAGCTCTACTGGTGGCCTAGGAATAGCCAGGCCCGCTTCAACTTCGGGACAAATAGGTAATAATTGAAAGTGTTTTGAAAGTCTATTGCAACAAACAACAGAATATTTTCCAGCACCATCGTAGCGAACTAAATCACCCAATAAACATCGACTAATGCCTAGGGTTATTTGATGCAAAAAATTTCTAGCAATAAATTGCTTTAGTCTGCGAAAACGACTGCTGTACCTCTAACGTACACACCAAATGAACAGTCATCTTTTAAGGAAGAATGCTGACCATAGTCTGTAACAATATCGACGACACCATTACCACCAAGCGCACCCGCTTTTTTCTTTAGCATACCGATGGCATGCTTTCTAACGGCTTTTTCACCTTCCTTGCTACTACTACATACTGCTTGTTCTACAGACTCTAATCGTTCAACGATTGATGGCATCTCTGCTGGCACACCGGAGATAAACGTAGGAAACTCTAGTGTTTCATCTTCCATATCGATGCGGATAAAATCAAAGAAAAATAGTGATGATATAATTAATAAAATGAAGAAACCGATTCTATATTTGTTTTCTGTTGTCATTTGGATTTACTTATAAAGTGAGTTATTAATTTTAACGAAAATTATTGATGCTTCGTTTGATGTAAGACAGAGTAAAAAGTTCATAAAGATATGTATTATTTAAGCTATATCTGGTTTTAAACATGGTCCTATTTAACAATTTTTAAAACAGGTTTTTGTTTTTTAATTTCTGATTTTGGGTCATTTGGCTCAGGTGGCACATCATCTTCAAACCGCTCATCAAACATCATCCCTTTACCATTTTCTTTTGCATATGTTGCTAGCACGGCATTAATAGGTATAAATAGCGATTCTGGTTGGCCGGAGAATCGCGCCGAAAAAGAGATTGCTTCATCTTCTAAAACCCAATTTTGAATCGCGTCTGGATGTGTGTTGAGAATTATTCTATCGTCCGTCACAAAACTATCAGGAACGTCTACTCCCTCAAATTTCGCATCTACTAAAATGTATGGTGTTAAACCATTATCTATAATCCATTTATGTAGTGCGCGAATTAAATAAGGCTTTAGTGGAGTCATCAATTACTAAGACGCCATTAGCGCGTAACTCTCCATCATGTCGCGCTCTTCATGACTCAAACTATTTTGAAAAGCCTCACGCTCAGTTACAAGTTGAATGTATTCGTTAATGGCTTGAGCTTCTTTAGGCAGCTCAATACCATACAAAGGCAAGCGCCATAATAAGGGAGCTAAAATGCCATCCACCAGTGTAAAATCATCACTTAGAAAATACTTATTGGCTTCAAATAATGGAACAGCCGCTATCAAGTTTTCTCTCAAGAGTTTTTTTGCTTTCGCCGCTTTTTTCTCACCCGCATTGATTATATCGTCTAGTAAGGTATACCAATCCTGATCTATACGGTGAATAAGTAGGCGAGAACGCGCTCTTGACACAGGGTCAATTGGATATAATGGTGGATGCGGGAATCGTTCATCTAAATATTCCATTATTATTCTAGAGTTAAAAAGCGCAAGATCTCTATCGATAAGAATAGGTAACGTTCCGTAAGGATTAAGCTCTTGTAAATCTTCTGGAAATTGTTGCGCATCAATAAATTCGACTTCAGCGGAAGCACTTTTTTCACATAAAACGAATCTTGTGCGGTGACTATAGTGGCAAATTGGATCTGCAAATAATGTCATTATTGATTTTTTAGTTAGTGCGTTTAGCATCTTCGTCCTTGTTAATTAAGGTAAAATTGTTAGTGAATATCTTTCCAGAATTCTTTTTTCAAAAGATAAAAAATTCCGATCATCACTAGTAAAAATAATAAAACTTTCCAACCCAAGCGTTGACGTTCTAACTTGGCAGGCTCGCCCATATAAACCAAGAAGTTCACAAGATCATTCATGGCGGAGTCATAACCCTTTTCTGTAAAACGGCCAGGCACTACAACTTCAAGTCTATCGATAACTTTTTTGAAAGTGCCGTCTTCTCGTTCAACTTCTTTATAAATAGGTGCTTGCAAGCCTTGCAAATCAGCCAGAGCATGCGGCATACCCACATCAGGAAACACAAGATTGTTAACGCCGAACGGACGGGAGTCATCCATATAAAAGCTCTTGAGATAGGTGTACAACCAATCCGCTCCACGTGAGCGTGCAATTAAAGACAAATCGGGTGGCGCTACTCCAAACCACTTTTCAGCATCTTCTACAGTCATAGAAATATTCATACCATCGAAAATCTTCTCACCCGTAAACATAAGGTTAAGCTCTGTTAACTCTGGAGAAATATTTAAATCTTTCGACATCCTTGAATAACGTAATTGTTTAGCTGAATGACAACCCAAACAATAATTTACAAAATATTTTGCACCGCGTTGAAGAGACGCTTCATTACTTATATCAATCGTTGCTGACTCAAGGTGAATCTTGCCACCAGCTGCATATGTTTGGGGGGCTACCAAGAGAAAAATTATAAAGAGTAACTGTCTCATTTATCTTCCTCCACTCTCTCTGGAACATACTTATCCTCCCCTATGGTCGAATAGAAAGGCATTAATAAGAAGAATGCAAAATAGACCAGCGAGAAAAATCTTGAGAACCATGTGCCAACAGATGTTACGGGTTGCATACCAAAGTAACCCAAGCCAATAAAACTAATAACAAACGCAATAATAGCTGCTTTAAAAACTGGGCCTCTATAACGAATTGACTTATTTTTCCCACGGTCTAACCAAGGTAATAGGAACAAAACAATAATGGCTCCCGCCATGGCGACCACACCTAAGAACTTATCTGGAACCGCCCTCAACACCGCATAGAATGGGGTAAAGTACCAAACTGGCGCGATATGTTCTGGCGTTTTCAATGGATCAGCAGGAATAAAATTTGCGTGTTCTAAGAAATAACCACCCATTTCAGGCATATAAAAAATAATTAGAGCAAAGATAAATAAGAACACACCAACACCCACTAAATCTTTTACTGAATAGTAGGGGTGGAATGGAATACCGTCTAAGGGGATACCTTTCTCATCTTTGTGTTTCTTAATTTCAATGCCTTCGGGGTTATTGGAACCCACAGCGTGCAATGCAACGATATGCATAAACACCAAAATAACCAATACCAACGGTATCGCAATCACGTGAAAAGCAAAGAAACGGTTTAATGTAGCATCAGAAATAACATAGTCACCACGTAACCATAGCGCTAAGTCTTCACCTACGTAAGGAATAGCACCGAACAATGACACGATAACTTGAGCACCCCAATACGACATTTGGCCCCATGGTAATAAGTAACCCATGAATGCCTCGGCCATTAAAGCGACATAAATAATCATGCCGAATGTCCAAACAAGCTCACGTGGCTTTTTGAATGAGCCGTAAATTAAGCCACGGAACATATGCAAGTACACAACGATAAAGAAAGCTGATGCGCCTGTTGAATGCATATAGCGTATTAACCAACCCCATTCCACATCTCGCATGATGTATTCAACTGAATCGAAAGCCAGTTTAGCATCAGGTTTGTAATGAATGGTTAGGAAAATACCGGTAATGATTTGGTTAACTAATACTAAAATGGCTAGAGAGCCAAAATAATACATCCAGTTAAAGTTTTTAGGTGCGTAGTATTCAGCCAAGTGCTCATTCCACACTTTGCTGAGTGGAAATCGGTCATCTATCCAACCCAACGCATTTTTTAACATGCCGCTCATTATGCTTGTCCTCCATCAGAACCTATCAATATCCTGCTATCTGTTAAATATTGATGGGGTGGCACCACGAGGTTTAAAGGAGCTGGAACACTTGAATAAACACGGCCGGAGTAGTCAAAGCGAGAACCATGGCAAGGACAGAAAAAACCACCTTTCCAATCGGGACCTAAATCCTCTGGGGCGACATCAGGTCTAAACGTAGGTGAACAACCTAAATGCGTACAAATCCCAACGGCCAAAAAGATTTCAGGTTTAATCGATCGGGTAATGTTTTTACAAGATTCTGGCTGCTCAGACTCATTTGAATCAGGGTCTCTCAGCTTATCAGTCATACCTTCAAGCTGAGCAATGACAGTTTGTGTTCGTTTTAATACCCACACTGGTTTTCCGCGCCATTCAACACGAATCAATTGCCCTTCTTCTAATTTGGAAATATCGGCTTCAACTGGTGCGCCTGCAGCTTTAGCACGATCACTAGGATTCATTGACGCTAAAAAGGGCACCGCAACATAAGCAGCGCCCACACCGGTGATTGTAGTAGCTGCAGCTGTTAAAAAAAGGCGTCTGCGCTTATCCTCTACTTGTTCAACCATCTAAATCTCCATAAAATATTCGTTAATTACTGATGCTTTTTATCAGTGTATAAATCGGCGGGGATTCTAGCATATTTTTACAATTTTTTGGGTTATGTATACAGCGAAAAATTAAAATACCAATGTAACTTTCTATGCTACGCATCAGTAACAGCTGTGTTTTGCTATAAAATCAATGCGATTTTTTCTAGAAATATTTTATTTTCAGAATCGGACCCCACGGTAACTCGTAAACACTCTTTGGGTAACCCTGGTACATTAAGCATCTGCTTAATTAATACACCGGCCTTTTTTAAGGCCTCAAAGACACGTTTAGCCGAGTTAGCCTGCAATGAAAATAGAATAAAATTGGCATCACTTGGAAAGACTTGTACGCCTTCAATTAATGACAAGCTCTTGAGCAGCATTTCTCGTTGCTCACAAATCGCAACTGCCTGCGCATTAAGTACATCAATATATTTGAAAGCAAAACACGCCGTTAGTTGAGTAAAAATATTGATATTATAGGGTAACCGTATTTTCTCAAGCAAATCTGTCAAGCTTGTAAACCCGACGAGAAACCCAAGGCGAAGCCCCGCGAGGCCGAGTTTAGAGACCGTTCGCATGACCAATAATTGTTCGAAGTTATGAGCCTTATCTAAGAATGTTTTTTGTGCGAACGGTTGATACGCTTCATCAATAACGACAATGCCATTTGATGCCTCCAAAATGGCCAACAAATCCTCGTCATCGAATAAATTCGCCGTTGGGTTATTGGGATAGGCCAAAAATATAACGGTCGGGTCATGTTCTTTAATAGCAGATAACATGGCCGACATATCTAAACTAAAATCTCCAGCTAACGGAATGCCTACAAAAGGCATGCCTAGTGAGCTAGCAATATGCTGGTACATAACAAAACTTGGTGTTGGTGCCATCACTGTTGCACCCTCTTTCATTGCCATCAAAATAAGTTGAATCAACTCATCTGAACCATTACCCAAAACCACACCCAGTTCATTAGGCACATTAAAACAATCACGTAACGCTAATATCAGCTCTGTAGCTGATGGGTCAGGGTACCTGTTGGGCTCCGCTGTTGACACCAACTCCAGCCACTCTCGTTTCATATCGTCTGGCCATGGGAATGGGTTTTCCATAGCGTCTAATTTCACCATGCCGGTTGCTGGTGGCACATGATATGCGTTCATATTGTGTATTTCTGGGCGTATTAGGGCTTTCAAACTTTTAGTTTTAACTGACATTCGCCTTATTCCAACAGCTTACGAAATTCAGCCGATCTCGCATGAGCAGTCAATGACTCTCCATACGCCAAAATAGCAGCTGTAGCCGATAATTTCGAAGCACCTGCTTGACTACAAGCAATGACACTCGTGCGTTTTTGAAAGTCGTAGACACCCAACGGAGACGAAAATCTCGACGTACCGGATGTTGGTAGAACGTGATTTGGGCCTGCACAATAATCACCCAAAGCTTCTGCTGTATATCGCCCCACAAAGATTGCGCCTGCGTGTTGAATTTTGTCCACCCATGTCGCCGCATCATCTAGCGATAATTCTAAATGTTCTGGTGCTATTCTATTTGCAATATTAACGGCCTGTTCCGCGGTTTCTGCATATATAAAGCCACCCCTACTTTCCAATGAGGATTGAATAACAGCTGCGCGTTCCATCGTCGGCAATAATTTCTCCATGCTGTTTTTAACGTCATCAATAAAACCAGCGTCTAGTGAAATAAGAATGGATTGGGCATTTTCGTCGTGCTCTGCTTGAGAAAACAAGTCCATCGCTATCCAATCGGGGTTTGTTTTACCATCGCAAATGATTAAAATTTCAGAAGGCCCGGCGACCATATCAATACCCACTTTGCCAAACACCATTTTTTTCGCCGTCGCCACATAAATATTGCCAGGGCCCACTATTTTATCCACCGCTGATACCGTTTCGGTGCCATAAGCTAATGCAGCTACGGCTTGCGCACCACCTACCCTAATGACTTTATCAACACCCGCTAACCACGCCGCTGCTAACACAAGTGTATTTAATTCTCCATTAGGTGTGGGTGTCACCATTGTGATGTCGGGCACTCTTGCTACTTTTGCAGGAATAACATTCATCAATACAGACGAAGGATAAGCAGCTTTTCCGCCTGGCACATAGACCCCTACTCGCTCAAGTGGCGTAATTTTTTGCCCCAGTGAATTATCTAAGTCGTCTATAAAAGACCACGGCTCTAGCTTTTGGTGCTCTGCGTATGATCGAATTCTATCCGCCGCAACAGTAAGTGCATCTGCTTGGTCAGCGGACAGATTATCCCATGCGCTTTTTAACTGTTCTCGACTGACAATTAATTCATCAACTGAAACCGCCGGCCATTGGTCAAACTGTTGAGTATAAGAAACCAACGCCGAGTCCCCTTGTTGGCGAACATCATTGATAACAGTTGAAACCACTTCGGATATTGCTAAATCGTCAGCTGCATCCCAAGCAAGTAAGTCATTTAGTGATTGATTGAACCCAACACTTGATGAGTTTAACGTTGATATATCCATTGCTTAACGCCTGTTATCAACGGCTACTTCTAGTTTGCTTATCAATGCTTTAATTTGTTCGTGCTTCATTTTCATCGATGCCTTATTAACCACCAGCCTTGAGCTGATATTCATAATAAGATTTAGTGGCTCCATCCTATTAGCCTTCAGTGTATTTCCAGTATCGACGAGATCCACAATACAATCAGCCAACCCAACAATCGGCGCTAACTCCATAGAACCATACAGTTTAATTATTTCAACAGATTGGCCTTTTTTAGCGAAATATTGCTCGGTTAAAGACACGTATTTTGACGCAACACGTATCTTACCCTTCGGCAATTTTTTACCACTCACAATGGCCGTCATTAAACGACACTTCGCGATATTTAAGTCTAGTGGTTCATACAGGTTATCGCTGTTGTGCTCCACTAAGGTATCTTTACCAGTAATACCCGCATCGGCAGCACCGTACTCAACAAACGTAGGCACATCGGTCGCTCTAATGATAACTAAGTTAACTTCTCCACACTGGCTAGGCACAATAAGCTTACGTGTTTTTGACAAATCTTCAGACGGTACAATGCCCACCTCAGCCAATAATGGCAGGGTATCTTTTAGAATTCGTCCTTTTGATATTGCAATCGTTAACATAACTACCTAACTTGGCACTCGACGAATTTTTCCGCCCAATAGCGCCATTTTTTCTTCAATACATTCATAACCTCGATCGATATGGTAAATTCGTTCAATTATAGTTTCACCTTTTGAAACCAAGCCTGCAATCACAAGGCTCGCTGACGCTCTTAAGTCAGTTGCCATCACCGTTGCCCCTTGGAGAGTTTTTTTGCCCACGCAAATAGCTGTATTACCTTCTAATTGAATATCAGCACCCAAACGTTGCAATTCATGGACGTGCATAAAGCGATTTTCAAAAATAGTTTCAGTGATAACAGACGTTCCTTCAGCGAGCACATTCAGCACCATAAATTGCGCTTGCATATCTGTTGGAAACCCTGGGTATGGTGCTGTTTTAAAAGTGACCGGCTTAACATTCTCACCGCGCATATCAAGCTCTATCCAATCATCTCCAACCGTTAAATCTGCTCCAGCTTCTTCTAATTTCGACAACACCATATCCAATGTAGACGGCACAACGTCTTTAATTTTTATTTTACCGCCCGTTGCTGCCGCTGCAACTAAGTAGGTTCCCGCTTCAATTCTATCCGGCAAAATATCATAGACTAACTCTTTCCCCGCTAAACTTGCGACACCCTCAATCGTTAACGTATCCGTTCCTATTCCTGATATTTCCGCACCTAAGGCATTTAAAAAATTAGCTAAATCGCTAACTTCAGGTTCCCGAGCCGCATTTTCTAACGTTGTTGTGCCTTCAGCCAAAGTAGCCGCCATCATTAAGTTTTCTGTACCGGTTACCGTAACCATGTCCATCACAATTCTTGTACCTTGCAAACGCTCACACGACGCATGTATATACCCATTTTCAACGCGAATATTGGCACCCATAGCTTCCAAACCTTTCAAGTGAATGTCCACTGGACGTGAACCAATCGCACAACCACCAGGTAGCGATACTTCTGCTTCACCAAAACGAGCTAACAAAGGACCGAGAACAATAATGGACGCACGCATTGTTTTTACTAATTCATAGGGCGCTCTAAATGATGAGATTGTTGACGTATCCACTTCAACTCTCATCTTTTCATCCACCGACAGCGATACACCCATCTGCCCTAACAGGCTCATGGTCGTTGTAATATCGTGAAGGTGCGGCAAGTTTCCAATAACAACAGGGTGCTCAGCGAGCAATGCGCCCGCCAAAATGGGTAGGGCTGCATTTTTCGCACCTGAAATACGTATCTCTCCGGAAAGCGGGCCACCGCCTTGAATAATCAACTTATCCATTAAATTTACATTCCCAACTTAATTATATTTTTTATCACGTTTGACCAATACTAACGGTAAGGTTTTACCGATACCAATAACCAAAGCCATTTCTTACATTTTTGGGTATTGTCCTTACCTTAGTATTTCACGTCAATCTGAACTTATAATATTTATAAAACATTCAAATGTATTTCTTGTGTTTTTTCTTTCAACAGTAAAGCTATTGAGCAACAACAAATCTATGCGACAATAATACCGAATTGCATTTTTAAATGCGGTGAAACTCACGCTGTTTTCAGCATAATAATTACTCTATTCATCTGATGTCATTTATGTTGTTAAATATCACTGGATTACTCGTTGGCTTTATCATTATTGTTTTTTCAGCTGACTTTTTTGTCAAAGGTACGGCTGCGATTGCCCGAAATTTTGGCATATCGCCACTAATCATTGGCTTAACCATCGTTGGTTTAGGCACTTCTGCCCCTGAAATTTTAGTCGCTAGTATGGCGTCTATTCAAGGTAACACAGGCTTAGCTACAGGTAATGCAATTGGGTCCAATATCGCCAACATTGGTTTAGTTCTTGGTTTTACAGCCATCGTTTCACCCATTTTAATCCAATCATCAATACTTAAACGCGAACTCCCCGTTTTATTAGTTATTTCTATCGCCAGCTATTTACTCCTTATCGATGGTAACTTATCTCGAGTCGATGGTTTTATTCTATTAGCAGGACTGGTTGGGTTTTTGTATTGGTTAGCACGCACTGCGCAGCAAAGTAGAGCTCAAAGCATCGACACTCTCGACGTCGAATTTAGCGAAGAAATTCCCTCAAACATACCAAATTCAAAAGCCTTTGTGTTCTTTTTACTCGGCCTCATCGGTCTTATTGTTAGTTCGAAGATAATTGTCTGGGCAGCCGTAAATATAGCAGAATCATTTGGCATCAGCGATTTAGTGATTGGTCTAACTATTGTTGCTATTGGAACCAGTCTGCCAGAACTAGCTGCCTCCATTGCTAGTGTACTAAAAAAAGAACCTGACCTAGCGATTGGCAACATCATTGGCTCTAACGCATTTAACTTATTAGCTGTACTGTCTGTACCCGGCCTAATTCACCCAGGAGCCATTGAAAGCCAGCTCATTTCCCGTGATATTCCCATCATGTTAGGCATTACGCTGCTATTATTCTTTTTCTCGTACAGCTCTACTGGGCAACCTAAGATTGGTCGCTTCAAAGGGTTTTTATTTGCGATACTTTTTATCACTTACCTCGGCAAGGTATACTTAGACACCATTGGAATATAGTTCAAGTTAACTAATAGAGACATGCCTGATAAAACTAGCCATCGAGACCAGCTTAAACAACTTGGTTTAGCTGTTATAAAAACTGAAGCAGAGGCTATTGCAAACCTCACGCAACATATCAATGACGACTTTGCAAATGCTTGCGAATTAATGCTCCAGTGCAAAGGTAAAATAGCCGTTATTGGCATGGGGAAGTCGGGGCACATTGGTAACAAAATTGCTGCTACCTTGGCCAGTACGGGCACGCCTGCTTTTTTTGTACATCCTGGTGAAGCCAGCCATGGTGACCTAGGTATGATTACTAATAACGACGTTGCCCTAGCACTTTCGAACTCCGGCGAAACAGGTGAAGTGTTAACTATATTACCGATAATAAAACGACTCGGCGTTCCGTTAATTTCCATAACAGGCAATCCAACTTCAACGCTCGCAACGATGTCTGACGCACCTCTTGATGCAAGCACTGACAAAGAAGCATGCCCTCTTGGGCTAGCACCCACATCTAGCACAACAGCGGCACTCGTCATGGGTGATGCCTTAGCGATTGCGTTACTCGAAGCGCGTGGGTTCACTGAAGAAGATTTTGCCTTATCACACCCTGGCGGCAGCCTAGGCCGACGACTACTCCTTCATGTTAATGACATCATGCACAAGGGCAGTGATATTCCCATCATTAAAGACACCGCATTGGTCAGTTCAGCTTTATTGGAAATGACTGAAAAGAAATTAGGTATGACCGCTGTTCTAAACCAACAAAACGAGTTGGTAGGTATTTTTACCGATGGTGATTTACGCCGTATGCTAGAAAATAATACGGATATCCATACGAGTACAATCCAAACTGTGATGACGCAAGGCGGCGCCACCATTAGCCCCGACAAACTAGCCGTTGAGGCATTACAACTAATGCAGGACAAACAAATCAATGCTTTGTTAGTGACAGACGAAAACAAACTTGTTGGAGCGCTCAATATGCACGATATGCTTAAAGCAGGCTTATCATGATTGAACTAAGCGATGATTTTCAGCAGCGCGCTAAAGATATTAAATGTGTTATTTTTGATGTTGACGGTGTGTTAACCGATGGCAAATTATTTTTTGATTTAAATGGTCAGGAATATAAATCATTTCATGCGCAAGATGGTCAAGGTTTAAAGCTCCTTCAAGAAAATGGAGTTGAAGTCGCTGTTATCTCGGGTCGATCATCATTAATTGTTGAAACACGCATGAAGAACTTAGGCATTACGCATGTTTATCAGGGACAAGAAAATAAATTAGTTGCTTTTAACGACTTACTCAGCAAGCTTAATATTACATCTGATTGCGTGGCACATGTTGGAGACGACTTACCTGACCTTGCATTAATGCACCGAGTTCACTTGGCTATTGCGGTACAAGACGCTAACCCATCTATACTTTCTTTTTGCCACGGTCAAACAGCTCGCTGCGGTGGGCAGGGTGCGGCTAGGGAAGTTTGTGACGCTATATTGGACGCTCAAAATAAGCTAACCAACGCCGTCCAAACATTTATTGATGGCTAAAGTTTATCGATGAAATATTTGGGGAAAATAACGCTAGCTCTTATTGCTGCCGGCACATGGTGGTTCGCTTTTTTACAAGAACCTGAGCCTGACGTATTCTCTGGGAAACCAAGCCATAAAATTGATTACTTTTTAAAAAGCTTTGACATGCTTACACTGACGCTGTCAGGGGAGCCTAAGCAACGAATAAAAGCAGACTATATGCAACATTTTTCTGACGATGACAGTACAGAAATGACACAACCTAGAATGACTATGTTTTCACCCGGCAAACCGGAACTACATATCAAATCAGAAACAGGGTATATATCTTCTGATGGTGAACTTATCTTGCTCAATGGCGCAGTTAACATAAAAAGAGCTGCGTTAAAAAACATTGCACCTATGACTATCGACACGCATAATCTTCGCGTCCAATTAGCAAATGATTTTGTCGAAACAGATGAGTTCGTTAAAATAAAATCCGGTAAAAACGTCATTGAAGGTACTGGGTTACAGGCCCATTTTCGCGAACCTATTAATATCAAAATACTAAACCAAGCACGAGGCACCCATGAAATTAATTAATCTACTAACCCTAGCAGTCCTGTTCTCTATAGCCTCTTCTCCATTGTGGGCGTTAAGTTCGGATAAGCAAAAACCCGTAGAAGTAGAGGCTGATAGTTTTCACCTTGACGATGAAAAAAAGGTCACCACCTATACCGGTAATGTCATCATTACCCAAGGCAGTATGGAAATCATGGCGGACAAAGTCACCATCTATGGCGCCCGTGGAACCACCGAAAAAGTTATAGCGACTGGCAAACCAGTCAAATTCAAACAACAACCCGATGGTCAACAAGGTCTTATTAGAGGGCGTGCTAACCGTTTTGAATATTTAACCGCCAAAGACACCTTAGTGTTAATTGATAACGCCACCCTATGGCAAGGTGGCAGCACATTTTCAAGTGACCGGATTGTTTACGACAGTAAACGCTCTGTTGTTAAAGCTGGCGATAAAAAGTCTAGTTCAAAGCGTGTCAAAATTACGCTGGAGCCGGCAAAATAACGATGAGCACCTTACGTACCGACAATATCAGTAAACAATTCAATCAACGAACCGTCGTTGACAACGTTAGCATCAATGTGAAAAGCGGTGAAGTCGTCGGACTACTTGGCCCTAACGGAGCAGGGAAAACGACTACTTTTTACATGACCGTTGGGCTTATAAAACCTGATAGTGGGAAAATTTTTCTCGATGACGAAGACATCACACAAAGCCCCATGCACATTCGTGCGCGACAAGGACTGGGTTATTTACCGCAAGAAGCCTCGATTTTTAGAAAGTTAAATGTTGAAGATAATATGCGAGCAATACTGCAAACCCGGCGCGATCTATCAGCTGGTCAGCAAGAACTGGTACTCGACGAGTTACTGCAGGAATTTGGTATAAATCACCTGCGAAGCCAGAGCGCAATGGCGCTTTCAGGTGGTGAAAGGAGACGCCTTGAAATAGCCAGATCCTTAGCAACCGAACCTCGTTTTATCTTATTAGATGAGCCTTTTGCTGGCGTTGATCCTATCTCAGTCATTGATATTCAAAAAATCATTCATCACCTATGTGAACGAGATATTGGTGTGCTGATAACTGACCATAATGTAAGGGAAACTCTAGGCACATGTGATCGTGCATATATCCTCAATAACGGCTCCGTTATAACGGAAGGCACAGCTGATGATATTCTCGAACACCGCGAAGTTAGGGATGTTTACCTTGGGCACGATTTTCGCATGTGAAATATTCATTAAATGCTCTCGTTTTCAATAAATATGGTCTAAACTTAAGAGCATGAGATGTAATCAAGTTTTAACCTCCGCCTATCAACATCAGCACAGATGAGGCCATCACTACAGCTTCGAGTCGGTCAACACTTGACCATGACACCTCAGCTACAACAAGCTATCCGCTTATTACAGTTATCCACAGTAGAATTGCAGCAAGAAATTCAAACCGTATTGGACAGCAATATGATGCTGGAAATTCCAGATGACGAGGCATCCGATAAAGAAAGCTTACCTAATAATGACACCCTATCTATAGATGACAAGACTAGCGAAGGCTCGCAAGATCAATTGCCCGATGAGCTACCCATAGACACATCTTGGGATGAAATTTATGACTTAACACCTACCTCTACGTCAAGCCAACCACCTGACAACAATCAAACGGTTGATCCAGGCAGTATTAATGCAGCCAAACAGACATTACGTGACCATTTAACTTGGCAAATGGAACTCACCAAGTTTTCTGAGGTAGACAGAGTCATTGCGACGGCTATCATCGATAGCATTGACGACAATGGATACCTTAAATCACTCCCAGATCAGCTCCACCAACAGCTCTCTCAACATTTACATGATGTTGAACTTGATGAAATAGTGGCCGTTTTACATAAAGTACAAACGTTTGAGCCAGTCGGTATTGGTGCCATTAATCTTCAAGATTGCCTATTGATCCAACTAAGACAGTTACCCGAAAGCACACCTCATTTGCTGCAAGCTATTGAGTTGGTGACCCTCCACATGAGCACATTAGGTTCTCAGAATAAAGTGAAGTTAAAGCGCCATTTGGATGTTGATGACAAAACGATAGATAATATTATCGCTTTGATTCGACAAATGAACCCACGCCCAGGGTCAAATATTGATGATAGCAACGCTGAATATATAACGCCTGACGTTTATGTTAAAAAGATAAAAGGGCAATGGCTGGTCTCTCTAAATAACGATATCAGCACTAACATTCGCATTAATCCCTATTATCAAACGCTCATTAAACGAGGAGACAAAAGCGCCGACTCGCAAACGATGAAAGACCATTTACAAGAAGCGCGGTGGTTCATTAAGAGCCTTCAGAGCAGGAATGAAACACTCCTGTTAGCATCAAAAGAAATCGTCGATAGACAGCAAGATTTTTTAGAGCATGGTGCCATCTCAATGAAACCAATGGTTCTTCGCGATATTGCTGAAGCAATCAACATGCATGAATCGACCATTTCTCGAGTCACAACCAACAAATACATGCATACTCCAAATGGAATATTCGAACTAAAGCACTTTTTCTCAAGTCACGTTTCCACTGACATTGGAGGGGAATGTTCCGCGACCGCAATTAGAGCCTTAATTAAAGAATTAGTAGCGAACGAAAACGTTAAAAAACCTCTCAGCGATAATAAAATTGCGTCTATACTAGTTGATAAAGGCATTAATGTAGCGAGACGAACTATTGCTAAATATCGCGAGTCTATTTCCATCCCACCTTCCAGTCAAAGGAAACGGATCCTTTGACGTTTTTCGTAACCACAACAGGAGAGTAATATGCAATTAGCTTTATCTGGGCACCACGTTGACATCACTGATTCTTTACGCGAATACACCACCACAAAATTCAATAAAATAAAACGACATTTTGACAAAGTTATCGACGTTCACGTCATTCTATCTGTCGAAAAATTAGAGCAAAAAGCAGAGGCAACCATTCAATTAAATGGCACAAGAATATTTGCCGAGGACACTCAAGAAAATATGTACGCGGCCATCGATACGCTGGTCGATAAACTCGATAGACAAGTCGTCAAACATAAAGAGAAAACATCCTCTCACCGATAACACAAAAAGGCCGGCTCTATGTCGGCCTTTTTACTTATGAAACTCATCATCGTTAGTGGCTTATCCGGATCTGGCAAGAGTGTCACGCTAGACACCCTAGAAGACTGCGGATTTTACTGTACTGACAATCTGCCTGTCGACTTATTACAAGATTTTGCCAAACTGCTAGCGCAGTCTAAAAAATCCAGCCTGCAACGTGCTGCGGTAGGTATTGATGCACGAAATGAAACTGATGCTTTAAATCGCTTCGACGAATTTATGCAACAGTTAAAAGATGAAGGCATTGCCTATGACGTTATCTTTTTGCGCGCAGACAAAAATAGTTTACTAAAACGCTTTAGCGAAACCAGAAGAAAACACCCGTTATCTGATGCTAATACTTCGTTAGACGAAGCGATTGACCTTGAAATTGAACGACTCGCCGTTATTGCGGATCATGCCACCTTACAAATCGACACGACGCACACTAATATTCATCAACTTCGCGACATAGTTCTCGAACGTATAGCCGACAACAAGAAACGTCAACTCTCTTTGCAAATATTATCTTTCGGTTACAAACACGGTGTACCGAATGACGTTGATTTTGTTTTCGACGCCCGATGTCTCCCCAACCCCTACTGGGAACCATCACTACGCAAATACACGGGGCAAGACCAGGCTGTTTGTGAATTCCTTGCTAATGATGAACTCGTTCAAGATTATTTGGATGATACTGAACGTTACCTAGAACGCTGGATTCCCGAATTTTCAAACGCAAATCGCAATTACTTATCCATTGCCATCGGTTGCACTGGAGGGCAACACCGTTCGGTTTTTTTGATTGAAAGGCTCGCCGAAAGGCTACAAGCAGCAGGACTAAATGTCATTGCTAGACATAGAGAATTAGCTTAAATTCACGTAAAACACCAATAATTTAATACCGCATCACCTCTAATATTAGTCTAGAATAGACTGAATTTAGCAGCTGATTATTGCCTATTAAAATGTCCGCCTCTGCACAACACGAGAACACTCATGAGCATTTGCGACAACTCGCAGATAGCTTAGACAGCGGTGCCCTTTCGTTAGTTAGGCAACAAATCAACAGCCTACATTCTGCAGAAATAGCGAATCTTCTTGAATCATTACCACCCAATAATAGACGTATCGTCTGGAAACTAATTGACTCGGAACTAACGGGCGATATCTTGGTAGAAGTTAATGATGAAGTCCGTATGGGCTTGATTGAACACACTGATGAACATGATTTAATCACCGCTGCGGCTTCACTAGAAACTGATGATTTAGCCGATATCTTCGATGATTTACCAGACGTTGTTCTGCACCAAGTTGTGCGCTCAATGTCTAACCAAGACCGTCGGCGCCTGCAATCCGTCATGTTATACGACGAAGACAGCGCGGGTGGTTTGATGAATCCAGACATGATTTCTATTAGACCCGACGTCAACCTCGATGTTGTCTTACGATACCTAAGACAGCGCGGCGAAATGCCTGATAATACCGATAAATTATTCGTCGTTGATAAAGAAGATCGCTATATCGGCGTGCTTAATATTACTGATTTATTAACCGAAGGTAGCAAAAAGCCCGTTGTCGATATCATGCAAACGGATGAAAAAGCCTTAAAACCAACCGTATCTGCTAACGAAGTCGCTTTGTTTTTTGAGGATTACAATTTAGTCTCCGCACCGGTTGTCGACGACGATAATCACCTTATTGGTCGTATTACCGTTGATGACGTTGTCGATGTTATTCGTGATGAAGCCGACCGTTCGTTGCTTAGCATGGCTGGACTAGATGAAGACGATGACATGTTCTCACCGGTGGTACGCAGCGCTAAAAGACGAGCAGTTTGGTTAGGTATTAACCTATTCACTGCCTTTCTAGCCGCTTGGGTGATTGGGTTATTCACTGCTACCATTGAGCAAATTGTTGCCTTGGCCGTCTTGATGCCAATCGTTGCCAGCATGGGGGGCATCGCCGGTAGTCAAACCTTAATGTTAGTGATTCGCGGTATTGCATTGAACCAGGTGGGTAAAACCAATGCCCGATGGTTGTTGTGGAAAGAGTTAGCTGTAGGCGCTTTAAACGGCGTATTGTGGGCATCCGTTGTAGCGGTTATCACGGGGTTTTGGTTTCAAAGCTTAGCGCTTGGGCTGCTCATTGCAGCAGCTATGGTTATTAACTTAATCGTTGCGGCACTTGCCGGCGCTTCAATCCCACTCATTCTTAAGCGAATCAATATCGACCCTGCTCTAGCCGGCGGTGTTGTTCTAACTACCGTGACCGATGTGATTGGATTTTTATCCTTTTTAGGCCTAGCGACTATCTTTCTTATTTAAAAACCCTATTGACCGGCGAGGGTCATTTCCTCAATTAAAATTGAGCCTGTTCGCGTATTACCCCGTAGATCAACATCATTGCCAACGGCAACAATTGATTGAAACATATCTTTTAAATTTCCTGCAATCGTTACCTCTTCAACGGGATACTGAATATGTCCATTTTCTACCCAATATCCCGCCGCACCCCTAGAGTAATCACCCGTCAATGTATTAACACCCTGCCCAATTAGCTCGGTTACCAGTAAACCTGTGTTCATTTTTTGGAGCATTTGCTGAAAATTATAATCACCTGACTCGACGGTCAAATTATGTACACCGCCAGCGTTAGCCGTACTCTGCATACCCAATTTTCGAGCAGAATAACTACTAAGCACGTAACCTTGCACAACACCTCCATCGACGATATGGCGCGGCACTGTTGCAACACCTTCTGAATCATACGCGGTGCTGCCTATTCCTTGTAACAAATGGGGTTGCTCATGAATGTTAATAAACGTTGGGAACACTTGTTGATTCAAACTATCCAACAAAAAAGATGATTTTCGATATAAGTTACCACCTCTAATAGCTGAAATAAAATGCCCAACAAAACCTCCCGCCACCTCCGCAGCAAACATAACTGGGCATTTCCTAGTGCTGATAGATCTCGCTCCCAGTCGACTGACAGTCCGGCTAGCAGCTTTTTCACCGACTTCAACTGGTGTATCCAAATCCAAAGAATTTCGAGCACTGGTATACCAATAATCACGCTGCATATTCCCGTCTTTTTCACCAATAACTGAACAACTCATACTGTGCCGGCTCGCAGGGTATCCATGATTAAAACCCAGACTATTAGCCATCACCCGAGTCCCTTCAAAGGTTTGAATGCCCGCCCCCTCAGAGTTTGTTATGCACTTATCAAAACTTCTCGCTGCATTTTCACAATTGACGGCCATTTCAATAGCCTGTTCGGTACTGATTCCCCACGGATGATTTAGCGACAACTCCGGAAAATGTGTTGCCAATTGATGTTGTTCGGGTAATCCTGAAAACGGGTCTTCTTCTGCGTGTTGAGCAATGGCACACGCGGCGCTCACCATTTCTTTAATTGAACCTGTATCAAAATCTGTTGAGCTCGCAGAACCTTTTCTTTTGCCCTTGTAAACGGTAACGCCAACACCCTGATCTCTATGGTGCTCTATCGTTTCAACCTCAGCCATCCTTGCATTAACAGATAAGCCATTACCAATGCTTACCGCCGTTTCCACTTGGTCGGCACCTTGTTTTTTTGCTTCCGATAAAATGTCGGCAGCAATATTTTTCAGACGATCCGTTTCGCACTCCATAGACTGAACAGAACTTTTAGTATTAGGCATGCGTGCCACCTACTGTCATGCCATCAATCTTTAGCGTTGGTTGACCAACACCGACGGGCACACTTTGCCCTTCTTTGCCGCAAGTCCCAACACCAGAATCTAACTCAAGATCATTACCCACCATAGTGACCTTTGTTAACACATCTGGACCATTACCAATTAAGGTCGCCCCTTTCACTGGTTTTGTGACCTTACCGTTTTCAATCAAATACGCCTCACTAGCAGAGAACACAAACTTTCCTGACGTAATATCCACCTGCCCACCTGAAAAATTCACGGCATATAAACCATTTTTTACCGAGGAAATAACCTCACCGGGGTCGCTTTTACCCGCCAACATATAAGTATTGGTCATTCTCGGCATCGGAAGATGCGCATACGATTCACGGCGTCCATTTCCAGTCGGAGTTTGCCCCATCAAACGTGCATTCATCTTGTCTTGCATATACCCTTTCAAGACACCGTTTTCAATCAACGTGGTGCATTGGGTTTGCACGCCTTCGTCATCAATGGATAAAGACCCTCGCCTATCCACTAACGTACCGTCATCGACGACCGTACACAAAGGAGAAGCCACCTTCTCGCCGATACGCCCACTGAATGCTGAACTGCCTTTACGATTAAAGTCCCCTTCTAAGCCATGCCCTATCGCCTCGTGCAATAAAATACCCGGCCAACCTGGCCCTAAAACCACTGTCATAGTACCCGCTGGTGCAGCAACAGCTTCAAGGCTTACCGTTGCTAGCCGAACTGCTTCACGTGCGTAATCCATCGCACGGTCATCTTGCATAAAAAACTCGTAGCCCTGACGTCCACCACCACCTGAACTACCTTGCTCACGGCGACCGTTTTCCTCAACAATCACCGACACATTCATTCTAACCAATGGCCTAATGTCACTACTTAATTGCCCCTCATTCGTTGCCACTAAAATCACTTCGTAAACACCCACCAAACTGACTATAACTTGTTCGATACGTGAATCAATTTGGCGCGTTTGTTTATCAATCGACTTTAAAAAAGACACCTTGTCTTCATCGCTTAGCGTACTTAAAGGATCAATAGCTGCATACAAACTTGGCACAGTTTGACGTGATGTAGGCCTTAAAACACCCGATTCGCCGCGGCTAGCTATCGCTTTAACGCTTTTAGCCGCATCTAATAAATTTGGCAAAGCCAGTTCTTCGCTATAGGCAAAACCCGTTTTTTCACCGCTGATTGCGCGTAGCCCAACACCCTGTTCGATATTATAATTTCCTTCTTTTACAATCCCATCTTCTAGCATCCAAGATTCACTACGGGACGATTGAAAATAAATATCCGCCTGGTCTATCGGCTTACTTAGCATACTCCCCATCACTTGATCGATATCGTTAATGGATAAACCGACCGGTTTAAGAATTATGTTTTCTGCTTGTTCAATTACATTGCTCATTCAATATCTCATCGTTTAAATTTTTCTATGTTTAATCGCCGGAAACGACTGCCTTATCTCTTCCAGTCGGGACTTTTTAAGCGTTGCGACCGCAAAACCTTCACCTTCTTGCACCTCATCCAACACCTCTCCCCATGGATCAACAATCATACTATGCCCGTAAGTTTCTCGACCATTAACATGCGCGCCACCTTGATTCGACGCAAGGACATAACAAGCGTTCTCAACCGCTCTAGCTCGGCATAACAGTGACCAATGCGCACGCCCCGTAATTTTAGTGAACGCAGAAGGTACCACAAAAAAATCTACGCCTTTTTCTAATAATTGGCGGTATAACTCTGGAAACCTCAAATCATAGCAAATCGATAATCCCATCAATCCAAAGGGCGTTTCCACAGCAACCACCTCACTGCCAGCCATAAACGTATCTGACTCTCGATAACGTCCCTTGCCATCGTCTACATTTACATCGAATAAATGCATTTTATGGTAATACGCAACTTGACGACCCACATCGTTATACACAATACACGTGGCAAAAACTTTATTCTTATCACCCGAGCTAACCGGTAATGAACCTGCCACAATCCAGCAACTATGTGTTGCTGCCACGTCACTTAAGAAATCTTGAATAGTGCCTGAACCTAGCTTTTCAGCTATTGCTAAAAGCTGTTTTGAATCATTTGCCATTAAGGCAAAATTTTCAGGCAGAACCACCAATTTAGCGCCCTTCGAAACAGCTTCTTGTACCTTACGCTCAATGGTCCTTAAGTTTTCGTCTACTTGGTTCGACGACACCATCTGAACAACAACTACTGTCCATTCGTTACTTATTAGCATTATTCAACTGTTGTTTATTGGCGGATGTGTTTAAAGGTAATCGCCCAATTGTTGCGTCAAACACCGGGGTTAAAATATTATCCATAAAACCAAAAATCTTACCCCCTGGTTGGCTGATTTGTTCAATTTTTGGATTACCCCAAGGCCCCGTCACTCGGTATTGATAACCGGCAAATTTATTCACCGTTTTACCGGCTATTTTTTGTACTAGAAAAATGGCTGCACCCACCAATGGACCGCCAGCTATTGCGCCTGCCACGGGCAAACTTTCTGTCGTATTTGGTGTTACGGTAACCAACTGATCTACGTCTTCTGTCGCGAGCCCAATGCGACCCTGGAAATCTAAACGTGCTGATGGACTTTCTAAATAAAAACGGTTTGTTTGTGCTTCACCATCCACAATAACTAACCGTCCTTTAATTTTGTCGAAACTCATCCCTTTTTGCACCAAATCGCTAAAATCTAACTGTAAACGTCGCTGTAAGGTGCTTAGGCTCAACAAACCAAACACTCGTCCGATACCTGGCTCAACATCCAGCAAACGTCCCTTACCTGACTTAATTTGGGCAAACCCACTAAGATGATTTTTTGAGAACTCTTGTGGCTCACCTGGCCAATGTAAATCAAAATTAATATCGGTAGGTGCATCTTTTAACTTAGAGGTAATTCCTGTTTCTTTTAACAATGACCCCAATGACTTACTGCTTAACTTGCCAATAAGACCCGTTCGACTTTGTCCGTCTTGAATCTCCCAAGCACCATTTGCAATGAGTTCATCCCGTTCAGAATTTAACGACAATTTTTGAATAATCATACCGTTATCTTTCTGCCGAAGCTGCAACTCTAATTGGCCTAGATTAGACTCACCAATAAAAAATTTCTCACTTCTCAAGTCGACGTTTGGAATATTATCAGGACTTAAAGGCGAGCGTTTCTCATCAAGTTCTATAGTTTCTGTCTCAGGTAAATATAGTGCCTTTAGCTCTAGTGTGATGCGTTTATTAGCGCTCAACTCATCTGGCAAATGGTACTGCCCTATAATAACCGGACTACTTATTTCCCCAGACCAACTATCATTGCTATGTTGTCCAGTTAATTGAACGTCATTGAATGAGGTATCCAACAAATTTAACTCACCAATACCAAGATTAAGTTGGTTAACCATACTGCTTGAAACTGACGTGTCAGCCCCAAAGTCTAAGGCTTTTTGCCACTCACCAATATTTAAATGACTGATAACACCTGATAATTGCATGCCGGCATTTACCGGTAGTTTGGCGGGCACTTTACCTAGGCGGATATCACCCTTTGCAAATTCGAGGTTATTTGACGTATTCTCGATAAATTGAAATACGCCTTGCAATTGTTCCCCATACGCTATTGTGAGAGGCAGGGTTTCTTGACCAAGAACCGTCATCAATTCGAATGGAATTGGAGTGCCCTTATCTTTACCTAGCGGTTGCGGCAAATCAACGGCAATACCTTTTAAATCACTTTTCAACGTAATACTCGTGACAGCGTCACCTGTCAAACCAGCATTCGGCAGATTAATTGTCATCTGAGCTCGACTACTACCGTGTATTTCTTTCCAAGCTGTTGAGGGGTACTTTTTAGCCAACGTTGCTACATTAACATTACCTAAAGCATTAATAACTGTACTGCCATCATCAGGTCTGATGTCAACTTTCGTTTTCTCACCAAAAACACTCGCGGCAAGAGACTTAGCAGCGAGCCCATGTTTATTATACGTGAGCACACCATTAATACCTTCTACCACTACATCATAATCAGGGAATGTTAGTGTGTTAGCCGTTAACGTTGCTTGTGCTTCAACGTCTGTTTCTAGCCCTTCTAATAATGGAATCTTGATATTAAGATCGACCACAGCCGGCCCTTTACTAACACTAATATCAAGTAGCGTACTGAGCGTACTTTTAAGTGGAGACTGTTTAAAAAAACGATAGAGCCCACTAATATCATCTTCAACCACACCATCGATAATTAAGTATTTATCATTTTCGAGGTCGCTTACCCCAACAAACGCTTGTTTAATTCTATTGGCTGAAATGTGTCCTTTATGGGCGTTTATTTTCAAACCTTGGTTCTTAAATTCCACTTCAGTAGAAATATTGATTACATCAGGCCATTTGTTCGCATAATGTAAATTTAAGCCGTCCACATCAAACAACACTTGAAAAATACCTTCTTTATGTCGATAAGGAAAATCGTTCAACTCTCCTTTCAAAACGAGGCCACCACCGACAACCTCGCCTTCAATAAAAGCTTCATCCAACCACTCAACAACATCGTTACTCATGATGCCGACGGGCAAGTATTTAGACGTAGAACGAGCATCTGCTTTACCGAAGTTTGTCTGTAAATCAACAATTGGAGAAGCGCCTGATGTTGGAATTTTAATATCTATACGTGATGTTGTAGCGATATGAGGTGACTTAAGAGCAAGCCGATCTGTCTTGATTTCAAGCCCATCACCAGCTCTAAACCATGTTAACCGGCCTTCTAAATCCTCAATGACAATAGGGTCTCTAAATAATCCTTTAAAATCAACTGACCCTTTGTGCATATCAACATCTAACCAACCCTTATCCTGTGTTGAACAAAGTATCCCGCTAAAGTTTTCTATAGAGGGTAGTTGCTCATAAGCGTCGCTTGAAAAACCTTTTAATGTGCCGCAAGCAGCCCAGTTTATGAGCTCGTCATTCGCGTTTATTTTGAGCCAAGCAGTGTTTAACGTACCGCTTAATCTTGTCTTGTGAAGCAAAGAAAGCTGTTCGGCTTCTAAAATATTTGAATGGCGAACTACATCTGAAATCGCCTTTAGATTAATTCCGTCAGCAGCAATAGTTAGCGTGTATTCAGCTCCTTTTGGCTTTTCATATTGCACAGCAAACTGGCTTTTTTCTTGATTTTCATCATCATTCTTAAAAGAAAAGTTCTGCGTTTTTAGAGACCAACCATTTAATGTTTTCTGCCAATCGAATTGGCTTTCCAAACTGCTTAACTCAAGCTCCTTATCCAGCTGTAGCAGCTTCACATCATTGACCAATGTATTACCTTTTACTTGAACTAACTCGGCATTATTCCAAGTACTCCACATTTCCAAGTTAGCGACACCCTGCTTTACCGAAAACTCATCCACCTTGAGGCGGATAAAATACTCATCAACATCAATATTAGACGCGTTTAAATAGCCCTCAGCATTCCACTCATTCGTCGTTAGCACATCACCTGTCACATTAATTGAAAAAGTGAAGGTGCCTTGCGTATCGCCTGGTAGCTCAGCCGTCATTTTAAGCGCATGCTCTTGATGGCTGTTTCGAAAGATTACATTGGCATTTTTTAAGGTGACATCTGGCAAATCTCGCATATCATCTTGCCAAATCAGTTGGCTATTTATAACTTCAAAGTCACCATCTTCTAATAACCATGAAAAGTCACCTGAGGATGCGCCACTATTTTTATCGTCAGATAGTCCAACAATAGATACGTGCCCATCGGAAAATCGTTTAATAGATATGCTCGTATTTATAATGATGATTTTGTTTGGCGACACCTCCCCCAAAACAAACCCAAGCGGATCAAACGCTAAGCGAATTTCACCTATGTGCAGTGTGCTCGATTGATTCTTTAGTTCGTCTAACTGAATTTCTGTCAGCCTAAGCTGCGGACGAAACCCATCCATAGCCGCTGACATCTTACCGATGCTGACTTGCGCCCCAATTTCGTCGCTAAGGTACACTTCAAGATCATTTTTATACGCTGGAATTTGTGTAATAAGAAGACGCGCAATAACCAACAAAATGGCTAGCGCCACAACACTGACCGTAAAAACCCACAGCAACGAATGACCAAATAGGCGAACCTTACTCATCAATATAACCTTTAACGTTAGACCAATACGACATCGTACTGTTCCTGGGTATATTCACTTTCTGCCCTAAATCGAATACTAATACCAACAAAGGACTCTAAATCTGCCAAGGTACTAGATTCTTCGTCTAGCAACATTTCAACCACTTCATTTGAGGCGAGCACCAACAACTCTTTCGCCTCGTATTGACGCGCATCTCGCATAATTTCACGAAAGATCTCATAGCACGTTGTATCAGGTGTGCGCACCTTGCCTGTGCCGGAACATGTCTCACAAGGTTCACACATCACTTGTTCTAAACTCTCCCTTGTACGTTTTCTAGTCATTTCTACTAGGCCTAATTCAGAGACATTACTGATACTAAATTTTGCGTGGTCTTTACTCATCGCCTTTTCAAGAGATTGCAAAACGGAGTCTTTATGGTCCTCATTTTGCATATCTATAAAATCGACAATGATAATTCCGCCCAAGTTTCTAAGTCGAAGTTGACGAGCTGTTGCTTGAGCCGCTTCAAGGTTTGTTTTAAAAATTGTTTGCTCTTGGTTGCCGCGCCCAAGGTAACTTCCCGTATTAACGTCTACCGTCGTCATCGCTTCAGTTTGGTCAAACACAAGGTGCCCACCAGACTTCAAAGGCACTTTTCGGTCCAGTGCGCATTTGATCTCACTTTCAATATTGTACATATCAAATAAAGGCCGGCCACCCTTGTACAGCTCAAGCAATGAACTAACTTCTGGCATAAATTTCTTAGCAAAGTCCGTCATTCGCTCATAATTACTGTTTGAATCAACAACAATTTTTGTGACTGACGATTGATACCAATCTCTTAATATTTTGGATGATAACGGTAAGTCTTCGTATATAAGCCCTAGCTTCGAGGATAAAATCTGTTCATTGATAACCTCCCAAAGCTTATTAAGAAACAACATATCCGCACGAATATTCTCACCATCTACCCCTTCAGCTGCAGTTCTCGCAATATAACCACCTGAATAACCTTGCTTTTTACATACCTCCATACAAGCCAGTAACCTTTCACGTTCGGCTTCGTCTTCTAATTGGACAGACAGCGCCAACTTATCGGAATAGGGTAAAAACACCTGGTAACGTGAAGGGATGGAGATATTCATTGTTAATCGTGGACCCTTCGTTCCTAGCGGTGCCTTTAGTACTTGAACGACTACTTGTTGACCTTGATGCAAAAAACGTTCTATGCCTTTTTCTTCTGTCGGTTCCGCACCATTTACCAGCACATCTGAAGCGTGTAAAAACCCCGCTCTACCAAGGCCTATTTCAACAAAAGCAGCTTGCATACCTGGCATCACACGGCATACTTCACCATGATATAAATTACCCACTATATCCCGCTTGCGCTGCCGCTCTATAATAAGTTCTTGAAGCACACCATTCTCAAGCACCGCGACCCTCGTCTCCGGAGGTGTAATATTAATTAGAATTTCATCGCTCATTCTATTTCCAAACTGTCCTTTGTTTCGTTATGATGACTACTTATTAATCGAGCTTATTACTTTACTATGAAAATACTTTTTACTGCCTCAATTTTACTCTTATTACAGGGATGTTTTTATCAATCTGTGGATGAAACAGACATAAAAATCGCTAATGAAAAATGTAAAAATAACCAAGGCGTAAAAAGTATTACTATTTACGCCGGTGTAAGCACTGCCGTCGAGTGTAGAGATGGCATAACACAAAGTTTTTCCCCCATTGCTAAAGACTTAGATATTAAAAATGAGGCCGGAAATTTAGCCAATAAAAAATAATTCACTCGATAATAAACCCGTGTTCTTTGAGTAACTTAGACGTTTCATACAAAGGCAGCCCCATCACCCCCGAAAAACTTCCATTTAATCGCTTTATAAATTTAGCCGCTTTGCCCTGAATAGCATAAGCTCCCGCTTTACCAAATGGCTCAGTAGTAGCCCAATACCCCTTTATTTCATCGTCTGTAAGTATTTTAAACGTCACATCGCTAAAAGAAATAACACAAGATTCATATGCGCCAATCAGAGCCACTGATGTTAGTACTTGGTGGGTTTTTCCTGACAACTGCCGCAACATACTTTGTGCGTGTTCTTTGTCTAGAGGTTTGCCTAAAATATCACCATCGATAACCACTGCCGTGTCAGAACCCAACACCAGCACCTCATTTTGTTGGTCCGACAAACGAGCTGCTCGTGCTTTCTCTAAAGCAAGTCGCTTTACATAATTCTCGGGCAACTCGTCTACCTGTGGCATTTCATCGATATCAACCGTCCTAGTTTCAAATTCAACGCCGATTTGTTTTAATAATTCAGCTCGCCTTGGAGAAGCTGAGGCCAATACGAGCTTTTTCTTCATCATTATTCTCTATGGTACGGGTGGTGATTCATTAAACTCCAAGCCCTATAGAGCTGCTCAGCCAAAATAACTCTTACCAATGGGTGCGGGAACGTTAAGTTCGATAAACACCATTGCTCATTGGCTCTTTTTAAACATCCGTCTGATAAACCATCTGGGCCACCAATAATAAAAACAATGGTGGGCTGCGCACCTTGCCAACTGGCTAATTTTTTCGCCAAATCACCCGTTGACCAACCCTTGCCTTTTACGTCTAAAGCGACTACATAATCGCCTTGCTTTACAGACGCTAATAAACGTTTCCCTTCATCCTCGACTACTTTAGACAGGATACTTTGCTTTGTTCTTTTGCTTGACGCAAGCTCTACTAATTCGAGCGAACATTCTCTTGGCATTCGTTTGGCGTACTCTTGGTAAGCTATTGCCACCCAGCTCGGCATTTTTTGACCAATGGTAAGAATTTTAAGTTTCATCTATGTATCTTCTGTATAAAAAAGGCGACTCATATGAGTCGCCTTTTGCTCGTTAACATAACGAATTGCAACAGTAATACGTAACTCAATTACCGAACGTTTATAGGCGTTAAAGTAATCTCAACACGTCTATTTTGTGCGCGCCCCTGCTTCGTTGCATTGCTAGCAATTGGGCTTTGTTCCCCATACCCCATCACTCTTAAACGTTGCCCAACAACCCCTTGTGAGCGCAAATAACTCGCAACACTCTGCGCACGCTGCTCAGATAAACTTTGGTTGTAATTCGCATTGCCAACGCTATCAGTATGGCCAACAACGGTCACTGTCGTATCAGAGTATTCTTTAAGAATAATCGCTACGGAATCTAACACATCGTAAAAGCCCGCATTAATGTTTGAACTAGCCGTTCTAAACGTTACGTTACCTGGCATATTAAGCACTAAGTCGTTACCCACCCGGCTGACGCTTACACCTGTGCCACGCAGACGTTGTCGTAATTTCGACTCCTGTACGTCCATATAATAACCAACGCCACCACCTGCTGCGGCACCAATTACTGCGCCTTTAAGCGCTGTTTTTCTATCGCCACGCATTGCGCCAATAATGGCACCTGCTACAGCACCTGTACCAGCACCAATGACTGCTTTACTGGTTTGCTGTTCTTCCGTATAAGGGTTAATTGTCGTACAACCCACCAGTGTATATATCAGCCCCGCTGAAATACCCGTTATTAAATATTTAGTATTCATCATATTCTCCCTGTTGTTACCTTCAAAAATAGCTATTAGTACGGCTAATTCACTTAATGTGTTTACATCTTAAACTACTTAAATGAACAAAAAGTGAACTGAATTACAATTTTAAGCCTCTGCTTCAACTGACCAAAGTTTTTCAAGCTGATAAAAATCACGAATTTTCGGTTGCATCACATGAACAAGTGTGTCACCCAAATCAACCAACACCCACTCACCGGCATCCATTCCTTCAATACCTAACGGTATTAAGCCGCTTTTTTTAGATGTCATAGACACTTCATTAGCTAATGATTTTACGTGGCGGCTCGATGAGCCCGACACAATGACCATGTGATCTGCAAACGAACATTTATTGTGAACGTCAATTACTTCAATCTGTTGGCCTTTTTTATCATCCAGTACCTCTGTCACCATTGCTAGCAATGTCTTAGTCATATTTTAAAACCTTTTTTCTATTAATTTATTTGTATAAACCGCGCTGTTTTATTTCTTCCCAACAGCTAATTGGCAGCATATGTGCAACCGATATATTATTTTTTATTCGTTGCCTTATTTGCGTTGCAGAAACATCAACTGGCTCAACTGGCTGACTGTAAATTTTACCATGCGTTTGATAACGTAATTGAGACTTATCGTTAGTTATAAACCTATCTACATACAACCGCATGGAATCACTCAGCTGATTACTAAAGCCCGCTCGATCTGTTACCACAACATGTGCTAATTGAAGAATGTCTTGCCATTTATGCCAAGACATCAGCCCATTAAAAGCTTCTATACCCAGTATCAGCAGCAATGAACAATCCGGTGTTTGTTGACGATAATACGCCAGTGTATCCACCATATAGCTAGGGCCATCACGCAATAATTCGCAATTATCTGCCGTCAATTTTTCTACATCGGAAACCGCCATTTCCAACAACGAGAACCTATCATCTGCTGATGTATGTGGTTGATGTCGATGCGGAGGCCGTGCTGAGAGCACCATTTTCACCTCATCAAGCTGCAACTTTTTTTGTATTTCACTGGCAGCTCTCAGATGTCCAACATGAACTGGGTCAAACGTTCCGCCGTACACACCAATACAACTCTCACTCATTAAGTGACCTTACAAGTAAAATTATTTTGGTTATTGGCGAATATGTCCTTCACCAAAAACAATATATTTTTGCGTTGTTAAGCCTACAAGCCCAACTGGACCACGAGCGTGTAATTTATTCGTACTTATCCCAATTTCTCCACCCAAGCCATATTCAAAACCGTCTGCAAATCGTGTTGAGGCATTGACCATCACGGAACTCGAATCCACCTCACGCATAAAACGCATAGCTGTTGCATGATCACTCGTTACAATCGATTCAGTGTGGCCTGAGCTGTGTTGATGTATATGATCCATCGCACCTTCGACACCATCAACCACGCGAATAGACAAAATAGGTGCTAAATACTCCTCATCCCAATCTGCATCAACGGCCGCAACGCAATTCGGCAAAACTCTTCGGGTTCTCTCGCAACCTCGAAGTTCGACACCTTTAGATTGATATAATACTTCTAATTCCGGCAATATCTCAGCGGAAATAGCGTCAGAAACCAACAATGTTTCCATTGTGTTACAGGTTCCATAACGTTGCGTTTTAGCATTTAAAGCAATGGCTTTTGCCATTTCAATGTCGGCTTTATCATCAATATACACATGGCATACGCCGTGTAAATGTTTAATAACAGGCACCCGCGCTTCTTTCGTAATACGCTCTATGAGCCCTTTACCACCTCGTGGAATAATCACATCTACCGACTCTTCCATACGAATGAGCTCACCCACCGCATTTCGATCTGTTGTCTCAACAACTTGAACCACCTCAGTTGGCAACCCCGCCACTTTTAGACCTTGACTAATACACGTTGCAATAACTTGGTTCGAATGTTTAGCTTCCGACCCACCTCTCAAAATACAAGCATTACCAGACTTTAAGCATAAGGCTGCTGCATCTACTGTTACATTCGGACGTGATTCATAAATAATGCCAATCACCCCTAAAGGCACGCGCATCTGTCCTACTTTAATACCCGATGGACGGGCATTAACATGACTTATTTCACCAACAGGGTCGGGTAGACTGACAATTTGCCTTAAACCTTCAGCCATAGCTTGTACACGTTCTTCATTAAGTTCAAGACGATCAAGCAAGGCTTCATCCAGCCCATGTTCTTTACCCGCTTGCATATCAAGTGCATTCGCCTCAAGGATGGCGGCTTGTTGCAATTCAATTTCGGACGCTATCACATCCAATGCTTTGTTCTTAACACCCGATTCGGCATTTGCAATAACTCTCGCGGCCGTTTTAGCACGGCGTCCAAGTTGTTGCATGTAGTCTTTGATATCGTTCATTTAATTACCTTTAACCGACTTAAATTTGTTTGTTTATTATACAGGGAGCAAACCATATTGCTTCAACAGCTTCGGCTGACAAAAGGTCAAACATATTTGTTCGATAAGCACCCACTCATCCCCTATCTCAGCGCCCTTAATGACCCTCTCTGTTTTTGCGCAAGCTTGTATCATAGCGTGCCACTGAGTCAAGTTCCCACGTGCCATTGCCTTTAGATAGACAGGTTGTTTAGAGCCCCACACCCATCTGTTTTCTTTAGCTTTAAAAGTTTGATCTGTGCGCCCTGTTTGTTGTTTTTCAAATCTCAGTGATGCCAATACACGTAATTCGCGCAATAGCAGCCACAGCACGACGGAGGCAGCCAACTTTTCACCAATCAAACCTTTCAGTACTTGGGTTGTTTTTTTTGAATTACCTTGTAACAGACAATCGCTTAGTTTAAAAACGTCGTATCGCGAATTATCAGCGACCGATTCGATGATATTATCAATAGAAATATTTGTGGCACCATACAAGGTATATAACTTTTCAACCTCTTGCGAAGCTGCCAGTAAATTACCCTCTACGCTATCAGCCAACAATTTGATACCTGCATGATCAACCGTTAACCCTTTATTTTGCATGCGTTGTCTAAGCCATTGTTCTAACTTGGCGTCAACTAAAGGCCATACCTGAACCAATACACCACTTTTTTCAATCGCTTTGTACCACTTAGAATTCTTAGATCTTGTATCTATTTTTCCAGCGATAATAATAAACACATTGTCCGTCGACAAATTATCAATCACTTCAGTAATTGCAGAAGAACCCACTTTACCTGGCTTGCCTGTTGGTAAATTTAACTCAATAAGGTTCTTTTCGGCAAATAACGACTGAGTCAGACATGCGCCTAACACTTGATTCCAATCAAATGACCCATCCACATGAAATACTGTGCGGTTAGAAAAACCGTCAGCTCTGGCCTTTTGTCGAATCGAATCAACAATTTCACTCTGCTGTAGCGGTTCATCGCCCGACACCAAATAAATAGACGCTAGTCCTTTGTTTAAAAAAGCGGGTTGATTCACGTTTTACTGTTAGTATTTGCCCTTTATAGCTGACAAATTAATTTAGTTAACTTTCAGAGCCTGTACACGCCTGATGATTTGTTGTGCGGCATCGCGCTTAAGATCACGCGTAATCACAGCTGACTCATTGGTACGTCCGATAATATCATTTTCATCGTTAATATAATCTCGCACCAATAACAGTGATTCTTTATCCAACAATGCTTCTCCGTCTTTTTTTACTAAACTATAAATAACGGCGTATTGCATTTCTGATTCACGTACCTTACCTCTGGAGTCAACACTCAACGTTCTATTGTCGATTTCTTCTTTATTTATGGTTAAAACCGCATCTGCATCCGACCGGTTTGCAACGACCTCCGCAGAAAAGGCCAAAATATCTTTTAAATCTTGAACAAGCTCGCTATTTTGTGAGCCAACAACATACATTTTTTGTAAGCCAGCTGGAAGGTCAAATAATCCACGAAGCTTAAATCCGCAGGCCGTTAATACAGCGGCCGATAAACAAACAATTAATAATGAACGCATTAAACGCAGCGAGTTAGTTGAACTTTTCATAATTTTAAATCCGTTAAATAACGATGTTGACGAGTTTCTTAGGCACAATAATAACCTTTCGGACAGGCTTGCCGTCAATAAATTTATCAACATTCTCCTCTGATAAGGCCAATTTTTCTATGCTTTCTTTATCTGCATCAATAGCGACCATAATTTTACCCCGTAACTTACCATTAACCTGCACCACCATTTGCACTTCGTCTAATACTAAAGCAGATGCATCAAATGTTGGCCACGCGACCTGTACCAGCTCATCATCATGCCCTAAGGCTTTCCAAAGCTCATCACAAACGTGCGGTGTTATCGGCGACAGCATCAACACAATGCTTTCTAAACATTCTTGTCGTAGGCCTTTAGCTGTATTTGTTTCAGCCTTAAATTTAGACACCGCGTTAAGCAGTTCCATATTCGCGGCAATAGCGGTGTTAAACGTTAAACGACGACCATAATCATCACTCACTTTACTCAAGGTTTCATGAATTTGTCTACGCAGGACCTTCTCGTCGTTCGACAAATCATCTATTGAGTAACTCGCTACTAAACCACCATCCACATGTTCTTTAACTTGTCGCCACACTCGGCGTAAGAACCTAAATGAACCTTCTACCGAACTGTCAGACCATTCCAACGATTGCTCTGGTGGTGCAGCGAACATGGTGAATAAGCGCACCGTGTCTGCGCCATATTTCTCAATCAGGCCTTGCGGGTCAACCGTGTTGCCTTTTGACTTAGACATTTTGGTGCCATCTTTTAGCACCATACCTTGGGTTAGTAGGTTTTTAAACGGCTCATCACAGCTTATCAGCCCCAGATCACGTAATAACTTGGTATAAAAACGCGAGTAGAGTAAATGCAAAATAGCGTGTTCAATACCACCGACGTATTGATCTACAGGCAACCAATAATTCACCCTTTCATCCAACATCGCTTGGTCATTATCGGCGCAACAATAGCGCGCAAAATACCACGATGATTCCATAAAGGTATCAAAGGTATCGGTTTCTCTTTTAGCGTCACCTCCACACTTAGGGCAATTCGTATTAACAAACGCCTCGTGCCTTGCTAGTGGTGAACCAACACCTTCTAGCGACACGTCTTTAGGTAAAATTATAGGCAACTGGTCGTCTGGTACAGGCACTGTGCCACAATCATCACAATAAACAATCGGCACAGGCGTGCCCCAGTAACGTTGACGGGAAATACCCCAGTCTCGTAAACGGTAATTAACTTTTTTCTTGCCCTTGTTTTTACTCGTTAACGCATCTGCGATGGCATCAAATGCTTGTTGAAAATCAAGGCCATCAAATTCAGCTGAATTAATCAGCGTGCCTTTACCCGTGTAAGCTCGCTCAGCGATATTAATCTCATCATTAGATGAGGTAATAACCTGCTTAATATCCAAACCATATTTCGTGGCGAATTCGTAATCACGTTGGTCATGCGCTGGCACCGACATCACCGCGCCTGTGCCGTAATGCATCAGCACAAAGTTTGCTATCCAAACAGGAACAACGTCTCCAGTTATAGGATGAGTGGCCTTAATGCCTGAATCCACACCTTTTTTTTCCATGGTTTCCATCGCCGCTTCTGATGTTTCCATGGTTTTACATTCATCCAAAAAGGTTTTAATGCTCGCATTGTTTTCAGCTGCGCGAATAGCTAATGGATGCTCCGCGGCCACGGCTACATAGGTCGCACCCATTAGCGTATCGGGTCGGGTCGTGTAAACAGATAAAGACTCACTGCTTGCTTCAACGTCGAACGACAGCTCCACACCTTCTGAACGTCCTATCCAGTTTTGTTGCATCGTGCGTACTTGTTCTGGCCAACCTTCAAGCTCTTTTAATGAAGTAAGTAACTCATCCGCGTAATTAGTAATGCGCATAAACCACTGTGAAATTTCGCGCTTTTCAACTTCATTGTCACAACGCCAGCAACAGCCATCAATCACCTGCTCGTTAGCCAAAACGGTATTACAATCTGGGCACCAATTTAACGGTGCGGTTTTTTTGTACACCAAGTCTTTTTCAAGTAAGCGGGTAAAAAACCACTGTTCCCAACGGTAGTAGTCATCGTTACAGGTAGCCAATTCACGTTTCCAGTCGTAACCAAAACCCAATTGTTTTAACTGATGGCGCATGTAATCAATATTATCCGCCGTCCAATCACTCGGATGAACACCGTGCTTCATCGCTGCATTTTCGGCTGGCAGCCCAAATGCATCCCAACCCATAGGTTGCATCACATTTTTACCTTTCATCCGCTGATAGCGACTAATCACATCGCCAATCGTATAATTACGCACGTGTCCCATGTGCAAACGGCCACTGGGGTACGGGAACATGGACAGGCAATAATATTTTTCCTTCTCAGAATCTTCGGTTACGTCAAAAGCACCTGTTGCTTGCCATTTTTCTTGAACACTCTTTTCAATAAGAGAAGGTTGATATTCTTCTTGCATTTTTTTACCGTCGGACACACTATTAATATGGTGGGTAGAATACCTTAGCTACCTTTAAATCTAAAGCGATATTACGCTAGGAGGCTTTATGAACAATCCGATACAAGACAAATTGATTGACGCCTACGACACCATGGTTAAACGACTTCATGATGCGGCCGAAAAAGCTGAAAAACTAGCCATTCCAACCATTGATGAAAACCTAAAACAGGCTCAAGAAAAAGCCATAGAACTGGGTGAATTAACGCGCGAAGAAGCAAATAAAGTCGCGGGCTACTTAAAAAGAGATTTAGACGATGTTTCTGTGTATTTACAAGAAACTAAAGAAGAGTTTTCAGAGTGGTTATCATTTGAATCCGCCTTGGTTGAAGGTAAAATTGGTGACTGGATTGAATCAGTCGCCGATAAAACAAAACTAGAGTGGGATAAACTTAGTTTAGATGCTATTAAAGGCAAGCTGTACCACTCCGGCGAAGTAACCGGACCGGGCACTCTAGAATGCATCATCTGTGAACAAACATTGCACTTTAAAAAAACAGGGCATATACCACCGTGCCCTAAATGTCATAAAACAGAATTTAAACGACACAGCAAAAGGGCTAGTAATTAATGAATCGTGTAATTTTTAATAAGAAAGGCGGTGTAGGCAAATCCACCATTACTTGTAATTTAGCCGCCATCAGTGCATCAAAAGGCAAAACCACCTTAGTGGTTGACCTTGATACACAAGGCAATTCTACTCATTATTTATTAGGTTACAGAACCGAAGAACTTGACTCTACCTTGGCTGATTTTTACGCTAGCACCCTCAGTATTAGTTTATTCCCGAAGGACTTTAGTGAGTTTATATACGAAACTGAAGTGCCGAATTTATATGTAATGCCATCTCACCCTGAGATGGATAACTTACAATCCAAACTTGAGTCCCGTTACAAAATATATAAATTAAAAGAGGCTTTAGACGCGATAGAAGGCTTTGATAATGTCTTTATAGACACCCCTCCTGCATTAAATTTTTATACGCAATCGGCACTTATAGCAGCAAATAGCTGCATTATACCGTTTGATTGTGACATTTTTTCCAAGCAAGCCCTTTATTCATTACTGCAAACCGTTGAAGAAATAAAGGCTGATCACAACCCCGATTTAAACGTAGAAGGCATTGTCGTTAACCAATTTCAAAGCCGCGCAAAACTACCGAAACAACTCGTTGATGAATTAAAGGCGGAAAAAATTAAAGTATTCAAAACCAAAATTTCTCCCTCTGTCAAAATCAAAGAGTCCCATAGCGCGAGCCTACCCATGGTTCAGTTTGCGCCGAAACATAAAGTCACAGAAGAATTTAAAAGCCTATATAAAGAACTAAAGAAAAAATGATTTGTCTCATGGATAATAGTATCTATAAAAAGCGTAATGGGCATTAATCAGAACTCAGGTTTTACTAAACAAAACAACATATGAATTACTTAAGATATTATCTAGGCGCCGTTATTGTCATTACTGGCATAGTTGGTTTCATACTTGGCGGAGCTTATGTTTGGTTAGGCTTGCTTACATTCGTTCCTTTGCTGCTCATCGACATCATCGCGGCCGCTGATTACAAACAGCACGATGCTTCTATTGAATGGCTCGCCGAACTGCCGTTGTATCTTCATTTCTTCTTAATGCTTGGCTTGTATGGAACATTCACCTACTGGATGATGTTGGAGCAACAATCTGGCCAGGCAATACCAATGGTGCAATTGATTGGTGCTGCCTTGTCGCTCGGCTGGCTTAGTGCTGTGCCAACATTACCCGTCAACCACGAACTAATGCATCGTAGAAACCCGATGGGGCGATTATTTGCAACACTGATGGGTACGTTTTATTTCGACCCAACACGCGATGTCGCCCATGTTCACACACACCATATTCACTTAGGCACCGCTAAAGACTCGGACACTTGCCCACGTGGTTATTCGGTTTACAAGTTTATTCCCGTCGCTATCTATGGCAGCCTAAAAGACTTTTTTGAAATGGAAACCATGCGCTGCAAAAAAACAAAACGTTCATTACTCGCGCCTACCGGCCGGATTATGAATGCACTGATGCAGATTGTTGTTTTATTAGGCGTTATTTTTTGGTTTGCCGGCTTAACTGCCATGCTTATTGCGCTAGCGGGCATGCTAATTGGCCGCATGCTGGTTGAAGCCTTCAATTACTATCAACATTATGGCTTGGTACGTGTTGAAGGAAAAAAATACGATTCTCAACATATCTGGAATCACCTAAAACCTATCAGCCGCACTATTTCATTTGAGATCACCAACCATAATGATCACCATATGGATTCTTACGCACCCTATTACAAATTAAAACCAAAAGCTGACGGCCCACAAATGCCTAGCCTATTTTTGTGTTTTGCAGCGGGGTTAATTCCTCCCATCTGGTTTAAATATATAGCCAAGCCTCGTTTAAAAAACTGGGACTTTAACCACGCAACCGCTGAAGAAAAAGAACTGGCGCGTGAAGCCAATAAAAAAGCGGGCTGGCCAGACTGGCTGAGCGAATCTGATTCTAAAGCCTAACCACTCCTTACATACCTATGAAAAAACTATTCGGCAGCCTATTTGGCGGTTCTAAAAAAGGGCCTTTATCGGCGACTATTCAACCAACCGGCGAAACATTTGAAGTGCCGAAAAACAATACGCTGTTACAAACTGCGTTAAGCGAAGGCGTTAACTTCCCTTACCACTGTACTGTTGGCACCTGTGGCAACTGCCGTTGCAAGTTGATTGAGGGTGACGTAAAAGCCATTATGGATTTCTCGTACACCTTATCTGAAGCCGAAATTGATGACGGTTATATTTTGGCCTGTCAGGCCTTATTAAAATCTGATATCACCATTGAATTAGAGGCCGATGCACATGCGCCTAACCACGAACTTGAGACATACAACGGCAAAATTACCGCCACTAACATGTTGACTCACGACATCGCAGAAGTCAGTGTCGAACTTGATCGAGCCATCTCCTACACAGCCGGCCAATTTGCTGATATTGGAATTGAAGGCTTTGATCGCCATCGTAGCTACTCATTTGCCTCTGCGCCCGTACAAGGTGGCCAAACATCACTCACGTTCCATGTTCGCAATGTACCGGGTGGCAGTTACACTGAATGGCTGTTTGAAAAAGACCGAGTAGGCGAAGCATTTGAATTACATGGCCCCAGTGGCGCCTTCTGGCTACGCACCTCCGAAGCACCTATTTTAGGTGTTGCTGGCGGCAGCGGCATGGCGCCTTTAAAAGCAATTTTAGACGAGGCCCTCGCCAATAAAATTAATCGCTCTGTCACCTATCTATTTGGAGCTAGAGCGCAACGCGATTTGTACTGCCTAGAGGAAATGAAAAGCCTAACTGAACAATGGCCAAATACATTTAAATTCGTCCCAATCTTATCCGATGAACCAGAAGATTCTGACTGGACGGGTAAACGCGGCTTAGTAACCGATTTCATTAACGATGAAACTGCAGGTTTTTCAGTGTCGGACAGCCATGCTTACTTATGCGGCCCACCGGGAATGATTGATGCCACACTGGTTAAACTAGAAGAAGCAGATGTGAGCTTAAACAACATCCATTACGATAAGTTTTTGGATTCTAGGCAGCTAGAAAGCTAAGAAATTTATAGATCCCTTAGCTGATCAACGTCAAAGTATTCTTCCGTTACTTTTTCGCCACGTTCATCCCAATCCGGCGTTACCGTAATAATATTTAAACGGTTATTAAATTCGTTGTGAATAGTGATGTGATCCCATTGCGCATCACCATCAAAAGGCCGCCAAGAACGGCTATCATCCCAGGTTCTATAGGGCATACCTCGCTGGTCAGACATTTCTTGAAACTGCGCGTAATACATTTCTTGGTCAATATATAAAGTACGTTTTTTATATTGATATTGACCATTTTTATCGGTAATTTCTAGCACCCAAACAGGGCGTAACTCCATTTCCATATTGGTCCAAGCGCATTGACTTTCATCCATCGTTGCTGAGCGATAAATATAACCCGTTTCTGGTGAGGCCAATATTAAGCGCTCACCCAATAATTTGTATTCGAACGTTTTAGTATCTGTTTTTGCCCAATAGGCGCGCCAATCATCCCAGGTAATTTCAAGCCCATAATACATCGGGTCTTGCGCATCATTTCCCGATAAAATTCGTGTGCGACGCATACTGGGAATGAAAATTTTAAAGTCATCACTCTTATTACCTACAGCAGCACGCTGCCGTACCGCCGCAATACCATGCACGTCGTTGGGTGACACCACAAACAACGAACCGCCTTCAATCAAATCATCTTTATCTTCAACACTACCCAACGGTTCAATCGTTTGGCGGCCATGAAATTTTTGCCACCAAATTAACCCTGTGTATTGAACATCTAAACTACCATTCCCATCACATGAATTTGAAATCATCGGATCAAAAATTAATGTTTCAGTTCCCACGCCATGAGCAATAAATGACCAATTTAGCTCTAAACCATTTTTAGGGTTTAAATAAGGGATAGCACTCGCTGTTTCATCATTGAGCAGCGTAGCAGAGCCATCTGGGTTAACCAAGGTACTATGCTCATTTGTTGTTGGCGTTAGCCCCTTTCCCTGTATCGCTAGCGTCGCATTTAATACCCCTTCGTTCATATAATAAGTATTAGTAGGAACAATCGTAATTTCTCTAACGAACCCATTATCGCCAGCGATACTTTTAATATAGTCTCGTGGTAAGTAATCTTTCAACCAAGAGTGTTGCTGAATATTTTCCTTGTTGACCACAAGGCCTGGCTTTAACGCCTCTGGCACCGAATATTTAGCAATGGCGTCGTATGCATCAAAACCACGCAATTCTTTCCAACGTTCAGCCAATTTAACGGCTCTAGGGTCACTAATCGCAGCTAGCCACGCCTTATGTCCACTCTTGCCCGTTTGTTGCGCAAACTCTGTCCAATTATCTATCGCACGATTTGCTTGAACATTTCCTGCCAAAACGAGTAGTAACAACACCAATGTTTTTTTCAGCATCACTTAACCCTTTTATTACGCATCATAAAACTAACCAAAACCATAACAGCTGCAAACACAAAAATACACCACCAACCTCCTTTTACAAAGGGCGTTTCTCCCTTGAGTGGTATAATGTATCCTTTTAAAGAAAAGCGCTTGAACATTGGCGCTTGTTTTATAATTTGGCCTAATGAGTCAACAATAGCTGTTAGCCCCGTGTTGGTTGCTCTTAGCAAATATCGACCACTTTCTAAGGCACGCATTCTTGCCATTTGCAGGTGCTGATACGGTGCAATCGTATCACCGAACCAAGTGTCATTGCTGACGTTAATCAAATATGCTGCCTCAGGTAAACCGTCTATTGAAGATTGTTGGAACACGTCTTCGTAGCAAATAGAAGATGCAAATGGGTAACCTGCGCCTTTTAATAAAGGCTGATTATCACCTCCAGCACTAAAGTCTGACAGTGGAATTTTAAGAAAATCTAGAATAAACGTTGATAGTGGTTTTAGTGGCATATATTCACCCAACGGAACCAAGTGCCTTTTTAGGTAAAAGCTATCTGGGTATTGAACACTGTGTAAGCCATTGAAGTACCCATGTGTGCCATCACGCATAACAGGCAAGCCAACGATAATATCAGCCTTACGTTCTACCGCTTGTTGGCGTAGCTCAGCGATTAAAGAATCTTTTACGCCGTGATAAAAAGCAGGTATGGATGTTTCTGGCCAAACAATCAAATCAACGTCACTCTGTTGTTTTGTCATTTTTTTATAGATGTTGTTATTAATACGCTGAAACGACCTGAGCCATTTAATTTCTTGCGGCACATTACCCTGTAATAAAGCAACGTTAATGGTTTTCCCCGCGGGTTCAACCCAAGAGACTGTCGTTAAGCCCCAGCCCGCTAACCAAAATAAAACCGCGAAAATAACTACACTGATTTTTGCACTGAACTTTGAACAATTTAGCGCAGAAGCTAAGCTGCCCGCTGTTAATGCAGTAACCCATGAAACGCCCAGCACGCCAACAATGGGTGCCCAACCCGATAGCCATGTATCAATTTGGCTATAACCTAACGAAAGCCAAGGAAAGCCGGTAAATAAAACGCCACGTAGTGCTTCTAACCCAAGCCATAAACTAGGGAAAGCCAAAAGATAGCGAGTAACACTATCATCGAGGAAAAACCTGTTTAGTAGGTAAGCAAGCAACCCCATATACAAAGCCAATATAGCCACCATACCTAGCATAATGATAACCGCTAGCCATAAAGGCGCATGGCCAAAATGGTGAATGCTGAAATACACCCAATACACGCCGTGGCCAAAATACCCCAAGCCGAACGCATAACCCGCGACTGCTGCTTTCATTGGCGCTAGCTGGCGAAGAATCAGTAAAAACAACAGAAGAGAAAGTACCGCTATGATTGGGTAGTCATAAGGTGCAAAAGCAAACGGCAGCAGTGCGCCTGACAGTAAACCGAAAATGTTAGACTTGTGTCGAGTTAGCTGTTCAGACAACATCTAGATAGGCCGTCCTTAGTAATTATTTTTCAGCATCTTTGGCCACTATCTTCATACGCAATAAATGCACACGGCGATTGTCAGCCCTAAGGACTTCAAATATAAATTGGTCCATTTGCGTGGTTTCACCACTTTGAGGTACGTGTCCAAAGCTCTTTATAACTAAGCCAGCCACCGTGTCGAACTCATCGCTTGAATAATGCGTGTTGAAGTGGGCATTAAAATCATCAATATCCGTTAATGCTTTGATATTGTATTCATGCTCACTGCGCTGAAGAATAAAAGCTTCTTCTTCAAAATCGTGCTCATCTTCAATTTCACCCACAATTTGTTCTAATACATCTTCAATGGTAATTAAACCAGCAACAGAACCATATTCATCAATGACAATCGCCATATGATTCCGGTTAGCGCGAAATTCATGCAACATAATATTTAAGCGTTTGCTTTCAGGCACAAAAATGGCTGGGCGCATCACGTCTCTAACATCAAACTTTAGCTCTTTCTCACTAATCGCATAGCTCAACAAATCTTTAGCCAAAAGGATACCTGCGACCTGCGACGTTTCAGGGTCCTGAACTGGGAAACGTGAGTGTGATGACTCAATCACACAGGGGTAAATGTCTTTTAAATCGGCATCTTTGAAAATAAATACAATTTGCGAACGTGGAATCATGATGTCGCGCACTTGTAACTCAGAGACTTGCAACACGCCTTCGATCATCGCCAAAGCATCTTGGCCCAACAACTGCCGCTTTTCAGCGTCACGCATTAATTGAACCAAGTCTTCGCGGTCTTGTGGCTCACCGATTAGCGCATGCCCAAGGCGTTCAATCCAAGTGCGGTTATTGCCTTTATCGCCTTGTGCTTGGCTCATTGAATTTCATATGGGTTGTTGATATTGATACTACTAAGTAATTGTATTTCTAAAGCTTCCATTGTTTCTCTATCTGGTGCGTCAATGTGATCATAACCCTGTAGATGCAAACAGCCATGAATAATCATATGTGCCCAATGTGACTGAACATCTTTACCTTGCAGCTTGGCTTCTTTTTCGACCACTGGCGCACAAATGACCAAGTCACCTAAAACATCTTCTGTTAATGCGTCTGCTGGCAAGCCTTCTGGCCGTTCAAAGGGAAAACTCAACACATTGGTTGAGCCTTGTTTTTGCCTATACGCTTGGTTTAACTCGGCTGACTCCGAGTCATCCACTAACCTGATTAACACCTCAGCATCTTTTCGTTGCTGTGTTGCCAAACTAACCCAGCTACTAATATCTTCACTGGTGGGTAAGCTCGGCAGGTCACTCGCTATCTGTATGTCCACACTCATACTTCGCCGTTTTTTTCATAGGCGGAAACAATTTTTTGAACAATTGGGTGACGTACCACATCACTTTTTTTAAATTCAGTAAAACTGATGCCCGAAATGTTTCGTAATAGCTTCATCACCTTTTTTAAACCTGATTCAGTATGGCCGGGTAAATCAATTTGAGTAATATCGCCCGTTACAACCACCGTGGAACCATATCCAATGCGCGTTAAGAACATTTTAATTTGTTCTGGCGTGGTATTTTGCGCTTCATCTAAAATAATAAACGCATCACTGAGTGTGCGCCCGCGCATAAAGGCCAGCGGTGCAATTTCAATAATATTTTTTTCGATCATTTTCTCAACGCGTTCAACACCTAGCATTTCATATAAGGCGTCGTATAACGGTCGCAAATACGGATTAATTTTTTCGCTCAAATCACCAGGCAAAAAACCGAGTCTTTCACCCGCTTCAACAGCCGGTCTAGCGAGAATAATTCTAGCTACCTTTTCCGACTCCAATGCCTCTACTGCACAAGCAACCGCGAGATACGTTTTACCCGTACCTGCAGGGCCGATACCAAATACAATGTCATTTTTTGGAATACTCGCCACGTAAGATTGTTGATTGCCACCACGTGGCTTAATCATTTTTTTACGTGTGTTAATAACACGCGTATCATTTATATCCATTGATGGTGCAGGCATCTGTGTTTCTTGCATCAATAAATGTACCTTTTCAGGCGTTAATTGATCAGTTTCCGTACTTTGGTACATATCTTTCAATGCAGTCACCGCAGAGGTCACGCGCTCTGCAGCACCACTGATACTAAAGTGATTACCACGATTTTTAATATCGACATCTAAACGTTGCTCTAACTGCTTAAGATGCTCGTTAAATTGCCCACACAAATTCGCTAAACGCGCATTATCGGCAGGGGTTAAATTAACGTCTAGGGTTGTTTGTAGAGTGTTCAATTTAGGAAGCTGACTGCCTCTCATAACCCGGTTGCTCTGTTTTTATATTCGTTTTTATGACTCGCCCACGTAGTGAGTTTGGTTGTGCTTCTACAATGAGTACATCTACAAATTGCCCTACCAACTTATGGTGGCCAGCAAAGTTAACGATGCGGTTATTTTCTGTTCGCCCCATCATCTGTAAAGAATTTTTCTTTGATTCGCCTTCCACTAATATTGTTTGCGTTGTACCAATCATACTTGCTGAAATCGCCGCGGCCTGTTGCTTAATCAGCACCTGTAAACGCTCTAAACGCCCTTTTTTGACGGTCATATCAACACCATCAGGCATATCCGCCGCTGGTGTACCGGGGCGCGCACTGAAGATAAAGCTAAATGAAAAATCAAAACCGATTTTTTTTATCAGCTTAATCGTATCTTCAAATTCATCATCTGTTTCTTGTGGAAAACCAATAATAAAATCCGATGAAAAACTCATATCAGGGCGAATCTTTTTAAGCCTGTTAAGCTTTTCAATATAGTCGTCAATCTCATGCCCACGCTTCATCCTTGCTAATACGTTATTACTACCACTTTGCACTGGCAAATGAAGGTGGTTCACCAATTCGGGAATATCTTCATACGCTTGAATCAAACTGTCGGAAAACTCTTTAGGGTGGGACGTGGTGTAACGAATACGGTCTATACCATCAATAGCCGCAACATAGTGCAGCAACAAAGCAAAATCTGAAATATCGCCATCGGTCATTTCACCACAATACGCATTAACGTTTTGACCCAGTAAATTCACTTCTCGAACACCTTGCGCAGCTAAACTGGATACTTCTGCAATCACATCGTCTAATGGGCGACTGACTTCTTCTCCACGCGTATAAGGCACCACACAGAATGTGCAATATTTACTGCAACCTTCCATCACAGACACGAACGCTTTAGGGCCTTCCGCTCGCGGTTCTGGTAAATTATCAAACTTTTCAATTTCTGGAAATGAGATATCCATCACCAGTTTTTTCTTGTGTTGCGCTTCTTTCAGCATCGCTGGCAAACGGTGCAACGTTTGTGGGCCAAACACCACGTCAACATAGGGTGCTCTGCGACGAATGACCTTGCCTTCTTGGCTCGCCACACATCCACCCACGCCGATAAGTAAATCAGGATTTTTTTCTTTCAATGGACGCCAGCGGCCTAATTGATGAAATACACGTTCTTGTGCCTTTTCACGAATTGAGCAGGTATTCAGCAGCAACACATCGGCCTCTTTTTCATTATCCGTGAGTTCTAAATCATCTGATTGAGCGAGCACATCGGCCATTTTTTCAGAATCATATTCATTCATCTGACAGCCGTACGTGCGTATAAATAATTTCTTTGTCATATTGTGTTTAATTTTACCACAAGCTGCTGTTAGCTTGGACCGCCACCTTTTTTAACCATCATGCCTTTTGATGGGTTATAGCCCCAAACTGCTACTGCCATAAAAATGACAAATGCCGCTAAAGTGTATAAAAAAGCATACAAATTAAACTGCCCATACAATGCAAACCTAATTAACTCAACCGCTTGTGAAAAGGGGTTATAACTTGCCAAGGTATGAAGTAACTCGCTGGATTCCTTAATTTTCCATAGCGGGTATAACGCCGTGGACATAAAGAACATCGGGAAAATAACGAAATTCATCACGCCCGCAAAGTTTTCTAGTTGCTTAATAAATGACGATAGCAACATACCCAATGCACCTAACATCAGCCCTGCCAGTATTAAAGCAGGTAACAAGGTCACATAACCTAACCACGGTGCTTGAATATCATAAAACCAAGCAATCAGCAAAAACGCATAAGCCTGCATGATAGACACGAACGTACCCGCCAATAATTTACCCGTTAGCAAAAACCAACGCGGCAATGGGCTAACCAGCAAAGTCTTCATACTGCCCATTTCACGGTCATACACCATCGAAAGGGAACTTTGCATGCCATTAAACAACTGAATCATGCCAATCAGACCGGCGGCGATATACACCTCGTACAAAATATAGGTTTCATACGGTGGAATAATGGCGATACCCAAAGTAGATCGAAAGCCCGCAGCAAACACAAACAACCAAACTAACGGACGAACTAACGATGCGATAAATCGCTCCCGTTGGCGTAAAAAACGCCACAACTCACGTTTAATAATGCCTTTTAGGGCGATGATGCCATGCGCAAGTTTCATGCTTTAGCAACCGTTAATTGTTTAAAGGTCTGTGCAATATCATCCGTAGAGTCACCGTCACATACCTCGTTTACAGACCCTTGCGCCTTAATCTCGCCTTGGTGCAGTACTATCATCTGATCTGACGGATGGATCTCATCGATTAAATGCGTTGCCCATAATACCGATAAGCCATCGTTCTTACATAAGGTATGCACGTGATCAACGATACCTTTACGACTAGGCACATCCAAACCAACGGTAGGTTCATCCAGCAACAGTAATGAAGGCTTATGCAGCAACGCTCTTGCAATTTCTACGCGTCGGCGATGCCCACCGTTGAGCTGTCGAACCTTTTCGTGCTGGCGTTCTAACATACCTTGACGCTCAAGCTCTTCTTCAATACGAGCAGCCGCCGTTTTACGCGTCATACCGTGCAAAGAGGAATGATAATGCAGATTCTGCAACACGCTTAAATCCATATCTAAGGTAGTTTGCTGAAACACCACACCTAAATTAGCCAATGCCTCGCAAGACTGCTTTTTAATATCGAGGCTATTAATCAATATTTGACCGTCTCGACTATCGTATAAATGAGTAATGAGTGAAAACAACGTCGTTTTACCCGCACCGTTGGGGCCCAACAATATGGTGCATTCGCCTTTAGAAATCGTAAAGTCGATATTTTTTAACGCGGCTTTATTGCCGTACGCGTAGCTGAGCGTTTGTACTGCGAGTGTTGTACTCATTTTTTAACGACAATGCCCCAAGGGTAATGACCAACACGAACAGATTTGGTTACTTTCAAATCATCCACATCAATAATAGAGATATCGTTGCTGACACCATTCGTTGTGTATAAACGCTTTAAATCAGGTGAAAACGCTAAGTTCCATACCCGCTGCCCAACTAATAAATATTTTTCTACCTCAAACGTCTCCATATTCACGACGGCCACGCGGTTCGCTGGGCCTAATGCCACAAACAATAACTTATCGTTAGGGTGAACCAACACACCAACTGGCTGAATGAGTTCTTTATCAACCCCTTGAATTTTAAAGTGCAGTTTGCTTTCAACCTTCGTCGATGCCACGTTCAACTTTGATAATGAACCCGCAATTTCGGAGGTCACATAAAGTGTCTGGCTATTAGTCGAAAAAGCCGCCGCTCTTGGCCGTGGGTCCACCAGCGTATTGGCTTTAATTGTGTTTGAAACAGGGTCAATCCAGTGCACCATATTGGTCGTTTCTGAGGTATTGACCACCCATTTTCCATCATCACTAACGGCTATCCCTTCGGGCTCAACGCCCACGGCAATTTCTTTAATGGCTTGTTTGCTATCAACGTCGATCACGGTCACGATATCGTCGTCTTCATTTGATACATAAATATACTTGCCATTTTTATGCAGACGGAACGTTTCTGGGTCTTCGCCCGACGGTAAGTCACCCACAACCTTTAATGTTGCTACGTCAATAATTTGAATCGTGTCGTCATCACTGGCTGCAACATACAACTGAGTTTCATCTTTGCTCAGCGCTATGCCACGTGGGCGTTGCCCTAATGGAGCCGTTTTCAACAACGTGCCTGACTCACCATCCACGACAGCCAAGGCGTTATCTTTTTCTAAGGTGATGTATAACGTGTCAGCAATGGCTAAAGAAGCTAAAGCCGACAAGCATAAAGCAGCAATAATATTTTTAAACATATTGTTTGGTTGACTGTCTATTAGAGGTGGCAATTTGATTCTGGCTTATCATACCCCAGCGTATCTAAATAAGTACGTGGATGTAAAAATTCTTTATGCGGCATAACCGACACAATTGACCGTGCTGTTGCCAATAAAACGGGCTGTCTTAATTGATTGTTCCACGTTCTAAACGTGAGTTTTGTGCCTTTAAAACCTGCGACGCTGAATTCCTCACTTAATATGAAGGCTTTTAACTTTTGGGGCTCGACACTTTTTGCACGAGTCACCGCCTCGCCAATGGTTCGCACCGCCAACCAAGACGCATAGTCGATATCATTCATCCAACGACCCGCCTGTTTGTAAAAACGGTTTTGCATTTGCACAGCCCCCCAGCGCTCATGCGTTCTATGCCAGGCCCTTGGAACCATCCCTTGTGTACCTGCAATAGGCCTTGGCAACCAGGTATTCATCGCTAAATACTCTCCAAATAGCCCTTTCACATCGGCCACGACCAATACATCGTAATCCTCGCCTTGGGTGAAAACAGGAATATCTGCTTGCGCCGTTCTGCGTGCATCGTGATCAAACGTCCACTTTTTTTCTTCTACGATTTTAAGTCCGAAACGTTTTGCCGAACGTTTAAGTGCCGCTGCAAAAAAATCATCCTCTGCATCTGTTCCCTTTACCAAAAACCATTTATTCCAACGTTTTTTCAACATAAACTGAGCTAGCGCATCTGCCCTCATTTCATAACTAGGCGCTATATGAAAGGTATTTGCTCCACACTGTTCATTTCTTTGCGAACCTTCTGCTACTGCCACATTAAATAACAGGGCATTGTTCGCTGTTGCAAGTGGCGTTAGTTTTTCAAGTGTTGATGCTTGTACCGACGTGATGAGGTACTCGTAACCTTCATCAACCAGTTGTTTAAAGGCAGAAGCTACGTCCTCACCCACCGGAACGTCAACGTGCTTCAGGTCATAATGGTGGCCCGTGAATTGCCCGGTTGTATTATTGTCTTTAATGCCCAATGTCGCGCCTTGAATACCGACATCGGTCAACACTGGGTCGAGATTAGATAACGCCGGAGGTGTTGGCGTTTGTTCTACTAGAAAGGCTACTTTAACATTGACCACCTCCGCTTGAACCTGCATAGGCAATACCAACGTTAGCGAGCACAAAAACAAACCCAACCATCGAATTTTTATATTTTTTCTCATTGTTTCAACATACTTTATCTGCGTTAATACATTATGAACAAGTCGTGATAAAAACCCTATCAACCGAACTTAATCTACAGTCTTATTCTAATTCATTTTCAATGAAAATCGGATTATTACGCGGTACTACCCTATACTGATGGTGAATTTAGAGCAAAAAAAAGGCGACCCATAAAGAGTCGCCAAGAGGAGGAGAACATTATCACGCAGTTACAGAACCTGGGAAACAGGTCTGTAGTAACAATGTGATAAGCAGTATATGCTGCTTCGCAATATTCGTCAAGCTTTATTTTATCATATGATGAAACTTTACCTGTAACCCCTTGAAAAATAAATCACTTAAACCTTTACTTAATCACCCACAAAATGAAAATTGACCGTTCTGCAGAACACCCTAGCCTACATATCATCGAGCATCACCCAAAAAAAGCGACTAAAAAACCACCTATTCTATTTATTCATGGTGCAAACATGTCTGGCTGGTGTTGGAATGAAGAATTTATGCCTTACTTCAGTAAACTTGGTCACCCCACGTATGCTGTTGACTTACGCGGGCACGGTAAAAGCGGCGGCCAAGAGACTATGTCTACGGATAGTATTGCTGATTATGTCACCGACATTCACCGAGTTATTGATGAAATAGGAACAACTCCTATCTTAATAGGTCACTCCTTAGGCGGTTTAGTTATTCAAAAGTATATTGAGAAAAAGACCGTTCCAGCCTGCGTTTTAATGGCATCTGTACCGGTTGATGGCTTAGTGCCATCCATTATGGATTTAGCGCTCAACCCGACAATGTTCATGCAATCCAATCTAAGTCAGTTATTTGGCACATTGTTTTCAGGCGTGGACGTTACTCGGAAATCTGTGTTTTCTGGTGATGTGAGCGACGACGTGGTGATTCGTTACTGTACAGAGATGCAACCCAGCTCCCCCAAAGCACTACTCGACACCTTATGGCTAGGTCTGCCAACCAAGAAAAACCCGTTCAACATCCCGATGTTGTCATTAGGTGCCGACGAAGACACCTTCTTTAGGCCGACCCAAATAAGAAAAACTGCTGAAGCCTACAACGCCAAATACATCAACATGAAAAAAACTAGTCACGCGATGATGCTGGACTCACATTGGCAAGAAAGTGCGAATGCAATCAATACTTGGTTGAACTCGCTTAAATAGCAATCAATTTCATCTACATTTGCCACAAGTCTTTATCAATATTTCCAGCCCATCCATACTGACGAAGATTGACAACACCTGACATAAACACAACGCTTTCTTCTTCCAAGCGTTGTTGTTGTATTTGCGCTTTATCGCTGCCTTTAGAAAAAGATATTTTACCTTGAGCATTGATAACTCGATGCCAAGGTATATTTAGGTCATCGGGCGCAGACCGCAACGCTACTCCAACTAACCTAGCGCAGCGCGGATATCCGGCAAATCTGGCGATATCTCCGTAGGTCGAAACACAACCTTTGGGGATTTCACACACTATCGAGTAAATTTTTTGATGCCTTGGATTCAGTTTTATTCGGTTAGGCATTTACATCAATAACGACTCTACCCCTTATCTGCCCTGCTACGATTTTCTCCGCTAGCGCTGGTAGATTAGACATCGGCTCAAGAGAACTAATGCCGTTAATTTTACTTTTCGGTAAATCTTGTGCTAACCGACGCCACGCTTCAACTCGAAGCTCCATATCCGCCATCACAGAATCAATACCTGCCAAAATGACCCCGCGTAAAATAAACGGAAATACCGTTGATAGTAAATCTATGCCACCGGCTAAGCCACACATAGCAACGCAGCCATTTCTACGTGTTTGCGCGATGACATTCGCTAACGTTGTTGAGCCAACCGTATCAATCACACCTGCCCAACGCTCAGCTGCCAATGGTGCACCTTTCTCAGCCAATTCAGCCCTATCAATAAAGCTATCCGCACCCAGCTCAGTTAAGTATTCATGTGTTTCAGGTCTGCCTGTAGAGGCCACTACGTTGTGGCCCAACTTTGCTAATAGTGCGATAGCAACCGAACCTACGCCGCCAGCCGCGCCGGTTACTAACACTTCGCCATCACCTGGTTTTACGCCCTGCCTTTCAAGCATCATCACTGATAGCATAGCGGTGTAACCTGCTGTACCAATCGCCATCGTGTCTTGTAACGAAAAAACATCTGGAACCTTAACGATAAAGTCTGAATTGATGCGTTGCATTTGGCTGTAACCACCCCAATGCTTTTCACCTAAACCATAGCCATTCACCAATACTTCATCGCCAACGGAAAACTTATCGGAAGCTGACTCAATAACTGTACCCGCTAGATCAATGCCACAAACCATTGGCAGACGTTTGCAAATTTTTCCTTTCCCAGACACGGCCAAGCCATCTTTGAAATTCAAAGATGAGTACGAGACCTTAATAAGAACGTCTTCGTCAGGCAGCTCCGCCAACGACAACTGCTTTAGTTGACCCTTCGTTATACCCTCCACCTCTGTTGCAACGACCGCGTTAAATAACTCTGACATATTGCCTCCTAATGAATGTTATGTTTAGTAGGTTAATATACCAGCTTAAAGCTTGCCCGTAGAGCCCCTCAACGTTACCATTCATCTTTTAATTCTTACCCATATCGTCTTGAAAAACCGTCTTCGCTTAATCATCTTACTTTCCTGCCTATTTAGCCTTCATACGCTGTCTGCTGATTCTTTACGCTTAGCCACCACCACTAGCACTGAAAACTCTGGCCTGCTGGCAGACATATTACCTGCCTTCACAAAACAAACAGGCATCAAAATAGACGTTATAGCCGTCGGCACTGGCAAAGCCTTACAAATGGGCAGGAATGGCGATGTAGACGTCGTGATGGTTCACGCCAAACAGGCAGAAAACGTATTCATAGCTGAAGGGTTTGGCGTTAACCGTCGTGATGTAATGGAAAATGATTTTGTACTCGTTGGCCCCGCCACGGACCCTGCTAATATCAAAGGTAAAAACAGCACCGCATCCGCTTTACAAAAAGTAAACGCAAGCACTTCTACTTTTATATCCCGTGGCGATAATTCTGGCACGCATAAAAAAGAGATGTCTTTATGGAAAAATGCCCGCTTAAAACCAAGTGGCAGCTGGTATAAAGAAGCAGGGCAAGGCATGGGAAAGGTGTTATTAATGGCGAATGAATTAGGCGCTTACACCTTAACCGATAGGGGCACATGGCTCGCTTATCAAGACAAGCTATCGCTAAAAATTCTTAATGATGGTGGCGTGTTATTAAAAAACCCGTACGGTATTATCGCTGTCAATCCAGCGTTGCATAAAGACATTCAATACATGAAAGCGATGTCTCTTATCGCGTGGATAACATCGCCTACGGGCCAAAAAATGATTGATGCTTTTAAGAAAAATGGGCAACAATTATTCTATCCAACCGCACTAAAAGATATCGTAACGAGTGAATGATTTAAGCCAAGCAAGCATCAACGCTTTTCAGTTACTGATAAGTGGCAATAGTGATATTTGGGAAATAATATCGCTGTCATTTGGCGTGTCGTTTTCGGCTATTCTCATTGCCACCCCACCGGCATTAGTGATTGCATTTTTTTTGGCGTTTTTTCAATTCAGGCTACGTCGTGCTTGCATTGCCTTATTCAACACCTTTATGTCTGTACCGGCCGTCATTATTGGCCTCACCTTATATCTAATGCTTTCGCGCAGTGGGCCGTTGGGCGACCTAAAACTATTATTTACTCAACAAGCGATGATAATAGGCCAAATTCTATTGTGCTTCCCCTTACTCGTTGCCATGGCGCACGCTTCTTTTCAGGCCGCTGACCGACGCGCATGGGAAACAGCCATCACCTTAGGCGCCAAACCTTGGCGGGCATTTTTTACTCTTATATATGAAGTTCGGTTCGGTTTAATTGCTGCCATTGTTGCCGGCTTTGGCCGAGTGATTGCTGAAATTGGCTGCTCTATGATGGTAGGCGGTAATATTCTGCACGCCACACGTAATATACCAACCGCTATCGCCCTAGAAACCAGCAAAGGTGAATTCGCCCAAGGTATCGCCTTAGGAATGGTATTGCTCGTGCTATCCTTAAGCCTAAACGCAGGGGTTTCAATCTTCCAAGGCAAAGGTGAATTACGCTCATGAACACACTCATTCAATTCAACAATATACGTATTTCCCTATCACGGAAACCAATATTGAATATTGAAAAACTGATTATACCCTCGCACCAATGCACCTTAATGACAGGACGAAACGGCTCGGGTAAAACCACCTTATTTAAAATTATGAGTGGTTTACTTAAACCCGACCATACAACCGTTGAATATCAGGGCTTAACAATGGACTGGAAACAAGCCAAACCCTATATTCAAAAAGACATTATCTACTTACACCAGCAACCCTATTTATTTGATGCCAGCGTGGCAGAGAATATTGCTTACGGTTTGCACCGTAATGGCGAGAACAAATCCGTTGCGCACAATAAAGTGATGCAAGCATTGGATTGGGCAAATTTATCTCACCTTGCTCACCGCTCAGCAAAGCAATTATCGGGCGGCGAAAAGCAACGTGTTGCACTCACCCGAGCTCGCATCCTGTCTCCAAGGTTGTTGCTGCTAGACGAGCCCACCGCCAGCATGGACATCGAAGCCAAAAAACAAACCAGCGAATTATTACAGCGGCTAAAAACTGAAGGTGTAAGCATCATGATTAGCAGCCACGAAACTCATACTGTTGACCACATTGCCGACCACCACTTACACCTTGAAGAGGGTGTTTTAACGTCATTGGAACTAAAGTCAAACACCGATAACGTCACTGTTCTTAACCCATCTAGGCACACAAAATAATATGAGCACATTAAACGTTCAAAGCAGCTGCGGCGATGAAAACGAACAAGGCGCGTTAACCGTTGATCAAGCCCTAAGTAACATGCTCAGTGCAGTCTCAGAAAAAACGACACCTGAGCGCATACACCTTACCGATGCTGTCGATCGAATATTAGCTGAAGCTATCACGTCGCCCGTTAATGTCCCCTCACACCGCAATTCAGCAGTGGATGGTTACGCTGTTATGCAGGTTGAATTAGCATCCGGTTCCGACATAAAGTCGCTAAAAGTCATTGCCAAAGTCGTCGCTGGACACCCCTACAGCGGCACGCTTCAAAAAGGCGAAGCCATACAAATAATGACTGGCGCACAAATGCCAGAGCTTACCGACACCGTTATTATGCAAGAACACGTTGAAACCGATGGCGAAAACATCCGCATCGACTCTCGCCATACTTCTGGGCAAAACGTTCGCCAAGCTGGAGAAGATATTAAGCGCGGACAAACTGTGTTGGAAGCAGGTATAAAATTAACGCCACCGCAAATTGGGCTTATTGCTTCTTTAGGCATCTCAGAAATTAGCGTTAAAACGCCATTGACTATTGCCGTATTTTCGACCGGTGATGAAGTTCTTAACCTCGGCGAGCCGCCTCGTGAAGGGTGCATTTACGACAGCAACCGCTACAGCATGATGTCTGCATTAAAGAAACTTGGCTGTGATGTTGTTGACATGGGTATTATCGCCGACGACCCTGATAAACTACGTAACGCTTTTGAAATGGCAGCCAAAAGTGCCGATGTTATTTTTACCTCCGGCGGAGTTTCAGTGGGTGAAGCCGATTACACAAAGCAGGTACTGACTGAGGCTGGCAGTATAAATTTTTGGAAAGTTGCGATGAAACCAGGTAGACCCATAGCTTTTGGCAGCATAAATGACGCCACTTTTTTCGGCTTACCCGGCAATCCTGTTGCTGTTATGGTTACCTTTTACCAATTTGCCCTGCCTTGCTTACAAAAAATGATGGGGCTCACAACGCCTCTTATCGCTCCCAACATCAAAGCACAATGCACTGAACAAATTCGTAAACTACCAGGACGCACAGAATTCCAGCGTGGCGTTTTATCGTTATCTGAAACAGGCGATTGGCTAATCAGCACTACCGGCAGACAAGGTTCTGGCATACTGCGTTCAATGAGCGAAGCGAACGCATTTATTACCATTGAACACGAACGCTCAACTGTCCAAAAAGGCGAGCTAGTCAATGTTCAACCATTTATCGGATTATTTTAATATATAAACAGTTTTCTCGGATTTAACGATTATAGTTACTTCTGTATGGGTACATTAGTGAAAAACAATTCCCTCAGGACTTTTTAAATAACTTAGACGTTCAGCTCTTTGCCTTAGACTGTACGAAAAGCTTTATTTGGCTTTTAATCTCATCAAATAACATATTGGGTCTTCCATTAGCCTATAATTACTGAGGTCTCGTCATTTAACCCCAAGGGAATATGCCTCATTAAGGCTCATCATAACAGGTAGATATACGTTGTACTCACGCATACAAGATAGGCTAAAAAAATTCAGCGATAGCCAACAAAACAACGCGCTCTGTGGCGGACTAAAAGGCATTGAAAAAGAGAGCCTACGCGTAAACCAGCAAGGTAATATATCTCAAACCACACACCCCCGTGGTCTTGGTTCGGCACTAACAAACCCATACATCACCACAGACTATTCTGAAGCCCTTCTTGAGTTTATTACGCCGCCTTTCAATAAAGCTGAGGAAGTGTTAAGTTTTATGGAAGATGTACATGCCTATACTTACCTGCAGTTAAGCGAGGAATTACTTTGGGGTACTAGCATGCCTTGTGTTGTTGACGGTGAAATGAGTATACCTATTGCAAACTACGGCCATTCCAATATTGGCAAAATGAAACACATCTATCGCATTGGTTTATGGCATCGGTATGGTAGAAGTATGCAAGCCATAGCCGGCATACATTTCAATTACTCACTTCCCGAAACTTTTTGGCCAATTTACCAAACCCTCGAGGAGAACAACCAAGGCCTGCAGGATTTTATCTCACAATCCTATATGGATATGAGTCGTAATTTACACCGATACGGTTGGTTAGTTTTATACCTCTTTGGCGCCTCGCCTGCTATTTGTAAATCATTTGTTAAAGGACAAAAGCATTCATTTGAAGAATTCGATGAGGGTACATTTTATAACCGTTACGCAACGTCTCTACGTATGAGCGATATTGGTTACAAAAATGACAGCCAATCTGACATTAATATTTCATACAATAACCTTGATGATTACGTTACTCGACTGCTAACGGCAACAAAAACACCGTTAACTAGTTACCAATCATTGGGGGTTAAAGATAATGCTGGTCAATACAAACAACTCAACGCAAATATCCTACAGATTGAGAATGAGTACTATAGTAATGTCCGACCAAAACAAGTGGCGGACTCAGGAGAACGGCCTAGCGAAGCACTAAAAAAACGAGGCATACGTTATGTCGAATTGAGATCTGTCGACATAAGCCCTTTTGACCCTGCCGGTATTAATGAACAACAGTTGTTCTTTTTAGAAGCCTTTATGGTTTTTTGCCTGTTAACTGATAGCCCACGCATGTCTCAAACAGATAAAATATGCGCTGACAAAAACGTCACATTAGTAGCATCAGACGGGCGAAAGCCTGGTTTATTATTGGATTGCAATAACAGTTCGATAGAACTAAAAACATGGGGCTTAGAAATCTGCCAAGCAATGGAGGCCTTGTGCAATTTATTAGATGCCGACAATCAACAAAAACCGTATTCAACTGCTCTTAATTCTCAAATTGATAAATTACAAAACGCTGACCTAACCCCCTCCGCAATGGTGTTAGCTTCAATGAAAAAGCAGAATCTCCCATTCTTTAAATTTGCCATGAATCAAGCAGAAAAGCACCAAACATACTTTAAACAAAAAAAATTAAGTAGTGAACAACTCGATTTTTTTAAGATGGCGAGTGAACAATCAATTAAAGACCAAACACAGTTAGAAACATCCGATTCGGTAAACTTTGATACATTTTTAAGCATGTATCTTGCATAGGCTTGAATATTCAAGCCTACAACTCTCAAGCTAAAATATATATTCTATTACCCCTTAAAGCTTGTATAAGCATTTAAATAACTCAACTGTTCCCAACACTCATTTTGTTCTATCGATATGATTTTTATGAATTTTTGAAGACATGCTTATTTGCTACACTAGGCAGATAACACATTTTTTTATGACTATAGATATGGATATACAATTACTTCAAAGCGAACTTGAGCAAAATCACCCTCGTGAAATTCTTAAAAAAATTCACTCTCGTTTTGATAACTTAGCTATTTCATTCAGTGGCGCTGAGGATGTAGTGCTTATTGATATGGCGTGCAAACTTAAACTCAAACCGTTCGTCTTTACCTTAGATACAGGTCGTTTACATCCTGAAACTTATCAATTCATTGAGACAGTAATGAAGCATTATAAAATTGATATCGATATAGTATTTCCTGACACGAACCAGGTACAAAAACTTGTCTCAAATAAAGGATTATTTAGTTTTTACCAAGATGGACACCAAGAATGTTGTGGTATTAGAAAAGTAGAACCACTTGCACGTCATCTATCTGGTTTCACGGGGTGGGTTACCGGCCAACGAAGGGACCAAAATAAAAGCACACGTGGCAATTTACAAATAGTTGAAAAAGACAATACTTTTACAGGTGCCCATGGGGAATTGATTAAATTCAATCCGCTTTGCCATTGGACTTCTGATATGGTGTGGACCTACATAACAGCTCTTGATGTTCCTTTTAATACGCTCCACAACAAGGGCTACACCAGTATTGGCTGTGAACCCTGTACTCGCCCTATCCTTCCTCACCAAGACCCTAGAGAAGGTCGCTGGTGGTGGGAGGGAACTGACAACAAAGAATGTGGCCTACACCCGCCATCAACTTCTAATTAAAATTGCGGTAGAGAAATATTTTCAAACAAAGCATTAATATCGTCATGATTTTTTAGTTCCATTGCTTTATTAATGACGTCTTTTGTTAAATGTGGTGCAAACAAGCAGATAAATTCATACATATAACCACGCAAAAACGTGTCTTTTCGGATGCCGATTTTAGTGACACTAGAACTAAACAAATGGCTAGCATCAATAGCCACCAAATCATCATCTGTTTTCTCGTCATACGCCATGCGCGCCACAATCCCAACGCCTAAACCTAGGCGAACATAAGTTTTTATTACATCGGCGTCTACCGCTGTTAACGCAACATTTGGGCTTAACTTTTCTGACGTAAACGCTTCATCTAGCTTTGAGCGGCCAGTAAAACCAAACACATAGGTAATAAGCGGATATGAAGCCACATCACTCAGTGATATTTGATCTAATTTAGATAATGGATGACTTTTCGGTACCAAGATACAGCGGTCCCAAGAATAACAAGGCAACATAATTAAATTATCAAACAACTCTATCGCTTCTGTTGCTATGGCTAAATCAACTTTACCTTGCGAAACCATTTCCGCAATTTGTACCGGCGTACCTTGTTGTATATCTAATGATACGTCGGGCAAATCTTGCATGAATTGCTTTATAACCGTAGGCAAAGCATAACGAGCCTGAGTATGAGTCGTAGCTATAGATAAACTGCCTTTACTTTGATTGCAGTATTCATTGGCAATATTTTTAATATTTTCAACTTGCATAAGCATCTCACCTGCAATCTCGATAATTTTTTCTCCTGCAGGAGTCATGCTAGTTAAATGTTTACCATTTCTCGTGAAGACAGGAATACCTAATTCATCTTCTAAAATACGAATTTGTTTACTTATACCTGGTTGAGAGGTATAAATACTCTCAGCCGTTGCTGAAACGTTCAAATTATTTTTTGACACTTCCCAGATGTAGCGTAACTGTTGTAATTTCATCGCTTCTTATCTTCTTTAGTTATAAATATAGAGATTAATATTCCTTTTTATTATAAGGAATTTATATTATATTTCAAGCCTCATTTTTTTTAACGGTAGAATTTTGGATTTTTTTTACATCCTAGCAGGCGCCACAGTAGGCTTTATTATTGGTTTAACCGGCGTTGGTGGCGGTTCATTAATGACACCTTTATTAGTGCTTGGTTTTAATATTCAGCCTACTATTGCGGTAGGCACCGACCTACTGTATGCAGCCATAACTAAGGCTAGTGGCGTATGGTCACACCAAAAGTTAAAGAATATAGACTGGTCGATTACTAAAAACCTCATGCTTGGAAGTATTCCAGGATCCATTGCTTGTATTGCCGTCATACAATACCTCAGGGTTCCAGAAGAGATAATCGAGCATCTTATTTCTTTAACTTTAGGCGTCATGCTGATACTGACCGCTATCGTCATCTTATTTAAAGATAAAATAGCCCACAAATATAAAAGAAAAATATCATCACGACCCAAACGATTCATAATAATATCACTTGGCGCAGTACTTGGAATACTGGTAACCATCTCCTCCGTTGGCGCAGGGGCCATAGGAAGCGCAATGCTACTATTGCTATACCCAAGCTTAGCAACACGTACTATAGTGGGAACAGACATAGCACACGCCGTACCATTAACAGCCATCGCAGGACTTGGGCATTTAAACCTAGGCCATGTGGATTTTAGTTTATTATTCAGCCTAATCGCTGGTTCAATACCTGCCATATATGTCGGATCAATAATTGGCGAACGACTCCCAGACAAAGCATTGAAATATATTTTAGCCAGCATCTTACTCGCCATCGGAATTAAATTTTCAATCTCAATAGTATAATCGCAAACTAAATTGTGGCTTATAAAAGGTGACAGTTTTGAGATAATTTAATACTAACTGACTACCTAAAATAAATATAAAAAGATTATAATAATCACACAATAAAACGAAGGAAGATCAATGACATTTGTAGTAACCGAATCATGCATTAAATGTAAATATACCGATTGCGTTGATGTATGCCCTGTGGATTGCTTTCATGAAGGCCCTAACTTTTTAGTAATTGACCCTGACGAATGTATTGATTGCACATTATGTGAGCCTGAATGCCCTGTAGAAGCTATTTACTCAGAAGATGAACTACCAGAAGGGCAAGAAGAGTTTATTAAACTAAACGCAGAGTTAACGCCTTTATGGCCCGTGATCACAGATGTTAAACCTGCTCCAGAAGATGCTGATGAATGGGCGAAAATTGAAAGTAAGTTAGAACACTTACAACGTTAATAAATAATGTATTTCATCTATAAAAAAAGCCGGGGTTAACCAGCTTTTTTATACTATTCAGTAACTTCTTCGGGTGAGTCTGTAATCCTGTCAACCAATTCCACATAGGCCATAGGAGCGGCATCACCTGTTCTAAACCCACATTTAAGGATTCTCAGATATCCACCTGGACGCTCTGAGTAGCGGGGCGCTAAAACATTAAATAACTTAGTAACGCTGTCTCTATCTCTAAGACGAGAAAAAATTAACCTTCTTTTAGCAACAGAGTCCGTTTTAGACGCCGTAATGATAGGCTCAATGAATCGACGAAGTTCCTTGGCTTTAGGAACAGTTGTACGAATAACTTCGTGGTCAATTAATGAATTTGCCATATTTTTAAACATGGCTTTACGGTGACTGCTATTGCGATTTAACTGTTTACCAGCTTTACGATGACGCATGAATAAATCCTTAAATTAATTTGATGTCGCAACTCTATCACTAGTGATAAGAGTTGAAGGAGGCCAGTTTTCTAAACGAATACCTAGTGACATACCTTTGGTTGCTAATACGTCTTTAATTTCAGTGAGTGATTTTTTACCTAAATTAGGCGCTTTTAATAACTCAACTTCTGTGCGTTGAATGAGGTCACCTATGTAAAAAATTTGTTCTGCTTTTAAGCAATTCGCAGAACGAACAGTAAGCTCTAAATCATCAACTGGACGAAGTAAAATTGGGTCAAACTCTGGTTCTTTTGGAAGCTCAGGCTCATCTATAATATCCTTGAGGTCAACGAATACAGCTATATGGTGATGTAGAATTGTCGCAGCAGCTCTAATAGTCTCTTCAGGTTCAACAGTACCATTAGTTTCTAGCTCAATAACCAGTTTATCAAGGTTAGTACGCTGTTCAACTCGAGCCATATCAACGTTATAAGATATACGCTTGATAGGACTGAAAGAGGCGTCTAATAAAAGAGTGCCTATTGGTAAATCTTCATCTTCTTGCTTACGTGAAGCTGCAGTTTGATAACCAGAACCACGCTCAACTTTAATTGTCATTGATAACTTACCTTTCGTTGTAAGGTTAGCAATAATCAGTTCAGGGTTAATAATTTCAACATCGTGATCAATTTTAATATCAGCGGCAGTAACTTCACCTTTACCTGATTTCTTTAATACTAGAATCACTTCATCTTTAGCAGTTAACGTGACAGCTAAATTCTTAAGGTTAAGCATAATATCAATAACGTCCTCTTGAACGCCATCAATAGTAGTGTATTCATGCAATACACCATCAATTTTAATTTCTGTTACCGCACAACCTGGAATAGATGATAGTAGAACGCGTCTTAACGCATTACCAAGAGTGTGGCCATATCCACGCTCCATCGGTTCAATAGTAACTTTTGAACACGTCGGTGTTATGGATTGGACTTTTGTGACTTTAGGTTGCAAAAACCCTGAAAGTAAATTTTGCATTATATTTCCTATTTATATTACTTAGAGTACAGCTCGACCACGAGATGTTCATTGATTTCAGCAGGCAAATCCGATCTTTCAGGTTTAACCTTGATAGTACCCATCATTTTCATTATATCCATTTCAATCCACTCAGGCACACCACGTTGTTCAACAAACTCTAACGCAGACTTAACCCTGTTTTGATTCTTAGCAGATTCATTAACTTCAATAACGTCATCTGTGTTGATTTGAAATGAAGGGATGTTGACACGAACGCCATTAACTATAATTCCGTTATGTCTAACTAATTGCCTTGCTTCTGAACGCGATGAAGAAAACCCCATTCTATAAACAACATTATCTAAACGGCATTCAAGAAGTTGCAATAAGTTCTCACCCGTAGAGCCTTTAATTCGAGCAGCCTCAGCATAATAACCACGGAATTGTTTCTCTAATACGCCATAGGTACGACGTAATTTTTGTTTTTCTCTTAACTGTACTGCATAGTCAGAAAGGCGTGTTCTACGCTGCCCGTGTTGCCCAGGAGGATAAGCTCGTTTCTCCATCGCACATTTAGCTGTGTAGCATTTTTCACCTTTTAAAAACAGTTTTTCGCCTTCACGACGACATAAACGACATTTTGAATCTGTATATTTAGCCATTGTATTATCCTACTTTACACGCGTCGTTTTTTAGGCGGACGACAACCATTATGTGGAATAGGTGTCACATCTTCGATAAACGTAATGTTGAAACCAATATTATTAAGTGCCCTAACTGCCGATTCACGACCGGGGCCTGGTCCTTTAATTTTCACTTCAAGGTTCTTCAACCCAAAGCTTTTAGCAGCTTCACCAGCGCGTTCCGCAGCAACTTGCGCTGCAAATGGTGTGCTTTTACGTGAACCTCTAAATCCAGAACCGCCTGCAGTTGCCCAAGTCAACGCATTACCTTTACGATCTGTAATTGTAACAATCGTGTTATTAAATGTGGCGTGCACATGAACAATGCCATCTACGACATCTTTTTTAATCTTCTTTTTACTACGACTTGGTTTAGCCATACTACGAGTATCCTTTAATTAAATCTTATTTTCTAATAGGTTTACGCGGACCTTTACGTGTCCGTGCATTTGTTTTAGTACGTTGGCCACGAACAGGCAGACTTCTACGGTGACGTATGCCACGAAAACAGCCTAAATCAAGTAAACGTTTAATATTCATTGAAACTTCGCGACGTAAGTCACCTTCAATCAAATATTTACCTACCTCGGTACGAACTGTTTCCAACTGTTCTTCGGATAAATCGCGTATTTTAGTTGCTATATCTATTCCACTAGCTTCACAAATAGATTTCGATCTTGTTGGACCTATCCCATAAATTGATGTTAATGAAATAACAATATGCTTATTATCAGGTATATTAATACCAGCAATACGTGCCATTAATTCTCTCCGTTATTTGGCCAGTCAAAAACCGACAATTTTAATCTTTATTTAAACTAACTACAAGCTAAAAGTATTAGCCTTGACGTTGTTTATGACGCCCGTCTTTACATATCACGCGTACTACATTTTTGCGTTTGACGATTTTGCAATTACGACATATTTTTTTTACTGATGCTCTGACTTTCATATTAAACTCCTACTACAATCTTTAAATTAACTATTTTTAAGATTGGCTTTTTTCATCAATCCTTCATATTGTTGGGACATTAAATGCGACTGCATTTGAGCAATAAAATCCATAACCACAATAACAATAATTAACAACGACGTACCACCGAAATAAAACGGTACCTTCCAATAAACAATTAAAAACTCAGGCAATAAACATACTGATGTTATATAGATAGCCCCTAATAAAGTAAGTTTTGTAATAACACCATCAATATATTTTGTTGTCTGCTCACCCGGTCTAATACCAGGGATAAATGCACCCGATTTCTTTAAGTTGTCAGATGTATCTCTTGAATTAAAGACTAATGCAGTATAAAAAAAGCAGAAGAATATAATCGCAGAAGCATATAGCAACACATATATCGGTTGACCAGGGGACAACATGCTGGACAAATCTTGCAACCAACCCATGCCTTCACTGCTTCCAAACCAACCAGCAATTGTGGATGGGAACAGAATTATACTTGAAGCAAAAATAGGGGGTATAACACCGGCCATATTAAGCTTAAGCGGTAAAAAACTAGATTGGCCAGCTATCATCTTATTACCCTGCTGGCGCTGCGCATAATTTATTTTTATTCGTCTTTGTGCACGTTCTACAAATATCACGAAAGCGGTTACGCCAATAGCAAGAATAAATAAGATTATCGTCATTATTGAGCTTAATTCACCCGTACGGACCAACTCTAGTGTTCCACCAATGGCCGAAGGTAAGCCTGCAACAATGCCTGCAAAAATTATGATCGAGATACCATTTCCAATGCCGCGTTCCGTGACTTGCTCTCCTAACCACATAAGAAATAACGTGCCACTCACTAACGTCACCACGGCCGTAAACATAAATGAAACACCTGGGTTAAATACAACTGCTAGACCCCCAGCTGATTGGCCTTGAAGAGCAGTTGCTACACCAATAGCCTGAAAAGTAGCGAGAACAACAGTAAAGTATCGCGTATATTGCGTTATTTTTCGTTTACCCGACTCACCTTCTTTTTTAAGTTGTTCAAACTTAGGGACAACTGACGTCATCAGTTGGATAATGATTGAAGCCGATATATATGGCATGATGCCAAGCGCAAAGATACTTAATCGTTTTAATGCTCCTCCAGAGAACATATTAAACATATCTAGAATGGTACCCGCTTGTTGTTCAAACATTAAAGCTAAAGCTTTTGGGTCTATACCGGGTACAGGGACATGTGCGCCAATTCTAAAGACAAATAGCGCACCTAACACAAAGAAAAGTCTTTTGCGTAATTCTGGTAGCTTACTTAATCCGCCCATTCCTCCGGCAGTTGATGAACCTAAAGACGACATGGGCTATTCTAAACTTCCGCCAACAGCTTCAATTGCTTTTACAGCACCAGAAGTTGCAGAAATTCCTTTTAATTTAACCGCTGTATTTAATTCACCTGAAAGAATAACTTTTACTCTTTTGGTGAACACGGGCACAAGGTTTGCTGCAATTAGCACGTCAATTGTAATTTCATCTGCTGAAAGTCCCACTAACTCATTTAATCTCACTTCAGCTGTCAACTTCTTTTTAGCAGACGTGAAGCCTATTTTAGGAAGTCTACGTTGAAGAGGCATTTGACCGCCCTCGAATCCAATTTTTGTTTGTCCACCAGAACGTGATTTTTGACCTTTATGACCACGACCACACGTTTTACCAATGCCCGAACCAATACCGCGCCCAACTCTTTTAGCAGGTTTAGTACTACCAACAGCTGGTTTAATTGTATTTAAAAACATTATTAAGCCTCGTCAACCTTAACCATATAGTTAACTTTATTGATCATTCCTCGATTTTCAGGCGTATCAATAACTTCTACGGTTTGATTTATTTTCCGTAATCCTAAGCCGGCTATACATGCTTTGTGAGAAGCGAGCCGACCATTTGTGCTACGAACCATTGTTACTTTTATTTTTTTATCAGCCATCATCATTACCCAAGAATATCAGCGACAGTTTTGCCACGCTTCATTGCAACTTCTTCTGCATTAGTCATGTCGGATAAACCTTTTATGGTTGCACGAACAACGTTAGCTGGGTTATTGCTGCCAACACATTTTGCTAGAACATTATGCACACCAACAACATCAAATACTGCACGCATTGCACCGCCTGCGATAATTCCTGTACCTTCCGAAGCAGGTTTCATGAAAACAGAAGCCGCGCCATAGTTAGCTGTAATTGGATATTGCAATGTATTGTCTTTTAAGTGAACTGTGCGCATATTTTTACGAGCTTGTTCCATCGCCTTTTGAATGGCAACAGGAACTTCACGAGCTTTACTGATACCGAATCCAACGCGTCCATTTCCATCACCAACAACCGTTAATGCTGAAAATCTAAATTGACGACCACCTTTAACTACTTTAGAAATTCTTCTAACGGTAATTAACTTTTCTTGTAAGTCGTCTTGTTGTTGATTATTTTGTGCTGGTTTTGATGCCATAATTGCCTCTAAAATTCCAATCCATTTTCACGAGCTGCTTCTGCTAACGCTTTAACACGGCCATGATATTTAAATCCAGAACGATCAAATGCAACTTTTGTCACGCCTGCTTTAACGGCACGCTCAGCGATAGCTTTACCAACGACTGATGCTGCTTCAATATTTCCAGGGTTTTTAACAGATGATTTGACGTCACTTATTAGTGTAGAAGCAGAAGCAAATACTTTTGAACCGTCAGCACTAGTTACTTGAGCATAAATATGACGCGGTGATCTGTGAACGCTTAAACGTTCGATACCACTTTTTTTAATACGACTACGAGTTTTTGTTGCTCTTCGTATACGTGAACTTTTCTTATCCATTATATTTGCCTATTTCTTCTTAGCTTCTTTCATTACTACATGTTCGCCCACATAACGTATCCCTTTACCTTTATAAGGCTCAGGTGAACGATAATCACGAATATCCGCTGCAACTTGACCAACTAATTGTTTATCACAACCCTTAATTACGATTTCCGTTTGACTAGGTGTTTCAATCGTTATGCCATCAGGTATCAGGTGCTCTACTGGGTGAGAAAATCCAAGCGTTAAGTTAAGAGTTTTTCCTCTAACTTGCGTTCTATAACCCACACCGCGTAATTCAAGTTTTTTTTCAAAACCTGTATTAACGCCAATCACCATATTATTAACAAGTGAACGTTGAGTACCTGCTAAAGCGATTGAAGACTTATTATTGATATTTGATTTAAACTTGATAGTAGTGCCATCAACATCTATATCTACACAACTTATAAGGTTGCATGATAATTCGCCGTTTTTACCTTTAATAGTCAACTTACCAGCATCGTTTTTAAACTCAACGCCTGTAGGTAACTCAATTGGACTGTTTGCAATTCTTGACATAATAAAACCTAATTAACTAACGTAACAAAGAACTTCGCCACCAAAGCCCTGAGAGCGTGCAGCGCGATCCGTCATTAAACCTTTTGACGTTGAAATAATTGCAACCCCTAAACCACTTTTGACCTGAGGAAGCTCATCTTTTGACTTAAATACACGTAAGCCAGGCTTACTGACGCGATCAATACTTTCTATAACTGGCACGCCTTGAAAATATTTCAATATTACTTCTAAAGCAGGCTTATTAGCAATATCTTCAGATTTACTAGAACCAGCAATATAACCTTCTTCTTCTAACACTTTAGCAAGAGCTAATTTTTTTGTGGAAAAGGGCATACTGACATTTTTTTTACCAGCAGATTGCGCATTACGAATGCGTGTCAACATATCTGCAATAGGATCGCTCATACTCATGAAATAATTCCTCTGTTACCAACTAGCTTTAGATAAACCAGGAACATCACCACGCATTGTTGCCTCGCGTAATTTATTCCTACCTAACCCAAATTTTCTATAATATCCGTGTGGACGGCCTGTGATACTACAACGATTGCGAATACGAGAAGGGCTTGAATCTCTGGGCAAAGAAACAAGTTTGGCCTGTGCCTCAGCCACTTCATCAAATGAAGACTTTGGGTTTCTGATGATTTCTTTAAGCGCTGCTCTTTTAGAAGCATATTTAGCTACCAAACGTATACGTTTGTTTTCTCTAGCTATCATTGATTTTTTAGCCATCGTTTAACCTTGTTTTTTAATTGGGAAATTAAAAGCCTTTAATAATGCGCGGCCTTCATCATCATTCTTTGCTGTCGTCGTAATGGCTATATCAAGCCCACGAATCGTATCAATCTTGTCATAATCGATTTCAGGGAAAATAATTTGCTCGGTAATGCCTATAGAGTAATTACCACGACCATCGAATGCTTTATCGCTAAGCCCACGAAAGTCACGAATACGAGGAATTGCAATAGATATTAAACGTTGTAGGAAGTCATACATACGTTCGTTTCTCAATGTTACCTTACAACCAATTGGCATATCATCCCTAATTTTAAAGCCAGCGATAGATTTTCTTGCAATCGTAATAATAGGTTTTTGACTTGAGATTTTTTCAAGATCAGACACTGCATTTTGAATAACTTTCTTATCTGCAACCGCTTCACCAACACCCATATTAAGTGTAATTTTAGTGATCTTAGGAACTTCCATAATTGACTTGAACTTAAGCTCCTTCATTAAAGCAGGAACCATTTCGTTCTTATATTGTTCATGTAAAATTGACATATCTATTCTCTATATTCCTAAGCGTCGAGCACTTCATTGTTAGACTTAAAGAAACGAACTTTCTTGCCGTCCTCAAGCACTCTAAAACCGATTCTGTCGGCTTTTTTTGTTTGTGTATTATAAATAGCCACATTGGAAACATTAATAGGCATTTGCTTCTCAATGATGCCACCTTCTATACCCTTATTTGGATTAGGCTTTTGATGTTTTTTAACCGTATTAACACCTTCGACAAGTACTTTTTCAGAAGAAACAACAGAAAGAACCATGCCTCTTTTATCTTTATCTTTGCCCGTTAATACGATGACTTCATCACCTTTTTTGATCTTATTCATAATTGATTTAAATTTATTAAATTACTTCAGGAGCTAAAGAAATGATTTTCATAAATTTTTCATTTCGTAACTCACGTGTAACTGGGCCAAAAATACGTGTACCAATGGGTTGCATATTTGCGTTTAACAACACAGCAGCATTGCTATCAAAACGGATAAGTGAACCATCTTGACGACGAACTCCTTTTCTCGTTCTCACAACAACTGCGTTAACCACTTCCCCTTTTTTAACCTTACCGCGAGGTATTGCATCTTTGATACTCACCTTAATAATGTCGCCAATCTTGGCATAACGTTTATGTGAGCCACCAAGAACCTTAATGCACATTACATTACGAGCTCCACTATTATCGGCTACATCTAGCCTTGTTTGCATTTGTATCATGTTTTAACTCCGACTAAATATCTTTAGATTTTTCAATTACTTCGTGAAGTTTCCAAGTTTTAGACTTTGAAACAGGACGACATGAAACTAACGATACCGTATCACCTTCAGAGCATTCGTTATTCTCGTCGTGCGCATGATAACTAGCGCTACGTTTAATAACCTTTCCGTAAAGCGGATGTTTTACTTGGCGCGTTACCTTTACAGTAATGGATTTGTTAGCTTTGTTGCTTGTTACAACACCAGAAACTGTTCTTAGAGTTTGTTCTTCAGCACTCATTTAGATTCACCCGTTTGGTCATTCAAAATAGTTTTTATACGGGCGATATCTCCACGCACTTCACCAAATTGATGCACTTGTGTTAATTGACCAGTCGAACTTTGCATACGCAAATTAAACTGTTCTTTTCTTAACTCAAGTAATAATTCGTTTAATTCTTGAGCTGTCTTTTCTCTTAATTCAGAAGCTTTCATTACATTATTGTCCGTTGTGCAAATTTCGTTTTAAATGGAAATTTTGCTGCAGCCAATGCAAATGCTTCTGCTGCAATTTCTTTTGATACACCTTGTAGCTCAAATAACATAGTGCCAGGTTTAATTTGCGCCACCCAGTATTCGACACTACCTTTACCTTTACCCATACGTACTTCTAATGGTTTTTTCGTAATCGGCTTGTCTGGAAAAACCCTAATCCAAACTTTACCGCCACGTTTAATATGGCGTGTAATTGCACGACGACCCGCTTCAATTTGCCTTGCGGTCATTCTTCCATGTTCAATAGATTTAAGGCCAAACTCACCAAAGCTAACACTGCTTCCACGATGCGCTAAACCAGTATTTCGGTTTTTGTGCATTTTTCTAAATTTTGTTCTTTTTGGTTGTAACATCTTATTTACCTATTCAGCTGTAGCTTCTTTAGAACCCATAACAGGCAGTGCTGATTTGTCATCAAACACTTCACCTTTGAAAATCCAAACCTTAATGCCAAGAATCCCATATGTGGTTAAAGCTTCAGTAAAGCCATAATCAATATCCGCACGAAGAGTATGTAAAGGCACACGTCCTTCCCTATACCATTCATTACGTGCAATATCAGCGCCATTTAATCGACCGCTAACTTTGATTTTAATACCTTCAGCACCCAGCCTCATTGTATTAGTAACCGCGCGTTTCATAGCACGCCTGAACATAATTCTGCGTTCTAACTGTTGAGCAACACTTTCAGCCACTAATAACGCATCTAATTCGGGCTTGCGTATCTCTTCAACATTAATTTGCACGGGCACACCCATGATTTTACTAACCTCTGCACGCAATGAATCAACATCACCGCCTTTTTTACCAATGACTATTCCAGGGCGAGCCGTATGAATAGTGATTTGGGCGTTGCCTGCAGGCCTGTTGATCTGAATCTTGCTCACTGATGCAGCCATTAATTTCTTTTTCAAAAAATCTCTAGCAATCAAGTCTTGCCTTAACATCTCAGGATAAGCTTGAGAATTTGCATACCAGCGCGAGTTCCAATCTTTTACTATTCCAAGACGTATACCAGTTGGATGTACTTTTTGACCCATATTTATTTACTCTTTATTTAGTATCGCTAACTTCGATAGTTAAATGACAGTTTCTTTTTAAAATTTTATTTCCACGTCCTTTAGCGCGCGCTTTGAAACGCTTGTAAGTAGGTGCCTCATCAACAAAAACAGTTGAAACAAACAAATCGTCAATGTCTGCACCTTCATTATGCTCAGCATTTGCAATAGCAGAATTCAAAAGTTTCTTAAAGCTTTCAGCTGCTTTACGTGTACTAAAACTCAAAAGATTTAAGGCACTTTCAACCCCTTCACCACGAATTTGATTAGCAACTAGCCGGCCTTTTTGCGCCGAAAAGTTTGCGTTTTTTAATTTAGCTCTGACTTCCATCATTACACCAACAGTTATCTAGATTTTTTATCAACAATATGGCCACGATATGTACGAGTCAAAGCAAACTCGCCCAATTTATGACCAACCATATTTTCAGTGACTAATACAGGCATATGCTGCCTTCCATTATGAATTGCGATCGTTAGACCGACCATATTTGGAGCAATCATTGAACGTCTAGACCAAGTTTTAATTGGTCTACGATTATTACTTTCTACGGCCGCTTCAACTTTCTTCATCAAATGAAGATCAATAAAGGGACCTTTTTTTAGGGATCTTGGCACAATATATCCTTAACGTTTAGTTCTATTTCTTACTATCAATTTATCAGTACGCTTATTTTTCCGCGTCTTATAGCCTTTTGTTGGCATACCCCAAGGCGACACTGGATGACGGCCACCTGATGTACGGCCCTCACCACCACCATGCGGGTGATCAACTGGGTTCATAGCAACACCACGAACAGTTGGCCTAACACCTCTCCAACGTTTTGCACCCGCTTTACCTAAAGATATTAGGTTATGCTCAGAGTTACCAACTTCACCAATAACGGCGCGACCTTCAGCTAACACTTTACGCATCTCACCCGAGCGTAACCTCAAGGTGACATGACTGCCTTCTCTGGCTACCAATTGCGCAACAGCACCCGCACTACGTGCTATTTGGGCGCCTTTACCTGGCTTTAATTCAACACAATGAATTTGCGTACCAACCGGAATATTCCTCATTGGCAAACAATTTCCGACTTTAATTGGGGCTACATCTGAAGATATAATTTCATCACCAACGTGTAAATTCTTCGGGGCAATGATGTAACGTCGTTCACCGTCATTATATAGTATTAAGGCTATATTAGCAGTTCTATTTGGGTCATATTGCAGGCTTTCTACTTTACCTAGAATATCAAATTTATTTCTTTTGAAATCAACAATTCTATAATGTTGCTTATGGCCACCGCCACGATGCCGCGTAGTTATACGGCCATTATTATTACGACCACCTGATTTACTCTTCTTTTCGAGTAGAGGACCGTAAGGTGCTGACTTTGAAAGCTCAGGGTTTTTGACTCGAATCACAAAACGTGAGCCGGGTGAAGTTGGTTTTGATTTTACAATTGCCATAAGATTAATCTATCTTCCAATTAAGCAGAAACGAATTCGATTTCTTGCCCTGATTTGATTCGAACATACGCCTTTTTAACATCAGAACGTTTACCTAAAGATTGTCCGAAACGCTTCGTCTTACCTTTAACATTCAATGTTTTCACAGATTCAACATCAACCTCGAATAATTTTTCGACAGCTGCTTTGATTTCTGATTTGTTGGCATTTTTATTTACTTTAAATACATATTGATTATTTTGATCCGCTGCAATAGAGCTTTTTTCAGTGACCACTGGTGCATTTATTAACTGAAGTAAGAATTCTTGATTCATTTAAGGCGCTCCTCAATTAGTGCAACAGCATCTGCAGTTACACACACTTTTTCATAGGCTAATAATGAAACGGGGTCAATTTCGTAAGCCGTACACACATCAACTTTATGAAGGTTACGACTTGCCAGTGCAATATTTTCATCTTCTGCCGCCAAAACCAAAAGCGTGCTAGATAAGCCATTATCAGCCAGTAAACTAATCAATGCTTTTGTTTTAGGTTCTTTAATAGATACTTTGTCAACAATAACCAGTCTTTCTTGTCGGATTAATTCAGACAAAATTGAACGCATTCCAACCGCATACATTTTTTTATTGAGCTTTTTGCTGTGATCTTGTGGTTTTGCAGCAAAAGTTATACCACCAGTACGCCAAATCGGACTTCTAATAGTTCCTGCACGAGCACGCCCAGTACCTTTTTGCTTCCAAGGCTTAACACCACCACCACTTACTTCAGAACGCGTTTTTTGTGCGCGCGTTCCTGCTCTAGCATTCGCCATAAATGTTACAACGAGTTGGTGAATAATCCCTTCATTGTAATCTTGGCCGAATACCGCTTCGGAAACGTTTTTACCTACTACAGGCGATTGAATCTTCATACTTTATGCCTAACTTTTAATTTTAATTGCAGGTGTCAAAACAACATCAGCATTTTTTGAACCGGGAATTGCACCTTTAATCAATACCACTGATTTTTCGGCGTCAACTCTTACAATTTCAAGGTTTTGAGTGGTGACTCTTTCAGCACCCATATGCCCAGCCATTTTCTTTCCTTTTACCACTCGACCCGGAGTTTGGCATTGCCCAATAGAACCAGGCGCACGATGTGATATTGAGTTACCGTGAGTAGCGTCTTGCATTTGGAAGTTGTACCTTTTGATTACACCAGCGAAGCCTTTACCTTTACTTTGTCCACGGACATCAACTTTTTGGCCTGCTTCAAATATATCCAAAGAAAGGTTAGACCCTACTTCTATATCTGAATCTGCTTCCAATCTGAATTCCCATAAACCTTTACCAGCTTCTACTCCGGCTTTGGTGAATTGTCCTGCTTCAGCTTTATTGACGCGTGAGTTTTTTACTTCCCCCGTTGTCACTTGTACAGCTGAATAGCCATCTGATTCCTGGCTTAAAACACGCGTTACTTTATTAGGCAAAATTTGCACAACAGATACAGGAATCGAAACCCCTTCTTCTGTGAACAATCTTGTCATTCCGCATTTACGGCCTACTAATCCTAAAGACATGATTTATCCTTTACTTAATCTATATTTAAAACTGATTTAATTCAGTTTAATTTGCACATCAACACCAGCCGATAAATCTAGCTTCATCAATGCATCAACTGTTTTGTCCGTTGGCTCAACAATATCCATCATACGTTTGTGCGTACGAAGCTCATATTGATCCCTAGCATCTTTATTAACATGCGGAGAAATAAGCACAGTAAAACGTTCTTTTTTAGTCGGCAAAGGAATTGGGCCCATCACTTGAGCACCCGTTCTTTTTGCAGTTTCAACGATTTCACGAGCAGCATGATCTATTAAACGATGATCAAAGCCTTTCAAACGAATTCTTATGGATTGTTTTGACATAATAATTACTCAATAATTTTAGCAACAACACCGGCGCCAACAGTACGGCCACCTTCACGAATAGCAAAACGTAAGCCGTCTTCCATCGCAATCGGGTTGATTAGTTTAACGGTCATTTTCACGTTATCACCTGGCATCACCATTTCAATGCCTTCTGGTAAGTCACATGCACCTGTTACGTCGGTTGTTCTAAAGTAGAACTGTGGTCGGTAACCGTTGAAGAATGGTGTATGACGACCACCTTCGTCTTTACCCAATACATATACTTCAGCTTCGAAGTGTGTGTGCGGATTGATTGAACCTGGCTTTGCTAGTACTTGACCACGTTCTACGTCTTCACGTTTTGTACCACGTAGTAGTACGCCAACGTTGTCGCCTGCTTCACCTTGATCAAGTAATTTACGGAACATTTCAACACCGGTACACGTTGTGGTTACCGTTTCTTTAACACCAACGATTTCAATTTCTTCGCCAACGTTAACCACACCACGTTCGATACGGCCTGTAACTACTGTGCCACGACCTGAGATTGAGAATACGTCTTCTACTGGCATTAAGAAATCACCATCAATGGCACGCTCTGGTAACGGGATATAGGTATCTAGCGCTTCAACTAATTTAAGCACTGATGGCACACCGATATCTGATGTATCGCCTTCTAATGCTTTTAGCGCTGAACCGATGATGATCGGTGTGTCGTCACCTGGGAATTCATACATGTCTAGTAATTCACGTATTTCCATTTCCACTAATTCGAGTAACTCGTCGTCATCTACCATGTCCGCTTTGTTCATGAACACGACGATGTATGGAACACCTACCTGACGTGATAATAGGATATGTTCACGCGTTTGCGGCATTGGACCGTCAGCTGCTGAACATACTAGAATAGCGCCGTCCATTTGGGCTGCGCCGGTAATCATGTTTTTAACGTAATCGGCGTGACCTGGGCAATCTACGTGTGCGTAGTGACGGTTTGCTGATTCATATTCAACGTGTGATGTTGCGATGGTAATACCACGCTCACGCTCTTCTGGTGCGTTGTCGATTTCGTCAAACGCTTTAAATTCGCCACCTTGGGCTTCCGCCATGACTTTCGTTAACGCTGCCGTTAAGGTTGTTTTACCATGATCTACGTGGCCAATCGTGCCTACGTTTACATGGGGCTTGTTTCTTTCAAATTTTTCTTTAGACATTACGCACCTTTTTTCAAGACTAAATTAATTAAAAACCACTCTATACCAAAACTACTTACTTTATACCCGAAGGTATATTTCGCCGAACTCAGCGTTAACTGGAGCCCATAATCGGAATTGAACCGATGGCCTCTTCCTTACCAAGGAAGTGCTCTACCCCTGAGCTATATGGGCCTACATACCCACCTAACTGGAGCGGGTGGCGGGAATCGAACCCGCGTGTTCAGCTTGGAAGGCTGACGTTCTACCATTGAACTACACCCGCGGTAATCTCGACCCAACAAATCTTGGTGGAGGGGGGAGGATTCGAACCTCCGAAGGCTGAGCCGTCAGATTTACAGTCTGATCCCTTTGGCCGCTCGGGAACCCCTCCGAAAACAGCCGACTATTGTCTTTGATTTGAATTTGACTGTCAACAAAGAAAGTACTTGAAAGCAAAGATTTTTATTACGTGTGCAAGCGTTTCATGGCCTCTTGTATTTCACCGCTACAAATAGCTGCTAACTCATTTATTACATTATAAAATACAGCTTCTATTTTCTCTTGATCAGACTTACTTGGTGCCTTTAAGACAAAAGCACTTACTTTGTTTTTGTCGCCCGGGTGGCCGATACCAATTCTTAACCGATAAAAATCTTTTTTTGCTAAGTGAGAAATCGCATCTCTCAACCCGTTATGACCACCATGCCCACCACCTTTTTTTAATCGAACGACACCCGGCTCGAGATCCAAATCATCGTGGACAACCAAAAGTTCTTCAGCAGGAATGTTGAAATAATTTGCATAAGCCGATATCGGAAAACCACTTTTATTCATATACATTTGAGGTTTAACCATATGAATTGGCTTGTCAGCAATAACGCCTTTAGCCACTTCTGCCTTGAATTTTTCGTCATAGGCAAATGAGGTGCCTAGATTTTTCGCCACGTCATCTAATAACAAAAACCCAGCATTATGCCGGGTTTTTTTATACTCATCGCCCGGATTACCTAGCCCGACAATTAATGAAATCATACGTTATTCGCCTGATTCCTCTTTATCGCCTGACTCTGCATCAACTGCATCTGCAACTTCACCTTCTGTTGCTTCCGCTTCAACCGCTTCAACTTCTTCAACAACTCTAGGTTTATGAATAGAGGCCACCTGTGCGTCGTATTCATCGCCATGTGTTAACGCAAAAATTTCTACGCCGCTTGGCACAGATACATCCGTTAGATGTACGCTAGCACCTAGCTCAACTCCTGACATATCCACTTCAATGAATTCTGGTAAATCTTTTGGCAAACACTGGATTTCAATATCTACCAACTCGTGCGTCACCACACCACCTTCTTTAACACCTGGTGAAACGTCTTCACCAATAAAGTGAATAGGGACATTAACCTTTAATTTTTCTTTCATGCTAATACGCAAAAAATCAGCGTGCATCAATATCGACTTGGCAGGATGACGTTGTAACGCTTTAATAATGACAGTTTCTTTTTTTCCATCAACATTTATAGAAAGCACATGCGAGAAAAATGCTTCGTTTTCCGTACTATGCATCAATTCATTATGCGCTAAGGTTATTGCAACCGGCTCTGAGCCAGCACCATAAATGACGGCAGGAACTTTATCTTGTTTGCGTAAACGGCGTGTTGCGCCTTTACCCAAATCGCTACGAATCGATGCCGCTAATTCAAAACTGGTACTCATCTAACTTCTCCAAATAAAAATTAATTACACTAAACAGGGCATTTTGCCATACTTTTTAGTCGACGTATAGCGAACTAACGGAATCACCTTCAACCATCCGTCGAATTGTTTCCGCTAACATCTCCGCAACACCAAGCTGCCTAATTTTTTTGCAATTTATTGCGTCATCTCGTAGCGGTATGGTATCCGTTACAACTAATTCATCTAATACTGAGCCGGCTATATTCTCGATAGCATTTCCTGATAAAACAGGGTGCGTACAATATGCCTTAACACTAAGGGCGCCATTGTTTTTTAACGCCTTTGCCGCTAAACATAATGTACCTGCAGTGTCTACAAGGTCATCCACAATCACGCAGTCTCTTCCGCTGACGTCACCAATAATGTTCATTACTTCTGCTTGGTTGGGCTTTGGTCTACGTTTATCAATAATTGCCAAATCAGCGTCGTCTAGTCGTTTAGCTAGAGCGCGGGCTCGAACCACACCGCCGACATCTGGCGAAACAATCATTAGATGCTCTGTTTTTCTTTGCCAAATATCGCTCAGCAATAAAGGCGAGGCATAAACATTATCAACCGGTATGTCAAAGAACCCTTGAATTTGATCTGCGTGCAAATCAACCGTCAACACATGATCAGCACCGGCCGTATCAATCATTTTTGCAACAACTTTTGATGTAATAGGAACACGAGCCGAACGAGGACGGCGATCCTGCCTTGCGTAACCATAGTAGGGAATAACTGCTGTAATTCGACTCGCACACGCCCTTTTTAGGGCGTCAATCATCACCAATAATTCCATTACGTGATTATTCGTCGGCGCGCACGTGGATTGAATAATAAAAACTTCTTTACCCCTAACATTCTCGCCAATTTCAATCATGATCTCACCGTCGCTGAACGTTTCAACGGTGGCTCGACCTAAGGTGATATTTAAATGACGAGCAATGTCTTTAGCTAATGCTTTGTTTGCATTACCGGTGAACACCATGATGCGACTGTCTAGCACATTGAACTCCTAACTATAAAAACCAACTGATTTTAAAATAAAGAATGGCTGGGGCGCCAGGATTCGAACCTGGGATGCGGAGATCAAAACCCCGTGCCTTAACCACTTGGCCACGCCCCAAACTTTATGCTTGCAGATTATACCTAATCTACTTGATTAAAAAACTGTTTAAGCGATTTATGTACAGGCGATTCGTTCTGCCCTCGTACAACCCACATAGTCCAGTTATTAGGTAGTTGACTTGTCAACAAAACCGCCTCTGGTCGAGTGTCACATTTCGCGAACAAACTCGAACCAGTACCTGTTAAAAAGACTTTTTTAAATTGCGAAAACTGCTGATATATATCATCCAGTTCTCGACTCATTTTTCTAACGACAGGCAAACAATCATTTGACACTTGCCCACTCAGAAAGTCGCGTATTGTGATGGCTGCGTTATCTCGTGTCAAACTGTTATGTGCAAAAACTTCACGCGTAGAAAGGTGGATACCAGAATTCACTACAACAAACCAACATTCAGGTAACTCTATCGGCGTTATCCTCTCGCCGACACCTTCCGCCCAAGCGGACTTACCTTGAACAAATACGGGGACATCAGCGCCCAATTGTAAGCCTAATGCAGCAAGCTCATCGTTCGAATAATCCAAGCTCCATAATTTATTTAGCACAAGCAAGGTGGTAGCAGCGTCTGAACTACCGCCCCCTAAGCCGGCCCCCATAGGCAAAATCTTTTTTAAATCAATCTTCACACCTAACTGGGTGCCACTACTTTCTTTCAGTAGCTTTGCTGCCCGCGTAATTAAATTACTTTCGACCGGAATTTCACTCGAACCTTCATTTAGTTCAATTTCATTTTTATCTGACGGCGTAAAATTCAACCAATCGTTAATGGCCAATAGTTGAAAAACCGTTTGCAACTCATGATATCCATCCGCACGCTGACCAACAATGTTCAGCATTAAGTTAAGCTTTGCAGGTGCCGGCCACCACAGCTCATTCCATTCATTGTTGTTTTTAATTAGTCCAGCCATTCATCCACCACTAACTTAATTTTTAACCCACCCTTTATTAGTGAAACCTTTGTCGGCAATTCAAACGCACTAAAGGTTTCAAATCGTGTTAACTCAACGTCCCACCCGTCTTGTTCAAAAGATAACTCATCAGATGAATCTACTTGTTGAATTTGCACATCAATTTCTGGGTTAGGAAAACCCCTAACCCAGAATTTTAAATGGTTCAACGGAGGCAAGTAGCCAATTTGTGAATGCAATTCTTGCTCTGTAACAACGTGGCTTATTCCATCTGAGCCAGCAACAATAATTCTATTATCCATATAGCTTAGCTTGGCGAGCACACCCCCCAATGATGTACTTAGTATCAATTCATCACTTAGCTCACTATGTTGCCAGTCTAATTTTGTTAAGCCAGACTCTTTTGCATGACGGACTGATAAACGCCCCAATAAATGCCACTGGTTGATGGCGAGTATCGCTGACTTGTTGGTTGCACGCGCATTGTGGTCAGTCTCGTTTTTTAATGGCGCCAAAAACGCACAAGCAAATAACTGTGTAACCATCAACCCATACAAAAATAACCGTTTCACTGAAGTCTCTTCAAAACCTCAATCAGATATCTGTTTTCAGTATCTTTTTTTAACGCTTCTTCCCATAACGTTCGCGCTTCTTTTTGGCGACCTAGCATCCAAAGCGTCTCTCCCAAGTGCGCTGCTATCTCCCCTTCTGGCATTTTTTTATACGCCTTCTCTAACAAAACCAACGCTTCTTCATAGCGGCCTTCTCGATAACTTAACCATCCCATGCTGTCCATAATAGCCGAATCATTTGGCTTTAATGTAATAGCTTGAGTTAAGTACTGGCGTGCTTCTTTAAATCGAAATGTTTTGCTGGCTAGCGTGTACCCTAAGGCGTTCAATGCATTAACATTTTTGGGCTCTTTAGATAATATTAACAACAGATCCTGTTCTGCCATTGCCAACTCACCGACCTCAGTTGCAGCAATTGATCGCGCATACCTCAACATTAAATTATCTGCGTCTTCCTTAACGGCTTCCGTCATTAATTCATACAACACGGCGAATTGCTCAGCCTCTGTCAACAACTCCGCTTCTAATAAATAAAAACGCGTTGATTCCTTAGGAAATCTATTTCGCAACGTTTGTAGCACACTTCTAGATGATGCAGTGTCACCTGTTTGCATATAAATCATAGCCATACTGGCCTGGGCATCTATATAGCCCGCACCATCTTCGACTTTCTTAAACCACGTAATGGCGTCTTCGTACTCTTTTTGTTGGTAATGGATGCGTCCCAAATAAAAGGCCGCCTTAGCTTGAAAAGCCTTGTCTTCGTACAAGCGTGCAAAACTTTCTTTTGCATGTAAAACATCGTCTAATTTTAAATAAACAAGGCCAATGGCAAACCTAGCATCTGGATAATTAGGCTCTTTTGAAAGCATCTTTAAAAACTGTTGCTTAGCTTCTTGATACTGCCCATCTTGCGCTAAAAGTTGTCCGTACCCCATCAACAACTGCCTTGCCTCATTTTGCTCAGCGGCCTGCTTAAGCACGTTTAATGCACGCTCTCTTTTCCCTTGTTTTTCGAGCACCCGCGCAAGTTGAACGTAACCTGTTTGCCATTCTTTATCTAATTGAGTTGCTTTTTCGGCATCTTCAAAAGCACGTTCCATCTCATCAAAATTCATCATCATTTGAGAGCGGGCAAGGTAAATAGCCGCGTTGCTGGTAAATTCCTTAACAAGCTCGGCCATTACTTCTGTCGCAACATCTTCACTGGCATGCCGGGATACCATGTCTCCTACCGCTAATAACGCATTACGTATAGGTATATCACTGTCATTGAGCAGCATCCTTATCTGCTCTAAGCTTTTCTTAGTGTCGCCTAGCCTAAGATACACCGTCAGTACCAAGCGACGTGTTTGAGCTGATAGATTGTTATTTTGAACTAGAATATCGACAGCTGTTTTAGCCGCTACTAAATCTTTGCTGTATAACGCTACTTGAGCCGCGCGAAGAGCTATCTCGGAATTCTTAGAATGCTCGGCAGCAAGCCCATAAAAAGCAGATGCTAAACCAATTTCTCCTCGTTGACCTGCTAGTTCGCCACCCAATAGGGTGTACAATAATTGAGCGTCAAGCTCAAGTGGCTCACTTTGTTCTTGTGATTTTTTTTCTTCGTTTTGAACAATAGTTGAATCTTTTATTTCAACGACCGATTTTTTTACGCCATCATGTTTGACGTGCGCACAACCTACCGCTGTTACGGCTATAAAGAATAACAAAAAAACTCTCACCAACATACACACTCTCTTTAAATAATGTCCATTTCAACTTGCTTAATTACAAGGCTTTAGCATATTTCAAACGTTTACAAACAAACTCTACAAAACTATTAAAAACAATAAAATATACAGATAGTTTAAACAGTTTATAATATCGCATTCAAACTGAAGTTAAATCAAGCAAAAGCGCATGTTACTCACGCTCGGACTCAATCACAATACCGCACCTATAGAGATTCGCGAGAAACTCATATTTTCACCTGAGCGTTTGAACCAATCTTTACGGTCTCTAACCAATCTATCTTCAGTTGAAGAAGCCGCTATTTTGTCGACTTGCAACCGTACTGAAATCTATTGTGATATAGCAGACCAACAAACAGGCGAACTTATTACATGGCTAGCAAAACAACACCAACTGAGCGAAGCGAGCATTACAGAGTACTTGTATAGTCATAGCGACCATCAGTCTATAAAGCATATGTCGCGAGTTGCCTGCGGGCTTGATTCAATGATACTGGGCGAGCCACAAATCCTCGGTCAAATGAAAACCGCTTATCAGCAGGCCAACGAAGCCGGCACATTAGGCAAATACTTGGGGCGCCTTTTTCAACATACATTTCAAGTAGCAAAAAAAGTTCGTACTGACACAGCCATTGGCTCAAGTCCGGTTTCTGTGGCATTTGCTGGCGTTAAGCTAGCGCAACAAATTTTTGGTGATTTGAACAACCAAACGGCCTTATTAATTGGTGCTGGTGAAACCATTGAGCTGTCCGCACAACATTTAAAAGAGCAAGGCATCGGGCGCTTAATCGTTGCCAACCGAACGTTGGAAAAAGCGCACGCCATTGCCTCCCAAGGAAATGGCTACGCGATTGAAATAAAAGATATTCCCGAGCATTTACCCGAGGCAGATATTATTATTTCATCAACCGCTAGCCAATTGCCCATATTGGGTAAAGGCAGTGTTGAAACGGCTATTTTAAAACGCAAGCACAAACCCATGTTTATGATGGACCTTGCAGTACCGCACGATATTGAGAAAGAAGTGGGCTCGTTAAGTGATGTGTACCTGTATTGTGTAGATGACCTTAAAAATATTGTAGACGATGGGTTGCAATCACGCCGTGAAGCTGCCGAACAAGCAGAAGACATCATCGACATACAAGTGTCACATTTTCAAACTTGGATTCGCGCTCAAGACGCATCTAAAACTATTCATCAATTAAGACAACAAGCAGACTCAACACGTGAGCAGAGCTTACAAAAAGCGCTAAGTTCCTTAGCCAACGGTCAACCAGCTGAACAAGTATTAGAACGATTAGCGAGCGATTTAACTAACAAAATTTTACACGAGCCTAGCAGTACTCTTAAACAAGCCGCTGCTGAAGGAAATAGTGACTTACTCACTGCCGCACAACAGCTTTTTAAATTAAAAGATTAACCGTGAATACAACCATTCTACACAAACTAGATACCCTTTCTGAGCGCTTTGAAGAAATTGCTGGCCTACTAGCCGAGCCGAGCGTACAAAGCAATCAAAATAAGTTTCGCGCATTGAGTCAGGAATATGCTCAGCTTGACCCTATCGTTAATACGCATCAAAACTATTTGGCGACACTTGAAGACCAGCAAGCGGCCAAAGTCATGTTAAACGACAGCGACCCTGACATTAAAGCGATGGCTAAGGACGAGTTAAAAGACATTCAAGCCACCCTTGAACAGCAAGAAAAAGACCTACAAATATTATTACTCCCTAAAGACCCGAATGATGGAAAAAATGCGTTTCTTGAAATCCGCGCCGGCACAGGCGGCGCCGAAGCGGCTATTTTTTCAGGTGACTTGTACCGTATGTATTTAAGGTTTGCCGAAAAGAAACGATGGAATTTCGAAGTCATCAGCGAAAGCCTGGGCGATCATGGTGGTTACAAAGAGATTATTGCCCGCATTGAAGGTAATGACGTGTATTCACAATTAAAGTTTGAATCCGGCGCTCACCGCGTACAACGCGTACCAGAAACAGAATCCCAAGGTCGTGTACACACCTCGGCTTGCACCGTAGCAATTATGCCGGAAGCCGACGAAATGGACGACATTGACATTAAGTCTTCTGATTTACGCGTCGACACCTTTCGTGCATCGGGCGCTGGTGGCCAGCACGTTAACAAAACAGATTCAGCCATTCGACTCACCCACATCCCAACGGGCACCGTCGTAGAGTGCCAAGACGAACGCTCACAGCACAAGAACCGTGCACGAGCGATGTCGCTACTAAAATCCAGAATCTTAACCGCTGAACAAGAAAAAATCGATGCTGAACAAGCAGAATCTCGCCGTCTACAAGTGGGTAGCGGTGATCGCTCTGAACGCATTCGCACCTACAATTACCCCCAAGGGCGTGTCACTGATCATCGAATCAATTTAACGCTATATAAATTAGATGAAATAATGCAAGGCGCGCTTGACCAGGTTATTAATCCGCTGACCCAAGAACACCAAGCTGACCAACTTACTCAACTAAGTACAGAAGAATAACTGATTAACATTGACTAGCTCCCTTAATATTAGAGCTGCTTTATCACTAGGTGCTCAACTACTGAATGTCAGTCCTAGTGCGCTACTCGACTGCGAAGTGCTTCTGGCATACGTGCTGAAGAAAAACCGCAGTTACTTAAGAGCCTGGCCTGATAAAACATTACGCGCTAATGAACAAAGTAGCTTCACAGCACTGCTTATGCGTCGCCAAACAGGCGAGCCTGTTGCTCATATCACGGGTACTCGTGAGTTTTGGTCTCGTCCATTTCAAGTATCACCTGATGTATTAATTCCGCGTCCAGAAACAGAACTGCTTATTGAAATTACACAACAAAAATTTCAACCTCACCAGCCGCTTAATATTTTAGACTTAGGCACTGGCAGTGGCGCGATAGCTATTACATTGGCTCTCGAGTTCAAACAGTCCAAGGTTATCGCTATCGACGCAAGCTCGGCCGCCCTGACTATCGCAAAAAAAAATGCCAAACAACTCGGCGCTAACAATGTTGATTTTATTTACAGCGATTGGTTTACAAACGCACCTAATAACACATTTGATTTGATTATTAGTAACCCACCTTATATTTGCAATACTGACCCACATCTATCAGCAGGCGATGTGCGTTTCGAACCTTCATCAGCACTTATCTCAGAACAACAGGGCTTACGTGATATTAAACACATCATTTCATACGCTCCAAACTTTATGTGTGACGATAGTTATTTATTATTCGAACACGGATACCAACAAGGCAATGACGTACAAAGTTTGTTAAAATCCGCCCAGTTTAAAGCAATCGAACAATTCAACGACCTTCAAGACCATACTCGTGCCACCTTAGGCCGCAAGCCATCATCGTAAAGAGCCAACCATGCATAACACAGAAATTGAACTACCTCGTAAACTCGTCAATGAACTACTGCACTGCGCGCAACTATCCCAACAGCAAGAGGTTTGTGGTTTAGTTGGAAAAAGCACATCAGGAGACTACGCTTTTTATCCCGTACAAAACGTTGCCGAAGAACCTAACACACGGTTTTTAATGGCCCCAGAAGAACAACTGAACGCGATGACGACGATGAGAAATAACAAACAAGACCTGTTCGCGATTTTCCACTCACACCCAACCGCACCTGCTATCCCATCTGCAACCGACATTGAGCTCACCGCCTACCCCGATGCACACTACTTAATTGTGTCGTTAAATACTAAAGGTGTATTGGAAATGCGTTGCTTCAAGTTACTTCACGATGAAAACATCGTAGAAATAACCCTGCGCATGAAAGAAGAATAACTAAGCGAATCATTGCTGACTACGATTAGCTTTTTCTAAGCCGACATAGTACATCGCATTTTTTAGTTTTTTTCGTGGCGCCGCCGCCTGACCACTTAACATGTATGCATCATTATAGGCGCCTGCCGCTTCTTTATAACGTTTAAGGTACATATGTGCATCGCCAACTAACATCCAGCCTTTAACGGTCGGCTTGGTTTTTAACTTCTCCTCAATACGGCGAATTTCTGCATCAATTTGCATCACCTCAGTTTGCTTAACACCTGCCTTAGCATCGACTTTTTCAGCCGTAACCTCAACCATTTTGGCCGTCGGCTTGGTAATTTCAACCTGTTTTTCTTCAACCACCTTTGCGTCATTCTCACAGCCGACTAGAAATAAAAAAATGGTTACGGTAGTAATGATTTTTACAATATTCATAGATATTTCTCTCATTTATTCATCTTCTAAATAGAACCGCTGGAAACAACTATTCTTTCAGTTTTTCTTGCAGCAGCTTATTTACCTCTTGGGGGTTCGCCTTACCTTGGGTTTGCTTCATAATGCTACCGACGAAAAAGCCCAATACTTTCGTTTTACCCGCACGGAACTGCTCTACTTGAGCTTCATTATCCGCCATCAGCTGGTCAATAATCTTTTCCAACTCACCTGTATCTGAGATTTGCATCAAGCCTTCGCGTTCAATAATCTCATCGGCTGATGATTCACTACCCCACATAAATTCAAACACTTTCTTGGCAATTTTACCCGATATGGTCTGATCCGCAATTCTCTTCACCAACCCGCCTAGACGTTCCGCACTAACGGGGCTGGTCGAAATAGTCAGACTATGTTGGTTAAGGCCTGCGCTTAACTCGCCCATTACCCAATTTGCTACCAATTTGGACTCTGCATCTGCGAAGTTCACGGCATCTTCGTAAAAGTTAGCCATCGCACGCTGCGTTGTTAATACATCAGAATCGTATTCATTCAAGCCATATTGCTGCTGAAAGCGTTGTTTTTTTGCCGCTGGTAATTCCGGCAAACTGTCCCGCATGTCATCCAATAATTCAGACGTGATTTCAACCGGCAATAAATCAGGACAAGGGAAATATCGATAATCATTCGCTTCTTCTTTGGAACGCATTGAGCGCGTTTCATCTTTATTCGAATCATATAAGCGAGTTTCTTGTACAACTTTACCACCCGACTCAATCACATCAATTTGGCGCTCCACTTCATGAGCAATCGCTTTTTCTATAAACCGAAATGAATTTAAGTTTTTAATCTCAGCACGCGTGCCAAATTCTTCCTGACCCATCGGTCTAACAGACACGTTCACATCGCAACGAAACGAACCTTCTTGCATATTACCGTCACAAATACCTAGGTACTGTACCAAGGTATGCAATTTTTTAACATACGCCACCGCTTCAGCAGATGAACGCATATCTGGCTCAGAGACTATTTCTAACAACGGGGTACCAGCACGGTTTAAATCTACCCCGGTCATGCCTTGGTAATCTTCATGCAAGGATTTACCCGCATCTTCTTCCAAATGCGCACGCGTCACGCCGATAGTTTTTATTTCCCCATCGACCACAATATCAATCTGACCTAAGCCGACTATTGGTTTATCAAATTGACTGGTTTGGTAACCTTTGGGTAAATCTGGGTAGAAATAATTTTTACGCGCAAACACAGAATACGGCGCAATATGCGCGCCAATCGCTAAACCAAATTTAACGGCGAAACGTACGGCTTGTTCGTTCAAAACTGGCAATGTTCCAGGCAAACCCAAATCAACCGCACAAGCTTGCGTATTCGGTTCCGCGCCATACGCGGTTGATGCGCCGGAGAAGATTTTAGATTTTGTCGCAAGTTGAGCGTGTATTTCAAGCCCAATAACTGTTTCCCATTGCATGCCTATACCTCCTTCTCGTAGCCAGCGGGCACAGCAAGGTGCCAATCGGTTAATTGTTGGTATTGATGCGCGACATTGAGTAAGCGTGATTCTTCAAAATAATTACCTATCAATTGCAAGCCAACGGGTTTTTTATCGACAAAACCACAGGGCACAGACATTCCAGGTAAACCCGCTAAATTAACACCAATAGTAAATATATCCGACAAGTACATAGATACTGGGTCATCTTTTTTCTCACCTGCTGAGAAGGCAACTGAAGGCGCTGTGGCGCTAGCAATAATATCCACTTCTTTAAAGGCTTGCGCGAAATCTTCTCGTATTAAACGGCGAACCTGCTGTGCTTTTTTGTAATACGCATCGTAATAACCGGCAGATAACACATAGGCACCAATCATAATTCTACGCTTTACCTCATCACCAAACCCTTCACCTCGTGACCGTTTATATAAATCTTCTAAATCTTTTGGTGAATCACAACGATGGCCAAAACGAACTCCGTCAAAACGTGATAGATTCGCTGAACATTCTGCCGGTGCCACCACATAATATGCCGGCACTGATAAGTTAATATTTGGCAAACTAATTTCTTTTATATTCGCACCAGCTGATTTAAGAGCATCAACAGCCGCTTCTACTTTTTCTCGAATATCATTGTCTAAATCATCCGTAAAAAACTCTTTGGGTAGGCCAATAGTTAGACCTTTAATGGAATCACCTAAATGGTCCAATAAATCATCTACTGGCCTATCCACACTGGTCGAGTCCTTTTCGTCGAAACCTGACATGGCTTGCAGCATAACCGCTGCATCTTCAGCGCTTTTTGCAAATGCACCTCCTTGATCCAAACTAGAGGCAAAGGCAATCATGCCATAACGAGATACCCTACCGTACGTCGGTTTTATACCCGTGATACCACAAAAAGCGGCTGGTTGACGAATCGAGCCACCGGTATCTGTGCCACTAGCCAATGGCGCTAACCGAGCAGCAACCGCAGCAGCAGATCCACCTGACGAACCACCTGGTACCGTATTTAAGTCCCAAGGGTTTTTAACGCCACCATAAAAACTGGTCTCGTTTGAAGAGCCCATCGCAAACTCGTCCATATTGGTTTTACCCAGCATCACTGCGCCCGCTTGTTCGAGCTGACTGACAGCTGTTGCTGTATAAGGCGCGATAAAATTATCTAACATCTTCGACCCGCAACTGGTTCTTAACCCTTGTGTACAAAAAATATCTTTGTGTAACAAAGGTATACCTGTTAATAAGCCTGCTTTACCAGACTGAATGTTTTTATCTGCCTGTTCAGCTGCCAACAGTGCGGCATCCTCATTTAAGGTGATAACGCTATTTATTTCTCCATCAAAATGCTTGATACGGTCTAAGAAATATTGGCTCAGTTCAACGCTAGAGATGTCTCTATTTTGTAGGCTTATTGAAAGCTCTTTTAATGATTTGTTATACATTGTTTTTATCTAGTTAAATTTGACTACTCAATAACCCGCGGCACCAAAAACAACCCATCTTGAATATCTGGCGCGTTTTTTTGCAAGGCTTCACGTTGGTTTTTTTCTGACACGACATCTGGTCTTAATCGTTGAACTTGATCCAATGGGTGTGCCATAGGCTCAATACCCGTCGTATCGACCTGATTCATTTGCTCAACTAAACCCATGATATTCGTTAAATCTGAAGCATATGATTCCACTTGCTCATCCTGAATACCTAGTCTCGCCAAATGTGCTATTTTCAATACATCTTCTGACTGAATTGACATAGAATGACCTCTTTATTTAATTCGTACTTTAAAACCGTGCAAATTAACACAAATCGCGCCTTGCCCAAAGGGGTAAAGGGTTGTTAAAGTACAAAAATATACACCACAAGTAACTCATCCATCCATGTTTAAAAAATTACGCGGTATGTTTTCAAACGATTTAGCAATCGATTTGGGGACAGCGAACACTTTAATTTACGCTCTCGGTCAAGGCATTGTGCTAAATGAACCCTCTGTTGTCGCTATTCGCGAGGATAAAGTTCGTGGCGAAAAAAGCTTTGCCGCTGTAGGAACTGAAGCGAAAGCCATGTTGGGTAGAACACCTGGTAATATTGAAGCTATCCGCCCGCTAAAAGATGGCGTTATAGCGGACTTCGTTATTACTGAAAAAATGCTTCAGTATTTTATTCACAAAGTCCACGAAGGGAAGTTTTTACGACCAAGTCCACGCGTTCTTATTTGCGTGCCTTGTGGTTCTACTCAGGTGGAAAGAAGAGCCATTAGAGAATCTGCCGCTGGCGCTGGCGCTCGAGAAGTTTTTTTAATTGAAGAGCCTATGTCTGCGGCCATTGGGGCCGGACTTCCTATTGATGAAGCGCGCGGTTCTATGGTGCTAGACATTGGCGGCGGCACCTCTGAAATTGCGGTTTTGTCACTCAACGGCATCGTTTATTCAGAGTCTATTCGCGTAGGTGGTGACCGATTTGACGAGGCCATTATCAATTACGTTCGTCGCAACTACGGCACTATTATTGGCGAAACAACAGCCGAAAAAATTAAGCACCAAATTGGTTCCGCCTACCCAGCTAATGAAGTAAAAGAACTTTCTGTTACAGGTCGCAACTTAGCTGAAGGTATTCCAAGAAGTTTCACCATGAACAGTAATGAAATTTTGGAAGCGCTGCAAGAGCCTCTTACAGCCATTGTTAGTGCTGTTAAAACAGCATTAGAACAAACACCGCCCGAGCTCAGTGCTGACGTTGCTGAAAACGGCATTGTGTTAACAGGTGGTGGTGCCTTACTTAATAACTTAGATAAACTGATTCATGAGGAAACAGGTGTTCCAGTACGAACTGCAGATGAACCATTAACGTGCGTTGCACGTGGTGGGGGTAAAGTATTGGAACTTATCAATGAAAAAGGACCTCACATCTTTGCATTAGAATAAGAAAAGGGGCTTTCATCATAAAACCCATTTTCTCAAAAGGCCCTTCCAGCAATACCCGCTTTATAGCGGCTATTATCATCTCTATACTGTTGCTGATAATTGCCCATCAAACTAACTACCTTAATCGCGTTAAAGATAGTCTCTCGTTTATCGTTCACCCCATATTGGTCGTTATAGACCTACCAAGCAAAGCTTATTCGTTTTTCACTGAAAGCAACGCTGATCGCGCCGCTTTAATGGAAGAAAATATTCAACTAAAGAACGAATCGTTAATGCTTAAAGCTAGATTGCAAAAATTCGATGCCATTGAAAAAGAAAACACCCGCCTGCACAACCTTCTTGAATCATCGTTTAAATTAGGTGAACAATTTATTGCCGCTTCACTGCTGAAGGTAAATTTAAACCCAACTACGCAACACATAGTTATAGATAAAGGACACCGTTTCAATCTTTTTGCGGGTCAAGCAGCCATCAATGCAGATGGCGTCATCGGACAAATAGTACAAGTTAACCCACTAACTTCATCCATCATGCTCATTACCGACCCCAATCATGCTATCCCTGTAGAAATCAATCGGACCGGACTGAAGACCATCGTCGTTGGGCAAGGTGCAAAAGATACGTTATCCGTACTTTATTTGCCCCACAATACAGACTTACTTGAAGGTGACATCTTGAGCAGTTCTGGTCTCGGTGGTGTTTTTCCTAAAGGTTACCCAGTTGCAACTATAAGCAAACTGTCCCCTTTGCCCGGCGAAGCCTTTATGCACGTGGAAGCACAACCTATTGCAAACATAAACAATACACATGAAGTGTTGCTGGTTTGGCATCGTCAAGAAGCGCTCTCTTTACTTCCAGAGACCAGCGAAAAATTAGACCCTGTAGAAGCTAATGCACGCTAAGTCATCGGGCGGTTTAATCATCTACTTTTCTTTGTTTATCACCATGTGCTTAAACATCTTGCCTTGGTCGAACCAAATCGCTATCTTAATGCCTAATTGGACCCTCCTAACATTGTTATACTGGAGCATTGCACTTCCTCACAAAGTAAGCATAGGAACAGGCTGGACAACGGGCTTATTGTTCGACGTATTAACCGGCAGTATGCTTGGGCAAAATACTTTAATTTTTAGCATAGCCGCCTATTTCGGCCATCAATTCTATTCTAGAATTAGAAACAATCGAATCTGGCAACAAGCCATTTTCATTGTTTTCTTTTTTCTTTTTTTACAACTTCTATCACTTTGGATTAGTCAGTTAAATAACCAGCTGAACGTGGGTTATCAATATTGGCTGCAAGCTATAACGAGTGGAATATGCTGGCCCATTATGTTTGCCATTTTAAGGCTAAGCAGAAGAAGGTTTAGAGTTCAATAAGACAGATGAAAACGAGCTTCGATCTCAAAAATACCCATCAAGAAAATAGACTGTTTTTTGGCCGCTGTTTTGCACTCATCATTTTCGTTCTTGTTTTGTTTTTTTTCCTTATTGCAAGATTGGCGTACTTGCAAATAGAAACACACGAAAAATACGCTGACCTCGCACAAAATAATCGAGTTAAGTTGTCCGTCATTAATCCCGTTAGAGGCCTTATATTCGACACCCATGGTCAAGTCTTAGCGGAAAACTATCCGAGTTTTAGCCTTGAGTTAATACCAGAACAAATTGAAGACTTAGATAAAACAATTCAGCAATTACGAGCGATTCTGCCCGTTTCTGACGATGAAATACAGGTATTCCATAAACGGCGCCGGCTACAAAAACGTTTCTCAAGCACGCCTTTAAGAAACCGTTTGAATGAAACAGAAGTAGCGATTTTTTCTGCAAAACGTCACCTTTTTGCCGGTGTCGACATTCAAGCGCGCCCCCTTAGGCGCTATACATTTCCTGAACTAACTTCACATGTTGTTGGTTATGTGGGTGCTATTAATCAGAAAGAACTAAAGATCATCGACCCCGTCAACTATCGTGGCACACGACATATAGGGAAAACAGGCATAGAGAGGAGCTATGAACAGCAACTTCACGGAAATGTCGGTTACCAGCAAACAGAAAACACATCACACGGTCGAACGGTTAATGTCATCAGTTATGCGCCCCCAATATCTGGCAGTAACCTAACATTAAACATTGACATCAATCTTCAGCGAGTCGCCTACGATGCTTTAGGTGCCTACACTGGCGCAATCGCCGCCATTGACACTAAAACAGGCGCTGTGCGTGCACTAATCAGTAAGCCCGGTTTTAATAGCAATTTATTTGCACGTGGTATAAATCAAACGTCTTACGATGCGCTTCGAAAATCACCCAAGCGGCCACTATTTAATCGATTTCTCCGAGGGCAGTATCCACCTGGTTCGACGCTGAAACCTTTTTTAGGCTTAGCTGGGCTTGAAAAAACCGTCATTTCACCTCATCAACAAACCTTCTGCCCTGGCTACTATCAACTACCTAAACAAGAACATAAGTACCGAGATTGGAAAAAAGGCGGCCATGGCTCAACAACCTTGCACAAGGCAATCGTACAATCTTGTGACGTTTATTTTTACACTTTGGCCCACGAACTAAAAATTGATCGCATGCATCAGTTTTTAAATCTCTTCGGCTTTGGTCAAAAAACGGGTGTCGATTTATTAGGTGAGCGCAGCGGCTTATTACCTTCTCGAGAATGGAAAAAACGTAGCCGCAACACCGCTTGGTACCCTGGTGAAACACTAATCGCAGGCATTGGCCAGGGATTCAATCTCACCACTCCACTGCAACTGGCCCAAGCCACAGCAGTTCTTGCCAACAAGGGCACCGCTTACACCCCCTCGTTGGTGGCTAAAATTAACAGCGTATTGGTTAATCCTAAGCAAAACACACCCGTTTCATTAAACACCGAGAAAAATTGGGATATCATCATTGATGCCATGTACGATGTCGTTAATAGTCCAAGAGGCACAGCGCGTAAAATCAGTGAAGACGCTGCTTTTAAGATGGCGGGTAAAACTGGAACCGCTCAAGTCTTTAGTATCAAGCAAGATGAAAAATATGATGAAAACACCGTGGTTGAACACCTCAAAGATCACGCCTTATTCATTGCTTTCGCACCCGTGGATAAGCCGCAATTAGCCATAGCCGTTATTGTAGAAAATGGTGGCCACGGTGGTTCAGTTGCTGCACCCATTGCCCGTGCAATGTTCGATCAATACATAAAATAACACCATGAATTCAGTTTACAACCATAACAGTCGCGCTAGCCATCATCACCGTAGAAAAGGCAACCTAATGCAACGCCTGCATATCGACGTGACACTATTGGTTTTATTAATTGCTTTGTCATCCATGGGTCTTTTTATTTTAATGAGCTCCGGTCAAGATGATGTTTCCTTGTTACAACGCCAAATAACTCGTCTAGGCGTAGCGTTTTTTGCCATGTTATTGATTGCACAGATTCCACCCCATATTCTAAAGATATTCACCCCTTGGCTTTTCTTGGCGGGTATCGTGCTTTTGTTGAGCGTGCTGTTTGTGGGAGACATCGGTAAAGGTGCGCAACGTTGGTTAGACTTAGGTGTGTTTCGATTTCAGCCATCAGAACTCTTAAAGCTCGCCACACCTATGATGATTGCATGGTACATAGCGGAAAGGCGTCTACCACCCAAATTAAAACACATTGTCTTGGCTACTATTTTTATCGTCATTCCCACGGCTCTAATCGCGAAACAGCCCGATTTAGGCACCGCTATTTTAATCGCTAGCTCGGGCTTAGCTGTTTTATTTTTAGCGGGTATTTCTTGGCGCTTAATCCTAGGTGTTGCTGCGTCTATTGGCGCATTGGCCCCAGTCCTATGGAACTACATGAAAGACTACCAACAGCAGCGTGTACTAACATTTTTAAATCCGGAAGATGATCCGTTAGGCGCAGGTTACCATATCATTCAATCCAAAATTGCCATTGGGTCAGGTGGTATTAACGGCAAAGGGTGGATGAACGGCTCACAAGCCAGGTTGGAATTTTTACCAGAAAGTTCTACAGACTTTATCTTTGCAGTGTTTTCTGAAGAATTTGGCTTAATCGGTTGCATTGGCCTTTTATCGATATACTTATTCATCTTTATTCGGTCCATTTATATCGCAACCCAGGCACAAGATACCTTTTCTAGATTGCTGGCTGGCAGCTTAGCCTTTACATTTTTTATCTATCTATTCGTAAATGTCGGCATGGTAACGGGTATTTTACCTGTCGTTGGTGTACCTTTACCATTGGTCAGTTATGGTGGCACATCTATGGTGACAATATTGCTAGGGTTTGGCATTCTTATGTCTATACATACACATCGAAAATTACTTTCAACCTAAGGACAGGTTATGCAAACAACATTATTATTTTCTTCACGCATACTATTAGTATGCACTCTCGCTTTCACATCGCTCAGCGCATGTGCAACTAAACCAACTATCGATCAAAATATTTATCATGATTTTATCGAAAAAATGGTGGCTAAGCACCAATTTGATAAAAATGAATTGAGTGACTTATTAAGTGAAGCCACATTACAACCCAGCATATTAAAAGCCATGTCTTCCCCAGCGGAAAAACGCTTGGAGTGGCATCAATACCGTAAGATTTTTCTAAAATCTAACCGTATTAATGGCGGTATTAAATTTTGGAAAGACAATAAAGAATTGTTAAATCAAGCGGCAAATAACTACGGCGTTCCAGTTGAAATTATTGTCGCCATTATTGGCGTGGAAACACGTTACGGCGGCAATACCGGCTCTTTCAAAGTGCTCGACTCATTAACCACTTTAGGCTTTCATTTTCCTAAAAGGGCGACGTTTTTCAAGCGTGAGTTAGAGCACTTCTTGTTATTGTGCCGTGAAGAAGGCTTTGACCCGCGCAAACCTAAAGGTTCATACGCAGGAGCGATGGGGAAATCGCAATTTATTTCAAGTAGTTATAGAGCCTACGCAGTAGATGGCGACAATGATAACAAGCGCGATTTATGGGATAGCAACGCAGATATTATTAACAGTGTTGCTAATTATTTTGCCAAACACGGATGGAAAAATTCGCCATTAATCACCTTACAAACTGAAGTGACTGGTAATGCCTATGAGAAACTGCTTAACCGTTCATTAAAGCCAAAAAACAAACTAAAAGAATTAACGCTGCAACAAGTAAAAACACCTGTAAATTTAGCCGATGATACGATTGTTAAATTACTTGAACTAAAACAAAAAGACCACTCGGAATTTTGGTTAACATTTGAAAATTTTTACGTCATCACCCGATACAACCACAGCCATCTCTACGCCATGGCAGTCTATCAACTAGCACAAGAAATTAAAAAAGGGGCAACTGACCTATAAACGATGCTTATACGTTTCATTTTTATATTGATCACCCTTTCCAGTTTGCTGACAGCATGCAGCACGCATAAACCCATCATTAGCGATAGCGCTCCAACTGTTCACCCTGACAACATTGAGCTAACACCCGATGCCGTTCCAAAGGATGAGCCTAAAAGCCGCGGCGGCAACCCAAGTTCTTACGAGGTGTTTGGTAAAACATATTATGTCCTTTCATCGAGCGTAGGGTTTTCCCAACAAGGCATGGCTTCTTGGTACGGCACCAAATTTCACGGAAATAATACATCCAACGGTGAAATATACGATATGTACGCAATGACCGCTGCACACAAGACCTTACCTATCCCAACATATGTAGAAGTCACCAATTTATCAAATGGCAAAAAGATAATTGTCAGGGTCAATGATCGTGGGCCTTTTCATGGCGGACGGGTTATTGACTTGTCGTATGCAGCTGCCGCCAAACTTGGCACACTAAAAAGTGGCACATCGCCCGTTGCTATTCGGGCTATCAACGCATCGTCATATAACGACTTAGACAAGCAGACAACACAGACAAGCATATCGACACCTTCTCACCCCCTTGATACAACGCGCCCAATGTTGGCTCACAAGGGCCTTTTATTTATTCAGGTGGGTGCATTTGAAAGCTTAGATAACGCAATAAAACTGAAAAACAAATTAATCGAGGTCGACATCACTAACATTGTTATCACGACGGATAACAGTTCTACGAGCCCACTATATCGCGTACAAGTTGGACCCTATATTAATATCTCGCAAGCTGACCCCATACGTGTAAGGCTCCACCAAATCGGCTTCGTTGAAGCACATTTTATGCCGCATAACTAACAACCATTCGGCCTATCGGTTGTGCTATTAGATAAACCCACGTGATATAATTTATTACGCTTTTCTTATGACCTCACTCATCAAAAAACAACATGAAACGATTTATTCTTATCTTTATTTTTCTCTTCTCTAGTCAGGCAATCGCCCTCCCTGTTCCATCGGCACCTGCTTTGGACGCAAAAAGTTATCACCTCATTGATTTTCATAGTGGCCATGTTTTAGCTTCAAAGAATGCTGACGAAAAATTAGCGCCTGCGAGCATGACAAAAATCATGACTGCGCTGATTGTATTTCGCGAACTTAACCGAGGAAACTTATCCTTAGATGAAAAAGTAAGAATAAGCGAAAAGGCGTGGCGCACACCGGGCTCTAGAATGTTTATCGAAGTCAATAAATTCGTATCAATTGACGATTTATTACACGGCATGCTCGTTCAGTCTGGCAACGATGCAACCGTTGCTCTGGCCGAACATATAGCGGGAGATGAGGCCACATTTGCAGAATTTATGAATCAATTGGCTAATGAATTAGGCATGAGCAACAGTCACTTTATGAATAGCTCGGGTTTACCTGATGACAATCACTATACAACAGCTCGTGATTTGGCTGTGTTAACCCAATACTTAATTGCCGAATCACCCGAACTGTATAAAATAAATGCCATTAAAAAATTCACTTACAACGGCATTACGCAACAAAATAGAAACAAACTATTATGGCGAGATAGTACCGTTGATGGTGTAAAAACCGGGCATACTGAAGCCGCTGGATATTGTCTTACCTCTTCTGCGGTGCGCGATAATATGAGACTTATATCAGTAGTTATGGGGACTGATAGCATTGAGTCAAGAAATAATGCTAACCAAGCACTACTCAATTATGGTTACCGCTTCTTTAAAACACATTTGTTATATAAGGCGAATCAATCATTAGCGACCACACGCGTTTGGAAGGGCTCTCAAGAATCGGTTACTGCTGGGCTATCTAAAGACCTTTATTTAACAATACCACGCAACCAATACAAAGAACTCGATGCTAGCCTACACATTAAACCTCAATTAATAGCACCCATTTCAAAACAACAACATATTGGCACCGCTACTATCAAACTAAAAGGTGAAACAATAGCTCAACGCCCCCTTGTTACGTTACAAGCCGTGTCAAAAGGTTCATTCATGCAAGTTTTAAAAGACGAAGCATTGTTATTACTGGAATAAAGGACATTAATCGTGACATCTGAGTCTACTGTCTTTCTTAACGGTGAATTTTTACCTCTGGCTGACGCTAAAATATCCGTACTTGATAGAGGTTTTCTATTTGCTGATGGTATCTATGAAGTCATTCCAGCGTACCAGGGCCAACTCTTTCGTCTCCAACAACATCTCGACCGCCTTAATAACAGCCTATCAGCTATTCGTATGTCACCTGTGATGAGCGACCAACAATGGATAGACGTGTTGACCAAACTTGTTGAGCCCCATGCCCAAACCGACCAATCTGTTTACGTGCAAGTCACCCGTGGTGCAAGTTCACACCGAGATCACTCATTACCAGATGACCCCACACCCACCATTTTTGCGATGTGCCAGACTATTGTTGTCGATAATTTAAATACTCTCGCCAAGGGCATTAGTGCCATTACGTTAGACGACATCCGTTGGGACTGGTGTCATATAAAATCTATTGCATTATTAGGCAATATTTTATTAAAACAACAAGCCAGCGACCAACAATGCACAGAAGCCATATTGCTTCGTGATGGCTTTGCCACTGAAGGCTCTGCCAGCAACTTGTTCATTGTTAAAAATGGGCAGCTCATCACGCCGCCAAAAAGCCACTATTTATTACCAGGCATTACACGAGACCTGATTTTAGAACTCGCTATTGAAGAAGGCATTGATTGTGTTGAACGAGAAATATCCGAACAGCAACTTTATGACGCCGATGAAATTTGGCTAACCAGTTCAACCAAAGAAATTATGCCCGTCACTGAACTGAATGAACAAGCCATCAACAATGCTCAACCCGGTGAAATATGGCATAAAGTCTCTTCACGTTACAGGCAATTCAAACAGCAATTTAGGCAAAATAATGACTGATAAATCTGCTGATGATTTACATAATGAACTCATGGACTATCCCTGTGTCTTCACGATTAAAACCATGGGACACGCCGCCAATAGTCAGTTTAATTTAATTGTCGTTGAAATTATTCGCCGGCATGTGACAGAGATAGCTGAAAATGCAGTTACATCTAAATTCAGTAAGACTAAAAAATACATTTCACTGAGCGTTACCATCACCGCTGAAAATAAACAACAAATGGACGCTATTTACAAAGACCTCAGTGATTGTGAACACGTTTTAATGTCTCTGTGAGCATTACCTCACGCGCAGCTACTCAGTCTTTAATCGTTCGTCAACTAGGCCAGCAAGATTATCAATTGACATGGGATGCAATGAAGTCTTTCACCGGCAAACGTACAGAAGACACACTAGATGAAGTATGGTTTGTTGAGCATCCAGCCATTTTCACACAGGGAATCAGTGGTAAAGTAGAGCATATTTTAACCGCCAGCAATATTCCCATCATTCAATCGGACCGTGGCGGCCAAATAACCTATCACGGCCCTGGGCAATTAGTCATGTATGTACTATTAGATTTGCGTCGTATAGGCCTGGGCGTTCGGGCTCTAGTGGATGTTCTCGAAAACATCACTATTGCTGGACTAAAGCAGTACGGCTTAATCGCTGTGACGCGCAAAGATGCCCCAGGTGTCTACCTTGACAATGAAAAAATTGCCTCATTAGGCCTACGTGTTAAGAAGGGCTGCAGTTATCACGGTCTTAGCGTCAATATTAATATGGACTTAACCCCATTTAGCTATATAAATCCATGCGGCTACGAAGGCCTCAAAGTTACCCAATTAGAAGAACATGGCGTAAAATGTGAGCTAAACGATGTTGCAGCTCTGTTATTGCACGAATTAAAAGACCTGCTCAATTACTCCCAACTCCTCCTTGGGCCAACCACATTACCCGAATAGCACTATGTCACAAGAAACAGACACGTTAAAAGCCCCTTCCCGAGCAACACCAATGACGCATCAGCGCAATGAAGATAAGCTCGCTAGAATTCCTATTAAAGTAGAAAAAAAGGCTGACATATTACGCAAGCCCAGTTGGATTCGCGCCAAGGTACCCAGTGGTCCACGCGTAAACGCCATTAAAAAGGCACTACGTGATCATGGCTTGTACTCGGTGTGCGAAGAAGCCGCCTGCCCCAACTTAGGCGAGTGTTTCAATAATGGCACCGCTACATTTATGATTATGGGTGATATCTGTACACGCCGTTGCCCATTCTGTGATGTAGCACATGGTAGACCAAAACCTCTGGATAAAGATGAACCAGAAAAGCTAGCCGACACCATTAAAGACATGAAGTTACGGTACGTCGTTATTACCTCAGTTGACCGAGACGACCTTCGCGATGGCGGCGCAGACCATTTCGCACAGTGTATAAAAGCAGTGCGTGCAAAAAATCCAACCATTCAAATTGAAGTGCTTGTGCCCGACTTTAGAGGCCGCATGGATTTAGCCGTTGAGGTACTGGTTGAAACACCACCCGATGTCTTCAATCATAACCTTGAAACTATTCCTCGTTTATACAAAAAAGCGCGCCCAGGCTCTGACTATCAATGGTCATTGAACCTACTAAAACGCTATAAAGAAGCGCACCCTAATGTGCCCACAAAATCTGGCGTCATGCTCGGTTTAGGTGAGACTATGGAAGAAACACTGGAGGTTATGCGCGACCTTCGTGCGCACGATTGCAATATGTTGACCTTGGGCCAGTATTTGCAACCTAGCCAAGACCACTTGGCCGTAGAACGATACGTGACACCTGAAGAGTTTGACGAATTGGCCCGTTTAGGCCATGACATGGGCTTTTCGCACGTAGCCAGTGGGCCGATGGTGCGTTCGTCTTATCACGCTGACCAACAAGCGTCAGGTGTTATTGACTAAGTAGCAACTTTCGCTCAAGTTCGGTCATTCGTTCCGGCGTTCCAACATCAACCCATTCACCTAAATGCAGCTGACCTGTTACCTGACAGCGGGCTATTTCTTCACGAATAATCGGTGCTAAAGGGAAAATTCCTGCGCGTTTCAACTCAAATATCGCTGGATTGAACACACCCACGCCACTGTAGGTATAACGCTCAGCTAGGTCAGGAACAATGCGCCCACCCACTAAACTAAAATCACCAGCCACATTATGAGATGGGTTTTTAACTAACACCAAGTGAATTTTCCTAGTCATTTGAGAACGAAGGCTTGCGTACGGGAAATCTGTCCACACATCACCATTCACCACTAAGAAAGGTTCGCTGCCCAACAACGGTAACGCGTGAAAGATACCCCCGCCTGTTTCAAGCGCTTGGTCACCTTCATTCGAATAGTCAATATGAATACCCCATTTTTCTCCATCACCTAACTGATTTTTTATTTGTGCGCCCAAGTAAGCCACGTTTATAACAAACTCATTAAAACCTTGTTCTTTTAACGCCAACAAGTGATGCTCAATCAGGCTTTTGCCGGCCAACTTCAATAATGGTTTCGGACAGTTTTCTGTTAATGCACCCATGCGGACACCTCGCCCTGCTGCCAAAATCATCACCTTCATGAGGGGGAGCGCTCTTTTAAGTACTGTTCAAACCTTGCTTCAACTTGGTGCGCTTGTATCAATTTAGTTAGTGATTTTAATTCGTCATAACGACTACAAACGTCCAAAACGTACGTTAATGTTCGTGGAATATCCTTTAAGTAACCTTGCTTAGCATCCCTTAATAGCAACCTCGAAAAAATACCTATAGCCTTCATATGACGTTGCACACCCATCCAATCGAACCATTGATAAAACTGCTTTTTATCGAATTGGTCAGCACAACCACGCTTTTTCCTTTGTTGAAGAAAAATATCAAGCCATGCGTAAATTTTTTCGTCTGGCCAAGCGATATAGCAATCGCGATATAACGACACAAGGTCATACGTTATGGGTCCTTCCACCGCATCTTGAAAATCAATCACGCCAGGGTTGCTTTCCTCGGTAACCATTAAATTTCTTGAGTGGTAATCTCTATGAACAAACACTTGCGGTTGTTCAAGCGCAGAACTTGCTAAAGCGGTTTGCACTTCACTCAATGCCTCTTCTTCTTGCGTAGACAACGTAATATTTAAAAGCTTACCAATAAACCAGTCTTTAAATAATGTCATTTCTTGCTGAAGTAAATCTAAATTATAGGGAGGTATTTTTAGTTCATTTAATTGCAAGGTATGCATTTCATGTAATGCCAACGTTGCATCACCGTAATATTTATTAGCCGTCTGCTCGGTCAACTTATCCAGATAACTCTCCGACCCCAAATCACTCAGCAATAAAAAACCCTTTTCTATAGATATATGAAATAGTTTAGGCGCGTTTATACCCCGTTTAACCAACAGGTCGGCTATATAAACAAAGGAGTCACAATCTTCTTTTTCAGGTGGTGCGTCCATCACGATAAAAGTCTTAGCATCGAGTGTAACTCTAAAATAACGTCTAAAGCTCGCGTCATTCGACGCAGGCTTACAACTAAATTCTGTTGTATCCAATACTTTTTGCAGCCAATTTTCCATCAACTTTTTACGCTTATCTAAGCCCATATAACTTCTCTTACGTTAACCAAATTCACTCGCGCCGAAAGTAGCGTGTTAATATAATAGAGAAATTATCAAAGTATCGTTGAAGAATTTGTCATTCTGTGCGATTTTATACGACCCGTATCAAGACATTAACTGAAAAGGCTTTATCATTAATCGTTACAACAGACATTTTTTTCTTTGCTTCATTCTTATGTGTTTCCCTTTATTGGTTTTCGGCTATGCTGATTCTAAATGGGATTGCAGCCTAGCATCAGACGGTGAAACGTGGGATTGCTCTGCTTCAACAGAACCTATGGCAAAAACACCAAGCCCAACCAATAAGGGTGAAGAAGGTCAAGATAAAACTATTACCGCCGAAACATCGAACAATAAGTCTTCTACCCCTTCTGTCCCCCGAGTACAGCTAACACGCCAAGCCAAAAACAAAGAAACGAAGAAATCACCGACTAACGTAACAACACTACGTAAAAATGGTTCATGGGATTGCCAAGCAGGCAAAAATGGCACATGGGATTGCGCGCAAACCAGTGCGCCTATTACGTCTATCGCCGTTAATAACGATACTTCAATTGAATTAGAGATTGGCGCGGACCGCATTAGAAACACGGCTTTATTCCAACAAATGGTTAAACAATTAGAAGTTGACCCTTGGGATACCTGTGAAGTCACAACGGACACACTTCGTGCGAGCAGAAAAGAAATACAGCAAAGTCGTTTAAATGCAAACGTAGATATAAAATCCGACTATGCTGAGCTTAAAGAAAAAAATGACGCTCAATTTACTGGGGACGTTCAAGTAAAGCGTGCCGACCAAGTCATCACAGCTGATCAGGTTCGGTATCAAAATAAAGAAGGAATAGCCACAGCTTCTGGCGATGTTTTCTATCAAGAAAAAGGCTTTGCACTTCACAGTGACCAAGCAGAACTTCAGTTGAAAAAAAACACTGGGCAATTCAATAACAACCAATTTATTCTTCAAAACACCCATGCAAGAGGAACCACTAAAACAACCAATTTAATAAACAGGAATATCAGTCAATCTACCAACGTTACCTATACCACCTGTGCACCCAACATGACAGATTGGGAGCTTCAAGCAAGAACGCTTGAACTAAATAAAGAAACTGGGCGCGGCACTGGACGCGACGTATGGGTCGAATTTTTTGATATTCCTTTGCTATACACACCCTACATTAGCTTCCCAATTGATGATAGACGCCAATCCGGTGTGTTAACACCTACCTTTGGCAACTCTGATACAACAGGTGTAGATATTTCAGTTCCTTATTATTGGAATATAGCACCCAATTATGACGCTACCCTCACGCCACGTATTATGAGTGATCGTGGGTTGATGTTAGGTGGTGAGTTCAGATATTTAACGAAAAACAGCGAAGGTCAAATTGCTGCAGAAATACTTGATGATACTGAAGATAATGATTTTAGAGGCCAATTCACCTTCCAAGACAGAACAAGGTTTTCCTCACGTTTAACCGCCGATGTTGATATAAATTATCTCTCGGATGATGATTATTTAGAGGACTTTGGAAATAGTCTAAGTATCGCCAGCAATCGTTATCTAAAAAGCCATGCAAGTTTAAAATATCACGCCGAAAATTGGAACTTACTAACCAAAATTGATCATTACGATTCCATTGATGAGTCTATTTCAAGTATCGACAGACCTCACCGTCGCCTGCCTCAAGTTCTCTTTAACTATAAAGGTACTGAGCCCTTGGTATTCGGAGACGCTAAATTAGACATGAGAAATGAGTTTGTTTACTTTGACCATGGTTCTGCCACTAAAGCTAAACGTTTGGACCTGCATCCAGGTATTAGTTTCCCATTCCAAACATCGGCCAGTTTTATCATCCCAAGGTTTAGTTTAAGACATACTGATTATCGCCTAGATAATCAACCATCTGGTGTCAACAGTCACCAAAGTAGAACCTTACCCATTTTGTCCATTGATTCTGGCTTATTCTTTGAGCGCAATATAAACCTTGCTGGCGGCATGATTCAAACACTTGAACCACGTGCATATTATCTTTACGTACCACATGACGAGCAAGACGACATTCCATTATTCGATACTTCAGAATACGATTTCAGTTTCAATCAACTATTTAGAGAAAATCGATTCTCTGGTGCCGATAGGGTCGCTGACGCTAATCAGCTAACGTTAGCGGTTACATCACGTATTATCGAACCACAAACCGGTAGTGAGCGTCTAAGAGCTAGTATTGGCACTACTTTCTACTTTGACGATCTAGAAGTAGGCTTAACGCCTACGAGTACAACAATTACAAAAGACAGCTCAGACCTTGTTGGAGAGCTCTCAGCGAAACTAACTAGTAAATGGTCTGCTCGTTCAGCCTTGCAATATGACCCACATGCGGGAAAAACCCAAAAAGCAACTCTAGGCTTACATTATCAAGATGGTGCCAACCGTGTATTTAATGCCACGTATCGTAGCCGATATGAAGCTATGTCAGATGATATAGAGCAAACAGATTTGTCCTTTAAATGGCCAATTAATGACACTTGGAGTACTGTGGGTCGCTGGAATTACTCCCAAGAGCACAATCTATCGCTAGAAAGTTTTCTTGGTTTAGAAAAAGACACCTGTTGCTGGCGTATGCGTGTCATCGCAAGACGTTACGTCAACGATGCTTTTGATGAAAAACCAAAAGAAGGTGTATTCTTCCAGTTTGAGCTTAAAGGGCTAACTAGCTTTGGTGAAAAACTAGATTCTTTCCTAGAAGAAGGGATATTAGGATACCGAACACCTGAACAATAATTCACGTACTAAACAGCGAATTAGCTTGTCGACACATCTGTGCAATCAAGCTTATATAACGAGTTCACCGACATTTTAAATCCATTTATATGAAAAAAACCTACCTTACAGTTTTACTTATCTCGCTACTTTTTTTATGTAGTGTGCCTAGCGCTGTGATTGCTCAAACCTCTGTCAATAGGATAGTGGCTATCGTTGATAAAGGTGTCATTCTGCAAAGTCAACTTGATGAGCAAGTTAAACAAACATACCAACGATTACCTGTAGAACAACGGGCCGCTATCTCTAGACACGATATAGAAAAACGCGTACTTGATAGGATGGTCATTACGGAACTTCAGCTTCAAATCTCCAGACGTAGTGGGATTACCATAGCCCCTACAGACATTGATGACTCGATTAAGCGTATAGCAAACGCAAACAAACTAACACCTGACAAATTTATAGCAGTGTTACAAAAAGATGGCGTTACATTGAAGGCCTTCAAAAAATCAATTAGAGATCAAATGCTCGTCAGAAGGGTGCAATCAAGTTATGTCCATCATGAAGTTAAAGTTTCAGAGCAAGAAGTAAACAGCTTTTTAAAGCTTGTTGAAAAAAACCAAGGCGGACAATCTACTGAATATCATATCGGCCATATATTAATAGCCACACCTGAAAATGCAACACCAAAACAAATCAACAAGGCTAAAACTAAAGCTCTCTCAATTATCAAAGCTTTAAATAGCGGGAAAAAGTTTTCAACTCAATCTATTTCTCACTCTGATGCCAATAACGCGCTTGAAGGTGGCGACCTTGGCTGGTTGAAATTAGCCCAAATGCCACCGTTATTAACACCCTATGTAGAAAAACTACAAGTCAATGGAATATCCCAAGTGATTCAAAGCCCGAGCGGATTCCATATTATTAAATTATATGAAACACGTGGCTTGCAAAAAGTTATGGTCACTAAAACCCACGTTCGTCATATCTTAATAAAAATCAATGCGCTTGTCAGCGATAGGGTCGCACAAGAACGATTGTTCAACTTAAAAGAACGTCTCGAAAATGGAGAAGATTTTGCCACACTCGCAAGGGCAAATTCTGAAGATAGAGGCTCCGCAATTAGCGGCGGCGATCTCAATTGGGTACAACCAGGCGCCCTTGTGCCTGCTTTTGAATCTGCAATGAATAAATTGCAGATTAACGAATTTAGCAACCCTGTACAAACTCAATTTGGTTGGCATTTAATTCAAGTACTCGGCCGCGAACAGCAAGACAACACGCAGTTAATGCGAAAAGCTCAAGCCCGTTCTCAAATTCAAAAACGTAAAGCCGATGCTGCTATTGAAGCCTGGTTAACTAAGTTAAGAGATGATGCATACGTTGAATACCGCTTAAATATTTAACCCTCTTCAGTCATACCAATGCCAATTCCTCGCATCATTATTACGCCTGGCGAACCAGCGGGTATTGGCCCCGATGTTTGCCTTCTTGTTGCGCAAAAACCTTGGCCATGTGAAATCGTTTTTATTGCTGACCCACAACTTTTGAGCCGTAGAGCAAAACTGCTTGGGCTTTCTATTGATACACATATTTTAAATCTTAACGAGTCGCCTTGTGAACACAAAGTTGGTTTAATAAATATTATACCTACACCTTTAGCCAAGTCTGAAACATGCGCTCAACTAGATGCATCTAATGCGCCTTATGTACTAGAAACCTTGAAAAAAGCTGCCCAGCTTTGCCTAGAAAAAAAATGCCAAGCTATCGTTACCGGTCCCGTGCAGAAAAGCATTCTCAATAAAGCAAATATAGCCTTTTCCGGACACACTGAATATTTTGCAGAAATGTCTGAAAGTTACCCTGTGATGATGCTGGCAACCAAAAAACTTCGCGTTGCTTTAGCTACTACTCACATTGCTCTTAAAGACGTTAGTCACACAATTAGCAAGCCTTTACTAAACAAAACCATCAACATATTGCACAGTGAGTTAATATCAAAATTCAACATATCTGACCCCCGTATTGCTGTTTGCGGCTTAAACCCGCACGCGGGTGAAAGTGGTTATTTAGGCGATGAGGAAATCAACATCATATCGCCTGTACTCGAAAATTTCCGAGCCCAAGGATTGAAAATAACAGGGCCAATGCCTGCCGATACAGTGTTTACTCAACCTGTCCTAGAACAACACGACGCCGTTCTAGCGATGTACCATGATCAAGGCTTACCCACATTGAAGTATTCAGGGTTTGGAGAGGCTGTTAATATCACCTTGGGGCTACCCTTCATACGCACCTCCGTTGATCATGGTACTGCTTTACACTTAGCTGGAACAGGCGAAGCCAGCTCAACTAGCTTAGAATCAGCTCTCGATTTAGCCATACAACTGACAGCACATTAAGACGTGAATAAACCACATAAAGCTCGCAAACGGTTCGGCCAGAATTTTCTACAAGACAGCCGCATCATCCATCAAATTTTGATGGCGATTAACCCATCACCAACAGACCACGTTGTTGAAATTGGTCCGGGGCAAGGCGCGATAACTGAGCCGTTATTGGACTCTAATTGCCAACTCGATGTTGTAGAACTTGACCGTGACCTCGTGGATCGCTTAGAAAAGCGGTTTTCACATATTGAACGATTCTCACTATATAGTGCAGATGCGCTAACATTTGACTTTGCAGTATTGGATAGCGGCGAGCGCTTACGTATCATTGGCAACTTACCTTACAATATTTCAACGCCGTTACTCTTTCATTTATTGAGCCAGGCCTCGCATATACGCGATATGCACTTCATGCTGCAAAAAGAGATTGTTAACCGTCTAGAAGCTCAACCAGGTAGTAAGCAATTCGGACGACTTAGCATCATGATTCAAATTTTTTGCCAAGTAGAGGCTCTATTTGATGTCGACCCAGAGTGTTTTCACCCTAAACCTAAAGTGATGTCTAGTATAGTGCGCTTAACACCGCACGCAAGCTCAAAATATTCTATCGATGACATAACTTTATTTGAAACACTGGTTAAAAATGCATTTTCTCAACGCCGCAAAACAATCCGCAATACGTTAAAAAATATTTGTGATGATATCGCATTTGAAGCCGTTGGAATCGATCCAACTAAAAGAGCAGAAGCACTAGCTATTGATGATTTTGTTCAGCTAAGCAACTACCTCTATCGTCTTTAATCTAGGTTGTTATAGGATACACAAAATCTATTACCCGATAAGACGCATACACATAACAAAACGTTAGTAATAAGCAAATAGAGAGTTGCTTTTGTATTGTTTCACGAATAATGTTCGCCATGACAATAAACCCCCAAAACACGATTAAAAAGACAACTAGGCCCGCTATACCTGCCTGCTCACCGTTTTTTGATAAGGCTTCCAACCAAAACACAAATGGAATACTAATGCTTGTTATTAAAGCACCACTTCCATATATAGCTGTTACAGATTGATTAAATCGATGTGGAAAAGCAAAAAATACCACTAAGAAATAAGTAAAAACCCCTAACAATACGGTCTCAATTAATGCCTGTACCGTCGCTTCACCAATAGAGTTAGCACTTGAAAGCAACACCATGCCAGATAACAAATAGGCAATGAAAGTTGTTTGTAATAGGGTTGTTGATTCAGGGATATCTCGCGGCCCCTTCTTAATAAGACAAATGTTAATAAATAATCTGAGTAGTGTTTTATAATCGCCATCCATATAACAAGTATGCTGTACCATAACGCCTTATACAACATGCTTTCTATGAATAAAGATGATATTAAGTGAAAATGATCAAATAGAACTCAGAATCATTGAGCTCAAGCAAGAGCATCAAGATTTGCACTATATCATTGATCATTTGTACGAAGAAATGCAGCCTAATCAACTGAGAATTCGTCGCTTAAAAAAACGCCGTTTATTTATCAAAGATCAGATGGAACATTTAAAAAGCACCTTAATTCCTGATATTGATGCCTAATGGAAAATATTAGTCATGAACAGTATCTACAGCTTATCGATGGTGCAGATATTATTGAAAAAGATGGGGCAGGCTTAAAGGTACTCGATACAAATAAAGGTGAAATGATTAAGTTGTTTCGCCGTAAACGCCTCTTTTCAAGCGCCCTTTTAAACCCTTATGCTGTTCGTTTTGCAAACAATGCAAAATACCTCAAAGCATTAAGCGTTCCAACGATAGTCGTTAACCGGCTTATTTGGTGCAATAGCATCAAACGCCATATCGTTATATATCAACGGCTGGAGGGAAAGTTATTACGAGACGTTTTAACTAATACCTTCAAGAATAGCGATGGTATTTTTCGACAATTCGGAGAATTTATCGCGACGTTACACAACAAAGGTGTTTATTTCCGCTCTGCCCATTTAAAAAACATTCTCGTTCTACCCAATGGAAAATTTGCGCTTATTGATATTTCCGATATGCAGATTAAGAAAGGCGCCCTCAATCTGCACTTACGAGAACGAAATTTTCAGCATATCCTTCGTTACCAAGAAGACAAGAATTTGGTTCGAAGTCACTTCCAGTCATTTTTTTCTAGCTATAGTGAAACCAGTCAATTAAACAAAAAAGACGCCTCAACAATTGAGCACGCTATTCAATCTATTCTGGCTTCCAGCCAAGGCGCATAAGTTTCATTGGAATTGAGGCAATGCCTCGGCATCATTCAGGGTTAATCTTTTTCACCAAGATATCTTCCATCACTAAATACTCCAAATCTGAACCGTAAAACATATTCAACGCATCCGTTGGCGAACAAACCATTGGCTCACCACGGCGGTTAAGCGATGTATTTAATATCACGCCATTACCTGTTAACTTTTCAACTTCTGTTAAAAGCTCGTGGTAACGTGGATTTGTTTTTGCTGTCACAATTTGTGCCCGTGCTGTACCGTCTTCATGCACCACCTCTGGAATGCGTTTTTTCCAACTTTCAGCCACATCAAACGTAAACGTCATATAAGGGCTGGGATGGTCCGTTTGCAAAATATCTTCCGCCACCGTATCCAAAATACTTGGGCAAAATGGGCGCCAGCGCTCACGGTATTTAATTTGTGCATTAATTCTATCCGCCACGCCTTTACTACTCGGATTGCCAATAATGCTTCGATTACCTAAGGCACGTGGGCCAAATTCCATACGCCCTTGAAACCACGAAATAGGATTACCATCTGCCAACAGCTTTGCCGTGTATTTGGTCGTATTTTCTAGTATTTCATAGTCTGGTTTATTCGGGTGGTCTAAACACGCTTGAATGCATTCTTCATTCGTATATTTCGGACCCAAATACGCGTGTTCCATTTTTTCAATACTTTCGCCCAACTGTTGCGCTGCATAACTCGCCGCACCAATCGCAGTACCTGCATCACTCGCTGCTGGCTGAACAAACAGCTCTTTAACGTCTGACCGCGCAATAATCCGTTGATTTAATTTAACGTTTAAAGCAACCCCACCGGCATAACAAAGTTTCCCCGTTTCTTTTAGCGTATCACCCAAGTACGTATCAATTAGGCCCAGCGCCACTTTTTCAAGTAAGGCCTGAATACTCGCCGCATAATCAATGTACGGATCATCAATTTCATCACCCGTACGTTTAGAGCCTAACCAATCAATCAGCTTAGGGCTAAAGAAGTAGCCCTTGCCATTTTCTTTATAGCGTCGCCAACCTAAACAATTAACAAGTTTCGTGTTCACACGAAAATCTTTGCCATCCGTTTCAATTAAACGTGAAAAATCAAAACGTTTAGGGTCGCCATACGGCGCCATACCCATCACTTTGAACTCCCCATCGAGCATTTCAAAGCCTAGAAATTCTGTGATGGCACCGTAAACACCACCCAATGAATCGGGGTCGTAAAATTCCTTTATTTTATGAATCTTACCGTTTTCACCATAGCCGAAGAATGTTGTGGCGTATTCACCTTTGCCATCAATGCCCAAAATCGCCGTTTTCTCTTTAAAACCACTCAAGTGATATGCACTACTTGCGTGTGCTAAATGGTGTTCAACGGGTACAAATTTAACGCGCTGAGAGTCAATGCCTAAATCATCCAGCATTTTCATCACACTTTTAAAGTTACGCTCGTAACGACGGTTGCCGTTAAACAACGCCATTAACGCGCGATCTGGCGCATACCAATGTCGCTTTGCATAATGCCATCGCGCGGGGCTCGATAAGCCTATTTTTGCGTAAGGAAATGCGACTACATCAATATCACTCGGCTTAATGCCGGCGTACTCTAAGCAAAATTTAGTCGATTCGTAAGGGAACTTACCTTTCGCGTGTTTATCACGAAGAAACCGCTCCTCTTCCACCGCTGCGACTAATTTACCATCAATGTATAATGCTGCAGAGGCGTCATGGTTGACGGCTCCCGATAGACCTAAAACTTTCATAAATAACCTGTCTTTTAACCCCTGTTAATTCACCTTAAACGGTGGCATTTATCACCGTGTTTTACAGAATTCATTAAGCCTAACCATAAAACTCAATATACTAATCAGCCACTTCCTACAAAAGCAAACTCTTTTACTGAGACCTTTTAGCTTTTCTTATTGTTGATTTGTTTCCATAAGCGTTTAGAACGATAACTTAATTCATTTTCACCTTGATATATTTTAAAAAAACCTAATTTATCATCATCAACCCATCCAAAAGAATGCCGCATAAGTGTATTAAAATCTCTCAATACCGCACGTTTCCTATGAACCACCTTCTTTACTTTTTCCAAATCTATGACGCGTAAATCAATGTCACCACCCGGTAATTGCCGCACAAAAATATGATTAGGATAAAAGCAGTTATGCTGAAAGTTACGCCGATGCATCACACGCATCAAATTTGCCAACTTAACAAAGACTTTTTCTTTTTGCTCAACATTTGAAAAAAATTCCCCACCTGTACTATATGCATCGGATGATAACGGAATGTAATCTACTAGTTCTTCCGTCATAATACATGCGCGTTGATGACCATCTTCCTTCCACTGATCAAAAAGCACCAAATCCAGTGTTGGAACCCCACTCTTTTGAAAAGCGCCAATAACCTTATATTCTCTCAAAAATGTAGAAAATCCTTTTATTGGGTGTGCTATTGACCGCGTGACATGATCCTCCTGACGCTTCAAAAACATCCCCACAGTCCCACCTAGAGGTAATTTCAACTCAATTCGTGAAACACCACTCCACCCCCCACGTCGTTGATTAGGCTCCTCAAACCACTCTGCTTCTAAAGACCATATTTTCTGATATGTGTCTAAGTCGTTAAATACGAGTATGTCCCGCCATTTTTCGGATATATAATGCATCACTTACTTACTCATCTCATACATTGAATGTCATCTAGTAGCTCATTATATCGATATATATTTCATGGTACTCGTTTAAATGTAACACCAGAAGAACGAAAATCATTAGTCGCAATTGGGCTAGATAATACCCACGCATGGTCTTCATTTGCTGAAGGTCAAATTTTATCCAGAGGAACAACTACTTGCCTAAAAGTCACGCTACCTCATGATGGTGACGTAATTTATTTCAAACGTTATAAGTATACAAAAAACCCTTGGGAATTTTTCCTAAGACGTAGCAAAGCAGCAAATGAAGCCATCAATTACCAGCGTTTTAAAAAAATCGGCATTCCAACACTAGATATTATTGCTTTATACGAACAACGTTCATTAGGTTTGCTGCACCTCGCTTGCATTATCACCAAAGAACTTAAAAATACGACTCAACTTAATCATTTTTATACTGATATTCTTTTAAAAATGCCGAAAGATGAACAACAAAAAGTTTTCAAAGAACTAAAAGAAAAACTATTCCAACAAATCAGACTCGCACACCATGAGGGAGTTTTTCACTTAGACTTAAAGTGGCGAAATATTATGGTTCAACAAGAAGGCGACCAATACACCCCAATTTGGATAGATTGTCCTCGAGGCGTTCATCGTCGATTCTTCAACTATTCACTTAAGGTGGCCGATTTAAGTGGGTTAGCCCGAAAAGCACTATTATTTTTTTCCTCTCAACAACTCTATCGAATGTTGTATTTATACCTAGGAGAAAATGCTACAAAAAAAGAGGCTAGACAATTGTTTTATGATATAAAAAAACACTTAGAAAGGCGTCCTCCAAAAGTTTGGCGAAATTAATCTCTAACTGGCTTAGCCTTAAGAGAAAGAGCTTTACTCTCGACTCTCTTCCAAAAGCCCTTCCTCTGAGTAAATTCAGCTCTTAAGTTATTCTGGGTATATACGCGAACAAAACGATAAAAATCTCGGTGCGTTAAGCCTATCTCCATACTTGAAAAGTACAAGGCGGCTAAATCTTTCACTAACCACCGGACAGGCGTTTTTGATCTAATTTGCACACGATGCAAATCGATTAAATACAAGGGTAAGTCATCTAGGTCTGATTCATTTTCTAGATCTGCTGTTTTTATCAAAAAATGACAAATGTATAAATCCCGGTGATTGATGCCCTCTTCATGCAACTGGCGAGCAATCACCGCAACACGCTCAATCAAAGCGCGTTTTAACGCTACCGTTGGTGGAGTTGCAACCCAATCAACACAAAAATCTTCTAGACTAACTGCAGGTTCAAGTGACTCAGTAATAACGAATGACTCCAGTTCCGCTACATTCGAACCACGTTGGCCATAGGCTGCCAAGGTCATTGTTTTAATGCCTAACTTCGTTAACGCATGGATGGCATCGTATTCGTTTTTTGCTCCCAACACTGCCTTACGCCCTTGCACAAGGTTCTTTATAATTTCAGACCAACCAACTCCGTTATGAACTTTTGCAAAATACTCATTGCCATTTAAATTAAATTTAAACGTTTTACGTCGTGCAACTTGCCGATACATCTCTCCATCAAGCGCCATTAATTCATCAAAACTAGGCGCTCCACCCCAGTCTTTCTTAAATTTCTGCGATACTTCAACTGACATTGAGTCGGCTCTCCGCAACTTTTTCAATAGCTTCTACTGCTTTCTCTGGCATGCTGTATAAATCCTCATTTTCTGCGTATTCGAGCGCATTATTTATCCAGCTTTCTTTATCACTGACTAGCATCTTCTCCAGTGCTTTATTTAACAATACTTGTGAAAAGGGCGATGGCAATACTTCACCGGCTTTAGACTTGCTCACATGTTTCGCATAACCACATACATCCGTCACCAACATCGGCAAACCAGCAACCATTGCCTCCAGAATAACAGTGCCTGTGTTTTCTTTTCTTGCAGGGTGTACAAGGAGGTCCGCAGCTAATAAAAAATCAGGCACGTCAGGGCGACCACCCATGAAGTGAACCTTTTCTGCGATGCCTTTTTCAATCGCCAACCGTTCATAGGAGGAAATATCATCTACACCAACAACCATGAGATGAATTTTAGATTGTAACGTTTCGGGTAGTGACGCTATTGCCTCCATTGCCCTATCGACACCTTTTGTTTTAAAACCCGTACCCACCATCAACACAAGTAATTCGTTCTCGGTTAATTTAAGCTCTTCTCGAAATGCCTCTCTGCGCTGTTTAGCATTCGGTGGTTTACGGCGATTCAAATCAATACCCGGAGGTAACGCAACTAATCGTGCGGTTGGCGTATGGTAATGTTTTTTAAATAATGCCGTTTGCACATCTGAAATCATCAAGCAAACGGTTCCACTACTTACCCCAAAAACTGACTCTTCCACCTCTGCATAAAAACGGTAGCGTGGATTCAATTTCTTTAAGAAAGATGTCTCAGTAAAGCGATCTAAATAACAAGGGTCAGCCGCATAATACACATCGAGCCCCGGCATTTTATTAAAACCAATAACGACATCGTATTGTTCTTGCTTAAGGTTCTTAGTGAATTGCCGATGAAAATCAGCTACTTTGGCGTGATTACTACAGCCTTTGGAAGGCAATATACTGACCTTAAATTCAGCCTCCAAATCACCTTGCCATTCCATGACATAGACATCAACCGAATGGCCTTTTCCGATGCATATCTTGGCAATACGCATAAAATCACGCGCTAAACCACCAAATGGAAAATACTTGTAAAGTGCAAAAGCTAAACGCATAAAAAGCTAATCGAATATGGTAAATTTAATAATAAAATTATTTTACCCCTAATCAGCCTGCGAATACCCTAACTATGCGTTAAAATATTGAATTGTTAAGCACAACGAATAAGCCGTGAGCAAACAAACCAAACAAAACGCTTCAAACAATACAGAGACCAGCCTTCAAATTTATTTAAGGTTGATGGAATATGTGTTGCCCTACTGGAAACCTTTTGCCATTAGCCTTATCGGTTTTTTGATTTTTGCGGCAACTCAGCCTGCTCTCGCCGCTTTAATGGAATATTTGGTCGACTCCTTACAAGCTGAACAAAGAACAGAAATTTATTGGGTTCCTTTAGCCACCATATGTATCGTTTTTTTTAGAGGCGTTGGGTCCTTTCTGGGTAGTTATTACATTGCAAAAGTTGCTAATAACGTTGTACATAACTTGCGATGTGAAATTTTCAACAAATACAGCACGTTACCAAACAGCTATTTCGACGATCAAAACTCCGGGCATCTGCTTTCACGAGTCACCTACAACGTACAGCAAGTCACCTCTGCTGCTACGGATGCCATTAAAGTCGTTGTTCGCGAAGGCCTTACTGTTATTGGTCTACTTGCCTACTTGATGTATATGAACTGGGCCTTATCACTCATTTTCATTGCCATTGCACCCATTATTGGCTTACTTGTTAACTACGCAGGCAAGCGCTTTAAAGCCATAAGCAAACGCATACAAACTTCAATGGGCGATATCACACACGTCTCATCTGAACTCATTAACAACTACCGTGTCGTACGTAGCTTTGGTGGCGAGGAGTATGAAAAAGGCCGTTTCAAAGAAGCCAGTTTTTCTAATTTTAAACAAGCTATGAAAATGGTGCAAACAGGTGCTATCAACACCCCCGTACTACAACTTATTGTTTCATCTGCTCTTGCGCTGATGATCTATCTAGCATTGCTATTAATGACCGATGCTTCACCTGGTGAATTCGTGGCCTATATCACAGCAGCTGGTCTTATGCCTAAACCAATAAGGCAATTAAGCGAGGTGAATGCCAATATTCAAAAAGGCCTTGCAGGCGCAGAAAGTATTTTTGAAGTACTTGATACAAAAACTGAACCAGATAATGGAGACTACGCAGTCGATAACGTAAAAGGGCACATTGAAATAAAAAGCTTGAATTTCGCCTATTCCGGTACGGAGAATGCTGTTCTAAAGAACATTAATGTTGATATAAAACCCGGCATGATGGTTGCCCTCGTCGGCAAATCAGGTAGCGGTAAAACCACATTAGCTAACCTAATCCCTAGATTTTACGTTCATCAAGAGGGTTCTATCTTGCTAGACGGGGTTGATATCAATGATTACACACTCAAAAACCTAAGACATCATATTTCGTTGGTAACCCAGAGCGTCACTCTGTTCAATGACACCATTGCCAACAACATTGCTTATGGTGCACTTAGAGATACTTCCTTAGAGAAAATAAAACAGTCCGCCAAAGATGCTAATGCGTTAGAGTTTATCGAACAGCTTTCTCATGGTTTTGATACCATGGTCGGTGAAAATGGCGTCAAGCTATCTGGAGGCCAACGTCAAAGAATCGCGATTGCACGGGCCTTATTAAAGAATGCTCCCTGCCTGATTCTTGATGAAGCCACTTCAGCGTTGGATACTGAATCTGAGCAAAAAATACAAGACGCACTGGAAGTAGTGATGAAAAACCGTACAACCTTGGTTATTGCACATAGACTATCCACCATTGAAAAAGCTGACCTTATCATTGTTCTAGACAAAGGTACTATCATCGAAGCCGGGGACCACAACTCTCTTTTAAGTCAACATGGCAACTATGCCAAACTTCTACAGACACAACTTCACAAACATCCAAAACTTAATGTTTAAGTTCCCAGTTCAAAATGTCATACCTTACCTATTCAGATCGTAATTCTTTATGAAAATAACTATTATCGGCTCTGGCTACGTCGGCCTAGTCACAGGAACCTGCTTCGCAGAAGTTGGCAATGATGTTATTTGTTTGGATTCAGATGAAAAAAAGATATCATCATTAAAAGAAGGAATCATTCCTATTTATGAGCCAGGTCTCGCCGAACTTATTAAAAAGAACATGGCTTGCGACCGCCTTCACTTCACCACAGATCATCAAAAAGCTATTGAGCACGCAGAGCTTCTATTTATTGCAGTAGGCACTCCATCAAACGAAGATGGCTCAGCTGACCTACAACATGTTCTTGCGGTAGCCGACACAATCGCTGAACACATGCAAAGTCCAAAAATAGTTGTAACAAAATCGACTGTCCCAGTGGGAACAGCCGATGAAATAAAAGTGTCTGTAAGCCTAAAGCTACGTAACTTACAGAAAAAAATTGATTTTGCAGTCGTTTCAAACCCTGAGTTCCTTAAAGAGGGCTCTGCTATCTCTGATTTTATGAAGCCCGACAGAATCATCATTGGTACCAGTAATGATGATATCGCTAAAAAAATGTACGACTTGTACATGCCCTTTAATCGCAATCATGACCGCATCTTAAACATGGATGTGCGCTCCGCTGAACTAACCAAATATGCCGCCAATGCGATGCTCGCTACAAAAATTAGCTTTATGAATGAGCTCGCCAATTTAGCGGAATTTATGGATGCCGATATCGAACAAGTCCGCAAAGGAATCGGAGCCGATAACCGCATTGGCTACTCTTTTATCTATCCGGGGTGTGGGTACGGGGGTTCATGTTTCCCTAAAGATGTTAGAGCCCTCAATACGCTTGCCAAGAAGCATGGTTATAAAGCAAATATCATTGATGCTGTTGAAAAAACAAACGACATACAAAAAACCATTCTATTTAAAAAAGCTAATCATCACTTCAACGGGAAATTAAAAGGCAAAACTTTTGCTCTATGGGGGTTATCATTCAAACCGAATACAGATGACATACGTGAAGCTCCCAGTTTAAAAATCATCGAGTCCCTTATTAATGCAGGAGCATCAATCAATGCCCATGACCCTGTTGCTATGAGTGAATTTATGCGAATACACGGCGACATTACAGGGCTCTCTCTTTGTGATTCACAAAATGATGCCTTAATAAATGCTGATGCTCTAATTGTTGTTACCGAATGGCAACAGTACAGAGCCCCTGATTTTGAGCTCATCAAATCATCCTTAATACAGCCTGTTATCTTCGATGGGCGCAATATATATAACCCCAGCGAACTAGCTAAACTAGGGATGACCTATTATGCCATTGGCCGTGGTGAGAAGTGCATATGAAAGTTTTAGTCACGGGTTCGGCAGGTTTTATTGGTTCCGCATTATGTTTAAAACTTCTGGAACGCGGCAATACTATTTACGGTATCGACAACCATAATGACTATTATTCGACATCTTTAAAAGAAGACAGGCTCAACAGGCACATCAATCATCCAAATTATACGCATTTCCGAGTAGATATAGCCGATCGTGACGCATTAGTAGGTATTTTTAACACCTACAAACCTGAGTACGTTGTAAACCTTGCCGCACAAGCTGGCGTTAGGTACTCCATTGACAACCCATCCTCGTACATTGACAGTAACCTTGTCGGATTTGGAAATATTTTAGAATGCTCTCGTCAATTCGATGTAAAGCATTTAGTTTACGCTTCATCAAGTTCTGTTTATGGTGCTAACAAAAACATACCCTACTCCATTCACCACAATGTAGATCACCCTGTCAGTTTATATGCCGCTACAAAAAAGGCCAATGAATTAATGGCCCATACGTACAGTCATCTTTTTGCCATACCAACCACAGGGTTGCGCTTTTTCACGGTTTATGGACCGTGGGACAGACCAGATATGGCTCTACAGAAATTCACAAAAGCAATCTTGGCAGATAAAGCCATCAAGGTTTTTAACTACGGCAATCACAAACGCGACTTCACCTACATAGATGATATAATTGATGGGGTTATTCATGTCTTAGATCGTCCAGCTACAAGCAACCCGGTTTGGGATGGAAAAAAAGCTGACCCTGGCACCAGCATAGATCCTTGGAGGCTCTATAACATAGGCAGTAACAAACCATATAAATTACTGGATTACATCAACGCCCTCGAAAAGAATCTTGGCAAAAAGGCTAAAAAAGAACTGTTACCAATGCAGCCAGGAGACGTTGAGCATACTTATGCAGATATCACCGACCTAATAAAAGACTTCGACTACAAACCATCTACCAAGTTAGAAGATGGCATAAGATATTTTGTACAATGGTATGTTAAATATCATAACATTACGTTGTAATAACTGGTTTAATTACACGAAAGACTGTAGAACTCATGAAAAAAACATTGGTTTTCATTATGTCCAGTAATTACTCTGGATCACACTACTTATCACAATTATTAGGTAGCAATTCTAAAGCCATTCATGTTGGTGAAGTAAAAAATGTTATTAAACAAAACCACGAATGTTACATATGTGGCGATACCGATAATTGTAGTCTATTTGGTGGTCTTGGCGGTCTCCCAAAAGAAGAGATTTACCCTACATTATTTGATAGAGCACCCGAAGGCACGCGAATTTTAGTCGATAATTCAAAAAAAGTTGGTTGGGTTCAACAGTTTTTATTTCTTAAGAAAATATACAACATTAAAATTATTTACCTGCTACGCGATCCCAGAGCCCTTTCAAGGCGTTGGGCCATTAGAGACATAAATGCACTTCAGCACTTTCGTGTACGTTACAAATCGGCAAAACGTTTTCCATCTCAAAGTTTACCTATTTTATTCGGCGACCCTGTTAACGCGTACATTTATCGATGGTTGGAACAAAATCAACGTATCAGTAATTTTATTGAAAGTGCTGGCGTTGAGACAATCGTTACAACTTACCAAGAACTTGCAAGCGACACATCCAAAGCCCTAGCTAAACTAACAAACTTCATAGGTGCTAAGTTCGAAAAAGAACAAATCGAATACTGGAATTTTGATCATCATGGGACACAAAAAGACCAATATGAGTGGGTAAAAAAACAAGGTATTTCAGCACATATCGACCTTCGCTGGAAAGAATTCTTGACCGAAAAACAACATAGGCTAATAAAAAACTCGGCTCCCTTGCATGAGTTTTTTCACCGTATGCATGTAGAGATGCACGATGATGGCCTATATTTAACAACTTAACGAAACTCTCTCTACTAGATAATCATATGGAGATGAGTTGAAAATCACCTTTTTTGTATCTTCTCTTGGGGCCGGTGGAGCTGAAAAAATGATGCTTCGTCTAGCAACTCATGCTGCAAAAATCGGCCATTCGGTTGAGCTTTTACTTGCACGAGAAGAAGGAAGCCAGCTGAATAACCTCCCTAATAATGTTAACATCGTCATTCTGAAAAAAACCAGTCGAATCAGAGGCTTATTAAAAATTATTAGTTTTAAGAAAGGTTTTTTGAAATTTAAACCCTTTATAAAATTACCACGCTTCCTCAGTATTCTAGATTCCACGTGCGAATACTTATCTAAACGACAACCTGAACTTGTCATCAGCACATTGCATACGTGTAATTTAGCTAGCATTATGGCTCGAGAATGTACGGGAGTTAACACAAAAATAATCATCCGAGAATGCATTCAGCTATCAAGCTTCATTGACTCCGTTCCAAATAGAGAGAAATCGCTTCTCCCTTATATTCAGCTCCTTTACCCCCTCGCTGATAAAGTTGTTTCAGTTGCAAAGCAGGTTGAAAAAGACTTACTTGCACTCATCAAGCTACCACCCGATATCTCCCAGACTATCTACAACCCTGTCATCGGATCTGACTTTGAAGAACGAATTAACGAACCTGTAGATATTGACTGGCTGAATGATGAACAGACGTACGTCATATTAGGCGTTGGGCGGCTCTCAAAACAAAAAGATTTTTCAACTCTGATAAACGCCTTCGCAATTGCCAAATCAAAGGCACCCAGCATCAAACTTTTAATTTTGGGTGAAGGTGAACAACGCCTCGCCTTACAGTCCCAAATTAACCGGCTAAAACTATCGAATGATGTCTTACTTCATGGTTTTGTCAATAACCCGCTAAGCTATATGTCCAAAGCCGACTTATTTGTACTTACATCGTTACTGGAGGGCGCTCCTAATGTGCTCGTTGAAGCAATGGCCACTGGGTGTCAAATAATTAGCACTGATAGCCCAGGCGGTTCCTCTGAACTATTGCACAATGGAACGTATGGCGCATTAGTTCCTATGAAAGACAATCATGCACTTTCTGAAGCCATTATTCATATCTATACTGGAAAGCTAACGTTCCAATCTGCTCAAGGCTTTGCTTCTCAACTAACACAAGATACCTCACTGAGACAATATATAAATAGCTGCTTTCCCCAACACTAAAAAAATGCTAATAAAGACCTTTATTATACAAATTAAGATGAAATTCCCACCAAAAATATCTACCTCTTAAATTGTAACTTACATTTAATACGACCAAATTTTCCAAACTTATGCCCACAAACTCTTTCATACAAAAAATCAACAAGCTAGCGAAAGCATATCCCAACCGTTTAGCTATCCTCGCATCAGGTTATGAGTCATTAACATACGCCAAACTAAGCGAATATTTTGTTTATGTAGCTAATACCCTCAAAGATAACGGCATTAAAAAAAATGATCGTATCGTTATCGTATTGCCCAATGGCCCAGAAATGGGTGCTCTCAGTATGGCAGTTTCAAGCTATGCCACATGCGCCCCGCTTAATCCCGAATACAAAACTGAAGAATTTAACTACTACCTAAAAGATCTTAATACACGACTTTTAATCACCCACAGTGGTATGAAATCACCCGCTGTACAAGAAGCCACTGCACTAAATATTCCTGTACTGGAACTCGATATATCGGGTGATCTAATAAGCAAGAAGTTTGTTCATTCCGGTGACTTACACTCTCTTAACAGCGGCCAAGTACATTGGGCAACTGATAGCGATGTTGCACTCATTTTACATACCTCCGGAACTACCGCTTTACCTAAAAAAGTACCCTTAACACATTCAAACTTAGCCGCATCGGCAATTAATGTATCGGCCTCATTAGGCTTAAATAGCGAAGACATATGCCTAAATTTGATGCCTATGTTTCATATCGGCGGGCTTGTTGACCTTTTGTACACACCCTTGTTACAGGGTAGCCAAATAATTTGTGCTGCTAACTTCTCGTTCCCTGAGTTTAAAAAAAATATGGAACTGTATTCACCCAGTTGGTGCCAAATGGTTCCAACGATGATTCAAGAGATAACGTCCCAAGACAATGACGAGCTTTCCTTTATGCAAGAGCATTCTTTAAGGTTTGTACGCTCTGTTTCTTCAGCATTGCCTGAAAAATTAAAACAACAATGTGAGGGCATTTTTAAAACACCTGTCATCGAGGTTTATGGCATGTCCGAAACTGCTGGACAAATTACATGTAACCCACTTCCACCGGGCATAAGAAAGTCTGGCTCAGTAGGTCAAGCTGATGGCACAGAAGTACGAATACTAGATAATCTCGACGTTACAACTAAACAAAATGTCATTGGTGAAGTTCTGGTACGCGGCAATAATGTCATGTTGGGGTATGAATATAATGAGACTCCTATTGCTAAAGACTTTTTAAGGAAATGGTTTAAAACTGGTGATATGGGGTATTTAGACGACGATAATTATTTATTCCTAACTGGTCGTATAAAAGAAATCATCAACCGTGGAGGAGAAAAACTGCTCCCACAAGAAGTTGATAAACTGGCTCTAACACACCCTTCCATTGAGGAGGCTGTGACATTCCCAATTCCGCACGAGGCTCTGGGGGAGGAGGTAGCCATTGCGGTCGTCTTAAAAAATAAAAAAACTCTTGATAAAAAAGACTTAACAAATTTCCTAAGTCAGCATTTATCTTATTATAAGGTTCCAAAATCTGTCTATTTTATTGATAAAATCCCTAAAACCATCGGAGGCAAATTAAAAAGAAACACCTTACATCAGCTTATGGAACAACACTTTTACTTTCCAGCTGAAAACACACATAACTCAACGTCTGAAGCCCCTCTATCGCCTATTGCAAAATTTATTGCCTCTTTATGGGAAGAGGCTTTACGTATTAAGGAAATAGGATTGAATGATGATTTCTTTGACTTGGGCGGCGACTCGCTTAAAGCCGCTATTTTCATTAACAAAATACAAGAAAAATGGAATGAAATCATCTATGTAACTGCCCTATTTGAAAATCCATCCCTAGTAGAGTTTGAAGCCTACCTCATTAAAGAACACCCTATACTCACAAATACGATTTTGGGTAACGCTATCAACCCAAAAACCCTTCATCGAACTCATAAACTGAGCAAAGAAACGATACAACATTTCAAGCAGTCTATCGCCAACACCTCTAGCTCTACACGAAGGATAACTGATAAAAAAATCGGAAAAACAATATTCATCCTATCTCCGCCACGTTCCGGCTCTACTCTTCTAAGAGTCATGCTCGCAGGCAATAACTTGTTATTTTCTCCCCCAGAATTACATCTAGCCGGATATGCTAATATGACTGAACGCAAGGAAAAACTTGTTAATTCACAAGAGTTTAGGACTGAAGGGCTAATAAGAACCATTATGCAATTAGATCATTGCAACGTTAATGATGCAAAATCGCTAGTCCAGCAACATGAGAAGCTAGGCACATCTACGCAACAATTTTATGCATTATTACAACACAGGACACCTCACCAGCTGTTAATTGACAAAACACCTTCTTATAGCCTTGTACAAAGCACACTACAATGCATTGATGATATTTTTGATAACGCCATTTTTATTCACTTAACTCGACACCCTTATGGAATGATTCGATCTTTTGAAGAAGCCCATTTGGATCAACTATGGTTTCCCTATATAACAGGAAAAGAAATAAACGAAAAACATCAAAACCCATATCAAGCATCTGAACTTGGCGAACTTATTTGGTTGAGCATTAATCGAAATATAAATCATTTTCTAGCCCAAATACCAAATAAACGGAAATATCACTTACGTTATGAGGATACAGTGCATTCGCCTCAGCAAGAAATGATAAAGCTTTGCGAATTTTTAGACATTGAATTCAATAGTGGCATGCTCTCACCGCAAGACAAACAGAGCTCTAAAATGACTGATGGCTTGTACGAGCAATCTCGGATGATTGGTGATATGAAGTTCCATTTACATTCCGGTATTTCAACAAACTCCTCTGATTTGTGGAAATCCGCTTACCAAAATGATTTTCTGTGTGACGAAACATGGCAATTAGCCCATCAATTTGGGTACCACGACACCGTTATAAACGACACAGATAGAGAAGAGCTTGAAATCTAATGTTAATACAAGACCTTCTTATCGACCTTGCTCAGAAAGACATAAAACTTTGGCTCGTTGATGATAAATTAAAAATCAACGCACCTAGGGGCACCCTAAATGCCGAGCTAAAAAATACTCTGGCTGAACGAAAATTAGAGATTATTGCTTTTCTAAAGTCCCCGACAAACAACGAAAAAATACCAATAATTAAGAATATTCCTGCCATAAGCAGGGACAAAAGACTGAATCTATCTATCGCTCAACAGAGATTATGGTCACTAATTAAGCTACAACCAAACAGTGATGTATACAATATAAATTCATCTTATCGCTTAAGAGGCACTTTGGACCATGCTCGCCTAGAAAGGTCCATTAATGAAATTATTTCACGACATGAAGTTTTAAGAACAACTTTTCATGAGGAAAAGGGTGAAACATACATAGAAATCTCAGCCCCTTACCCACTTAAATTCAAAAAAACCGAACTCAAATTACCAACTTTAGAATACTCAGGCACCAACATAAAAGATCAGCTGCGTGCTCAAACAAATTATATTTTTAACCTCTCAGAAGGGCCTTTATGGGTATTTGATATTTTCAAGATATCGGATGATGATCACATTATCTCAATAACCATTCATCACATTATTTATGATGGTTGGTCAAATGAACTGTTCATTAATGAAATCGCCTCAATCTATAATAACCAATCGACCGAATTATTACTTCCCGTTGATATTCAGTACGCCGATTACGCCGCTTGGCATAATGCCATCTCAGAAAAGGGACAACTAAACAAGCAACGAGATTATTGGAAAAGCCAACTCAATAATACAACCAGAGAGTTAATTATTCCTACAGATACAAAAACACCAGCTCGGTCTAAAGAGTCGAATAATAACCAAACTTTCACTATATCGAACACTACCTACCATCTATTGAATAATCTATCACGTACCGAAGGTGTTACCTTATTCATTACGCTCCTTGCTGCGTACAACGTCCTTCTACATCGATATACCGGGCAAGAAGATTTAAGTATATGTTTGCCTGCTGCATGTAGAAATAGACGAGATATTGAAAACACCATTGGCTACTTCAATAATATCTTAGTTATTAGAAACAACCTATCTAATAACCCGTCCCTCTGTAACGTTATAGCACGAGTTAAAAAAACCTTTTTATCTTCCCTCGAGAACCAAGAATTTCCATTTCAAGAACTAATGAAGTTCCAACATCTTGCAAGAACCTCTTTCACTAAAGGGTTATTTTCTTTTAGAAATACCAGTGACCACCAGTTAATACTTAATGGCCTAGAGGTTGAGGAAATAAATATTCGAAAAGATACTGCCGACTTTAATTTAGCAATGTACATGGAGCTAAATAACGGCAGTTTAATTGGAACTGTCGAATACAGCGCCACCAGTTTTAACAAAGAGACTATAACCAAACTGATTGACAACTTCGTAGAAACATTAACAATCTTTTGTAGTGACACCAGTATTTCTTTAGCGGATCTGAAAGAGCTCAGTACTCCAATATCAGCCATTGAAAAGCTTTTACACAAGCACTCGAAAATTGATGGGGCCGTTGTTGTCCAAACACAGACTAGCACTGGCAACCAAAATCTTGCCGCTTACATAGTTCCCAACCAGTACGACATACCTAATACTAATGAAATTCGTTCATATTTAGATGAGCAATTACCAAATTATAGGGTTCCTTATTCAATTACCCCTATCGCTTATATCCCACTTCTAGCAGACGGTACAACCGATAACACTGCCCTTCCCCTACCTCACTCTACTCGTGATAAATCTTCTCGAGAATTTGTTGCTCCCAAAACTATATTAGAAAAAAAAATTGCTCAAATTTGGAAAGAAGTACTTTGGCAAGATGATGACATTAGCATACTAGACGACTTCTTTGAATTAGGCGGGCATTCACTCCTAGCAGCTCAACTGGTTGTTAAAATCGAAAACCAACTTGGAGAAAGGCTTCCCACATCCGCCCTTCTTGAAATCAGCAATTTCAAAAAATTCATTGAATGCCTTGAAGCTAATACATCAGCTACTAACATTGGAAGTAATACTAAAGAGCTATCCCAGCTTTGTGGTTTATCGACAGATATATACCGCAAACTATTTGCGCATACTTCTAACTGGAAAGGGAAACGAGCATCATCTTCTTCTATTATTTCCGGACAAAATACCGAGGGAACCAAGCAAGCAATCTTTTGGTGTTTCCAAGGTAACCATGAGTATGATCAACTCGCTAAATACCTTGGTAAAGAGCAACCTGTATACGCAATGCGTTCCGGTCACTTAGTGATGGAAAAATCCCAAGAAAACATTAATTTATTAGCTGCTTACTATGTAAAAGAGATTCTTGAAATACAAGCAATTAGCCCTTTTATCATTGGAGGAAATTGTCAATCTGCACAAATTTCATTTCAGATTGCTAAACAACTTACAGAACAGGGCCATGAAATAACACTGTTATGTCTGCAGGAACAATTCGTTCCTTTTTTATATCGTGGTCGTGTTGCTTTCTTTTATGGCGAAGACAGTGGTCGTAATCCACTCCATTATTTCAACCAACCTGAAATAAGTTGGCAAAAGTTTTACTCCGGTGGTTTCACAGTCACGACAATCACAGGTGGTCACGGTAATTTTTTTAAAGAGCCCAACATCCAAGTTCTCGCCAAAGCATTAGAAACACAGATTGAGCTTGCACAACTTGAGAACCAAAAACACCCTAACTCAAATAACTCAAATAATAAGCTTAACTACCTTATTGATGATGCATATCTCGCTTCTATAACAACCCAAGACACAATTTATGCCTCACCTGGTGAAAGCATGACGCTTAAGCTACATGTTAAAAATACAAGTACTCAGTCTTGGGATATATCAGCATCTCACTTACTAACGCTCGGGTATAGTTGGCTCAATAAAAGAGGCCGCAATATTCTATTTATAGATCCTGGTGAACCCCTACAGAAAAAACTGACTTCAGGGCAACAAACGACTGAATCATTAAATTTATCAATTCCAAATAGACCCGGCAAGTACATACTCGAAATCGATATTGTAGATAATGACATCTGGTTTAAAGACAAAGCATCCACAGCAAAAAGAATAAATGTTAAGGTATCTTGGCTGTATTTCCCCGTTAAATACTTACGCTTGATTTTTAATTTAAGCTAACAATAAAAATAAACACTATCTAGGAAAAAAAATGGTAAATCCCTTTTATATTCAACTTGAAAAGCGCATCCGAGAACTTGGTGGAATTTTTAATGCCCATATGCACCTTGATAGGGCAGGAACCCTAGAGGATAAATATTGGCAGTGTGCTAACATTCATGTACTCGAAACATCATACATTTCTTTACATAAAAAGCATGCTCTGTTAGCCGCTTTACATACTGGACCCGCATTTGAGAAGGAGGACATGCAAAAACGAGTAAACGCCTACTTAGATGTTATGGTTGCTTGTAACACCTATAGAGCAGATACGGTAGTGGATGTCACGAACGATAATGTCGGCATGTCAGCTTTTAATACAATGCTTGCAATCAAAGAGGCTAGAAGTCACGAAATCGACCTTAGGCTTGGCACATACTCCCCCTTAGGTTACGCAAAAACAGACCACGAAAGCTGGGCTCTATTAGAAGAAAGCGCCAAAGTAGCTGACTTTATCGGTGCCCTACCAGAAGCTGACGACATTGATGAATACCCTAATAATATTGGCTTTATGGAAAATTGCCATCGAATGTTACAGCTGAGCAAACAACATAAAAAAGTCATCCACGTACACGTTGACCAAAGAAATGAACCCAATGAAAGCGGTACAGAGCGTTTAATTGAAGCCGTCAAAGAATTTGGGCCAATGTCTGCCGAAAATGGTGAACCCATGATTTGGGCCATCCATTTAATTTCTCCATCCACCTATGATGAAGCAAGATTTCAAAAACTTTTAAACGGCCTTGTTGACTGTAATATTGGTGTCGTTTGCTGCCCATCAGCAGCCATTGGAATGCGACAATTAAGAGGCCTCCAAACACCAACCTATAATTGCTTTCCCAGAGTACTGGAGATGTTAGCGGCAGGTGTACACCTTCGACTTGGCTCCGATAATGTTGCGGATATATGTTCACCTAGTACAACCGCCAATCTAATTGATGAAGTCTTTATGTTGTCAGCCGCCACCCGCTTTTACAATGTAGATATTCTTGCAAAAATTGCAGCTGGCTTGAAATTAGATCAAAACGATAGAGGTATTTTAACTGAGCATTTACGGCTTAATGACATTGAAATAGCCAAAGTTATTAAAAAATACAATACGTAACGCTAAAACACTTTCATGTGTATCCGTCCCTTAGCCCATGAATTATAACTTTTCTGATCCTACTTTTATCGTAGACCCTTATCCCACCTATAAAATCATGAGGGAACATGACCCTGTGTATAAAAGCCCAATGGGTTATTGGGTTCTGACACAATACACCGATATTTTGAATGCTCTTGGCGACTCGCGGCTAAGCAACCAACCTTCCCGTTACGCGGTAATTGGGAAGAGGAACATTAATAAATACATCTCAGCTGAAATTGCAAATAATATAATCCCTTTTATGGATCAGCCGATTCATAAAGAGCAACGCCGATTAATTAGTAAAGCCTACTTTTCTCACTTGAAAGAAACCCCACCAGATATCAACCTTCTGGCAAAGAATTTGCTGGAAAAGCACTATTCAAAAGGCCATATAGACCTCATACAGGACTTTGGAAAACCATTATCCACACAGGTTATTGCCGAAAACATTGGCGTGCCCACCGAAGACTGGGGGTTACTAGAAAAGTGGAGCGAACTATTTTTTTATCTTTTTGTTCCAATACCATCTAACGAGATTCTTCTTAAGATGGAAGAAGGGCTTGCCCTGTTCCGCCATTACTTCAGCAACCTTTTAAACCTAAGAAAAAACAGGCCTGAGAATGACTTAATTAGTAAACTTATTGGTACCCGTTATAATGAAACGTATTTAACGGATATTCAAATAGTCGACACATGCATGTTACTATTTGCGGACGGCGTTGAAAACATTGACAGCGCCATAGCAAATTCAATTGTTGCTTTAATAGAACACCCCGAACAATTAATTTTATTACAAAAACACCCTGAAAAGTCCAGACTAGCAGCTGATGAATGCCTACGTTATGACCCCCCTGCTCAATTAATTGCAAAAATAGCAAAAGAAGATTTGCTCATACAAGATAAACTGATTAAACAAGGTGAAGCAATTATTCTGGTCTTAGCATCTGCAAACAGGGACTCACAATATTTTGCTTTCCCCGATCGACTCGACATTACGAGAGAGAAAAATAATCACCTTACATTTGGGTATGGAAAACACGCGTGTATTGGTGGACGATTAGCGACAGATCAAATTGAAGCTGGAATCATGTGTATCGTAAATAACCTTAATGAATTAACAGTACAGAACAATGAAAGTTACCGGGTACCACGTTTTGGTCATCGATGGTTTAACTCTCTCCCTCTATCTTTTACTAAAAGATCAACCTCCCAACCTTTATCTCTTTGATACCTTCATTTGTACACCTCGAATCCACTCCGTACCTTATAAAAGTTAGTTTACAATACACAAGTCTGTCATCATCGAAACAAGAACTACTGAATGCGTCTACATAGAAAAGATTTTTTTAGAATCCAAGTTTCACTTATACGCGAGATAATCGGGCTCAATCGGAAAGTCAATTTCGTCGTTGCAGGTGCACAGAAATCAGGATCTTCAGCCCTAAACCGGTTTCTTGCGATGCATCCAGAATTATGCATGACCAAAAAGAAAAGGAATGAGCTTCATTATTTTGAAGACGACCGTCTTTTTAACCAAATGATAAGTTCTGATCATAAATATCACATGCACTTCAAACCAAAGGCATCACACAAATTAATTGGTGATGTCACCCCTGCTTATATGTACTATCCACAAGCGGCGGAGCGTATGTTTAATTACAACCCAAAATTAAAAATAATTCTTATCCTGCGTAATCCAATTGAACGAGCATTTTCGCACTGGAATATGCAAACAAAGAGAAGGAGAGAAACCCGACCCTTCTTAGAAGCCATTCAGTGTGAAGAAAACACACCTAATAACACTTTCCCCACTCGCTCAAAAAGGTTTTCTTTTGAAAATCGTTATTTAGCCCGAGGCTTAGTATACGGAACAGATAATGCGGCTACAATTTTTCTTTCCTAAGCAACAAATTCACATTTTGAAAACTGAAGATTTAAGATACGCAGCAAAAAAATCACTTAAGGGCGTTTGCAACTTCCTAAATGTTAGCAAATCCCCCTGTGAAAACATTAAAGAAGACATCGCTCCTCTTTCGCGCTACATAGCAAATATTTCAGAAAAAGAATGGCAATTTTTACATAGTTATTACCATCACGAAATTGAAAGGCTAAATGAATATTACGCGCTCGATAGTGAATATTGGCTAGATAAACCATCTTTTCAGCCTCCCCTTACCTAATATATAAAAACCTAACTTTTACACGGTATTATTGAAAACCTTTAAGCCTCAATACCGCTTAAGGACATGCCCTCTTAATTTACTGATAACTGTATTATTGAATAATTTTAATTTTAGTTTGTATAATTTATTTTTGGGCGGTAAAGCATCAATTTTATCTAAGTTTTCTGATAGTTTATTCGTGGCTTTTTCTAAACTAAAGTGCTCCTTGTAATATGCCTCAGGCGACATTTTTTTATAATTCATTAACAAGAATTCAACTTTATCTAATATTTCATCATCCCCAGAAAACAAACCAGTTGAGGAGTTTATGTATGATTTACCACTCGACAAACGCTTATTAACAATTTGCGGTAGGCCTGCTGACATTGATTCAACAATAACCCGAGGAGCTCCATCTCTTAAAGACAAAATGATTCCTATTTTCGACTGATTAAGATATTTATTTGCCTTTTCGTGTGAAATAAATCCCGTTAATTTCAAATTACTATTATCTTTAATATGTTCTATTTCTGGAACATTATCACGTCCAATAACAACATAATTAAGCTCAGGGAAAGCCTCATATATTTTTAAAAAGGCTCCGGGATTTTTATGTAGTGTTGAAAAAATACAGATATCATATATTTTCTCTACCTTATCCAATTTCATAAACACTTGTTCATTTGCTGGCTTTAATAGCCTTAGCCCTAATGTGTTTTCTTGCTCTTTTTGAACAATTGAAATATGCTCATTCTCATCCAACAAAACTGCATCATAGCCCCAAGTTTTATAAGGGATATAATAAGAACTAGCTCCATAAAAAAACCGCTTATTCCACTTACCCATACGAATTAGTGGTAAATATTCTTTTTTATCTCCTCTCACCCATAAATAATGGGTATTTAGAGCTTCAGGAGCAATATCAACTGCTTTTTTTAAAAAAAGAATATCTATCCCATTGTGTCTTTTAGAATAATTAACTTCCGAGAAATAAATAAAAAAAATATTTCTTAAAATACCCTTGCGTACGAACTCGGATAACATTAAAAAATAAATATCATTTTCAAGCGTCTTAAGAATATTATTATGATTAACTTTTCTATTATATCGGATAAAAGTTAGGCTTTTCATTTTGGAATATTTGAACTTAATTTTTATATTACTAGGGCCACTAGAGGAGAAGAGCGAAGGCCTTTATCATGTATGTTTATAAAACTTAGATCTCTTCATAGCTTCAGATCTGTATACGCTCATAACCAAACAATTCAAAGTCATCCTTATAGCGATTAAAAACTTTTCCCTCAGACTCCTTGTCATACTGAGAACGAAATGCCTCCAAATCTAAATTTTCAGTACTATTTCTATGGAGAATATCTCCTAAAGCAAACTGTTTTTTCAACTTTGCCCAATCTTTATCAAATGTTTCTAGGTAACCTATATATTGCGGAATGACTTTCCCTTCAAAGGTAAGAAACCAACTCTGAGACCTCAAGTGCCTATCTATCTCGTTATCTGGGATTGATATAACAATATCTACAAACTGCTTAAAACTAATGCCAAGCTCAATTCCATGGTGTTCAAAAATATTTTTGCCATTTACCTTCAATGGCTGAATAACTTTATTTTTATATGCCGAATATAACCTATCGTAAGGGTTTCTGACAAAAGCAAAAATAAAACAACAACCAGCAATATTCGAAATTTCTTTTTGACTTAGATGACGAGCCGTTTTATTTTCAATATATCGAATGTCCTCTTTCCTCCAAGTTTCAGGGGTAGGTTCATTATTTAATTTTGTATAATACTGTGCCATACAAAGCTGTATGGAACGAGTAGCTACTTTGGGTATCTGTATATACCCTAACCTTACTTTTTCTTTCTTAACTAACCATAGCTCTGGATTTTCACGCCCAATTTTGGAGCGCTTTTTCCATCTCTTAATTTTTTTTAAAATGCTATGTATCATCTACTTTATTTTGAGATAAGAAGTAAAATTTTCACGAAAACACTACCCACTTATTTTTTGACAACATCATTTAATATTGAAGATACGATACCCTTTCTAACTACCCCCTTTTGTAACCGAACCCAATCTTCTTGGATGCGAACTTGTTGTTCATATTTATTCGTTACTTTTTTCATACCATCTAAATCAATTAATATTGGTTGCTTTTCTGTTATCCATATATTCTGCGGCTTGAGGTCTCCATGAATAAACTCACTTTGGTGTAACCTTTCAACAATTTCTTTAACATTCAGCTCCATCATCTTCATTTCATCTAAGTCAAAACCACTTCTTAAGTAGCTAAACAAATGCATACCTTCTATGTACTCTGTTATTACATAAGACCCCCAACGTAGCCTCCCATACCGTTGCTCTAATAGTAATATTGGCAAAGCTGTTGGAATTCCATTGAACTGTAATAAATGCCCATTACGCCAGCTTAATGCTGCGCGGCTTTCCTTTAGTGAACGAAACAAACGATGAACATTATTTTTTTTATTGTATCGTTTAACGACGTAAGTTTTACCTGCTAACTGTATTTTTGCCACTGTTGCAGTACGGCCGCTTTTTAATATCTCTCCACGTTTTATAAAACCATCGGGTGCATTTATAAACCCTTTTACATTTTCGTCTTTCAATTCTCGCGAAAACACACAAAAAGTTTTCCAATTTTTTATAACATCAAATTCGGTGCATGACCTAAATACTTTTTTTTCAATGTATTTTTTTTCGCGCCATTCTCGGTGTTTTTTTAGCTTTTTCTTTATTGCTTTGAGTGTCACATCTGAATGTGGCGACTCCCTTAAGCTTAAGTAATACTCTAGTAACTCTTCTATCCAGATAACCTGCCAAGCATAAATTTGAGTAAAAAACATCGCTAAATTATCAATCGTAAATTTTGTACTTAACGCCCTAGCATTTTTTTCTTGGGCTACTTGGTCACCATCAATCAAGTAAACTTTGTCGCTGGTCTTTAAGAAATTATCCAAGTGAATGTCTTTTTGATAAACAGCCGCATCGTGTAGCTTCGCTATTATTGATAATGCCTGCTTTAAAACCGCTACTTTCCCATCATTACTCGTAGCCTCTTGCCAACATTCGTCTAAGGTTTTTGATTGTTCGATATACTTAAACAACACCAGTGCAAAATCTTGCTCTTCCTCATGAATCATAGCGATAATCTCTGGTGTTAACACCTGCGATTTAATTATTTGCTCAACTCCTTGTATTTCACGCTTCCAGCGGCGCACATAACTTGGGCCGAAAAATATTTTCGCTATAACCTTTTCCCCTAAATACTCAGCCGTACAAACCAGCCGTTTCCCAGGTAATAAGCGCAGTAGCTGCGTACAAACAAGTCGCTCTTCACCAATGCCTTTCAACACCATTTCTAATGATGCCGGAAAATCATCTGTTACCTTATACTTGGAAAGATTGATTGCCGAGTCCTTAGTCATGTGTTTTTACTGGCTTTTCACCATTCGCTAAGAAAGTTGACACACTTTCCTGAAAAAATAACTCATTAGATCGAATAGCCTTTCTAAAATACTCATCTTCGCCATAGAGGCATCTTGACCGAGCTATGAACCATTCTTGCAACTTGAAACGAATTTTCTTTTTTAACCTAAGTGGCGTTTGTAGGTCATGCATCATTGCTAATGCGGCAGCCTTGTCTTTTTGCTTAACTAAACTCATAGGCACGGATACAACTGACCCTATATCAAGGTAGTTTTCCGTATTAGGGTATATCGATGCCAGCGTATGAACAGGTCCAAAGGGGAACATATCACTGCTAACTAAATGGTTTGCGTAAAAGTAGACATCCGTTGCTTTATGCGCTGTTTGAGATAACGCTTGCTTGACTGCCTCAGTGCTATAGTAATGATCTTGATGCGGGTCAAGCTGCTGATGCGGCATAACAATAACATCAGGCTTTACACGTTCAATACACTCCACCAAATCAATCACCAAGGTATTCCAACTAGCTGTACCGTGCTGATCGCTTGCCAAAGTTTGCTCATTAAACTCTCTAAATACGCGCGTATCAGTCACCCCGGAAGTTTTTGAAACGAAAACTTCTTTTGGGGAATCGTGCATTGCTTTGAGACGCAAGCAAAAATAGCCCAATTGAATAACGCTATCACTTTTTAAGCCTGCCCACTGAGGAATGGCTATGCTATCCCATGCTCGCAAACGACCCTTTAATAGTGAGGCTTGCTTTGCGTCGGTGTATCTCGATTCGTATTTATTTGCACCAACTTCACCAGCTGTAATGGTGACTATAGAGCTATCATTAGAGCTGTATAAGCCGAATGCCGCAATCTCTGCGTCATCCGCATGTGGGGCAATAACCAACAGCTTTTTATTGTTTAATAAGGGATTACTAAATAGCAATACCTCAGCTGAACCCGCTTGAATTTGGCAATGTATAGGTTCTATCGAAATCGGATCGCCTGACTCAATAACTTCACTTATATTTATATAACGTAAACCACTAGCTGACCTTTCAAGATATTGTGTGCGTTCGATGCCTGATGATTTTATCTTAATGTGTGGGTCTAAAAACTTACCTAACCAACTATGTTGCACATTAACAGCCAGCAAAGCCGTGTCGTATTTCCCCTTTTCCCAAGAGGGATTAAAGCTAGAGCCATCAGCTGACCACTCAGGTCTTACAGCAAAAGCAGCATCAAACCGATAGCGGTAATCACCGCCCGGGTCATAGAAAATATGGTCTGCCAAAAATAACTCATTAACAATAAATAATGCACTCAAAAGCGCTGATAACAACACAAACTGTCCGTTAATGAGCAGCAGCAACGACATTAATCCGGCAATCGCTAATCGAATAGCGGCCCGTTGTTTTTGTCGTTTATAATCTGCACTTATTTTTTTGCTCATACTGAGTAAACCGCACTTCGGTTGCACCACCTATCTTTGTACTCATTATCCGCTTTCCCAAACGAATAACGCAATGATTTACCTAACTGTTCACTTAACTTCCAAGCCCGTTGCGTATTTAAATAAGTCAGCACACTACCTGCGCCTAATTCTTTGTATGCTGGGTCCACTCCACCATTGATATATTCCATCGAGATATGTGAGTAGCATTCCGATTTATAAATAAGCTGGAACGCAATTGCCTTGCCATCCAACTTGATAACAGCCCCAAACAATAATGGGCGCACATAATCCAGTAAATCTGTTAAATATTCAAAACCAGTCGCTTTAAACCCCCAACGTAATTCAAATAATTTGCTATACATTATTGAAATTTCTTCATTCGACATTGAATCAACCGATTGAACCGTCGCACCCGCTTCTTCCAAAAGCCTTAACTCTCTTTTACGGTTATACCTAACCTTCTTGGAAAATTCGTGAGGTTTTTTCGCTAAACAAATATCCATTTGGCTATCTTGTAAATTAGTAATATTCGAGCGATTTTTCAAGGATAAATTATTTGCCCGAACGGGTAAGGCTAAATTAGCTTTTTCAGAAATAGGCAAAATTAATTCGGCATTACCAAAATCAACCATTCCCTTACGTGACATTTTATTTAAACCCAGCTTGCTACCAGCCACCCAATTTTTCCACACAGGGATTACCGCTTGCACACCATCTATATTTTTATAGGCGAAATATTGAATAGGTAAATCGACAACCACTGCAATGGCATTCAATACATCTGGGTTCGACAACACGCTACCACCAAATTTATCGTAAGCGGCCGAATAGTCATCGACGCCGACTTCATGCCAACCTTTCATTCGCCACTGTTGAATAAAAGACAACTTCACTCCACCATTAATGTGTTTAATGATTGCCAAATCAGTTCAGGAGATAATTGCTGATAACAAGCAGGCTTTATACTTGACTCACCAGTATAGGTGCACTCTTTGCTTAAACACGGCGAACACCTAAAATCCGCCTGTAGGGTTTGATTATTATCTCCCATGGTTCCTGTTAACTCAGCGCTTGTAGACCCATATAACGTTATCGCGGCCGTTCCACAAGCTGCCGCCAAATGAGCTAAGCCGCTATCAACACCAACGGCGCCATCCGCATGCATCAACATATGAGCTAATTCTTTGATGGATGATTTTGGTAGTACATAAGCCTTATCTTCAGCTTTAGACAACTCACTCGCACGATATTTTTCAAGCTCATTACCCCAAGGAAGGTAAACGTTAAACCCTTGTTTAGCCGCCAAACTAATTAACTCTTTCCAGTACTCGTTTGGCCAATGTTTACTCGCCCACGTTGTGCCATGCAAAAACATTAAATATGGCTGCTTTAATTGTTCAGGCAGCGGAAAGTTTTTCTTATCTAGCCCATAAGAAAGCGATTCACTCAATAACTCGTAACCAAGACTTTCTGCAAACAACTGCCTCACTCGAGCAATAGCGTGTTGGCCCTTAGGTATATCAATTTTATGTTGGTACGCCAGCGAGGCTAGAGGTTCGCGACAAGACGACCTTGAAAGACCGTACCGTTCCCCTTTTGCTAAACGCGTTAATACAGCACTTTTAATCAGGCCTTGTGCATCAATAACAAGGTCATACTGTTTGCTCCTAATCTGCTTGAAGCTGTTTCGGATTTCTACACGATACTTCCAGGGGTTTTTACGCCATTTTCTAATAGAAACCGGGATTACTTGTTTAATGCTAGGGTGTAATAAAGGGACATCTTGGAACGTCTTTTCGACCAACCAATCAAAAGAAATTCCAGGCATAGCCTGGGCCGCATCTGTTATTGCAGGTAAGGTATGTATAACGTCACCCAAGGATGACGTTTTAACAATTAAAACTTTCATGACGAAACAATGGATTTAACAGGAATTGTTTAAACACGCGCGAATATGACCTTAATATAAATTCAACAGTAATTATTTTAACATCATAGCCACACCACACTTTTTATAATTTATTCGGTATTTGCATTGATGAGGTCGGTTCATATCATTTTCTTTCTAACTCAATTAAACGTCCATTCATGTATAATTTTAATCACTCATAATTGATAAATCTCGTCACTAAAGCAATCCAATGAAACCTCAAATTGATCAAATTAAAATCTTTGGAGAAAGGCATACTGCTACTAATGCGCTAACTCAATTTATTAACGTAAACTTTGACGTTTCATGTCGTGGATTTGATTTCTTAGGCTGGAAACACCGCCGTGCACCTTTAAGATCGGAATGGAAAAAGAAGAGGTATTTAAATACTTTATTTATTTTTTCGGTGCGGGAACCTCACGCTTGGCTACGCGCCATGGGAAAACAAACGTGGAATCCTCAACAACCAGAAATAAATAACCTTAGCTTCACGGAATTATTAACTTATTCTTTTGAAGATTATGAAAGTATCATTCATATGTGGAATGAAAAATACACTAACTATATAAGAATGGCCAATGAAGTCCCTTACGCCATTTTTATCAAAAAAGAAGATTTCTCTGCAGATCAACATGCTGTATATAAAGAGCTGTGTTTATACCTGCAACCTAAGTCAACCTTCCAACCCATTGGTGGCTACGTTAATGGTGGTGGCCTCCACGAAGGCCGTGATCACAAAACACAAGGCAAAGAATACCCTGATTTTTCTGACCAAGATTTAAGTATCGTAAATGCATATTTAGATAAGAAATTGTGTGCCTATTTTAACTATAACTAATTTATAAAAACTTAAGTTTAGATTTCATGTTAAGCATATCAATTCGTTCTCATATCAAGTTCACACCTATACTTGTTTTGGTTTTTTTAGCTTTTATAGTAACCGCCTGTAATTATAATAAAGCACCAGAAGGTCCTTATTTAGCACCACAATTATCAATTAATGATATTAAACTTATTAAAGTTGTTGGCGATTTGCCAACTCCGCCCGCTGAATATGAGTGGACTGTGTATAAAGGCATTGCCTTTCTAAAACCAACTTTTTGGCGAGAATATAAAAACAATAAAATTTATATAACGTCCCCTGTACCCTTAACACAAACTGCTCAATACGCTACAGGCATTTCAGTCCGTACGATTGAGAATATTCGCATACAAAATAACATTGATGCTCAAACGGCCACTATGAAGCTGATTAACATAATTAACAAAAAGATAACGACCAAGAAACTTGAATTTACAAAAGATTTCTCAAAACCGATTAAAGTTGTACGCTATAGATATCTAGATACTTCTAACCCCAAAGATGCTTTTATTAAACACATGCATTTTCTTATTAATAACGAAGAAAGTTATATCCATATTTTTGATTACAAAAGTCCCGCTAATAACTGGGATTATCAATGGAAGAATCGCGCACTATTAATTTTTAACAACCTTAACCCCGTAGATATCTTCTAATACTATTCAAACATTTCTTTATTTTTGAAAATTATGACTAAAAAACAACTGACCTTTGCACTCTCTATTCGTGATGATATTTCCGATGCAAACCTTTTTTCAAATGGTATCTCACAAAATATAATTTTTTTATGCGACCTGTTTGAATTACTAGGCCATAAAGTTATTCTTCTGGTCAACACTAAAAGGCAGCAAAAAAAAGTATCCTTCAGAAGCAAACAAAACTATAAAATTTTTACCGTTGACGAGCTGGTTGAAAAGAATATTCAATTAGATATCGCCTTTGAAATTGGTCAAATATTAGGAATCAAGCAGCGAAATTCGCTAGCCAAACTTGGTGCAAAGATGGTTACAGTACACTGTGGAAACCAATTGATTATGGACATGGAGATTTTGTTCTATGGTGACGGCAAAGACACTGGCAGAAGACATATATCCGATATTACTAATCATGTTTGGATTATCCCCCAACACGCGCATCAACTCACTTATATGGAAGTACTAACTGAAGCAGAGGTCAATATTTGCCCCTGTATTTGGGAACCATCATTTTTACCTTTAAAGCACAAAAGCTCCATGAAGTTCAGAAGGACGCCAAATATTTATGTTATGGAGCCGAACATGAGTGTCGTTAAAAATGCACTAATACCAATAACTATAATAGAAGCTTTGCATAGAGAGTCTCCAGATATTTTTAACAAAGCATATATCGTCAATGGAATGAGAATTCATAAACATCCATACTTCTTGAATAATATAGCAAGTAACTTTCACTCAACTAATGCAAAACTTACTCCTGATAAAGTGTATTTTACCCCTCGCGCCCCTTTTCACGACGCATTCACCCATTACGACGTCCTCTTAAGCCACCACTGGAGAAATGAATTAAATTACCTATCCTTCGAAGCACTTTACTACAATATTCCGATGGTGCACAATTCTGTTGCAATGAAATCAGTTGGTTTCTTCTATCCTGATTTCGATGCTCGGTTAGGAAAAGAGGCTTTACGTAGTGCCTTAACGGAACATAAGAGCAATTTCAAAGAACATGAACAATTAAATAAACAATTTTTAAAAACCATATCTATTCATAATCCTACTGTTCAAGAAAAGTATAAACAACTAATAGATAAAGCCTTAAGTTCTTAATAGATTATGTTGCTGGAGCGCACATAGTTTGCGCTGTTTTACAGCGCCAAATCTATATGTTTATTTAAACCTTATTCCGCTCAAAAATTAAATGTAATAAAAAAGGGCGTATTTTAAATACGCCCTTTTTTATTTACTAACACATTCCGCGTTAGCTTAACTTACATTACTATTTCCAGCTCATGCCAGCGCCAGCGCCAATAGTAACATCGCTACCACTAACACCAGCTGATAGTTTTACGTTTATCCTTTCGCCGACCATTGCCGTTGCACCAAAAGCAATAGCTTGCTCACCTTGGAAGTTACCATAACCAACACCCATAGAGTAATTATGCCCTGGTAAAGGCGCTGGAATGTTTGCCATAGCAGCTACAGTTGCAATACCACTGGTATTATCATCAATCTGTTTTTGCAAGCCATTAACAGCTGCATCCAATTGCCCTTTGTTAATAGCATCACCAGGATCTATTCCATCAGCAACATTGGTGACTCTATGTCCGCCCATATCAAACGTTGCATTTAGGTCTGTTGAAGTAAACTGTGCTCCATTGTCATCCAAGTTAATTTGAGATGACGTTGTACCACCGCTTAATGTCGTTGACGACGTACCCACAACAAGACCATGTGTATTACCTAAAGAGTTTGTTACCTCTAATGATGCTGTCGCTTCATCTAATGTGAGAGCACTGCTCGATGTAGCCCCTACTACGCCAGCTGCAACGCCAGCATCAGTAATAGATAAGCTTGTACTTCCATCTGCGCTAGTAAATGATGAATCACCACCCGTTACCGTTACACCGGCCTCTAATGCTGTTGAACCTTCTACGGTCAAACCGCCTGTACCGATAATTGCTGTTAACACTTCAACCTGACCATTTGTTTGATCATTAACGATTGTCTCAATTATTGATGAGTTCGTTGAGATATCCGTTGCGTTAGATACGATGTTACCTGAGTTCGTTGCAATATCAGTAGCGTTTGAAACGATGCTACCTGAGTTCGTTGCAATATC
>NVUJ01000019.1 GCA_002733135.1 Cycloclasticus sp. | reverse complement strand
CTCTAGGCTTGTTAGCGGGCGCCATCATACCAACAGATAACGATAAAAATACCGCCTGGCAAGCCGGCGCCGTTTATACAAAATATATTGGCCGACACGAATGGGATGTAGACGCCTTATATCAAGTAGGTACCGGCGACCGGCTTGATACCGGGCGTTATGATCTTTCATGGCAATATCGCCTAAGCCCAAGCATATATCCCGAATGGGGTTCACCCAGCGCAGAATGGGATAGCGTGATTGAGCTGAACGGCCGCTGGAAAGAAACCCTTGGAATYACCCATCAAGTAACACTGGGWTTACARCGWATTACTCAGCAATGGGTATTAGAAGCGGGGCTYGTTAAAGACMTTAAYAAGCAACAYRACAACAGYATTTTATTCAGYCTTAGGTTTCATTATTAATGACCGTTATTATCGAACTKTTCACCAGCCCTAACTGTTCTAAYTGCGYGGACACAATAACGGACTTAAAAAAGGTGRCKAACGAKCTAAACAAYATTRCTTGGCGYGAAGTAAATATTCTTAAAGAGTTGGATTACGCCGTAGAACTARGCGTTTTATCYAGCCCTAGCATTGCGATTAATGGGCAATTGGTTTTTACCGGCGTTCCGACGCCTAACGCGCTCTTAAAAGCCATCAAAAACGTAAAGACTGAAGTGTAACTCTATGGATAACAATAAAACCTACCGAATAAGTGAATTAAACGCCGAATTAGGTACCAGTGGTGACACGCTCAGATACTACGAAAAAATCGGTCTATTGAATAACGTGGCACGTACCCCCGGTGGTATACGTTTTTACACACAAAAGGATGTGTCTAGTCTGCGTTTTATTCTGCGGGCAAAAGCTATGAACTTTACACTCGATGAAATCAAACAACTGCTGTTGTTCCGTGAGGCGCCTCAAAATAGCCGCCTTGAAGTTCGCGAGCTTACCCGTCAAAAACTGAAAACGATTGAAGACAAAGCCGTCGAATTGGATACGTTACGCAAAGAATTGAGCTTATTACTCAACTTATGCGATTGCGCCGATGAAGGCTGTCCGATTATTGATGGGTTAGATTCTTAGAAGCAACGTTAACAACAAAGTAGCCAGTATAAAACCAGAGACCGACTTGTTCAGCCTCTGGCGTGCGTGTTTTTTAAACGTCAGCGATATTCAGCCAAGTATCGTGCTTATTACAAACGCTCAACACATGAATTCGGCCACTGTAACTACCCAAGTCATACTGTGAAATAGGCGATTTATCCTTTGTAGGATCAAACATCGTTTCAGCTACAAACTCAAATTTCTCGTTCAGTATCATATGCTTAACGATATAGTGCTCATACCCCGTCATGCCATGAGGCGTAACAACTTCAATAGCCGTACTAGAGCCATTCTTTGATGTTGATATAAGCGGCAAGTGGCTACCTACTTTTTTACTCCAACGACCTGGCGCATCTTTTGTGTAATAAAGCCCACCTGCCATGCTAGAACTGGTCGCTAAAACGGATGTTGGCGCGATAATGCCTGCTGCCGTACCCGCTGCTGATAAACGAATAAAGCTTCTACGATCCATGTTAATTCCTTATGTTTTAGATACATTTCTTTTGAAATGGCAGAAATGTGGTGCCATAAAAAATCATACAGTAATATCATTCACACGCCTATTCCAATTCGATATAGCTAACACGCCCTCTTTACTGCACCCAACGTTGCCAGTCATTAACAGTATCTATATCCCATAAGGTGGATAGCTGATCTTGTTTTAAACCAACTTTTTTTATTGCTGTTATGTTCTGTTTTAGCGTCTCTGCACAACTCCATTCAACGTTAGTAAACATCTGTTCACCTGCGTGCTTACAAGCAACTAAAACATAGCCTCCATCCTCTACGGGGCCAAACACAACATCGCTTGTGTCTAACGCATCAAATGCCGCTTGAATGTAATCTACCGATATAACAGGGCAGTCAGAACCAATCAACACAACCTTTTCCGCCCTAGTAAGCCCAGCTTGCAAGGCTAGTAGCATACGTTCGCCTAAATCACCGCTTGATTGCGTTTTAAGTTGTGTATGATGCTGTTTGCCTAGTGATTGTAAATACGGGTGCTGAACATCCGGCGAACACCATATTTCGGTAGGCCAATGTTTGGATACGGCATTGTTTAGCGTGTTGGTTAACAGTTGCTTATATATTGCACAGGCTTTTTCTGACCCCACATCAACCGCCAAGCGTGTTTTTACCTGCCCTACCACGGGTGCTTTAGCGAAAATTTGCAGTAATTGTGATGACATAAGCCTCTGTTTAATAGCAATCCTATCCGCTTTTAATTCTAACCTGCCTACGAATAATTTATACTACGTCAACTTTAAAATTTCTTTGACGCAATGAACCCAGATTTATCTCTTTTACAGCCCTATCCTTTTGAGAAATTAGCTCAGTTGAAGAGTTGCGTCACACCATCTGCTCACTTGAGCCATATTGCGCTGTCCGTTGGCGAACCCAAACACCCCACTCCACATATTATTACGGAAGCGTTGTTAGAACACCTGCACGGTTTAGGCCAATACCCAACCACCCGTGGACTGGACGCATTAAGAGAAACCATCGCCAGTTGGATATGTGGCCGTTTTAATATTAAAACGACTGACATCAACCCACACGAGCACATATTGCCGGTTAGTGGCACGCGTGAAGCATTATTCTCGTTTGCTCAGTGTGTTATCGACAAAACCCAGCAAGGCATAGTCGCCATGCCGAACCCGTTTTACCAAATCTATGAAGGCGCTGCATTATTGGCCGGTGCCAAACCGCATTTTATTAATTGCGACGAAAGTAATAATTACTTACCTAATTATGACGAGGTAGATGAGTCCGTCTGGAAACGCTGCCAATTGCTTTATATCTGTAACCCCGGTAACCCTAGCGGCGTGGTACACAGCAATTCGCAATTACGACACCTAATACAACTCGCGCACCGTTACAATTTTGTGATTGCTGCTGACGAATGCTATTCAGAAATTTACCCTGAAAATGGCGTAAAACCAACCGGCCTATTACAAGCCAGCGCCGCTATGGGTAATAAAAACTTTGCGCGCTGCGTGGTGTTTCATAGTTTATCAAAACGCTCCAATGCACCCGGCCTACGCTCTGGTTTTGTCGCTGGAGACCCAAGCATCATTAACGAGTATTTCCGTTACCGTACGTACCACGGCTGCACCATGCCCGTCCCAACACAACACGCCAGTATCGCCGCGTGGTCAGATGAAAACCACGTTGAACTCAACCGGGCGTTGTACCAGCAAAAATTTGATACCGTTATCGATATAGTTGGCGATAGCATGCCGTTAAAGCGCCCAGACGCTGGTTTTTACTTGTGGGCTAAAACGCCAATGGCCGATGATCTTTTCGCACAAAAGCTATTCGAACAACAAAACATTACCGTATTGCCAGGTCAATATCTTTCACGCGACACCGAACAAGGTAACCCCGGCAAAAACCACGTACGCATGGCACTCGTCGCACCCGTTGAAAAATGTGTAGACGCCGCCAACCGAATCAAACACTTTATTCAATCACTCTAATTTAAAATTAATTAACACAGGAAAACCATGTCAAACCTAGAAAACATTATTAACGACGCGTTCGATAATCGCGCAGACTTCAACTCAACAACCGTATCTGCTGAAATTCGCAGTGCTGTTGAACAAGCATTGGCACTTTTAGACAGTGGTGAAGGCCGTGTGGCCGAGAAGAAAGACGGTGAATGGGTGGTAAACCAATGGCTGAAAAAGGCCGTTTTATTGTCCTTCAAAATTAACGATAACCGCCTTATGGAAGGCGGTGGCGATGAAAACCGTTACTACGATAAAGTAGACACCAAATTCGCTAATTACACAGAAGAAGACTTCAAAAAAGGCGGCATGCGCGCTGTACCTGGTTGTGTTGTGCGCGCTGGTTCATACATCGCACCCAACGTGGTATTGATGCCATCATTCGTTAACATTGGCGCGTATGTAGACAGCGGCAGCATGATCGACGGTTGGGTAACAGTTGGTTCCTGCGCACAAATTGGCAAAAACGTACATTTATCCGGCGGCGTAGGCATTGGTGGTGTACTAGAGCCATTACAAGCTGGCCCCACTATTATTGAAGACAATTGCTTTATCGGCGCACGTTCAGAAGTGGTTGAAGGCGTGATTATTGGCGAAGGCTCTGTTATCTCAATGGGCGTTTACATCGGCCAAAGCACAAAAATTTACAACCGTATGACGGGCGAAACTATGTACGGCCGTGTTCCTCCGTACTCTGTTGTTGTGCCTGGCAACTTGCCATCTAAAGACGGCTCACATAGCTTATACGCGGCTATCATCATCAAAACTGTAGATGAAAAAACCCGCAGCAAAACAGGCTTAAACGACTTACTTAGGGATTAATATGCCCATTGTTATGTATGGTATTAAAAACTGCGACACCATTAAGAAAGCCAGAAAATGGCTGGATGCTAAGGGTGTTGAGTTCACGTTTCACGATTACCGCAAAGACGGCTTAAGCGACGAACTGATCTCGTCGCTTGAAGCATCTTTAGGTTGGGAAGCCATGCTGAACAAACGCGGCACCACATGGAGAAAACTGCCTGATGAAACCAAAAATGCCATGGACAAAACGCTAGCTATACAAACCATGCTAGATAACCCTGCCATTATTAAACGCCCTATTCTCAATACCGGAAGTGTGCTTGAATTGGGCTTTTCAGAATTATCTTATCGACAACGCTTTTCATCATGAGCGAAACACTAGCACTCACCCAAGCACTGCTTAAAAAGGCATCACTCACGCCAGACGATGCGGGTTGTATGGATTTAATGAAAGACTACCTGCAACAACGCGGCTTTGTTATCGAGTGGATGAACTTTGGCGACACCAAGAACCTATGGGCGCGTCGTGGCATCACATCACCCCTGTTTGCATTTGCTGGACATACCGACGTGGTTCCTACAGGGCCACTTGAAGAATGGGATACACCGCCGTTTGAACCGACCATTAAAGACGGCTTAATTTATGGCCGTGGCGCAGCGGATATGAAAGGTAGCCTAGCGGCGATGATGACCGCTTGTGACGGTTTCATTAACGAACATAACAACCACAGTGGCTCTATCGCTTTCCTTATAACCAGTGATGAAGAAGGCCCCGCCACCGATGGCACCGTAAAAACAATAGAAGCGCTACACCAACGCGGTGAAAAGATTGATTACTGCATCGTTGGCGAACCGTCTAGCCACAAAACTTTTGGCGATATGGTACGCGTGGGTCGCCGTGGTTCTATCAACGGCTATTTAACGCTTATCGGCAAACAGGGGCACGTAGCGTATCCAGAATTGGTTGAAAACCCAATTCACGCGCTAGCGCCTATTTTGTCTGGCTTAACGGCTGAACAATGGGATGAAGGCAATGAATATTTCCCACCAACCAGCTTTCAAATATCTAATATTAACTCAGGTACGGGAGTTGAAAACGTCGTACCCGGCGATTTAAAACTCGTCTTTAACCTTCGGTTTTCTAGCGAACTAACGCCAGAAATTATCAAAAGCCGCACAACACACATTATTGATCAAAACTCCAATAGCTATGAAATCACCTGGAGACTCTCAGGCAACCCTTATATTACAGAACGCGGTGAGTTAACGAACGCGGTTGAAAAAGCATTGCTAGACGTTACCGGAAACAAGCCCGAACTCTCAACGGGTGGCGGCACATCTGACGGACGTTTTATTGCACCCTACGGTGTACAAGTGATTGAGTTAGGCCTGATTAACGAGACTATTCATAAAATAAATGAATGCGTCAGCGTGGATGATTTAGACAAATTATCTGCCACTTATCAGAAAGTTTTAGAGAATATTTTACTTTAATAATAAGCTATAACTAATTGATAAATATGAAATATGAATACGATTTAATTTCAATTGGCGGTGGCAGCGGTGGTATCGCTGGCGCTAATAGAGCAGCCTCTTACGGCGCTAAATGTGCCGTTATTGAACAAGCGCACTTGGGTGGCACTTGCGTTAATGTCGGTTGCGTTCCTAAAAAAGTCATGTGGTATGTAGCCAATACGGCGGATACAATTCGTGCTGCAAAAAACTACGGATTTGATGTTTCATTAAACGGTTTTAACTGGAGCAAACTTAAACAAAAGCGTGACGCCTATATAAAACGCTTAAATGGCTTATACGCTAACGGGCTTGATAATAATGGCGTTGATAACATTGAAGGCACCGCCACCTTTATAGACGAACACACCATTCGAGTAGGCGATAAGCAATACACCTCTGAACGCTTGCTAATAGCCACCGGCGGCAAACCCAGTATTCCAGATATTCCGGGCGCAGAATACGGCATCACATCCGATGGCTTTTTTGAACTAGAACAACAACCCAAAAAAGTCGCTGTTATTGGCGCGGGCTTTATAGCCGTTGAACTTGCAGGCGTATTCCAATCACTCGGTACACAAACCAGCCTTATTGTCCGTGGCGATCAGGCTCTAAGGCAGTTTGATAGCATGTTAGGTACAGAACTAGCCAAAGCAATGGCGCACCAAGGTATTACGTTAGAAACCAACACCTCCCCCACTTCAATCGAAAAGAACGCCAATGGCAAACTAACGATACACACCAAAAACGGCACATTAGATGGCGAGTTTGATGAAATATTGTGGGCCATAGGCCGCCACGCAAACACAGAATCATTAGGGCTTGAAAACGCAGGCCTAAAAACCAATAGCCGTGGCTTTATAGAAACAGACGAATGGCAAAAAACCGCGCAAAATAATATTTTCGCCGTTGGTGACGTAACCGGCAGAATTGCCCTAACACCTGTCGCCATCGCCGCCGCACGCCGTTTAAGCGATCGTTTGTTTAACGGCCAAAGCGATAGAAAACTTGATTACAACTTAGTACCCAGCGTTATCTTCTCCCATCCCGCCATTGGTACCATTGGCATCACAGAGCAACAAGCCAACGAAAAATATCCAGGTGAAGTAAAAACATACACATCCACCTTTAACCCAATGACCCAAGCCTTCTCGGACACAAAGCAACCCACCACTATGAAGTTGGTAACCGCCGGTAAAGAAGAGAAAGTAGTCGGCTGCCACCTGTTTGGGCAAGATTCGGATGAAATACTACAAGGATTTGCCGTTGCAATTAAAATGGGGGCGACTAAGAAGGACTTTGATGATACGGTGGCTATTCATCCGACAAATGCGGAAGAATTGGTTACGATGACGTAACAAATTATTCAAGGCTGGTTATTTCTAGCCCTGTATGGAATTATAAAATGATTATAGATGTAGTAATATATGTCTTTATCAAAACCTATCACTTTATATTCGGACCGGTGAATTCGGATATATTTTTTAAATTTCACCAACAACATGAGTAAACAAAAATGAGTAAAGGTACAGTTAAGTGGTTCAATGCCGACAAAGGTTTCGGTTTCATTACACCTGAAGATGGCGGTAAAGATTTATTTGTTCATCATTCAGAAATTCAAACGGACGGTGGATATGCGTCTTTGAATGACGGCCAGTCTGTTGAATTTGAAATTGGCCAAGGTCAAAAAGGCCCTTGTGCAAACAAAGTGGTTGCCGTTTAGTCTGCAATACACAACAAATCTAGTAGGGGTGGCGCCGAAAATGCTACCCCTACTTGATACGTTATAGGTTAAGTTCTACTATTACCCACATTTAAATTAATGTAAGAGACCCCTAATGGCAAAAACTAATTACTCATTTGAAAAACGGCAGAAAGAAATTGCAAAAAAGAAAAAAAAGGAAGAAAAACGCCTAAAGAAAATGGGTAAAGAGACTGAGGAAGGTCAAATCGACGAAAATACGTCTATTGATAGCAGTGAATAAGTAGAGTTCGAAAAATCAATCGAGTCTTGTATCTTAGAAACCGTGTCGATCAGTGCAATGATTTACACTATTCAATGAAGATTGGATAAAGGGGTAGAGACACAGCAAGTGAGTCGTAGACGTTACAGTTCTGTGGGTCAGATTATTAGTGCCTACCCCTTATTTTAACGCTCTAAAGTGCGAACAGTATCTGACCATTGGTTTTGTTAGTGTTTAATAGGCTCTGGTTTACTGACTTGCTCCATTAAGTCATTATTCCACTGGCCTTCGACATGTACATGAGCCACACCGCCAAGCATTAATGCTTTAATTAAATCATGATTAAGATAAGCATAAAGACCCGGTTGTTTAAAAGTGTAAATTGCAGCTACTGCCTCACCCCCATTGACATGCCAAGTTTCTCTATCAACTGTTGGCGTATTTCTAAATGAACCTCCCGGCCAAACTAAATCACCATGCCCACCTATTAGATGAATGCGAGAATCTTCATTGGCTTGTGAATGAACAAATAAAACCGTTTCACCAACTTTAGCTTTCATTGCATTTTTACCCGTTAAAGCACCTTTTTTGCCGTTGTAGGTTACATGTGTTGGAACCAACCCGCGCATAACTTTTAAGGTGTCACCGTAAGGCGCTATTGCATTTGGATACCGTTTGTATACACCCTTTTCATTTCGTGGAATATACCAGCCCTGCTCACCGATATAATAAGCCCTATCATAAGTAACATTTTTACCTTTGTTATCTTTTAGTCCATCTTTTGGCAATATCATTATGGCACCATACATACCTGAAACAACATGATAAGGAATCATAAGCCCACCGGGTGCACAGTGATAAACATATGTGCCAGGCTTGTCGGCTTTGAAGCGCAATGTCACTTGTTCCCCTGGCGCTACTTTGGTTAAAGCACCACCGCCTAATGCACCTGTTGAGGCATGGAAATCAATATTATGCAACAATAGATTGGATTGAGGGTTTTTAAGCGTTAATTCAACGTAATCACCTTCATGAACGACCATCATTGGGCCTGGATTAGTGCCGTTAAAAGTCATGGCTTGAACAAAAACACCTGGTTCAATTTCTATTTCTTTTTCTTCAATCACCATTTCCATTTCAATAATTCTAGGTTTGCCAGAATATTTTTGTTGATGTTTTGGCAGAAAAGGTGGGGCAACCAACTTTTGTTTTACTCGTTCCATACCTTTTAAATTAGCCTGTGTACCAACATCAGAGATATATGACAATGCTTCTTCGTCAGCAAATGATGCGAATGAGAACATCACTAACCATAAAATAAAGATCATGTTTAATTTTTTCATTTTATTTCTCCAAATATTCTCAAAAAAAGGGAAACAGCACGGTAAGTAGGGCGACCACCTAACGTTTAGGGTAAAGCGTGCGGGGCTTTTTCCGCGTAATCTTCCCCCACAAAAATGGACTGGGTTTTTATTGAACTAATTGTCGTTCAAAATCATTGGGTGACATATAGTTTAAGCTGGAATGTA